>JBDHLD010000213.1:0-6976 GCA_039586035.1 Gemmatimonadota bacterium | reverse complement strand
CGTGACCAGCGACGACGTCACGAGTACGCTATGGAACGCTCGGGTGGGGATTGGCGGTGACTTCACGCTCGTCTCCGCCGACATCGGGTACGACTTCGGCCTGACCGACCTGACTGCCGAGCCGGACCCGGGGGACTCCGCGGTCAACCGGAACGGGTTCTTCCTGGAGGCGGGGCTGCGGTTCGGGTTCTAGGCTTTCTGGGGGACGAGCGCGGGGCTTGCCTGACCGACGGGACCGGCGCACGGCCACGAGGCCGGCCCCGTCATCCCGCATCAACCGACGGCGCCAGCTCTTCGTACAACCAGTGGGTGAAGAGGTCGCGGTTGGCCCGTAGCCACTCCGCCCAGGCGGGTATGCGGGCGTAGTTGTGCATGACCCGTCGGTACCCCTCCCACAGCTCGGGATCGAGCATGCCGCTCCGGTACTGATACAGCACGTTGTCGAAGCTCCGGAACGCCGCCAGCAACGCGGGTTCCGCCCTTGCCTGCTCCAGGGGCTCCAGGTCCGCGAGGCTGGCACCCGTCTGCATCTTGGCGAGGATCTGCGCCACGTCCGCGTGCACGTAGATGCTCTGCAGCAGGCTGATGGACGTGCCAACGAGTGAATGGTAGGTGGCGGCTCGGATCGAACGTGTGTTCTGTCGGATCTGAGCAGCCACGTATACGAGCGACGCGATCACGCCCAGGCCAGCGACCGCTTCCCCGAGTTGCGCCCACACCGAGAGGTCCATGCTCACTGCACCCCGCTCATAGGACTCGATATCTCAACGACGCGCGCGGCGCGCCGTTGTCGGGCTCGGTACGGCCCGCTGGTCTCGTCCGGACCCGGGGACGTTCGGTGGCCCCGGCCCCCCTCCCGTCGCGGGGGAGGGAGATCACACGGCAAAGCCCTAGTTCGGGACGCGCGCCGTCAGCTCGTCGAACCAGTTGAGCACGAGAATCGCATCGGGAGGTGCGTCCAGGTCGACCTCGTCCCGATACGCACGAGCCATGAGGAACGGCTGGTCTCCCGACCACACGTCGTAGGGCACGTAGATGTCGGATGATACGAAGGTGGCGCCCAACGTGAAGAGCGTGCTCCGCGTGCCGACCCGGAACGAGGGCTCGGTCTCGACTTCTGCCGCCATCATCGCCCGCTGGCCGCTGACGTAGAAGATCTCGTTCCCGTCTCTCGACCACCGGGGGGTAAAGCCACCAGCCGTCGACACCTGCCACCGGCCCGCATCGACGTCCGGGAAGGGCCGGACGAACACCTCGTGCTGCCCGGTCTCGTTCGAGGTGTAGGCCAGCCACCGACCGTCCGGCGACAGCTGAGGGGCGATCTCGTCGTGCGGTTCGGTGAGCAGGGCAATGGGCTCCGTGCCCTCTCCGAGCCGGAACCCGAGGATGTCCCGGCCGCCGGTCTGACCCGGCGTGCCCGCGACGCGAACGACGAGCCACTCACCGTCCGGACTCCATGACGCCTCTGCGATGTTGGCCTCCAGGTCGAGGATCAGCTCGGGAGCTCCTGTTCCGTCGGCACGGCGCGTCATCACGTCTCCGTTGCCACCGCGCTGCGAGATGAAGGTCACGGTCTCGTCGTCCGGGCCCCAGACGGGCTTGCGATCCTCGGTTTCGTGGAACGTCAAGCGGGACCGCGGACCGCCGCCGAGCTCCTTCAGCCAGATGTCCTGGCCGGCCTCCGTCCTCTCGCGGGTGACCACGCGGGTGCCGTCCGCGGACATGCTCCAGCCCGCGTTGGATCCGCCGGTATCCAGCGACCAGCCCTGATCGACAGGCTGCGCGTTCCCGTTGCGATCCACCCACACGAGCTCCTGCAGCGCCCCGCCCCCGGCGCCCACCGTGTAGTACAGCGTGCCCTCGTCGGACACGGCGAACGCGTTGACGTTCTCGATCATGGAAACTGACGGTCCTGTGGTCTCCTTGCTCCGTGAATCGAAGGGCGCGGCCATCAGGCTACCGTCGAGCGTGAATAGGAGGTGGCCGGTGGCGACGTAGCGGGGTGACCCGCCTGCGGTGAGTCTGGCCAACTCGCCGCTCTCGAAGTCGAGCGTGTAGACCTCGTCGGTGTTGTCTTCGAGCGTAACCCAGACGACCGCCCCCTCTTCCCCCGGCAGGACGTCGGCGACTCCGGCGAACGAGAAGTCCTCCGCAGATGCCAGAACCTCCCATTCGCCGCCCGCGCCCGGGATGCGGGCGATCGAGGCGTCCTTGAATGCGTACACGAAGCCGTCCGAACCCCAGCGGGGGTAGATGCCCTCCCCGAGTGTCCGAAGCGGGCCTCCCTCGAGGGCCGCGACCTTGACTTCCGGCCCCTGCGTGAAGACCACCTCGGCGCCGGTCGGAGAGAACGACGGGTCGAACGGTCCCGCGGTACCCCGGAGTGCGGACGCCTCGATATCGCCCCAGCTCCGCACCCAGAGCTGGAAGATCGTGCCCTCGGCCGGAGGCCCCCGGTACACGAGCATGGACCCATCGGCCGAGATGTTGAACGACGATGCGTCGAACCCCACCATCGATTGTGTCGGACGAAGGGGGGTCTCGAAGCGCTGAGCGGCCGCGGGCGGGGCCGAGTCGGAAGACGACATGGCCACTCCCAATCCGACGACTGCAAGGGCCGCCACGGCCGTGCTTCCGATGGAGAGCGGGTTCCAAAGGCCGCCGCGCATGGCGGCGCCGCCCGTCTCCCGGTGCCCGTAGCGAAAGCTCGGCTCGGAGAGGGCTCTGGCGAACTCGGCGGCCCGTGTGAATCGGTCCGCCGGCAACTTCTCGAGCGCCTTCTGCAGGGCCGCGTCGACGTTGGCCGGGATCGACTT
The DNA here is from genome assembly GCA_039586035.1 of Gemmatimonadota bacterium. Taxonomy (GTDB): domain Bacteria; phylum Gemmatimonadota; class Gemmatimonadetes; order Longimicrobiales; family Gaopeijiaceae; genus JBDHHQ01. The sequence continues at coordinate 4,160 of JBDHLD010000213.1, read as the reverse complement.
GCGGATCGTCGTCGCGGAGACGGGCTCCCCCTGAATGATCTTGCCCAGGACCGCCTGCGCGGTGTTCCCGACATACGGAGGGTCGCCTGTTCGGGACTCATGTAGAAGGGCGTACCGACGCTGAGACCGGTCTCGGTCAATCGACTGCCCCCGGCGGTGCCGACGGCCAACGCGATGCCGAAGTCGGCCACCAGGGGCTGACCGCGACTGAGCAGGATGTTACCTGGCTTGATATCTCGATGGACCACGCCCGCCTCGTGCGCGGTGTCCAGAGCGCCGGCCACGGCCATCGCGATGCCCACGGCCTCGTCGACGGGAAGCTGCTTTTCGCGAGCGATGCGGTCGCCCAGCGTCTCGCCCTCGATGAACGGCATCACGTAGTACAGGACGCCGTCGGACTCACCGGAGTCGAACAGCGGTAGGATGTGCGGATGCTGGAGATTCGCCGTCGTCTTGATTTCCGCGAGGAACCGCTCGCCCCCTACGACGGCGGCCAGCTCGGGCTTCAACACCTTGAGCGCGACACGGCGCTCGTGCCGCAGGTCGTCGGCAAGATAGACGGTGGCCATTCCGCCCTCACCGATCTTTCGCTCGATGCGGTATCGGCCTTCCAGGGCAGCGTTCAGTCGAACGACCGGGTCGGTCATGTACGCCTCGTCGGGAGGGGGGGGAACCTCGCCTGCAACGATACGACGTCGTCGTCCCTCGATCCACCTACCAGCGTGCGTCGATGATCACGCGTCAGAGCCTGGAGGCGGACGTCGGCCAGTTCGCTCGGGAGCGCTGGAGCATGTCGCGCGCTGCTTTGCGTCGAACGCGACACGGGCGAAACGCCTTCCCAGAGCCTATACTCCCCTTACGGTCGGCGGTCGATTCTCCAGCGGCGACTCGCAGGAAAGGGGAACGCCCATGGAAGGCCAGCGACTTTCCCACTACGAGATCGGGGAGCGACTGGGCGGCGGCGGGATGGGGGTCGTCTACAAGGCGCTCGACACCAAGCTGAATCGCCACGTCGCGCTCAAGTTCCTCCCACCCGAGCTGACCCGGGACGACGACGCCCGTCAGCGCTTCATGCAGGAGGCGCAGGCGGCCTCCGCGCTGGACCACCCCAACATCTGCACGATCCACGAGATCGATGCCGCGCCCGACGGCCAGCTGTTCATCGCCATGGCCTTCTACGACGGCGAGACGCTCAAGGCGCGGATCGCGCGGGGGCCGTTGCCCGTGAAGGAGGCGCTGGACCTGGCCATCCAGATCGGGCAGGGGCTGGCCAAGGCCCACGCCAACGGCATCGTGCACCGGGACGTCAAGCCCGCCAACCTCATGGTCACGGGCGACGGCTTCCTGAAGATCGTCGACTTCGGGATCGCCAAGCTCATGGACGTGACCGGGCCCACGCAGACCGGCACCACCCTGGGCACCGTGTCCTACATGTCGCCCGAGCAGGTCGAAGGAGAGCCGGCCGATCAGAGGAGCGACGTGTGGGCACTCGGCGCCGTGCTCTACGAAATGCTCACGGGCGCGCGGCCGTTTCAGGGCGAGAGTCACTGGGTCATCATGGCCGCGATCTCGAACGCCGATCCAGAGGCTCCCCGCTCGCTGAGAGCCGAAATCCCAGAAGACGTCGAGGGCGCGATCATGGGCGCCCTGACGAAGGACAAGGCCAAGCGCGCGGGGTCGGCCGAGGAGCTGGTCGAACAGCTCGAGGCGTGTCGTCTGGCCATGACGGGACCGACGCCCTCCATGGCGATGGCGGCCAGCCCCTGGGCGGCGCTGCGCCGGCCGGCGGTCGCCGTACCCCTCGTAACGGGTGTCGTGGCGATCGGGGCCTTGGCAGTGATCGGGATCAACCGGGGCGCTGTCACGCGGCAGGCCCGGGAGGAAGGTCTACCCCAGATGCTCGCCATGCTCGATCAGGACGACTACGCCGCGGCGTTCGCCATCGGCCGGGAGATCGAGCGTCACATCCCCGATGACCCGATCCTGGCCCAGGGCATGGAGCGAGCGGCCGTCACGGGCGCCATCATCACCGAGCCACCGGGCGCCAGCGTATACGTCCGACCGTACTCAGACCCAAACGCCGAGTGGCGTCTTCTCGGACAGTCGCCGCTGGACGCCGTGAGGCTTCCCCGGGAATCTGCCATTCAGCTTCGCGTCGAAGCGGAGGGCTATGAGCCGCGGCTGCTCGCGTCCGCGGTACCCGGGCTCTACTTCGGCCGCGCGTCGTCGCCGGTCATCACGTTGAGCGAAGCCGGGAGCATTCCTGCCGACATGGTCTGGGTCCCCGGCGGGAGCTACGGCATCCGCATCACCGGCTTCAACTCGGCGGCGCAGATCGAGCTGGCACCCTACCTCATCGATCGCCACGAGGTAACGAACGAACAGTACAAGGAGTTCGTCGACGCCGGAGGATACGAGACCCCGGAGTACTGGGAGGGACTCGACTACATCCGCGACGACGAGGTCCTGACGTGGGACCAGGCGGTGGCAGGTTTCGTGGACACGAGCGGGCGGCCGGGTCCCGCGGGGTGGGAGCTGGGCGACTACCCCGAGGGTCAGGGTGACCATCCGGCCAGGGGAGTGAGCTGGTACGAGGCCGTCGCGTACCTGCGGTTCAGGGACAAGTCGCTGCCCACGATCTACCACTGGGCCCGAGCGGCCCAGGAATCCCACAACATCAGAGGGTCGCTCACGAGCGAGATGCTCCCCCTGGCCAACTTTGGCGGGGAAGGACCGATGGCCGTCGGGACCAGCGGAGCTATGGGTCCTCACGGCACGTTGGACACTGCCGGAAACGTGAAGGAGTGGTGCTGGAACGCGTCGGGCGCTCACCGCTGGCTCATGGGCGGGGCGTGGGACGACGAGGCGCGCATGCACAGCGTGCGGTTCACGTCTCCCCCCTTCGACCGGTCCCATCGCAACGGCTTCCGGGGCGTACGGTACCTGGAGGGGCAGCCACGGGACAGCGTGATGGCGCCGGTGGAGCTGCAGCCCCGTGACCACCGAGGCGCCGTGGCGGTCTCGGACGAGGTGTTCGAGATCTACCGGAGCCAGATGCGGTACGTGCCGGGGGAGCTGGACGCCCATGTGGAAGGGGTCATCGACTCCTCTGAGGACTGGACGCTGGAGCACGTGACGCTGGATGCCGGCGCGGATGGTGAGCGCTTCAGCATCTATCTGTACCTACCCCAATCAGCTCCGGCGCCGTATCAGCCGCTGGTCTACTTCCCCGGATTGGGGCCGTTCCAGACCCAGCGTTCGCGACCCACCCCCGAGCTCATGCCCCGCCCAGGTGATCCCATCACGTCTCTCGTCCGAAGCGGGAGGGCCGTGGTTGTGCCGATCTGGAAGGGATCGTTCGACCGCTGGGATGGGTTCCTTTCGCTGTCCGGCGAGGAATATGTGCGCACATTTCGGGCACGCATGGCCGATTGGGCCTCGGACCTCGGCCGCACGATCGACTATCTCGAGACGCGGGACGACGTCCAGGGGGACCGGGTCGGCTATGTGGGCACGAGCTTCGGGTCCTCGACCGCCCTCGCCCTGCTCAGCCTGGAGGACCGCCTCAGCGCTGCCCTGCTGTACCTGCCCGGATACACGTATCGGGAACTCCCGCCCGAGGCAGACGCCGTCAACTACGTTCCACGCGTGACGATCCCGGTGCTCATGATCGGCGGCCGCTACGACTACGTGTTTCCGGTCGAGACGTCGGCTCAGCCGCTCTTCGACCAGCTCGGGACTCCCGCCGAGCACAAGCGGTTCATTCTGTACGACATGGGGCACGGACCGCTGCCGCGGGGCCAGTTCCTGCGGGACGTGCTGCCGTGGCTGGACGAGTATCTGGGGCCGGCGGGGTGAGGGCGGCGCCATCACTCGACCCTTTCTGGTCTGCGTCCATCGCTCGCACGAGGAAGCCCCGCAAGCGGGGCAGCAATGCCCAGTCCGCTCCAGGAGGTCACGTGCCTCGCCCGGCTCTTGGTGGAGCTGCCGTCCGGTGAGATCCGGGTCGACCCCACGGTCTGGATGCGGTAGTAGTCGTCGTAGGGGATCGGGCGGAGCTGGGCCTCGAGGGGCCCGGCCCACATCGCGCATGCCGCCGCGCAGATCGCCACGAAGCCGCTCGCCAGACGGATCATCGCGCACCCCCGGCTTCCTCGATG
>JBDHLD010000212.1:0-4606 GCA_039586035.1 Gemmatimonadota bacterium | reverse complement strand
ACCCCACCCGGAGCGCGGGTATGTAGGCCAGGAACGCCACGACCAGGGCGCCCCCCCAGATCGCCACCGTACGCTGCCGCGGATTCACGTCTCGAGCTCTGGGGTCGCGGACCGACGGGGGCGCCCGGCATTCCCCGCGACTGCAGCTTCCAGGTGGCCGAGGTAGTCCTGCGCCACCGACCACCAGTCGTGTGCTCGAGCGGTCCGGACGGCATTCCTCGTCACGGCCTCTCCGCCCTGCGCGTCCAGAGCCTCGATGATCTTCGCGGCGAGGTCGGCGGGGTCCTGCTCTCGGCACAGCCAGCCGTTCACCCCATGCCGAATCACGTCGGGGATCCCGTCCACGGCGCTCCCCACTACCGGAACCCCCGCGGCCATGCCCTCCAGCACGACGGTGGGCATGCCCTCGGTCTCGCCCCGTGAGTCGATGATCGAAGGAACGACCGCCGCGCGACACCGGTGCAGGTAACGCACGATGTCGGCGTGGGGCCGTCTCCCCAGGAAACGCAAGCGTCCGACGCTCCGGCCCGTCGCCGATGACCACCAGACCCAGGCCGGGGAAACGTGCCTCGATCTCCGGGAGCGCTCGGATCAGGAACACCGTGCCCTTCTTCTCCGAGAGCCGTCCGAAGAACAACAGGAAGCCGTCCTGAAAGCCCGGCTCCACGCTGTCCCGGACCCCGGCGCCTCCTGGCCGTCCGAAGATCGACGTGTCCACGCCCATGGGCCGCAGGATCGCGTCACTCGGTGTAGACAGGAGGCCGTCCAGCGCATCACGTACGTGACTCCCGTCAGCCAGCACGGCTCGGCTACGCGCGACGACGTAGCGGGCCACCACCGCTCCCAGCGGGATGCGTTGCAGCAGGTACACGTCTCCGGCATGGGCGTGCAGAACCAGCGGAGTGGGGCGGCTCCGCCCACACGCCCAGGCGCTCGTAAGGCCCGAAGGCACCATCCAGTGGGCGTTCACGACGTCGGGTTCGCGCTCTTTGACGAGCTTCCGCGTCGCCCTCGCCTGGGCGGCCAGAAACGTGGGCACCTGGGCTTTGGCCAACCACGAGGCCCTCAAGTTGTCCCGCATGCCTTCACCCAGGGCGAGCTTCTGCGCCCGACGGGGCGCGAAGTAGGAGAATCGGTGGATCTCCACTCCCTCCAGCATCTCGCTTCGAGCGGCGCCCGGTGCGTCCGGTGCCAGCACGGAAACACGGGCGGTGGCGGCAAGCGCTCGGGCCAGGTCGAAGACGAATCGCGGGATGCCGTCCCTCGCGTGGACCGGAAACGTGCTCGTGGTGATGAGGACCCGCAGTCGACGGTGGGCCGTCACGGCTCTTCCCGCGTTTCGATCCGGGCACCCCGTCCGCCGAACATCATCTTGCGCTGCTGATACAGGACCCGCTCTTGATTGATACGCAACCGATCGAGCATGTCCGCCAGAAGCGCGAATCCAAGGATCAAGATCCCCACCACCACCAGAGCGGTGCCTGTGAAGCCAACGAACTTGTAGGGCGAGAACCCTCCGGTTCGGAGCCAGAACGCGACGAGCCACAAGTCCATGATCGCTCCCACGAGAATCACGGTGCCGGCCATGGTCCCGAAGAAGCGAAGGGGCTTGAAGTCACGGGCGGTACGCAGGATGATCTTCAATGCGTTGACGCCGTAGTTGACGAGGCTTCGGGCGACCCGCGACCTGCGTTCCTTCGGGTAGCGTACGGTGATCGGCACCTCCGAGACGCGCAGATCCTTGTGTACGAGGTCCAAGAGCGATTCCTGCGTGTACGTGTGCCGACCGAAGAGATTCAGGTTCAGCAGAGCCTCGCGGGAATACGAGCGGAAGCCACACGACACGTCGTGGAGGCGCTCCAGAAGAAGCACGTTGAGCAGACGAGCGAAGAACAGGTTGCCCCAATAACGGAGCCGAGGCATACCGGCGGGCCGGGCCGCGCCGTGAAACCGGTTGCCGGTAACGGCGTCGGCCTTCCCATTCAGAATGGGCCCTACCAGCAGGGGGATTTCGGCGGCGTCGAACTGGCCATCCGCATCGATGGTGACCAGCACGTCGGCGTTCACGTGCAGGGCCTCCGTAACGGCCGTATTGAAGGCCTGACCCAGACCGAGATTGCGACGGTGACTCAGGACCCGTGCGCCGTGGGCTTCGGCCACTTCCGCGGTACGATCGGAGCTGCCGTCGTCCACAACCAGATACTCGACCGCTGAGGCACCCTCGAGGCTACGGGGTAGCGTGTCCAGCACTCCCCCGATGGTGGCCTCCTCGTCGAGGGCGGGGATCGAGATGAGGACCTTCATAGGCGTGAAGTCGTGCTCGGCCCCCAAGGGAGCGTGCGAAGGGCGGGCTCAATATATCGCCGGTGGGAGGGCGCGGCATCACGGTCTCTGTCAGGGCTTCCGGTGCGGTGACGCACCCTTCCCCACACGCTGCCGTCTGGTGACTCTCTTCAGATGACCGCCAGTCGGTCGGACACGTCGGCGGCGGTTCCCGGCCGCTACGACCCCTTGTCGAAGACGACCCTCCAGCGACCGAGGGAAAGTAACAACAGGGGCCGCTCCAGGAGCTCGAGGGGCGTGAGGGAAAGGGCTGTGGACCTATCGGGAGCGGGTCCGGGGAGGCCGCGGCCTGCCACGTCAGCAGAGAGCCGCTTCGCAGCTAACGTGCTGAGTGGTCTCCTCCATGCCCAGCTGTTAGGGCCGGTTCCCGTGCGAAAAGGTGTCGTCGAAGGCGACACCTTTTGCGATATTGGTCTTGCACGCGGATTCCCCAACCGCGACGACACAGCCTGAAACGGAGAAGCGCGCGATGGCCGACTCGCCGGAGTACGTGCCCAGCCCCACAGAACAAAGCTTCCTCGCCACGGTCGAGAGCCCGCGGTACGAACGATACTCCGTCAACGGCCTCAGGCCCTTCCTCGACGACAAGGTCGCCGACGACATGAAGGGCTTCTACTCGGCCGACGAGCTCGTGCAGCTTCGGGGACTCAAGGGCACCGAGCGCGACGTCGAGGCGCGAATGCCGGTGAAGATGACGCGCCATTACTTCGAGATGGCGAAGAGGAGTCCCAGCCTCCAACGCCTCGTGAAGGCGAGCCCGGACGAAACGCTCAGCCTGGCCGGCTCGGAGGACCCCGGATTTCAGATGGACTACAGCCCCGTCGAGGGGATGATCCACAAGTACGAGATGGGGCTGCTGTACGTCGTCTCGACCTGCTCCGCGCACTGCCGCTTCTGCTACCGCGAGGAGCTCATCGCGCGCAAGGAGGTGGCGCGCCACGACGGGACGGTCGCCAAGAAGGGTCTGGCCCAGATCAAGCCGGTCACCGACTACATCCGGGAGTTCAACGCTCGAGTGGCGGAGAACGGGGGAAGGGACCCCGAGTCCGGACGCGAGAAGCTGCGCGAGGTCGTCATGTCGGGCGGTGACCCGATGGTCCTGCCGAACAACAAGCTCGCCGCATGGCTCGCCGCGCTGGCCGAGGCGGAGATCGAGTCGATCCGCATCGGCACCAAGGAGATGGCGTTCTTCCCCGATCGCTTCGACCCGACGTTCTTCGCGATGCTCGACGCGTTCCACGAGCACTACCCGGACGCCGGCGTCCACGTCCTGACCCATTTCAACCATCCGGACGAGTTCCTGCTGAAGGCCGAAGACGGGAGCTACATGGAGAACCCCAACGGTTCGCCCAAGTGGAACGACTCGGCGCGCGCCGCCATGGAGGGCCTGACGAGCCGCGGCTGGATCACGATCGAGAACCAGTCGCCGATCATCAAAGACGTGAACGACGACCCGGACGCGCTCCGGATCATGCAGCGGGCGATGAAGCGGGTCGGTGCCGAGAATCACTACTTCTTCTGTGGACGCGACATCATCGCGCACCACGCGTTCAACGTCCCGATCGAGACGGCCTGGCAGATCCTGAACGAATCACAAAAGGGCCTCTCGGGTGTGGAGACGCACGCGCGCCTCTCGATCACGCACTACAAGGGCAAGACAGAGGTCGCCGCCGTCACGAACGGCCCGATCCCCGGCGTGCCCGGGACCGAGAACGGGGTGCTGATCTTCAAGATCCTGCGTAACGCCCACGCGGCGGTGGACCGTGGCAAGGTCTGTATCGTGGCGCGGAACCCCGAGGCCATCTGGTTCGACGGGTACGCGGACCGCGTCATCTACGACGAGGCCGGCCTCTACGAGTACGATCGTGTCGTGGAACTGCAGCCGGTGGTGCATGCGGTGGAGGAGTCCGAGCTCACGACGACTACCGGCTGAGATGATCGACAAGCTCTGGGTGACCCCCGCCGAAGCCGTCGCCGACATCTTTGACGGAGCGACGGTCATGGTGGGCGGCTTCGGCGAGGCCGGAAGCCCCATCGAGCTGCTCCACGCGCTGATCGACCACGGCGCCACGAACCTGACCGTCATCAACAACAACACGGGGACCGGTGAAGTCGGGCTGGCGGCGCTGATCGCGGCTGGCCGGGTCCAAAAGATGATCTGCTCCTACCCGCGCTCGGCCAATTCCAGGGTCTTCCCGGAGAAGTACAGGGCGGGCGAGATCGAGCTGGAGCTCGTGCCCCAGGGCACGCTGGCGGAGCGGAT
>JBDHLD010000211.1:0-4124 GCA_039586035.1 Gemmatimonadota bacterium | reverse complement strand
CCTCCTACCGGTTCACCCCCATCATGGCCTGGACCTGCTCGAGGCCCGGGAGCTCGGGAGGGGCGCCCGAGCCGGCGCCCGACACCCGCTCCAACCGCGCCGCCACGGACGCGGCGCCCTGGGCGCTCCACCCTTGCCCGTCACGGCCACTTTCTCCGGACGCGTCGCGGTTGGAGGGATCCATCTCGAAGGAGGCCACGGTCATCAGGTAGTAGGTGACGGACTCGTGACCCTGGGGCGGGCCGGGCAGCCTGACGTAGCCGTCGGCCGTACCTCCCTGCATTCCTCCCATCATGCGCATGGCGTTCCCCATCATCTGCTGGAGATCCCCTCCCATCATGGCCTCGGCCTGCTGGCGCTCAGCGGGGGACAGCTCTGCCAGCCGTTCGTTCAGTTGGGCCTGGAGGTCCTGGGGGCTGCCCATGCTGGAGAGGACCGACGTGGCCATCAGGGGCTGGAAGTTGTTGGCCGACGACGGGACCGCCGCCGGAACCCGCCCGTTCAGCACGACCGCGGGGACGAATACGGTGGTAGCGAGCCCGCGGCCGTCCGCGTCGGCCCGGAGCGTGACCCGAACCGTCATGTCCTCGTCCGTCTCGACGACCCAGGCCAGCACGTGCAGCCCCTCGGCCTCACCACCGCAACCGAGAATCCCCTGCCGGGTGGCGGAGTTGTCGTCGGCGCACCGGCCGTTCGAGTCTCCGCCGAAGTACAAGGCGAACGTCCGGGACCGCGCGTCCTGGTCCAGCAGCTGAGCCCACGAGTCGGCGGACACGCTCCCCGAGAGCGAGTTGCGGTCGGCGGCCGCCTGGTGACTGAAGCTCAGGGAGTGCTGGACCGGATCTCCCGTCCAGACCTGGGACATATCCGACAGATCCAGCACGTCCGTCTCCATGCGGCCGAAGTAGGGACCGCCGCCGCGCCGACTGCGACGGTTCTCCCGGCTCAGGGAGCCCTCGAACGCGGCCGTCATCATGTCCGTCAGGTTCTCTCTGGCGATCGGCCCGGCGCCCACGCCCATCTGCTCGGCCATGACGTGACCCAGCAGCTCGGCGTCAGCGTTCATGGCGGCCTCGAAGTCGGCCTCGCGTTTGGGCCAGTCCATGGGGCCCGCCGGGAGCTCCTCGGGCTCCGCCGCGCCCACCTCGGCGATGAGTCGGCCGAAGTACCGGAGCTCGGTTCCCACCAACAGCAGGTCCTCGTAATCCCAGCGGGTGATCCCGTCGGGCGAGAAGGACACCGTCCCGGAGCCGCCGGGCAGCTCGGCCATGATGTCGATGTCGACGCGCTCGCCGTCCAGGGCGTCCCGGCCGAGCGGCAGGTGGTACTCCGTCTCCCACACGCCCGTCGTGATCTCCTTCTCGAGACCCTTCTCGATGTCGATCTCCCGTCCGTCCAGCTCCGCCCTCAGGTCCACGGCGCTGGCGTCGTCGTCCGGCCCCAGGCCATCGACGCGGATTCTCAGCACCACGCTGTCCGCGCTGCCGTCTTCGGCGGTGCCCACGAGCGACAGCCTGCCCCGGTCCTTCAGCTCCTCACCGGCGTCGTCCACGAGGTAGACGATCTCGCGGGCCCGGATCTTGTCATCGCCAAGGACCACGAGACTCGCGCCGGTGACGGGATCGGCGACTTCGTCGTTGATCACGCTGAGCACCTGCGCGTCACTGGCGAAGGCGCACCGTGCCTGGGTATCCGCGTCGGACGGGCTCGCGCACGCCTGGTCGTCTGGAGGGGCGGTGGCCAGCTCATCGATCCGGTCCCGGATCCGGTCCATGGCCTGCTCCACCGTGAGACCGCTGTCGTCCTCGATGGTCTCGTCCACCTCGACGAGCGTCTTGGCGATGAGCGTGCCCGCAGCCGCAGCTGCCCCGAGACTCATGGTCTGTCGCCAGCCGATGACCGCTGTGTTGTCGCCCTGAACCGCTCTCAGGAGATCGGAGTCGGTACCGCTGCTGCAGGCGCTGATGACGATCACGGCGTCGTCGACGCCACCCTGGTAGGTGTCGACGAAGAACTGCGACGTGAGCAGGATGAACGGGCCGGTCATCGTGCGCACGCTCTGCTGGTCCGGAGGCAGACTCTGCTGCGTCAGGGGAACGTCCTCCCGCATCGTCTGTCCGGGACCCACGTTCGGAACCCGCGACGCCGGCGCGTCGACCTGGACCTTTGCCGTCTCGATGCCGACCCGGTCCCACAGCGACAGCAAGTCGCTATTGCCCCCGTACTCGGCTCCTGCCCGCGCACTCGCGACCAGATCCGCCGTCCAGGGCGTCATGATCGCCGTCATGCAGTGACCCTGCGGATTACAGGCGAGGCCGCCGTGGGTCAGCACGTGGACGTAGTCGTAGTCGTCCCACGTCGTGAACGCCGTGAGCCCGATCTCTCCGATCGTCCGCTTCGGGTCGGCCGGGTCCAGCCGCTCGGTCCAGACCGTCACCTGGTTCCGGTAGTCGCGGGCCTGGAGTGCCTTGGCGATGGCATCGACGCCGTCGTTCGCCCCTTCGACTTCCCACTGCCACCGGAAGGGCGACAGCAGCAGCGCCTTCTTGATCTGGCGCTCGCCTGCGCCCTGCGGCGTGACGGGGTTCGGCGCCGATCCCGTGGGCGGCTTCGGCATCGTGGGCGCGCTCAGGGTCGCGACGGTGCCCGCGGTCTGGACGAAGACCCACTGTCCGCGGCCTCCCTTCACCCGGAAGCGGATCGCCTCGGGACCCGTCGCCACGGACACCACGCCGTCCTGAGTCCGTAGCCAGGCCGCGGCCTCGTCCAGGTCGGCCGCCGACTGCAGCCGCTCGAGCAGCAGATCCGAGAGCTCTTCCGTCCGCGCCTCTACTTCGGGCGTCACGCCCGCGTACGTGCAGGGGTGATCGGACCCCCCGCAGGGGTCCAAGGTCGAAGGATCGACCGCGCCGAGGGGAGGGTCCTCCTGGCCCGGATCGACCTGTCCGCCGGGACCGACCTGCTCGCTGGGATCGACCTCATCGCCCGCGGACCGGGGCTGGTCTCCACCGCACGCCGTAGCGAGGAGCAGGACGGCGGCGACGAGGGATGGGCGGAGGGGGGTCCGACGCGGCATGGGGACCTCGGGATGGAGTCGTGGTGCGATTGGCTTGCTCGGGAGGGAGGCGACCGATGCTACGCGAGCATGTTTACCCGCGCGGGACCCGGCCGCAACCGGGTGCAGGAGGTGACGCTCTGGGCCGAGGTTGTTCAGCCCCGAGACCGGGAGCCGTGAGCCACCACCGGACCTTGCCAGGTCGGGTACGCTGATTCAGTCTCTCCACGCCGACCCCGCGCGGCCATGATCTACGTCTCCATTCCCCAGACCTAACGGACAGACAAATGAAGGCTGTTGGTTATTACGACTGCCTACCGGCCGACGACCCAGGGGCGCTCGTCGACCTCGAGCTCCCGCAACCGGAACCCCGCCCGCGTGATCTCCTGGTCAAGGTGTCTGCCACCTCGGTCAACCCGGTGGACGTCAAGACCCGCCTTGGGCGACCTGGCGCGCGGAACGAGCCGCAGGTGCTGGGTTGGGACGCCTGTGGCGAAGTGGTCGAGACTGGATCCGCGGTCGGTGGGTTCGCGACCGGTGACCGCGTCTGGTTCGCGGGTCAAATCGATCGCCCGGGGAGCAACGCCGAATTCGTGTGCGTGGACGAACGGATCGCGGCCCTCGCCCCGGCCAGCCTGACCGAGGCGCAGGCTGCGGCACTCCCATTGACCGGCCTGACCGCGTGGGAGTGCCTCTTCGAGCGACTCGGATACGACACCGAGCCGAGCGATTCGAACGAGCGAACGCCGCTCTTGTTGATCAACGGCGCCGGCGGACTGGGCTCGATGATCCTGCAGCTGGGCCGGGTCGCCGGAATCTCCGTTACGGCGACGGCGAGCCGAACGGTCAGCCAGGATTGGTGTCGACAGATGGGCGCGACGGCCGTCGTTCCCCACGCGGTTCTGACCGACCTGGAGGACGCGTCCTTCGCTCGCATCGTGTGCGCCCACGACACCGATCTCTACTTCGCCGAGATGTCCCGGCTGGTTGCGCCCATGGGTTTGGTGTGTGCCGTTGCCAGCGCCAAGCAGCCCCACGACCTGCAGCCCATGATGGCCAAGAGCGCCGG
>JBDHLD010000004.1:0-210683 GCA_039586035.1 Gemmatimonadota bacterium | reverse complement strand
TGATCCAGCGTGTCGCGGCTTGAAGCGTTGAAAGGATCACAGCCCGGTCGAGCGACTCCTCCACCGGGGCCGCGCCTGCGACGCTGGCTGCCTCGCCCTTGCTAGTGCCGCTGACCGCAGCAAGCACGTAGTCCCTTTGAAAGGCATCGACGACGTCGACGTTCTCGAGGGTCAGGAAGCTGCCGGATACTTGCTCAAGTTCCGTGCCGTCTTCCAGCGAGGCTTCGATCGCCCTCAAGGTGGCGGATGCCAGCGTGGTCATGCGGGATCTTGCTCGCGAGCTTCCCTTGGCGTCCCCGGAGAACCGTCTGCCGTCGGCCTCGAGAAAGACGCGAACATGCACCCTACCTGATGACTGAAACTTCACCTGGTGTCCGCCGAAGCTGAGCTCCTGCCTCGGTCCGGCGGAAGTATGAGTTGGCCGACCGACTGCAAGGGAGGTTGGCTCCCTAAGAAACGATGCAGACGACTTCGCTTTCTTACCCTTGTCGCCGATCGGCCAACGACTTTGAGCCACCGAGACCTTCCGATGGTCGATCTTGAATCCGAACTGAGTCAAGAACGCGCTCTCGACCCGCCTAACCGTCTTCTTCGGAGGCACGTCGTCAGGCGTCAGGAGATGGATCTCCTGAACCCCGCCACCCGGGCGGGCCACGACCCGCGCTGAGATGACCCCGTCGAGCTCCCGCAGCGTGTCCTCTGCCTCTTCGATGGACCAGCCATCGCCGTTTGACCAGGCCGCCGCTCCGCCGGCTGACTCCGGTTCAGAAGCCGGAGCCACTTCGGGTAGGGCCCCGCCCCTGAGGCGTGCAGGTTCCATGCGCGGTTCCGCTCTAGACACTTCGACGAAGGGTCGGCCTGCCTCAGCGCTCTCCCTCTCCTCTGGCGGTCTTCCCTTCGTCTCGGTCGTGCGTTCAGTCGAAATAGTCAGATGTTCCCGGAAAATTATGTTTACTTATGGGGCGCAATGCTCCCCGTGTCAAGCACTTTCTTCCCTATTGTCGACCGCCGTAAACAGGTGGTTTAGCTTTGAAGAACCGCTGTTTCGTGCTTGTGCGCCGCGGACCCGGGCGCACCGGTCCGCGCGGGGGGAGGCGCAAACCGATTGTAGGGGAGGAGAGGAAAGTGTAAGTGCCAGTCCCTAGTGGATCAAGGGGGTACCGTCCAGATCGTCCGGGGTCCTGATCCCGGCTAGCGAGGCCAAGGTGGGCGCCATGTCGATGGTTCTGGCCGTTTGGTCCGAGGATCCGGCGCTGACGCCAGCACCCAGGAAGGCCAGCGGCACGTGTCGGTCATACCAGTAGGGAGAGCCGTGAGACGTGCCCTGAGCGGCCGTAGACACGAGCACCCCGGCCCTGGGTCGGACCATGACCCCCATCTCTCCGAAGAAGCCCGTAGCCCGCTCGGGCAGATACGAGTTCCGGTAAAGAACCTCGAACGTGTCTGCAGGCTCCCCATCTCGGAGGTCCCAGGCGGTGTAGACGGCGTCGATCCAGTCAAACGCCTCGAGAGCTCCCTTTACCTCGGCTGCCACGTCCGCCGGGCTCCGATCGTTGTCGTCGGCAGATGCACGACGAACGGCATCCACCATCTCCGTGATCTCAGCCCGGGTGGTGCGCTTCCCGAACTCGCCCGACTCCGCGAGGTATTCGGGCATCGTCAGGACACCATGATCGGCCGACAAACCCAACACCCAACGGCCCTCGCCCACGTAGTCATCGAGGAAGGTGAGGAACTCGCCGAAGCGACGATCCAGTCGCAGCAGGTTATCCAGCTGCTCGCGACTCAACGGGCCGAACCGGTGGCCCACGATGTCGGTCTGTGACAGAGCCAGGCCCAGCAGGTCGGGGACGTCGTCCTGGCCTAGCTCGAGAGCTCGCATGCCGTGCTCGGCCAGGGCCAGCGTCGCGTCATCGACCCACGGGGTGCTCGACAGCCACGCCGCATAGCCCTGCTCGGATGCCAGATCGCCCTCCTCGACGAAGCGGTGCGGGAAGTAGGTGTGTACGCCGTCTGACTCGTACGCCGCAGTGTCTTGGCGGGCCATGACCTCAGATCCAGCGGGGATCGTGCTCTCCCAGACGGAGTCCGCAGGAACCTCGGGCAAGACCTGCTGATGGAACGCCTCGAACCACCGGGAATAGGCCTCCCGGTAATAGACTGACGTGACCCATCGCTTGGCCGACGGGACGAGCCAATACACGTGCGCATCGCTGGTGCGGCCAGCGAGCGTGATCGCCGACCGGTCCTTACGGGAGAGCGACAGGATCTTGGCGTCGGGATCGGCCTGCTGCATCCAGTCGCCCAACCCGTCCCGGAGGAGATTCGCTGGTGACCGACCCGGGAGCTGCGGGATCCCCGATATCGGTGACAGCGAATCTTCGACGGCGTATACGCCTTGCCACTCGTCTCCGGAGCGCTCCCGCCAGCTGTTTGCCACGATGCCGTTGCGGAAGGGAAGCACGCCCGTGCTCAGTGCGGCGTGGCCTGCGGCGGTCTCCGTGTTCGCATGGAAATGGTTGGCCTGAGTGAATCGGAAGCCCTGATCCCGGAGGCGCCGGAACCCGCCGGTGAACAGCGAGTCGTACCGGTCGAGCAGATGCCCAGGAAGCTGGTCGACGGCGACCAGCACCACGAGCCTGGGGCGAGCCTCCTGCGCGTGAGGTTCAGGGCTGGCCCCTGCAAGCAGGACCGTTGCGGTTACACCCGTCACAGCGGCCGCAATGAGCTTCTTCATTCTGATGTCTCTACGTCGGTGGAGCTCTGCCGGAGCTGGCCGTGTCGAGCTCCAAGGATACACTGGCAACCGTTTGGTGGACAGCGGATTGGGCGCCCTCCACCCTTGCGTCCCAGAGTCGCACCGCCACTCGATCCTCCGTACGTTACCGAGGTTCCAGGGTTCCCTCGAGTTCCCCTGGACGGACAGGGCCGGAGCCGCTGAGTGGGGTGCGAAGCCGGCCACCGGATTCCCCCAGAATCTCCCCTCGTACGGTGCGTGAAACGAGATGTACCACGGCGCTCAAGAAGGCTGGGTCGAAGTCGTTTCCGGTGTGATGTTCAGCGGCAAGTCCGAGGAGCTCCTCCGGCGTGTTCGCCGCGCCTTGATCGCGCGGAAGCGGGTTCAGGTGTTCAAGTCCCATCTGGACGACCGTTATGGCGGTGTCTTCACCATCAGCTCCCATGACGGCACGGAGGTGGAGGCACTCCCCGTGTCGAGCTCGGTCCAGATCGCGGAGTTGGTGAAGGACGGCACCCAGGTCGTGGCCATCGACGAAGCCCAGTTTCTCGACGCCGGGGTGACGGCAGTCGTCAATCGTCTGGCGGACGAGGGCCTGCGGGTGATCATTGCCGGTACCGACATGGACTTCCGGGGTGAGCCGTTCGGACCAATTCCACACCTTCTGGCCATTGCCGAGCGCATTGACAAGCTGCATGCCATCTGCGTGGTCTGTGGGGATCTAGCCACGAGAAACCAGCGCCTGATCGACGGTGAGCCGGCGCCGGCCGAAGGTCCGACGATCCAGGTCGGCGGCTCGGAGTCCTACGAAGCCAGGTGTCGGAAGTGCCACGACGTCCCGGCGAGAGACCGGAGCCAGACGCATCTGGAGATGGAATCGCGGGGTGGTCGGATCTAGATCCGGGCAGTGGGTCCCGTCTCGAGATCTCCGGACTCGGTGAAGGCGTCCACCCCAATGTGCTGCCCGTCGAGACGAGGCCATTGATCGCCCCCGCCTGGCCCGGCCGCTGCTGACATGGGCTCGCCCCGCTCCACGCGCTTCCTTTCTTCCGATGACCACCACGACTGCCCTGCTCGACGAGCGAGCTTCTCATGGATTCAGAGACCGCTTCGGGAGGCTGACTTCGCTCGCCAGCGAAGTGGACGTAGCGGTCACCCGGGTCCGCCTCAGCTTGGTGGACCTCAGTCTGGACGAGGTCGGCAATTTGCACCAGCTCCGTGTCCTGCTCGCCGAGATGAACGCGCTGCGCCTGGCCGCGGAGGCCGAGTCCGTGTTGGCAGACCCCGGTCGCGCGAGGAATCTTCGACTGCTGATCCGACTCCTCGGCGAGGGTCGTATTCTCGTTCGGTCGGCGCCGCTGGGTGGCTGGGCCCCCGACTTTTCCGTGTTCCGCGCGGAGGGCAGACCCTTCTCGGTCCTGATCGGGGTGCACTCGTTCCTCAGACCCACTCCACTCCCAGGACCCCTGTTCGTATCCGAGCACGGGAGTGCGGCTGCGAACGCGGCTGCCGGCAGGTTCGACGAGCTGTGGTCGCGAGCCCACGACGTTAGCGATCCCATCCGTCAGCTCCTCTCGAGACTCGATCGTGAGATCGGAGCCCCCGGGAGGTCGGCGGACGGAGCGTAGGTCCTCAACCCGTTGCGGGAGAACAGCATACCTGACACCGGAGCAGTCGTCTCCGGGTTGACACCCATGACGACCGCTAATAGCTTTTCTTCCCGTCGGCGCAGCTTGCCGCAGGCACATTCCCGTGTAGCTCAGTTGGTAGAGCAGGTGGCTGTTAACCACCGGGTCGCAGGTTCGAGTCCTGCCGCGGGAGTTACGACAACGCCCCAAGGGGCATACGGATACGAGAGGGCCGGGCTCGCGGATGCGGGCCCGGCTCTCCATGTATGGTGATCCGTACCCACCCCTGGACGCTTCGGACGATTCCAAGCCCTGGGCCAACGCGTGGCCCTGCGCCCGGTCCGTGAGAAGGTCGGGTGCTTGCGCGATAAACATCTGGTACTCAATACTTCCGTACCCGATTCGCCTCAGGCGTCCGCGACGGGCCTGTTCGGCAGTCGCCGATGCCCTCCGCCGGCCTAGACCCTCCGGCACCGCTCCCCCTCAGGTCATCCCCTCCAGGTTGACCGACGGCTCGGTGGCGGACGTGTCGACATGGCCGACGGCATGAGGTCACCACGACAGGGATGGGTCGGTCTTGTTCAAACGCGAAGGACCCGGTCTCGCTGCGCTCCTGCTTGGCGCCACGGCATTGTTGGCGTCGTGCGAGAAGGTCACCGTAATCACGGTGTCCGTTGCCTCCGTGGAGCTCACACCGCCCGAAGCCTCCCTGATCGAAGGCGACAGCGTCCAGCTGAGCGTCGTCATTACCGATAGCAAGGGTAATCGGCTCTCCGGGCGCGAGATCACCTGGTCAGTGGACGTGCCGGAAATCGCCACCGTCGACAGGGCCGGGCGTGTGGTTGGACTCCGGGAAGGCGTGACCGCGGTACGCGCCTTCGTCGAAACGGCGTCGGCGTCCAGCACGGTGACCGTCCTACGTGGGCCCACCGTGGGCGTCGCTCCCTCCGAAGTGATCTTCCTGGGCTCGGCAGACGGACCCGATCCGACGCCGGCCACGGTGGAGATCTTCAACGACGGCGCGGGATCGCTGGAGGGGCTGGTTGCCAGCGTCGAGTACGTCGCGGGCTCGCCGGGATGGTTGGAAGCCGCCCTCACCGGCACACGGGCACCCACCAGGGTCCGGCTATCGGCTCGGGCCGGCGCGCTGGACCCCGGCACCTACGTGGCGCTCGTGCGCGTCGCGTCCCAAGGGGCACGCACGGGTACAGTCACGGTCACCTTCAACGTGAGCGAGTCGGCGCCCGTGATCGGCTTGTCTCAATCGACCGTCGAGTTCGAGCGCGACCCGGGAGACGCCACCGTGGCGCAGGCATCCGTCGGCGTGACGAACCTGGGGAGCCAGGAGCTGACGGGGCTCGGCGCCGGTGTAACCTATGGTGCTGCTGAGTCCGCCGGCTGGCTGGTCGCGTCGTTGAGCCCCACGACCGCGCCCGCCACCCTCTCGCTGTCCGCCTCGGCCGCGGGACTGGTGGCGGGTACGTACACGGCGACGGTCGACGTCCTGTCGCCGGTTGCGCTGAACAGCCCCCAGTCCGTGGCTGTCTCGTTGGTGGTGACCGAGCCGCCGCCCAGCATCGTCCTGAGCGCCTCGAGCCTCGACTTCAACGTCGACGAGGGAGCGGGGCCGCCCGCCGATCGCTCCATCGACGTCGACAACGGGGGGGGTGGCGTGCTCTCGGGTCTGGCCGTGGCGGTCGACTACGGGAGCGGCCCCACCGGGTGGGTCGACGCGAGGTTGGACCAGGACACGGCCCCCACGGTCCTGCGGGTCGGGGTGGACCCAGCCGGCAGGGCACCTGGCACGTATACGGCCTCGGTGGTGGTCGGCTCGCCAGTCGCGGTGAATAGTCCACAGACCGTCACCGTGACACTCAGAGTCGGTGACCGGTCGCCAGCCATCGCCTTGTCCGAGTCTCTCGTACGGTTCGCCGGGCTCCCCGGTGGCGCGGATCCGGCGCCGGTCACGGTGGCCGTGACCAACGGAGGTGGGGGGGCTCTCACGGGCTTGTCGCAGACGGTGACGTACGACGACGGCCAGGCGCAGGGCTGGCTCCAAGCGGCGCTGCTCGCCACGGAGGCCCCCACCGACCTCGAGCTCAGGGCCGCCCTCGGGGATCTCGCCAGCGGCAACTACGGGGCTACCGTAGCGGTGTCCTCGCCGCAGGCATCCAACTCACCCCAGACCGTGCGCGTCGACCTGGTCATGGGCAGCCCCCCCTCTGCCCCCAGCGGCCTCTCGGCGGTGGCGGTGGCCCCGGACCAGGTGGACCTCGAGTGGACGGACAACAGCGGCGAGGACGAGGACCGATTCGCGGTCGAGCGCAGCCCGGGCGGCGCCAACGCCTGGCAGGAGGTCGCCAGCGTAGGGCCCGACGTGGTCGCATACTCCGACCAGTCGGTGTCGGAGGGCACGTCGTATGACTACCGGATCCTCGCCTGCGCCGCGGACCTGTGCTCCCTGCCCTCGAACGTGGCCAGCGTCACGACGCCGACCACCACGACCACTCCGGATGCGCCCTCGGGGCTCGGCGCCACTGCCGTGGGCCCCACCCAGGTCGACCTCGAGTGGACGGACAACAGCGCCGGCGAAGATCGATTCTCCGTCGAGCGCAGTGCCGGAGGTGCGAACACCTGGGCAGAGATCGCCACCGTCGGCGCGGACGTGGTCGCGTTCTCGGACCTGAGTGTTGTGGCCACCACGTCGTACGACTACCGGGTCATCGCCTGCACCGGCGAGCTGTGCTCGGCCCCGTCCAACGTGGCCAGCGTCACGACCCCGGCCCTGCCACCGCCCACAGCGCCCTCGGGTCTCGGAGCGGCGGCCGCCTCACCGACGCAGGTGGACCTGGACTGGACGGACAACAGCGACGACGAGGACCGGTTCTCCGTCGAGCGCAGTCCTGGTGGTGCGAACACCTGGGCAGAGATCGCCTCGGTCGGCACCGACGTCGTGGCGTATTCGGACGCTTCCGTGGCGCCAGGCACCGCATACGACTACCGGGTCCGCGCGTGTTTGGGCGCCCTGTGCTCCGCCCCCTCCAACGTCGCCGGCGTCACCACGCCGCTGCCGCCTCCGCCCACCGCGCCTTCGGGCCTGGCCGCCGCTGCTGCATCACCGACCCGGGTAGACCTGGATTGGACGGACAACAGCGATGACGAGGATCGGTTCTCGGTCGAGCGGCGGACGGGCGGTGCCGGCGACTGGGCCGAGGTGGCCTCCCTGGGCGCGGACGCCGTGGCGTACTCGGACCTCTCCGTCGCGCCGGGCACGGAGTACGACTACCGGGTCCTCGCCTGCGCCGGGACGCAGTGCTCCACGCCGTCCAACGTGGCGGGGGTCACCACACCCCTGCCGCCTCCGCCCACCGCCCCTTCCGGGCTATCGGCGACCGCCGTATCCCACGAGCAGGTGGACCTGGCCTGGACCGACAACAGCCCCGACGAAGACAGCTTCCGAGTAGAGCGAAGCGCCGACGGGGGTGCAAATTGGTCCGGTCTGACGACCACGGGGCAGAACGTGACGGCGTATTCCGATGGGTCGGTCTCGCCCGAGACCGAGTATTCGTACCGGGTCCAGGCGTGCAACCCGGGCGGCTGCTCCGACTTCTCCAGCGTGGCGACTGCCACGACACCGGCGGCACCCACACCTCCGGCGCCCGTATCCGACCTGACGGCCACACCGCTGTCGTCGAGCTCGGTGCGGCTGAGCTGGGCCGACAACAGCGACAATGAGGAGTGGTTCGAGATCCGGTGGAGACGGGTCAATCAGGGCGGCGGCTGGACCGAGGCTGACCCCCAGGGACCCAACACTACGACGTATACCGCCACCGGCCTCCAGCGGCGCCGGGACTACGAGTTCCAGGTCCGCGCCTGCAATGAAGCCGGGTGCTCGACGCGTGAATCAGTGACGGCCACGACGCCGGGCTGAGCCTGGCACCGGCCCTCGCCCCGCACCCGCGAACCCGCCTCCTGCCCCCGGGGTAGGCGTACGCTCGCGGTGCCGCGACCAGGCCCCCTTACCCGAAGCGACCTATGAAGAGACATCGCGCCAGGACCCGGGTCTCCCTGATGTCCCCGTCCGGGCGGACCGACTCGACGTCGAAGCGCGAAGGACCAGGCTCCGCATGATCCTCGTGACCGGCGGAGCCGGCTTCATCGGATCGAACCTGGTCGCGGGCCTGTTGGAGGAAGGCGTCGCCACGGTGGCCGTCTGCGACCGCCTGGGCAAAGCCGACAAGTGGAAGAACCTGGCCAAACACGGCGTCGACGAGCTGGTCCATCCGGACGGCCTTTCCGACTTCCTGCGACTCTACGGCGCGCGCGTCCGCTACGTCTTCCACATGGGCGCGATCTCGGCCACGACGGAGCGAGACGCCGATCTCATTGTCGAGACCAACTTCAGGCTGTCCCAATCCCTGTGGCGGTGGTGCGCTCAGTCAGACATTCCGTTCGTCTACGCCTCCTCCGCCGCCACCTACGGCGACGGGTCGGGGGGGTTTGACGATGACGGCTCGCCAGACGGCCTGGCCCGCCTCCGTCCCATGAACGCCTACGGGTGGAGCAAGCACCTCTTCGACCGGTGGGTGGCCCGACGGATCGCGGATGGCGACCCGGCGCCGCCACAGTGGGCCGGATTGAAGTTCTTCAACGTCTACGGTCCCAACGAGTACCACAAAGGCGACATGCAGAGCGTCGTCGCCAAGTCCTTCCCCACGGCCGCGGCGGGCGAGCCCGTAACCCTGTTTCGCGCCCACGTTCCCGGCTATGAGGACGGCGGACAGACTCGGGACTTCGTCTACGTGGGCGACTGCG
This sequence comes from Gemmatimonadota bacterium, assembly GCA_039586035.1. GTDB lineage: Bacteria > Gemmatimonadota > Gemmatimonadetes > Longimicrobiales > Gaopeijiaceae > JBDHHQ01. The sequence goes on along the minus strand of JBDHLD010000004.1, from coordinate 201,503 downwards.
TGAAGGTCATGCTCTGGCTTCTGAGGAACCGGGAGGTGAGCGGCCTTTTCAACGTCGGCACGGGTCGAGGCCAGACCTTTCGCGAGCTCATCGAGGCGCTCTTTTCCGCCGTGGGCCGTGAGCCGGGGTTCAGGTGGGTGGACACGCCCGCCGAGATCCGGGACCGCTATCAGTACTACACAAGGGCCGAAATGGGTCGGCTGCTGAAGGCCGGGTACTCGGAACCCTTCGTCGACGTGGCCGCCGGCGTGGCGGACTACGTGACCCGCTTCCTGGCAACGGACGACCCATACCGGTAGGCCTCCCCGGCCGGTCGGTCCCTATCTCATGAGCCGGGTGACCCCACGCGCCGTACGATCGGTCGGTTGCAGGCGCCACCCTTCGCCTCGGTCTCGGCGGCAGTCGAGGCCTGCGTCGTCGCAAAGCTCGCCGATGGGCAGCGGATCCGAACCCCGCATGAAGGCCTCGTAGAACGCCTCCCAGGACTGACCGGTGAGGCCTGCCAGCTCTCCCAGCAGCGTGTCGTCATCATAGGCCACGGGCGCATCCGGCGAGATCACGTTCTTCAGGTAATCGACGATCGTCGCCTCCCCGTCCGTGAGCCGCCGGATGCGGGCGTCCAGGATCAGCCCCAGCAACATGCCCTTGTCGTAGGCGAGGCGTTGCAGCCGGGGATCGGTCCAGTAGTCCCGCGCCATCACGTCGGCGGTGGCGAGGACGGCCATTGGGTTCCCGTGATAGTTGTCGATGTACTGGTTGATCTTGAACACGAAATCCGCGGGCTCCAGAACCCGGGCCGAGACCAGTGTCCGGAACGCCATGTACTCGGTCAGGCCTTCCTGGAACCACTTGTAGCGACCTTGGTCGCTGGCCGGATCGCTCACCGCGTATTCACCGTTCCAGCGGTGGAAGTGCTCGTGCGCGGCTAGCCGCAGCGTCTCGGGGTCCCGGGCGAAAAGGGGCAGCTCCGGGTCCGGATAGACGACGATCACGCTGCCCTCGGCCGTGCCCCCGCTCCGCACCCCGGACCCTTCGAGGAGCAGCACGTCCATCGAGCTCCCCGGGTCGAAGCCCATGGCCTCGGACTGGGCGACAGCGATGCGCAAGATGGCCTCCACGAAGTCGTCGTCCGAGAAACGCCATCGATGGCCCTGCAGGGTGAAGCGGATGGCCCCGTCTCCCGATCCAGCCATCCTCGTGCGGACGTCGCCGCCGACCAGCAGCGAGCCGAAGAGCGCCTCGGTGTCATGGAATCGTCCGTCGGCCGTCCCGAGGGACGCTGCCCGTGGGTAGGCGCCGGACACGCTCACCCGCACGGGCAGCTCCGCCAGGGCCTCGTCGAGCGGGCGCATGAACCAGGACCGCGCCCACAGGACTGCGAGATCTTCGGTGAGGGTCGGTGTGAACAGGTCGGTGTCCGACGAGCCCACGAAGGATTCCTTCGAGGAGTCGATCCGGTAGCCGATGGTGAAGCCGCCTCCTCCGACCGCCACCTCCCATTCGTGCGGACCGGTGGCCCGGATCAGCAGCGGCTGGCCCGAATCGTCCCACGCCTTCAGATCCGACATGGCCTCTGTGAAGTCGACCCCCGCCCACGGCCACAGGGCGAAGGCGGGCATCGCGACGGGCAGCCAGCCCTCGCCCGTCTGTCGCATCTGTACGGCCATGCGCGGATACGCGATCTCCGCCTGCAGCGACCCCTGCTCCAAAGTGAGGCGCACGTCGATCGTGTCGTACGGCTGGGCGCCCAGGACAGGCGGGAGCCCGGCCACGAGAAGCCCCAGGGCGAGCAATCCGACCGCCACTCGCCCCGGAGCGCGCGCGATGCCCCGAGTCAGATCGTTCATGCTGCGACCAAGCTGCATGGCCCTGGAGTCGCGGGGAAGGGGGCTCGACGGGTCGCAGCTTCAACGGCGGGCACGCCTTGACGGCGCTACTCCGGCCGGGCCTTTTCCCGGTTCGACTCCCACCACGGCACTTCGTGTCGTGGATCTCGCAGCCCCACATCGTGAGGCAAGAAACGTGTGGCACACCGTGCGGTCCATACGCCATGCCGTCGTTCTGATTGCGATCCTGGCTCTCGTTGACGGCGTCACGAGGCCTCTACCGGCCCAAAGCGTGGATCCGGAGAGCCTTTCGAATCTCCGGTACCGGTTCATCGGCCCGGACGGCAATCGGGCGATCGCGGTCGTGGGCGAGCCAGGCAACCCGCTTGTCATCTACGTGGGGGCGGCGTCCGGCGGCCTGTGGAAGACCGCGGACGGAGGTGTGAACTGGGAGTCGCTCTTCGATGAGCAGGAGGCGTCGTCCGTCTCCGCCCTGGCCATGGCGGCGTCAGAGAACAACGTCATATGGGCCGGCACTGGTGAGACGTTCCTGATCCGTCCCGCGCACGCCATGGGGGACGGCATCTACCGGTCCACCGACGCCGGACGTTCTTGGGAGAAGCGTGGCCTCGAGCGCACGGGACGCATCGGTCGGATTCGCATCGATCCCAGGAACTCCGAGGTGGTGTTCGCCTGCGCCCTGGGTCACGCCTATGGGCCACAGCCCGAGCGAGGTGTGTACCGAACTCGCGACGGCGGCGAGACCTGGGAGCACGTTCTCTTCGTCGACGAGAGCGCGGGCTGCATCGACCTGGCCATGGATCCCTCCAACCCGCGCATCCTCTACGCTTCGTTCTGGCAGCTTCAGATCGATACCTGGATGCTGGACTCGGGTGGCCCTCACTCGGGCGTGTGGCGCTCGATGGACGGCGGGGACACGTGGGAGCCGCTGTCGGGCGTGGGGCGAGGGCTGCCGGGGACCGAGGCTCGGCCTTTGGGTAAGGTCGCGGTCGAGGTAGCGCCCTCGGAGCCCAACCGCGTCTACGTCTTGACCGAGGAGTCCAGTCCGGGCTTCTACCGATCGGACGACTACGGCGACACCTGGCGGAAAGTCCTGACCAACCACACGATCAATGAGCGGGCGCCCTACTACACTCGCTTCGGCGTCGATCCGGCGAATCCGGACCGCATCTACTTCGCGTCCGTGCGCTTCAGCATGTCCGTGGACGGCGGGAAGAGCTTGGTGGATAACCCGCCCCGCGGCGGCGGAGACACCCACGACGTGTGGATCGACCCGCTGGACCCCGAGCGCATCATGGTGGCCGACGACGGGGGGCTGACCATCAGCCTCAACCACGGCCGGAGCTTCGAACGGGTCACGCTCCCCATCGCCCAGATGTACCACGTGTGGGTCGACGACCAGGTCCCGTACAACGTCTACGGCAACCGCCAGGACGGATGGTCGTATCGCGGGCCGTCCAACAGCCGGATGGGAGCCATTCCATTGGGGCTGTGGCACGACGTGGGGGGCTGCGAGAGCGGCTTCTCCATGCCCGATCCGGCGGATCCGGACATCGTCTGGTCCGGCTGCTACGACGGCGGCCTGGAGGTCTACAACCACCGAACCCGCCACCGGCGCAACGTTCGGGTTTGGCCCGAGGCGGCCTATGGCTGGGCCCCGTCGGAGTTGCGTTTCCGGTGGCACTGGACCTTCCCGATCATCATCTCGCCCCATGACCACAGCACCGTGTACGTGGGGAGCCAGCACGTGCACAGGACCCGGGATCGGGGTCATTCGTGGGAAACGGTGAGCCCCGACCTCACCCTGAACGACAAGAGCCATCAGCAGTCGTCGGGAGGCGTCGCCATCGACAACCTCATGACGTTCGACGGCGCCGTGCTCTTCGCCCTGGCCGAGTCTCCGTTGGAGCAGGGGCTTCTCTGGTCGGGAAGCAATGATGGGCAGCTCCAGCTGAGCCGCGACGGCGGCGGGACGTGGACCAACCTCACGGCAAATATCCCGGACCTGCCACCGTGGGGCACCATCGCCAACATCGAGGCGTCCCGGTACGAGGCCGGGACGGCGTACGTCTCGGTGGACCTCCACCAGCTCGCCGACTTCGATCCCTACATCTACAAGACCACGGACTACGGCCAGAGCTGGGCACGCATCAGCGACGGGATCGAGCGGTCGGTCCATTCGTTCGTCCACGTGGTGCGGGAGGATCCCAAGCGGCCGGGAATGCTCTGGGCCGGAACCGACAACGCGGTGTGGATGAGCCTGGACGACGGGGTCAACTGGAACAAGCTCCGCCTCAACATGCCCCCGGCTCCGGTGTACTGGCTCACCATCCAGGAGCACTTCGACGACCTGGTGGTGGGCACGTACGGGCGGGGATTCTACATCCTGGACAACGTGGGCCCGATACGGGCGCTGGACGCCGACGTCCTCGCGGCGAATCACCACGTCTTCGACGTTCGTCCCGCCTACCGTTTCCAGCCGATCCAAGGCATCAAGACCGAGCGCAGCCACGTAACGGGTCGGAATCCCGCGTACGGGGCGGACATCAACTACCTGCTGGCAAACGCGGACCAGCAGGTCTCCATCGTGATCGAAGGACCGGGCGGCGATACGATCCGCACGCTACCGGCCAGAAGTCAGGCCGGCATCAACCGTGTTCAGTGGGACCTGCGGTACGAGCCGACGCGTCGCGCCAAGCTCCGGACGACACCTCCCGGCATGCCGTGGGTGCCGCTGGGCCCGGAGGGCTGGCGACCCCTCCGTACGTGGGACCTGGACCTCAATCGGGGCCAGCTGGGACCCCTGGTCGTGCCCGGCACCTACACGGCCCGCGTCGCCATCGGCGACAACGAGGTGGTCCGGCCTATCGAGGTCCTCAAGGACCCCCACACCGAAGGCACCATGGACGATATCCGAGCCCAGGTGGCGCTGTCGCTCCAGATGCGGGATCAGATCAACGAGGTGGTGGAGATGATCGACCGCCTCGAGTGGGCCAGGAAGCAGCTCGAGGACCTGAGCGAGATGCTGGCGGGCGACGCCGAGGCCGAGGCGGTGATCACCGAAGCCAGCCGACTCCTTGACGAGGCCATCTCGGTCGAGGGCACCCTGTACGACATCAACCTCACGGGAGCCAGGGAGGACGCCTTCCGGAGCGCCATGCGGCTGTACGGCCGCTTCAGCGCCTTGGCCAACGACCTCGGTGCGACTGGAGCGGACTTCCCGCCGACGGTGCCCCAGCAGGAGGTCCACGAGGTGCTCACCAATCGGTTGAGCGAGACGCGCCGCCGGTTCGAGGTGCTCATGAATCAGGAGGTGGAGACGCTCAACTCCCTGTTGCGGGAGCGGAAGCTTCCGGTGATCATCTCAGAGCAGCCGTAGACGCCCGGACGACTCAGGGGCCCTGCGTTCCACGAGGGGTGCGTCTCAGGTCAATCCTGCCTTGCACGGTCGGGACTCTGGAGTGACGAGTCCGCCGTCAATCCAACCGAAGGAGAGGGCAAGCAGATGGTCAGACTCGTCAAGGCATCAGCCATCGCGTGCGCGGGCATGCTGTTGGCTTGCGGTGGTGGTGGTGGAGACACGGCCGAGGGTGCCGAGCCGACGTCGAATCAGGTGACGATCGTGTTCGAGAACAACCAGTTCGCCGACGCGACGGTCTACTACCACGGCGGAGCCGGTCAACGCAGGCTGGGGCGCGTGAGCGGCAGCTCCACGGGGCGATTCCGGGCGCCACACTCCCCGTCGGGCTTCCGGATCATGGCCTCGTTCCAGGCCATCGGTGACTTCGAGACGCCGATGATCCTGGCCGACCCCGGCAACGTGGTCACGGTGTCGTCCCAGAGCACCGGCAACCTGATCTTCTCGATCAGCAACTGAACGCCGAACGTACGTACAGGACTTCCCAGCGGGATTGTGGGGCGGCCTGAAGGCCGCTCGACGCTGACGCGGGACCAGGGACGGACCCGGCGTGGCGGGCCCGTCCTGACGACCGGCCCCGGCAGGCGGGCCTGAGCTCGCCGTGGAGCCACCGGAGGCCAGGGCTGATCGCGTGTGGTCTCCAGGGTCCTCGCCAACCCCTGCCTGAGGGCTCTTGACCTTCCTGGACCGTCCCCTCCTTGTCGCCCGGCGCCCTTCCCCTGACAATCCTCCTGCCAGCCGCAACGCCCAGATCCGCCGAGGGGGATCCATGAACGCCACTGCTCGCATCGCTCTCGCCACCCTCCTGCTCCTGCCCGCGGGCGCTCTCGCCCAGGAGGGCGTCGACGAATACACCGCCGGAATGGAGAGCCAGGACGGGTTCGTGCCTCTCCACTGGGACGCCGCTGAAGGACATCTGCTTCTCGAGGTCACCCGCCTGGATCAGGATTTTCTGTACCTCCAGTCCCTGGCCACGGGCATCGGGTCCAACGCCCTGGGTTTGGACCGTGGGATGATCGGGGGCGAGTTCATCGCCCGATTCGAGCGCGTGGGTCCGAAGGTGTTCCTTACGCTGCAGAACCCGTCGTTCCGGGTCGAGCGAGCCCGCACCGAGGCGCTCGCCCGGTCGGTCGAGGAGTCGTTCCCTACGTCCCGCGTGGCGGCTTTCGATATCGTGGCCGAGGAAGACGGCCGTTTGCTCGTGGACGGCACGCCGTTCTTCCTTCAGGACGTCATGGGCGTGGCCCAACGGCTCCAGAGCTCGGACCAGGGGTCCCGCAGCTCGATTTTCCGGGATCGCTCGAGGGCGTTCCCCGAGAACACCGAGGTGGAGGCAACGCTCACCTTCTCGAGTGATCGCCCCGGCCCCCAGGTTCGCCAGCACACCCCGGCCGGCGGATCGCTCACGGTGCGACAGCATCACTCGTTCGTTCAGCTGCCCGACGACGGCTTCGAGCCGCGGATGTTCGATCCCCGCGTCGGCCTCTTCGCGGTCGGCTTCTTCGACTTCGGCAAGTCCTTCGACGAGGACTACGTAACCCGGTACGCCATGCGGCACCGGCTGCAGAAGCGAGACCCCGACGCGGAAAGGAGCCACGCGGTGGAGCCGGTCGTCTACTACATGGATCCGGCCGCAGGGTTCATCGACGGCTTCCGCATCGAGGACATGCCTCCCGACATGGACCCCATGGACGCCCGGTACCACGTGATCCAATGGGTGCACCGGACCGAGGCAGGATCGTCCATCGGGCCTTCGTTCGTAGACCCCCGCACCGGCGAGATCATCAAGGCTGCGGTCCGCATGGACTCCCACCGGTCCCTGGCGGACTTCAATCTCTACGCCGGTGCCGTGCCTGCCACGGGGGCCGTCGATGGGTCCACCACGGGCGCATCGACCCCCGCGAGCCCGTTCGACGGCCTGCCTGGAGCAGGAGCCATGTGGCGGAGCGAGAGTGAGACCTTCCTCGGCGAAGGCGGCTCGCTGGACTGGGTGGCGAATCTCGACCCGAACGTGACGGCCGAGGAGTTCGCCATGGCCCGCCGCCGACAGCATTCGGCTCACGAGATCGGCCATACGCTGGGCCTGGCCCACAACTTCATCGCGGCCAGCTATGGGCGTGCCTCCGTGATGGACTATCCCGCGCCGCTGATTCGCCTCGACGGCGACGGTCTGGACCTCGCCGACGCCTACAGGCCCGGCCCGGGCGCGTACGACAGCCTGGCCATCCGGTGGGCCTACACCGAGTTCCCCGAAGGACAGGAGGAGGAAGGCCTGGCCGCCATCGTCCAGGAAGGATTGGACCAGGGCATCCTGTTCATCACGAACCCCATGGAGCAGTCGGCGAACTCCTACCCGGACGCCACCACCTGGATCAACGGCTCAGACGTGCTGGAGGAGCTCGAGCGCGTGGTGGAGGTGCGCCGCGCGCTCATCGATCGATTCGACGAGACCGCGGTAGCGCCAGGCGATCCCATGTGGCGGCTCAACGAGCGGTTCACGCCCGTGTACCTCCACCACCGCTTCACGCTGGGCGCGGCCATCAAGACCGTGGGCGGCATGGAATACCGCTATGCGGTCCGGGGCGACCCCCTACCGCCCACCACGCTGATCGACGGTGAGCGGCAGCGCCGCGCCCTGGACCTTCTGGTGGGGGCGCTCCACCCAGCCGAGCTGTCGGTTCCCGAGGCGGTGCTGGGTCTCATGGCGCCCCAGCCGTTCGGGTACCGCCCGGTCCGGGTCGACTTCAACACTCGGGCCAACCCCGCCTTCGACCAGCTGGGCATCGCCCGGACACTGACCGAGATGATCGTGGGTGGCGTCCTCCACCCGGCACGCATGGCCAGGGTGGCGGCCTTCCACCAGCGTGACACGTCTCTGCCTACGCCGGAGGAAGTCGTAGGGCGCTTCGTGGACGGCACGTGGAGCGAAGCCCTGTCGTCCGATCCTCTGGGGCGCGTGGCTCAGCGCACGGTCGTGGACGCGTTGGTGAACCTGGGATCGGACCCCGAGGCCACGGTGGAGGCTCGCGCGGCGGCCGAGTGGGGTCTCCGGCGGATCGTAGGCGCCATTGACAGCAGCGCCGGGACATCCGATCCCTCGGTGGCCGCACACCAGGAGCTGGCGGCGGCCGACATCGAGCGCTTCCTTGCCCGGCGCTACGAGGGCGGAGAGCGCAGCGAGGGTCTTCCGGCACCTCCGGGGACACCCATCGGACAGAGTTCGTCGCGCCCCAATCGGTAGCTACCCGGCCCCATGATGCGAGTCGAGTCGAACACGGAGTCTTCTGATGACGCGGATGCTGCGCACGATCGCCCTGACCCTGCCGGTCGCCCTTTTCGCCGGCCTGCCCGCGGCGCTGGGAGCCCAACTCTCGTCTGAAGAGGCGGCCATCGCCCGGTACGTAGACGAGCACGCCGAGGAAGCCATCGCGCTCCTGGAGCGGCTGGTGAACGTCAACTCCGGCACCCTCAACCTGGCCGGCGTGCGCGAGGTGGGCGACATCCTGGACGGGGAGCTGGCGGCGCTGGGCTTCGAGACGCGCTGGATCGACTTCCCGCCCTCCGTCAACCGAGCCGGACACCTCTACGCGGAACGCACGGGCACGCGGGGACGGAGACTCTTGCTGATCGGTCATCTGGACACCGTGTTCGAGGCAGATGACGCGTTCCAGACGTTCGAGCGCCGGGGCTCGGTGGGGGTCGGTCCAGGCACCGACGACATGAAGGGTGGCGATGTCACCATGGTTCTGGCGCTCCAGGCACTGGCCAGCGTCGGGGCCCTGGACGACACGACGATTCGAATCGTCTTCACAGGCGACGAAGAGCGGCCGGGCGAGCCACTGGAGTTGGTCCGTCGGGACCTCATCGGCGCCGCGCGGGAAAGCGATGTGGCCCTGGGGTTCGAGGGCGGCGTCCGCGACGCCCAGGGCGACTGGGGCACGATCGCCCGTCGGAGCGCCTCGGGCTGGACGCTGACCGTTCGGGGCCAGCAAGCCCACTCGTCGCAGATCTTCACGAACGACGTAGGCGCCGGCGCGATCTTCGAGGCGTCCCGGATCCTGAACGACTTCTACGAGGAGGTACGGGGCGAAGAGTACTTGACCTTCAACGCGGGGCTCATCGTCGGCGGCACCGACGTCACCTATGACGAAGACGCCGCGGCGGGCTCGGCGTTCGGGAAGACCAACGTCGTGCCCCGGGACGTCATCGTCGCCGGTGGGATCCGGACCATCTCTCTGGATCAGCTCGAGCGCGCCCAGGCCGCCATGAGGGCAGTGGTCGAGCGTCATCTGCCGCACACCAATGCCAGCATCGACTTTGCCGAGGGCTACCCGCCCATGGCGCCTACGGCCGGCAATGAGGCCCTGCTGGACCTCTACAACCGGGGGAGCGACGACCTGGGCCTCGGGACGCTGCAGGCGCTTGACCCGAGCCGGCGGGGCGGGGCCGACATCTCGTTCGTGTCGGAATACGTGGATGGGTTGGCGGGTCTGGGAGCCATCGGCACGGGAGCCCACAGTCCGGCCGAGCGGGTGGACCTGAGCTCAATCCCCCTGCAAGCCAAACGGGCCGCCATCCTCATCTACCGGCTCACGCGGGAGGCGCCCGCGTCGTAGGCCCGACGATGTCACGGGCGCCTGTGGCCCCCGACGGCGTGCCGGGCCTTATCTTCCCGTTCAGCGACCTCGGCGGCTGTACGTCCCCCCCATCACCCGCTCGCCGTCCCTGTAGAGCGACCAGACGAAGGTGTCGAGGCCGGTCAACTCGAACGTCTCCCTGTAGGTGGCGCCCATTTCTCCGAACGAAACGAGGTCGCTCACCAGCTTGTCGTCCTCGAACCACGTCCGGTAATCGAAGAAGTAAACGGGCATTTCGGTGGCCACGTGGTATCCCCGGATGGCCTCCTCTCCCGGGTGCCAGAACCACACGCCCTCGCTCACGAGCATCGGCTGCCCATCTGTCACGAAGAAGCTCTTCGTCTTCACCAGCTGCTCACCCACGCCCCACTCGAAGACCTGATAGCTGTCTTCGCCCAACCACCACTCTCCGCCCACGAACTGCGCGAACGGCGCGAGCGGGTTGTCGTCGGTCTGTTGCGCACGGGCCGACGGCACCGTGATCGCGACCACGAACAACGCCGACCCTGTGCCCACGGCCAGCGGGAGGAGCCGGCGGAGCGGTCCGGATGTCTGTCGCTTCATCGAGCTTCCTTGTCCCTTGCGGCTCAAAGGCGCTGGAGCCGCCCGTCCTCCACCAGCCACTGCTCCTCGGCCAGCGCCTGCGCGTCCCTCTCGTCGTGACTCACCAACAGGACCGGCACCTCGCGCTCCGAGCAAAACGTGCGAACCCGCTCCGCCACCTGGGCCCGCAGAGGGCGGTCCAGAGCCGAGAAGGGCTCGTCGAGCAGCAAGAGGCCGGGCTCCGACAGGAGCGCCCGTCCCAGAGCCACCCGCTGCTGCTCTCCTCCGCTCAGCCGGCGCGGCCTCCGGTCCAAGAGTGCGTCCACGGACAGCAGCCGCGCCATCTCCTGTACCCGAGTCCGGGGGGCGCCGGAGTAGGCCAGGTTCTCCGAGACGTTCAGATGAGGGAAGAGAAGCGCATCCTGGGGGACCCACCCGACGCCCCGCGCCCAGGGCGGGCGAAAGACGCCCGAAGTCGAATCCTGCCATACCTCTCCCCGCACCCGGACCCTGCCCGTCGCGCCGCGCTCCACGCCCGCCAGGACCCGCAGTAGCGTGCTCTTGCCCGATCCCGATGGTCCCACGACGGCCACGGCATGCCGCTTCGACACGAGATCGGCCTCCAGCGCCAGGGTGCCCAACGAGATCTTCAGGTGAAGCTCGATCCAGGGAGCGCCCTCAGCCACGGTGGTCCTCCAGGCGGGCGCGCTGCCGTCGGGTCAGCGCCTCGAAGCCCAGCAGAGCCACCAGCGAGATGGCCACGCTGGCGCCCACCAGCATCCAGGTGGCCCGGTGTCCCGCGGGCGACTCGAGCAGGGAGTACACGGCCAAGGCGATGGTCTGCGTGCTCCCTTCCACGTTGCCCGCGAGCACGATGGTGGCACCGAACTCGCCCAGGGCACGGGCGAAGGCGAGCACGGCACCCGCCGCGATGCCCGGTATCGCCAACGGAAGAGTCACGCGGCGGAACGTCTCCGCCCGATGCACGCCAAGCGTCCAGCTGACCTCCTCGTAGCGGGCGTCAACTGCCTGAAACGCGCCTCGGATCGCCATGATGTAGAGAGGTAGGCCCACGACCAGGGCCGCCACCGTCGCTCCCAGCAGCGTGAAGGGAACTTGGACACCCAGACGGGCCAGCCAGGCGCCCAGCACGCTCTGGGATCCCAGAAGGCTGAGAAGCAGGAACCCCGTGACGACTGGCGGCAGGACCAGCGGTACGAGAACGAGGGTCGCCAGCAGGCTCTTCCCCACGAACTCCTTCCGGGCCAGGAGCCAGCCAACCGCGACGGCCGGTGCCAGCCCCACCAGGGTCGCCGCCAGCGCCACGACCACCGACAACCGGATGGCGGACCAGGGATCCGGCGCCCGGGACTCCACCGCCCCCGCCTCCTGCCCGAAAGGCGCACCCGCCGGCCGGAATCCAGCGTCCGCGAAGATCTCCTCAGCCCGCTCGCCCGCCATGAAGGCCACGAAATCGCCAGCCTCCGCCGCCCGCGTGGAGGTACGGAGCACCGCGGCAGAGTACACCACGTCCTGGTGGCTCTCGGGCGGTAACGGGAACGCTACGGTGACCCTGGACTCGACCGCCGCGTCCGTGCTGTACACGATCCCGGCGTCGACCTCGCCCCTCGCGATCCATTCCAGGGTACCCCGTACGGAACCGCCGCGCACGACGCGATCCTCCAGTGCCTCCCACACCCCCGCCCACTCAAGGGCCTGCCTTGCATACCGACCCGCGGGAGCGTTGGCGTCCGCGATGCCGATTCGCGCCACCGCGACCGGATTGACCATATCGGCCGGACCGGCCAGGGGCCCCGGCCGCCCTACGGGGACCGCCACGACCAACCGATTGGCAACCACCGCCGTGCGCGAGGCCGGCACGATCCACCCCCGCTCCTCCACCCAGTCCATCCACTCCCGATCCGCAGACACGAACACATCGCCGGGTGAGCCCTGATCCACCTGTCGGGCCAACCGCGAAGTCGCCGCGAAGCTGAACCGCACCGGCCGGCCGCCGGCCTCCTCCCACGCCTCGGCGAGCGCAGGCAAGACGTCGGTCAGACTGGCGGCGGCCAGGACCAGAAGGCTCCCGTCGTCGGATGTCTCCGGCTCGCCCTGGGCTGCGAGGGGCTCGGACGCGCCCGGCCACCCGGCGGCGACAAGGCAGAACGCCATAGGGACGAGCACTCGGATCCGGCGGTTACGGCGGAGACGAGGGCGAGGTGGGCCCGGACCAGGCCCGCTGGTGGGAATCGGTCGTCGGCAGTGCATGGCAGCGTGCGAGCGAGGATAGGCCGACCACGCCCGGGCCAGCAAGTTCGCTCCCGCCCGCCGGGACCCCGCGCCGGCCGTGCAGCGGGGCGCCGCGTGCGCTAACCTGTGCCGCCTGGCCATCCCCGCGCCCCTTGTTCATCGCGAGAAGCCGAGAGGGCCGACGGACGCGTTTTGGAGCCGTAGCGACATCGGTGAGCCGAAGGAGAACGCCTTGGAGCCTGTTCGATCCAACTTCCAGGTTCGCAGCTACGAGCTGGACAGCTTCGGCCACCTGAACCACGCCGCCTTCCTCAACTACTTCGAGCAAGCCCGTTTCGACGCGCTCGAAGCCTGTGGCTGGCCCATCGCCCGCATCCTCGAGCACGACTGGGGCATCTATGTGGTCCGCCTGGAGGTGGAATACCGCGCCGAGGCCAGGTGGGGCGACGATCTCAGGGTGGAGACCTGGGTCTCCGAGGTTCGGGGGAGCAGCATGACGCTGGCCCAGGAAGCCATCCGCCAGGACGACGTCCTCGCCGCCGGTGCCCGCGTCGTCGGGGTTTGGGTGGGCCCCAATCGAAAGCCCATGCGCATGCCGCGCGAGCTCCGCGAAGCCCTGGCGTCCCTCGGCGGGGTTGACCGCGTGCTCCGGCTTCGACGATAGTCAGCGCTTCGATGGAAGCCCTGTAGGAGATTCACCCGGAGTCGGTTTCATGAGCCCGTCACGCCTGTCCCGGGGGGCGCTGCCCCTTCTTTTCGTTCTCCTCGCCGCCGCCTGCGGCGCACCGGCCGCTGACGACGCGCCAGAGGCAGCGGAAGACGTCGTAGCCACAGGCGAGCCCTCGGAGATGGCTCGCTTCTGTACGCCCGGAAACGGCGGCATCACCCTGCCGCCGGGCTTCTGCGCCATCGTGGTCCACGAAGGCGTGGGGCTGGCCCGCCACATCGACGTGGCGCCAAACGGTGACATCTTCGTGGCCATCCGTAATGGTCGGGGCGACGATGGCCCGGGCGGCATCGTGGTGCTACGCGACTCGGACGGCGACGGCGTTGCCGACCAGGAGGAGCGCTGGGGCGAGAATGGCGGCTCCGAAGCGCTGCTCCACGGCGATCACCTGTACTTCGGCACCGACGACGCGATTCTACGCTATTCCATCGCCGAAGGAGCCATGGCGCCGTCCGGGGCACCGGACACCATCGTCTCCGGGCTGCCCGCCGACCGCAACCATCGCTCGAAGAGCATCGCGATCTCGGAGGACGGCGCGCTGTACGTCAACATCGGAGCTCCGTCGAATGCGTGCATGGAAGAGGCCCGCACCCAGGGATCGCCGGGGAAGGACCCCTGTGACGAGCTCGAGACGCGTGCCGGGATCTGGCGGTTCGAAGCCGGTGCTACGGGACAGACCCAGGCCGATGGCACGCGTTTCGCCACCGGGCTGCGGAACACTTTCGCGCTCGCCGTCCATCCGGGCACCGGCCAGCTGTACGGGGTCGTCCACGGACGAGACCAGCTGCACGGCCTGCACGAGGAGCACTTCACCGAGCAGGAGAGCAGCCAGAACCCCGCCGAGGAGTTCGTGCTGATCAGCGAGGGCAGCGATTTTGGCTGGCCGTACTGCTTCCACCGCTACGACGTGGACCGGAAAGTGCTGGGACCCGAGTACGGAGGTGACGGCGAGGAGGTTGGACGCTGTGCCGAGATGGACGTTCCGCTCCTCTCCTTCCCCGGGCACTGGGCCCCCAACGACCTCGCCTTCTACACGGGCAGCCAGTTCCCCGACGAGTACGCGGGGGGTGCCTTCATCGCGTTCCACGGGTCCTGGAACCGGACCCCCGTCCAGCAGGGCTACCAGATCTCGTTCGCCGCCCTGGATGACGCCGGCCAGCCGGCGGACGGATGGTCGACCTTCGCGGAAGGATTCGCCGGCGGAGTGATCGAAAGCCCCAGAGACGCTGCCAGGCGTCCCACGGGGGTGGCCGAAGGGCCGGACGGCTCTCTCTACGTGAGCGACAGCGTCGAAGGAACCATCTACCGAATCGTCTACATGGGATCCCCGCCTACTTCCTGACACCCTGCATCGTGTCCGCATACGTCAATGGCGGCTGGCTGACGGCCCAATGAGATGGGAACGAGCGGTCACTCCCCACAGGGGGGTGGCCGCTTCGGTCAGCCGTAGGTCTGCTCCACGATCCTCAGCGCCACCATGAGCAGCACACCCACCAGGAGGGTGAGCGTGTGGATCACGCGTTCGCTCCGAGGGGCGTCGTGTCGGTGTAGCTCGGGAATCAGGTCCGCGGACGCGATGTAGAGGAAGTTTCCGGCTGTGAAAGGCAGCAGGACGGAGGCCAGCAGGGGAAACTGCCCCCCCAGGATCAGTACGGTCAGGGCGCCGAGGATCGCCATGCACGCTGAAAGGAAGTTGAACCATAGGGCCTTTCTGACCGAGAGCCCGCCGAACACGAGGACGCCGAAGTCGCCGATCTCCTGGGGTACCTCATGGGCGATGATGGCCACGGTGGTCACCGCGCCCAGCCTTGCGTCGACCGCGAAGGCGGCGGCAATCACCATGCCGTCGATGAAGTTGTGGACGCCGTCCCCGATGAGGTTCATGGCCACGACGGGATGATGACGATGCCCGTGGTGTCCCTGGGGCACCTTCGGCTCCTCGCCGAAGTGGTGATGGTGCTGCCAGAGGGATCCTTCCAGGACGAAGAACCCGAGGAAGCCCAGGAGAAAGAGGCCCGACACGGCAACCGTGTTGCCAAGAGCCTCTACGCCTTCCGGGAGAAGGTGTACCACCGCCCCGCCCAGCAGCACCCCCGCCGCCAGGCTCACCAGCACGCCCAGGGTCTTCTCGAGTCTTTCCGTGTCGCGAGCGATGGTGAGAACGCCCACGAGAGACACCAGACTCACGACCGTCACGGCCGACAGCGAATAGACCCAGGTCTGTGCGCTCACGAGGCTGACTCGGAATGACCTGGGCCGATGCCCCCGGCGCCGGAGATCAATGTGCTACGGTAGTCTGTGGCCGGTGTGGGGATAGGGTACACTAGCCGACCCTCGCCGCTTCCAGGCTCGTGACCCTGTCCTCGAGCATCCGGAGGTACCGTTCCACGTGTGAAAGCCGGGTCCGGAACGAGAGAATCGCTGCCCGGAGCACGAAGTGGCCGTTCAGGAGCGTCGAAGACACGAACGTGCGGCCGTCCTTCAGGATCTCGTCGAGGAGGCGCCGGTTGAAGTCGTCTGCGTCGCCACGCTCGGGGACCCACCGGTACGTCGCGATCGATAGCTCCGGCTCCGGGCCCACCTCGAAGCCCAGCTTCTCCACCTCCTCGTGGAAGTACCGCGTCAGCAGCAGTTTCTCCTGGAGACAGGCGCGAAACGCGTCCACGCCGTGCAGTTGGAGCGGGAGCCAGAGCCGGGGGCCCCGAAAGTGCTTGCTGAACTCAGGAGAGAGGTCACCGGGAGAAGCCAGCTCGACGGTCTGCTCGGAAAGGGTGTCCTGCATGTAGTGGGCGTGATAGCTGTGCGCTCTGTAGAGGGCTTCCTTGTCCCGCACCAGGATCGCACCGGAGCCGAAGGGTAGGAACAGACCCTTGTGTGGGTCGAGGACGACCGAGTCGGCCATGGACATGCCACGAAGCTTGGGCGCCACGTCGTCGCACAGCGCGAAGAAGCCACCGTAGGCCGCGTCCACGTGATACCATAGTCCGCGCTCGCGAGCGATTCTACCCACTTCCTCCAGTGGGTCGATGGCCCCCACGTCGGTCGTACCGGCCGAAGCGACCACCAGCCACGGGGTCAGCCCGTCAGCTCGGTCCGCGTCCACTCGGGCCGCAAGGGCCGAGGGTCGCATGCGGAACCGTTCGTCCATCGGCACCGTACGCCGGACGCAGTCGCCGAGTCCGGCAATGCGGAGCGCCTTGTCCACACAGTGATGGACTTGATCCGTGGTGTAGACGACCGCGCGCTCGTAGTCCCGAGCGCGAAGGCCGTGGGCATCCCGAGCCGTGACCACCCCGACGAGGTTGGCGACGCTGCCGCCCGAGGTCAGGACGCCGCCCCATCCATCCGGTAGTCCCACCAGGTCGGCCATCCACGACAGGGCCGATTCCTCGAGCTCGACCGCGCCCGGGCTGGCATACCGGACCCCCACATACCTGTTGGTGACGGCCGCGAGATAGTCACCCAACGACGCCGCGTAGACACCCCCGCCCGGGATGTAGCCGAGGTGCCCGCCCGACGCCGGATTGATGCCCCCGGTGTCGACGGCCCTTCCGAAGAGGCCGAGCAGATCGTCCAGCGAGGAGGGCTCATCTCCAATGGGCCACTCCCGAATCTCGCCCGCGCCGCTGGCGTCCAACTCATAGGTCTTGGCTGCGGGGAGCCGTTGTAGAAACCTCTCGGTGTAGGCCACGACGCGGTCTCGCAGATCCGCGCGGGCCGCCGCGTCGGGCTCCAGCCGACGGCTCACCTCCTCGGCTTCTCGTATCTGTTCGATCATGTCATCCTGCCGCTCGCGGACGCCGGTTGGAATGAACCTCGCGCGTCGTGACGCCGGACTGGATACACGGGCACACCCTCCCTACTATCCCCATCGGGCCGAGGTCGAGCCACGCGATGTGACTCGTGACCCCATGACCGTGATCCATCGGGCCCCGCTGGAGGCCCAATCGACAACCGTCTGGCTCCCACCGGCCAAGCTCGACGTCTCGAGGCTCTCACCGACGCGATATCGTGTGCGCCCGGGCTCGGCGGGACAAGGAGGCACCGAACTCGGTGGGCGACGAGCTGACCACTTGCGCCGGATTCCCACCGCACCGATCGGGAGGCACGTGGAGATGAGACCGCACTTCGTACTGTTGGCCCCCCTGCTGGCGCTCGCACCGGGCGTTCCGGCTTCGAGTCAGTCCCTCGAGGAGCACCCACGGGTACGGGAGGCGCTGGGCGTTCTCGAGGCCTGGGTCTCCGCCAAGCGGGATTTCGATCGACTTCCCGGTGTTTCGATGGCGGTGGTCCACGACCAGGACATCCTGTGGAGCGACGGATTCGGATACGCCCACATGGAGACGGAGGCTCCCGCCGCGCCCGGGACCATGTACTCCATCTGTTCCATATCCAAGCTGTTCACGAGTATCGGTGTGATGCAGCTGCGAGACGCGGGGAAGATCGATCTGGACGACCCGGTCGAGAGGCACCTCGAGTGGTTCCGCATCGACGACCCGCACGAGCGTGGCGGGCCCGTGACGGTCCGGGGCCTCTTGACACACTCGTCCGGGCTTCCGCGGGAGTCGGATCATCCATACTGGACGGGCCCCGAATACCCGTTCCCCCCCCGCGAAGCGGTCGTCGAACGGCTGTCGGCGCAGGAGATGTTGTACGCCGCCGACACGTACTACCAGTACTCGAACCTCGGCCTGACCCTGGCCGGCGAGATCGTGGCCGCGGTGGGCGGCGTCTCCTTCGATGAATACGTGCGGAGCCACATCCTGGAGCCCCTGGGCCTGAAGGACACCTACGCCGATCACCCGGAGCAGCACCGGGGCGGGCGCTTCGCCACGGGGTACTCGGCCATTCGTCGGGATGGCAGCCGCGAGGTCGTACCCCCCTACTCGGTCCGGGGCATCGCCCCGGCGGCCGGCTTCGTGTCTACGGTGGAGGATCTCGCACGGTTCGCGTCCTGGCAGTTCCGCGCCCTCGAGGGTGAGGACGAGGGCGTCCTCTCGCGCAACACGCTCCGTGAGATGCACCGTGTGCACTGGGTGGATCCCGACTGGGAGACGACGCGGGGCCTCGGGTTCAGCGTGTGGCAGGACAAAGACGAGGAGGAGACCTTCGTCGGCCACGGCGGCTATTGCCCGGGATATCAGTCGCACCTGCTCCTCAGCCCCGGCGATCGGGTGGCCACCGTCTTCATGACCAACACCAACGGTTTGAGCAGCCGTAGCTTCACCCAGACGGCGTACGAGATCGTGGCCCCCGCCGTCGCGGAGGCGCTGGACGCGGAAAGCGAGACGAAGTGGGCCGATCCCGAGCTCGAGCGGTTCACGGGCCGCTACACCAACTGGCTCGCGGGCGAAGCGATCGTGCTGCCATGGAAGGGGAGCCTCGCGGTCTTGACGGTTCCCACGGACGACCCCATGGAGAGCCTGACGGAGCTGAAGCACCTGGACGGTGGGGTCTTCCAAAGGATCCGCGACGACGGAACCCCGGGTGAGAAGATCGTCTTCGAGTCCGATCAGGCGGGGCAGGTCACCCGCATGTGGCGCCACTCGAACCCCATGACGCGCGCGCCTCTCCCCTGAGACCCGGCCGGCCCTCTCGTGGTGGTCCGAGGCCAGGTTCGTGTGGTCCTCGTCCCGGCCTTACCGTGCGCCCGCCATGGCGGCGTCCCGAATCGCCTTGAATTCCGTACCGTCACGCCAATTCGGAAAGGCCGACGACGTGGCGAGGTCGTGGCCCACCTCGTACAGGAGCTCCAGGTCCTGGATGGCGCCCCGCCAATCCCAACTCTCGTCGAACTCGTCGGACGGCTTGTGGTACCGATTTGCCGTATAGTCGTCCCGCTGCTCCATGGTCCAGTCCTCGCCGTGCTCCACGTGGTCGATGCCTGGATCGGTATACAAAGCGGGGATACCGACCTTGGCGAAGCTGAAGTGGTCTGATCGGTAGTAAAACCCCTTCTCGGGCTCGGCGTCGGGCTTCACGATTCGCCCTTGCGAGCTGGCGACCCGCTCCACGTATTCGTCCAGCTCCGAGTTGCCGTATCCTATGACGGTGATGTCGTTCATGGGCCCGTCGACGTTGAGGACGTCCATGTTGATGGCCGCCACTGTCTTCTCGACTGGGTAGACGGGGTAGGACCCGTAGTACGCCGAGCCCAGCAGCCCTTGCTCCTCCGCCGTCACCGCCAGAAACAGCAGCGAGCGGGTCGGCCGCTCCTCCAGGCTCGCGAACGCCTTGGCCATTTCCAGTAGGCCGGCGGTCCCCGTGGCGTTGTCCTTTGCGCCATTGAAGACACGATCGGGGAGTGCCTCATCGTCGGAGGTGCCGAAGTGATCCCAGTGGGCCATGTAGACCACGTACTCGTCGGCGCGGTCGGTCCCCGGCAGCACGGCGAGAACGTTCCGCGACGTGGATTCGCGCACCCTGTTCTCGATAGCGACCGACGCCGTGAGCCCCAGGGAGACCGCCCGGAACCCGGGCTGGGCCGCCGCAGCCTCGAGCGCAGCCAGGTCGTGCCCGGCCGCGGCGAACAGCTCAGCCGCGGCATCACCGTGGATCCAGGCCTCCACCGCCACCCGGCCCATGTTCCCACCCTCACGAACCAGGTCGAACTGCGGGCCCGTCCAGGAGCCCGTCACGACCTCCCACCCGTAGCCGGCCGGCGCGGTGTGGTGGACGATGAGCGCCCCCGCGGCTCCCCGCCTCGCCGCCTCTTCGAACTTGTAGGTCCACCGTCCGTAGTAGGTCATCGCGTTGCCGCGGAAGACGTCGGGATCCTGAGTGGCGAACCCCGGATCGTTCACGAGGATGACCACGGTCTTGCCGGT
This sequence comes from Gemmatimonadota bacterium, assembly GCA_039586035.1. Lineage (GTDB taxonomy): Bacteria > Gemmatimonadota > Gemmatimonadetes > Longimicrobiales > Gaopeijiaceae > JBDHHQ01. The sequence goes on along the minus strand of JBDHLD010000004.1, from coordinate 181,251 downwards.
GACGTCGACGCCGGCGTAGTCGTCCCACCCAAACTCGGGCGCCACGATGCCGTAGCCCACGAAGACGAGTTCGGATTCGCCCAGCTCCGTTCGCTCCACCACCCGCTTGGTCCAGCCGACGTAGCCGTCGGTCCATTCGACCGACTGGTCCCCATCCGGCCCGCTCACGGTCAGGGTGGGAGCTCCCTGCACGGTGATCTCCACCAGAGGGACGTCCTGGAACCACGATCCGCCATTTCCGGGCTCGAGCCCCAGCTTCTGGAACTCGTCACGCAGGTAGGACACCGTGCGCTCCTCGCCCGGCGACGAAGGGCCACGACCGCCGAACTCGTCGGAGGCCAGCGTGCGTGTCCAGTCGGCGAGGGTCTCGGCAGCCAGGGCCTCGGCTCCCTGGCCATTCGGCCGAGCCGTCGCGCCCTGATCCCCCTCTCCACAGGCGAGACACGCGAGCAGGGGCCCGACGACCGGCAGCAGTTGGAACTTTCGACACATGGGAAGACCGTCTCGTGTTGTACGGTGAGTGCAGGACCGGAAGCGGCAGACAAGTTAGGAGAGGGGCGCACCCCGGAGCCAGAGAGCCCACCTCCAGGCCAACGGCCCACGGCCGGGCGGCCCCACCCCTGGCAATGCCCGATTCGTCTCGCCAGGTTATGCGCTCCAACCACATGGGCAATTCGAGGGATTCCGGCGATGCACAGCACGACCGTACGACTCATGATCCTGTTCCTGGCCGCGTTCCTGGCCTCCTGCGCCACGGGCTCCACCGCAGGCGTGGCGGCCCAGGACCCGGCTCCAGACGCGAATCAGGCCAGGAGCCCCGAGACGTTCGACGGACTGGAATGGCGGATGGTGGGCCCCTTCCGGGGTGGTCGCTCCACCGCGGTGGCCGGCATGGCCGGCCAGCCCGAGACGTTCTTCATGGGCACCACGGGCGGAGGGATGTGGGTCACCCGCGACTTCGGCCACACGTGGGAGAACGTGTCCGACGGGTTCTTCGACGTGGCCTCGGTCGGGGCCGTGGACGTGGCGGATTCCGACCCCAACGTGATCTACGTGGGCACCGGCTCCGTGGATATCCGCGGCAATACGTCCACCGGACGCGGCGTGTACCGCTCCACCGATGCCGGAAAGACGTGGTCCTTCGTCGGCCTGCCCGAGGCCGGGCAGATCGGCCGCATCGAGATTCACCCGCACAACCCCGACCTGGTATACGTGGCCGCGCTGGGCCACCCGTTCGGCAAGAACCCGGAGCGTGGGATCTTCCGGTCTGCCGACGGAGGCGAGACGTGGGAGCACGTCCTGGCGCTGAACGACTCGACCGGAGCCAGCGACCTGACCATGAGCCAACACAATCCCCGGGTGCTCTACGCCGGCATGTGGCGGGGCGAGCGCAAGCCCTGGCGGTTGATCAGCGGCGGGGAGGAGGGGGGCGTCTACCGCTCGACCGACGGTGGCGACACATGGGAGAAGCTCGGTGGAGGGCTGCCGGAAGGGTTGGTCGGCAAGGTCGGCGTCAGCGCCTCGCCGGCTCATCCGGACCGCGTGTGGGCCATCATAGAAGCCGAGCCCGGCGGTGGCGTCTACCGCTCCGACGACGGGGGCGAAAGCTGGGAGCAGACCAACGACGAGAACAATCTACGGCAGCGGGCCTGGTACTACACGCACGTACAGGCCGACCCTCAGGACGAGAATACCGTATGGGCCCTCAACACGAGCCTGTACAGATCGGTCGACGCCGGGGTGACTTTCGAGCCCGTCCCGGTGCCCCACGGTGACGTCCACGATCTCTGGATCAACCCGACGGACACGGACGTCATGATCGTGGCCGACGACGGTGGCGGACAGGTGACCGTGAACGGCGGAGAGACCTGGTCCACCTACCTGAACCAGCCCACGGCGGAGCTGTACGACGTCATCGTGGACAACGCCTTCCCGTACCGCCTCTACGGCGCGCAACAGGACAACACCGGCATCAGCGTACCGGCTTGGACTTCGGCGAGCTCGCTGCATGCGAAGTCGCACTGGCAGTACCCGGCGGCGTGCGAGACCGGCCCCATCGCCCTCGATCCGGACGACCCCAACATCGTCTGGGGCGGATGCTACGGTGGATCCATCAACCGCATGGACGTGGCCAAGGACCAGCGCCGTAACGTGATCAACTACCCCCAGCTCCAGCTGGGCCAAGCGGCCCGTGATCTGGAGGAGCGCTTCCAGTGGGTTGCGCCCATCGTCGTTTCCCCCCACGACTCCGACGTGGTCTACCACGCCTCCCAGCGGCTCCACCGGACGACTGACGGCGGCATCACCTGGGAGTCCATCTCCGACGATCTGACAACGAACACGCCTGAGCATCAGGACTTCAGCGGCGGTCCGATCAACGCCGACATCACCGGCGTGGAGATCTACAACACCATATTCAGCGTGGCCGTGTCGCCGCACGTTGCGGACGAGATCTGGGCGGGGACCGACGACGGCCGCGTGCACATCACCCGAGACGGCGGTGCCACCTGGACGGAGATCACGCCAGCCCAGATGCCGGCGCTCGGTACCGTGGACGAAATCGATCTCTCGACGCATCAGGAGGGTCGGGCGGTCATGGCGGTGCAGGCATACCGCATGGACGACTTCAGACCCTACGTGTTCATCACCGACGACTTCGGTGTCACCTGGCGCCTGGCCACCACCGGCGCCAACGGGATTCCGGCCGACCATCCGGTGCGCACGGTCCGGGAGGACCCGGAGCGCCGCGGCCTCCTGTACGCCGGCACCGAGTTCGGCTTCTTCGTGTCGTTCGACGACGGCGCGCGCTGGCAGTCCCTGCAGCTCAACCTGCCCGTGACACCGGTCACCGGCATGCGGGTGGCTCACGGCGACATCATCGTGTCCACGCAGGGAAGGTCGTTCTGGATCCTCGATGACCGGACGCCCCTTTTCGACGTGTTCGACGGCACGGTTACGGGCACGAGCCATCTCTTCGGCACCAAGAACGCCTACCGGGCCGACGTGAGCGGGGGAGGTGGTCTCGGCGGGTTGGCGCCTGAGCCCCACCCCGGTGGAGCGCTGCTCCGGTACTACCTCTCCGAGGAGCCGGCGGGGCCCGTAACGCTGCAAGTCCAGGACTTCCTGGGCGAGACGGTTCGCACGTTCTCGAGCGACTCCGCTACGGCGGCTGAAGCAGGCACCGAGCCGCTAGCGGTTGAACCAGGCATGAACCAGGTCGTCTGGGATCTCATGTACCCGGGGCCCGACTTGACCGAAGGCTCCGTCGTGTGGGGGTATAGCGGTGGAGTGAAGGCTCCCCCGAGCACGTACCAGGTCCAGCTCGAGACGGGGGACCAGACCCATGTTCGGGACTTCCGGCTCCTGCCCGATCCGCGCATCCCCGAAGTGACCCAGGCGGACTACGACGAGCAGTTCCGCGTGGCGACGGCCGTACGCGATTCACTGAGTGCGGTGCACGCAGCCATCCAGAGCATCCGGTCCGCCAAGGTTCAAATCGACGAGACTCAAGAGCGAGCCGAACAGCTTGGACATGGCGAAGAGGTCGGACCTGCGGGCGACTCGGTGGCCACGAGCTTGACCGGGGTCGAGGAGCTCCTGATCCAGGTGAAGAGCGAGAGCGGTCAGGACCCGATCCGGTTCCCAGGGATGCTGGACAACCAGTATGCCGAGCTCTATGGCAACGTGACCGGGACCGACGGCTACATTGCGGGTGGACCCGAAGGCGCTCCCACGGCCGGCGCCATGCGAAGGATGGAGGATCTGAATGCAGACTGGGCCGAGCTGCGCCAGCGCCTTCAGGTGATCTTCGACACCGAGGTGGCGGAGTTCAACGCCCTCATCGAGCGGTTGGGAATCCCGGCCGTCGCCGTCGAGGGCCGGAGGCCTATCACGTAGCGGGAGCGGGGCGCCCGTCGGCATCCTCGGTGGGAGCCTTGGTGGCCTCGGGAGCCTCGGTGACCTCGGGGGCCGGGGCCTCGAGGGCGGCGGACTCGGGGATGACGCCCCCGAGGGCCGCGTCGAGTGCCGAACAGACTGTCTCCAGAACCTTGACGCGGGCGAACCGCTTGTCCTCGCCCTCGACGAGGTGCCAAGGGGCAAAGGGCGTGCTCGTCCGCTGCACCATCTCGTGCACCGCCGCTTCGTAAACCGGCCACTTCTCCCGGTTGCGAAGATCCTCGTCCGTCAGCTTCCAGCGCTTGTAGGCGACCTGGCGCCGAGCCTCGAATCGCTTGGCCTGCTCCTCGGGAGATACGTGGAGCCAGAACTTCACGACCACCATGCCATGGTCCACGAGCTCGCGCTCGAACTCGTTGATCTCGCCGTACGCACGCCGCCATTCCTCTTCAGACGCGAAGCCCTCTACCCGCTCCACCAGCACCCGGCCGTACCAGCTGCGGTCGAAGATGGAGACCTTTCCGGCGCGGGGAAGCTTGCGCCAAAACCTCCACATGTAGTGGTGGGAGGCTTCCTCATCTGTCGGCGCCGCAACCTGCGTTACCGTGTAGTTCCGCGCGTCCAACGCCCCGAGCAGGGTCCGGATCGCGCCGCCCTTCCCCCCGGCATCCCAGCCCTCGAACACGAGGATGATCGAGCGCTCCTGTTCCCTGGCATGTCGTTGTAGCAGGTTGAGCCTACCCTGGAGCTCGTCCCGCTGGGCGCGATACTCTGACTTCGTCAAGCTTTTCCCGAGGTCGAGCGTCGAGAGCACCGTCGTCGGAGTTCGTCCCGCGTATGGGTCGGCATCTACCTGTTCGTCGGCCTGTGCATCGCCCTTGGCCCCACCCTCAGGCTCCGCGACGTCGTCCAGCTCGGCCTCCTCGTCGAGCTCCACCCGCGACGCGGCCAAGGTGCGGTCGCGGCGACGGTTGGTGATGGCCCGCTCGATTCCCTCTGCCACTGCCTCGGCCACTTCCAGGTTTCGGTAGTTTGGTTCGGTGGCCTCCACGATCGTCCATTGGGAATGACCCCGGGACGTGCGCACGATCAGGTGCTCGGCCGCGGAGGTGAACTCGTCGTACATCTCCCAATGGCGCCAGTCTTTTTCGGTCATGCGCCAGGCCTGTCTCGGGTCCTGCTCCAACTCGCGGAAGCGGGCGGCCTGCTGCTCCTTGCCGAGGTGCATCCAGAACTTGAAGATCAGCGTGCGGTTCTCGCTGAGCGTCCGCTCGAACGCGACGATCCGGTCCAGACGATGATCGTACTCGGTCATGTCGATCCGTCCGAAAGCCCGCTGCAGCAACGGCTTCGAGTACCAGGCCCGGAGGAAGATCCCGATATGTCCGTTCGGGGGGAGATCCCTCCAGAAGCGCCAGTATTCGGGCCGCTCGTCCTCCTCCTGGCTGGGTCGGTCGTAGGCATGCGTGATGATCCGGCGTGGATCCATGAAGTAGCTGAGCCGAGTCGCGGTCTCGCCCTTCCCACCCTTGTCGACCCCGCCGAATACGATGAGCACCGAGAAGTCCTCATCCCTGAGGTCGGTCTGTGCCTCCAACAGGCGCTCCCGGAGAGCCGGCACTCGATCCGAGTACTCGCTATCGGGAACGGTCAGGCCCAACTCGGCGGCTTCAAACATTGATCTAGCGTCCCAACGTGTAGGCCAACGATGTGGTCAGAGTCGTGTCGGTGGACTCTGTACCCGGTGTCGGCGTGTTGTCGTATTGCAGCAAGAGGCCAACCCGGAAACCTAACCCCGCGATGAGCGTGGCCGTCAGGTTGGTGTCGCTGAGAATCTGATAGTCGGCGAAGTCTTCCAGCGCTGGCGTGAAGTCCACCGCCCAGTCGAACGTGAAGCCACCGAACTTCTGCTCCCACTGTGCGTTGGCGTTGCCGGTGGCGACGGTGGCGCTGGGCGTGTCCGAGGTGAAGTCCTCGTGGCGCGCACCCAGACCGAGGGCGGCCCGGAGGTCCGACCGGTCCGTGGTCACGAGCTGAACGCCTGCACCGAGGTTGAGGTTGACCCTCAGGTCGATGTCGGCGAAGCGATCCCGCGTGTAACGGTTCTCACCGAAGAGGAACACCTTCGTCCACGGGAAGATCTCGGCCCGGAGGTTGCCGATGTACTTCTGTGCCGTGAGCTCGGTGCCCTCGCCTTCAGCGACCCGGTTCCGCTCCTCTGTAAGGAGGAAGGCCAGCGCCAGCCGATCTCGGCTCGTGGTGCGATCGACGTCTAGGCGAGCGTTGAAGCTGCTGGTCTCGCTGTTCCCACCCTTGGTCGTGGCGCCGAGGCTGGCCGACAGACCCCAGAAGCGTGTGAAGGGGGTGAAATACCCCATCTCCACCTCCTGGAGCGCCTCGAGATCCGCCGGATCTCCGGCTGCCTCGAAGTCGCCGGGCGCCACGGTTCTCGTGGAGCCGTCGGCGAGCGTCAGAGTCAATCCACCTGGCGACGGCGCGACGCTAGCGGCCACTACCGAGTTGTCGGAGAGTCGGAAGCCCACCGGCTCTGGCGCCGTGAAGGAGGTGATGTCCGCGGCGGCCACGCTCAACTCCTGGCCTCGGAACTCGAAAACCCAGGTTCCGCCCTCGATTTTCTTCAACGTGCCCGTCACCTGGTCCCCGTCCGCCAGCACGAGCGTCTGCTGGGCGGCGGCCGTGGCCGCCGACGCCTGCGCCGCCAGGGCCAGGACTCCGAGCACTCGCGCGACGCGCCGCGCGACCCGAACCCATGCTGCTGCCACATGACCTCCTTCGATCGAATCCGTCCGCAACACTCCGCTCCAGGTCTACTCGTCAGCCGGCATCAGGTGCCGCCATGCGAACGCCCAGCGGTCTGCCGCCTCTTCGATGAGCATGCCCGTGGGCTTGCCCGCGCCGTGCCCCGCACGCACGTCGACCCTGATCAGCACCGGCTTCTCGCAGCCCTGGGCCTCCTGCAGGCGCGCCGCAAACTTGAACGAGTGCCCCGGAACCACGCGGTCGTCATGGTCCGCAGTCGTCACCAACGTGGCTGGGTAGCAGGTCTCCTCCTGGAGGTTGTGGAGGGGTGAATACGCCCGAAGGACCTCGAATTCGTGTACGTCATCGGGCGAGCCATAATCCGAGACCCAGGCCCACCCGATGGTGAAGCGGTGAAAACGCAGCATGTCCATTACGCCCACCGCAGGCAAGGCGACCTGAAACAGGTCGGGACGCTGAATCATGCACGCTCCCACGAGCAGCCCTCCGTTCGACCCTCCCGAGATGGCGATCCGACGAGGCTCCGTGTACCCCTCGTCAACCAGGAATTCGGCCGCCGCGATGAAGTCGTCGAAGACGTTCTGTTTGCGGTCGAGGATGCCGGCACGGTGCCAGTCCTCACCGAACTCCCCTCCTCCCCGCAGATTGGGTACGGCCAAGATGCCCCCCATCTCGAGCCACACCGCGTTGGCAACCGAAAAGAACGGCGTCAGCGAGACGTTGAATCCCCCGTATCCGTAGAGCATCACGGGGTTCGAGCCGTCGAGCTCCACCTCACTCCGGCTCGTGACGAACATCGGGACGGGAGTGCCGTCCCGCGAGGTGAACACGACCTGGGTAGTGACGTAGGACCCGGGATCGAAGGGCAGCTCCGGCTTCGCGAACGTCTCCGTCGCCGCCGCCTGCAAGTCGTGGCGGAGTATCGTGGTGGGACGGAGGAAGGACGTAAAGGCGAGGAAGAGCTCCGGCGAGTCCGGACGGCCGCTCACCCCGGCCACGCTGCACGGCCCGGGAAGGTCGAGCTCTCCCACAACGTGGCCGTCCTGGGCGTGGATGCGGACCAGCGCCTTCGCGTCGTTCAGATAGACCAGCACGAAGCGCCCGCCGAGGAGGCGGGCCGACTCCAGCACATGGGTGTCCTCGGGCACGACGTCCGACTGGCGTGCGCCGACACCGCGCCGCACGTCGATGCTCACGATGCGCTTTCGGGGCGCCATGCGATCTGTCACGAGATACAGCCGCGACCCGACGTTGCCCACGACCACGTACGACGCGTCCCCCTCGTCGAGAAGGGGCTGGACCGCGCCGGTCACGACGGGATCGTGGGGGTCGGCGAGATCCTGGACGTAGAGCCGGTTCTCGGGTGCCGTGCCGTGCCACACGTGCACGAACACGTAACGGCCGTCCTCGCTGACCTGGGCCTGGAAGCCCCACTCCGGCTGATCGGGTCGCTCGTACACCAGGACGTCCTGGTCCTGAGAGGTCCCCATCCGGTGATAGCAGAGGCGCTGGTTCCGGTTCGCCTCCAGGAGATGCCCACCGCCGCGGGGCTCCGGGTAGCGTGAGTAGTAGAAGCCTTTGCCGTCCCGGGTCCAGCTCGGCGCGGAGAACTTGACCCACCGCACGACATCCGGGAGATCGGCCCCGGTGTCGACGTTGCGGACGCGGATCTCCTGCCAGTCCGATCCGCCGCTGGCTAGCGCGTAGGCCAGGAGCCGTCCGTCGGCCGTCACGTCGAGGCTGGCGACCGATATCGTGCCGTCCGTTGACAGCGCGTTCGGATCCAGCAGCGGCACCGGCTCGCCGGCGAGCCCCTCCCGGTACCAAAGCACCGGCTGGTCTTGAAGACCGTCGTTGCGGAAGTAGAAGTAGCGACCGCCGCGCTCGATGGGCACCGGGTAGCTGGGCGTCCCGTACCGCTCGTGGTCCCAGAGCAGCCCCATCCTGTGCCGGATGTCACGCCGCTCGGCGATCTGTTCGAGCTGTCCGAAGCACACGCGGTTCTGAGCCTCGACCCAAGCCCTGGTTTCGGGCGAGTCGGTGTCCTCCAGCCAGCGGTATGGATCGGGTACGTCGATCCCATGACAGCGGTCGACGACGTCGCCCTTCCTCGTGGGTGGGTATTCGATCATCCCGGATGCTACCGCGCCTTGAGTCGATTGTTAACCCGCCCGCGTCGCAATACCCTGAAGTCCATGCAGCCCATTCTGGTCGGAAACGACATCGTGGACCTCACGAATGCGCGATGCCACGGGAAAGCGCGGGACAGACGCTTCGTCGACCGCGTCTTCTCTCGGTTGGAGGCCGCGCTGATCCGTGAGGCGGACGCGCCCGACCGGACGTTGTGGCTCCTTTGGGCGTCCAAGGAGGCCGGCTTCAAGGTCGTGTCCAAGATCCTGGGCTCACCGCCCGCCTTCGCTCACGCGAGGTTCGTGGTCGACGTGCCCAACACCCCCCGTCCCCGCGTGGTCGGCCACGTGTCGTACGGAGACCTGAAGGTGCCCTTCGTTGCCCAAATCCGGCCCGGGTGGATCCATGTGCTGGCCTGGAACGGGGGAATGGTCGGCACCCCGCCCTCTTCTCTCCCGCCCTCGGTGATCATGGCGGTCGATACCGTCGGCGGAGTGCTCGAGGATTCGGTATCGGCCGACCTGGACGACGTGCTGAAGGCTCGGTTCACCGACCGGGAGCGCAGGGCGATCCACAGCTTGCCCTCGGCGGCGGTGCGCATCGGAGCGCGAGAGCATGTGGCGAGGGGACTCGGCGTCGACGTTGAAGGCGTGGAGATCGTGTGTGAAGGTGGCTCGACGGGACGTACGCCGCCTCGACTGATCGTACGCGGTAGAGCTGACGCCATGGACGTGAGTCTATCTCACGACGGCGCCCTGGTAGCATGGGCCGCCGCGCTGCCTACTGCAGAGACGGTCGGAAGCTGAGGAAGAAGCTGAGGCCGTACCGCTCGTAGAAGGCACCGCCGACGTCGGTCTCGGCCCGAGTCCAACCAAACCGTACCTGGCCGTTCAGGGTGGGTGTGATCGCTCTGTGCAGGCCGATGTAGGCTACCGAGCCGTTGTCGGCCTCCTCTCCCGGAACCAGCCGGATGAACTCGAAGTCGTGCTTGTAGTTCTTCCCGGTGAGGGAGGTGTAGAGCGTGCCGTTCAGGTCGTACGGGAGAGGAACGACCAGGTTTCCCCGAAACCGAATGGCGTCGTACTCCGGCCTGGCCGAGTTCGAGCGGTTGAAGATGCCGGAAACGCCCAGCTGCACGACCACCGGGACGTGAAGCGTCCATGTCGCTCCGGCCTCGATCATCCGGTCGCGACGGAACGGGTCCGCCGGCAGGTTCGTCCCCTGGCGCTGGAAATCGGTCAAGCGGACGGCGCTGTAGAAGCGCACCTGCCACTCCCGTCCCCAGGTGCCGCCCACCTCGAGCCTGGTGGACCGGTTATCCAGCAGGTCGAGCTGGGGAAACAGGGCGTGGGCCCCGTAGTCCGCCCACTCGGCCATCAACTCGCTGTCCAGCTTGATGCCCCGGAACTCCGCGAACCGCAGCCACAGGGCTCCACTGGCCGCCCCGTATCCCGGCTGGATGAACAGCGGCATGGGCGGGCGATCGACCACGCTACGGCCCTTGTAGCCAAAAGCAGCCGTCAGCGTCCCCAGCGAACCGAGGCTCTGTCGATACACCCCGTCCAGTCGGCCCACGACCTCCCGGGGAGCGTAGTCGGAGAGCTCGAAGCCCGACGCGGCGAACTGCCGGATGCCGCCGTCGAAGTCGATGCGGAAGCCCCGCACCGGGGTGTTGAGGAAGAGCAGCCGACCACGCGTCCCGAACTCCGCGACGGCTGCGGAGGCCCGGTCCGTCGAGTCCACCACCGGGAGGGTCACGGAGGACATGTTGCCCCGGTACCCCTCTACGGCAGCGCCGGCCGTGACCTCCAGGTCGCGCACGGTGACCTGGGCGCCACTCGGCCGCACCGCGACCGCGACGAGCGCGATCGTCAGCATGGCTACCGTGGTTGTCTTCATGACGTGGTCATCCTCAACAGGCGCTGCCGGAACCCCTCGGTCCGACCCTCCAGATGCTGCTTGCGGGCAAACATCTGTTCCCGCAATAGCTGTAACCCTTCAATCTGTTGCTGCAACGACATTTCGTCCAGAGTCACGACCGTGGAGTCGCTGGGTAGCGCTGCTCCCGCAGCCCCTGTGTCGGTCATGTCCGTCAGTGGATCAGGTGACGTCACGGGCACGAAGGCGTCGTCGAAGCGCTCCACTCCGGTAATGAGGCTCTGCAGGTCCCGCTCCTGGCGTTGCCGTTTCTCCAAAGCCCCGATGCGCTCGTCGATGGCCGTGACCTGCACCTCGATCTGGCGGATTCGGAGCTCCAGAAGCCGTATCTTTCCCTCGATCTCGTCCGGACCGTCGCGGGGATCGAAGGTGACCTCCGGTAGGGTGACCGGCTGAATCCGGCCGGGTGGTGCGCCCTCCCGCTCGAGCTCCCGGTACCGATTGTCCCGGTCCTGGTACAATGCCGCCAACTCCCTCGTCTCTTCAGGGTTATCGGCATCCAGCGCATCCCGGTACAGCTCGTCGCGCGATTCCGCCAGCACGGCCATCAGGTCGCCCCGCGTGTCCGACATGCGCCCCGCGGTCTCTCGCTCTCGTGCCTCCTGTGTCTCCAGTTGAATGGCCTGCGTGTGGAATCTCGCCAGCGCGAGCTTGTACGCATCCTCGTCACCGCTCGCCTCGGCCGCGTTGACCTCGTCGAGGGCGCGCTGCCACCGCGCCTCGGCGGCGCGAAAGGCCGCTGTTGCCGACTCCCACTCGCTGCTCGCGGTGGTGTACTCGAGCTCGGCGCTCCGAAGACGGACCTCCACGTCGGACTCCTGGGCCAGGATCGCCTGTGAGGCTGCCGGCGCAAGCACCGTCAGCCCCACCAGCAGGCGAGTGGCCGAGAGGAAAGTCGTGAAGGTCCTGCGCGTCATGTCAGGCCTCGATCCCGTACTTCTCGAGCTTGTAGTAGAGGGCCGAAGGCTTCAAGCCCAGAAGCCGGGCCGCCTCCGCCTTTACACCCTCCGCCCGATCCAGTGCCTGGCGCAGCAGCTTCTCCTCCATGCCCTCGACGGCTCTGTTCAAGTCGAGGCCCCCCGTAGGAAGGGCCGCTTCGGTTACGGCAGCGCCCGCGGCAAGACTGCCTTCGACGGGAAGGAACGGGAGGTCGGCCACGTCCAGCGTCGCGCCCTCGGCCAAAACCAGGGCCCGCTCGATCACGTTTTCGAGCTCGCGAACGTTGCCGGGCCAGTGGTAGGCGGAAAGCCGCTCCTGGGCCTCCTTGGTGACCTCGCGTGCGGGGGAGCAGGTGCGCTGGCGCAGCTTCGCGATGAAGTGCTCGACGAGGGGTCCGATGTCACTCTGCCTCTCCCGCAGGGGGGGAAGCGTGATCGGGACCACGTGGAGGCGGTAGTACAGGTCCTCTCGGAAGCCCGTCTCGCCCAGAAGCTGATCGGCAGGGGTATTGGTCGCGGCGATGATGCGCACGTCGACCGGAATCGTCTCCTCGCCCCCCACCCGCTCCAGCTCCCTCTCCTGCAGCACGCGCAATAGTCGCACCTGCGTGGTGGGAGAGATCGTGGAGATCTCGTCGAGGAACAGCGTGCCGCCGTCGGCCAGCTCGAAGCGACCGCGGCGCTGGCGCTCGGCGCCGGTGAACGCGCCCTTCTCGTGCCCGAACAGCTCGCTGTCGAGGAGACTCTCCGACAGGGCGCCGCAGTTCACGCGGATGAAGGGCCCGTCGGCCCGGGCGGAGCCGGCGTGAATGGCGCGGGCCACGAGCTCCTTTCCGGTGCCCGACTCGCCGTAGATCATGACGGTCGACTCGCTTCGAGCGACCCGGCCCACCCATCTGAACACCTCCTTCATGGGGGGCGACTCGCCGACGATCTCACCATACCGAGCCTCGCCGCCCTCCTTCAGGTAGGTGTTCTCGACCCGGAGTGCGACGTTCTCCTTGCGGAGGCGGGTCCGCTCCTCCCGGTCCGTGAGGAGGCGATCGACTTTTACCGCGAATTCCTCCGACGAGAACGGCTTTGTGATGAAGTCGGCCGCGCCGAGCTTCATGGCCTCCACGGCCTTTTCGATCGTGCCGTACGCCGTGATGACGAGGACGTCCACGTCGGGCGCCCGGTCCTGGACCCGGCGCAGGACGTCGATGCCGTCCACCCGGCTCATCTTCAAGTCGGTGATGACCAGGTCGGCGCCACTCTCTTCCAGGAGCTCCAAGCCCTTGGCGCCGCCGTCGGCCGAGAGGGTCTTGTGGCCCCGCCTCCGGAGCAGGAGCTCGAGCCCCTCCCTCATGGAGTCGTGGTCGTCGATGATCAACACCTGCGCCATGCGGACCCGCCAACCTCCAGAAATGAGTCGGGATACGGCTTCACCGGCGGCGTGATGGCCGGCCAGTCGAACCCCGGCGCTCCTTCAAACGGACGCCGTGGCGGCCTCCGGAATCGGAAGCTCTTCCGAGCCGGTGAAATATACGCGAAACTCTGCCCCCCACCCAGCTTCGGTCTGTTCCGGCGACATGAGCTCGACGCGGCCCCCGTTGGCTCGTGTCACCCTCTCCACGATGGCCAGTCCCAACCCCGCCCCCTTTTCCTTCTGGCTCACGAATGGCTCGAAGATCCGCTCCCTGAGCTCCGACGGCACTCCAGGGCCGTCATCCCGCACCGCGACGACCACCTCGCCGTTCCGCCACAGCGCTTCCACCTGTACCCGGTCACCGGCTTCAGCAGCGTTCCTGACCAGATTCAGGACGACCCGCTTCACGTGTTCCGGATCCGCCCTAGCCAGTAAAGGCTCCCTCGGAAGGTCCAGCTGCAAGACACCGCCTCTCCGCTCGAGCTCCATTGAGACCAGCTCAGCGGCCTGCTCCACCACACCCTTGATGTCGTGGAGCTCCGGACCGGGCCTGAGCGGCCGGGCGAATGTCAAGAAATCATCGATGATCTCGTTCAAGTCCCTGATCTCGGCCCTGACCCGTTTCAGCAAACGACGACGCTCGGCCTCATCCTCCGCCTCCTCGGCGGCAGAGGTGAACAGCTCCAGCCCCCCGAGCGGATTCCGGATCTCGTGCGCCACCTGGGCGAGCATCAGACGCAACTGCTCGTCCCGGCGGACGACCCCACGCCGCATCCGCTCCATGGCTCTCGCCAGCCTCCCCAGCTCATAGCCCTTCTCTTTCCCGACGGGCTGCTTCATGTGTCCGCGCTGAATCCGGAGCGCGACGCGGCTCAGCCGCTCCAGCGGGCGCGCAACCGTTCCAGCGAGCACGCCAGCCAGGACCACCGCTGCGAGGACGGCGAGCAAGGTGCCGATCAGCAGGGTCTGGCGCAGGCGCTCGAGGGGCTGCAGGAAGTCTGCCTGCACCAACACCCCGAGCATCACGTCCGCGTTTTCGATTCGCAGGAACCCGTACTTGTAAGGTCGACCGTCTTCGCCTTCGAATAGAGGGCTCGTGGCGCTGCCGACGCGCCACGCCTGGTCCAACACCTCGCGGTGGGCGTCGAGCCACCGAAGCCGAGACCCTACCCGCAGGCTTTCGCCTTCGGTGGACACGAGCAATGTGCGGTCGCTGCGGAAGAGGTATGCGGCGTCGACCCAGGGCGCGAGGTAGACCAGACGCTGATACGTGGGCCACCACGGCGACTCGTCGTTTCCCTCGTCGCCCGGCCGGATGGAGAGGACGTACTGCGCTTGGAGCGCGCCTCCGGCGAAGGCGCCCGCCACCGCACGGAGGCGGGTGTCCATCTCCCGCTCCAGTGCTCCGGAGGTCACCCGCCACGCCGCCCAGCCTCCCGCCACCGCCATCACCACGGCGAAGGTGACGAAGACCGCGAGGAACTGCCTCCGAAGCGTCATGCGGAGCGGATCTCCGGCGCTATGCCCCGCACGGCACGCGCTCCACCTTGACCTCGCCGAACTGGTAGTTCGGCGGCGTCAGCGGGGCGACGACGATGTGAAACGGTGTGTGAATCTGGAAAGCCGGTGAACAGAAGTCGCCGGGCACGCGCTCGTGGAGCTCCACGATGGTGCCGCTCTCCACTTGTAGGATGCGGTGAACCTCCACGCTGTCGCCAGCCTCCTGACGGACGCCCACCGCCGCCACCACCACCATATCCTCGCTCCAGGCGACCTCGGGAGGCGGATCCTCGGTCCCGGTGTGATCCTTCCAGAATCGCTCCCAGCCCGCGGGTGGCAGAGTGTCTCCCCCCGGACCCGGCTGCCCGAGAAACACGATGGGTAGCTCGAGGGGCACCTGAGACACTTCGCCTCTGTCGAGTGTCCCGAAGGGCACGCTACCCGAATAGGTATATGTGGCGGACGGCCCCAGCGTCTGGTCCCGGGCTCGCCGACTGGCAGTGATCAACCTCGCGGCGGCGGCGTCCGGTCCCGCCGTAGCCTCCGACAGCTTCTCGAGCGTTTCCGACGTGCAACGCATCCAGCGGGATTCCTCGTTGCGCAGATTGTCCCGCACGACGAAGGAGATGCGACCGTCTCCGCCCTCGCAGATCGGATCGAGGTCCGGATCGAGCTCTGTGACGAAGAGCTGGAGGCCTGGAGTGTCGTTCAGCTGGATGATCAGCTCGGCATAGGCCCCGGGGTCTCCGGTGCCGCTCTTGAGCTGCGCGTCACCGAGAAGGCCTCGGTACGAGATGGACTCGAAGAGTTGCCAGGGACCCTCGGAGTTCCAGGTCAAGGACTGTTGGAGCTCTCCCATGAGCCCGTTGAGCCCCGCCAGCGGCGTGACCACCTGAATGCGGATTTCTCCCACCTGTCCGAAGCGGAAGTTGTCCAGCTCGGTAGTGCCATTCTCCCCACAGCCCGTCAGGGTCAGAACGCCCGTAACCGCCAGCAGCGACAGCCTGCTCCGGATTCTGGGGCCTGCACCTTGCCGGCTTCCGGCGAGTCCGCGTCTCTCGAATCGCTCGGTCATGGACTCCGGTCTGCGGATCACCCGAATCGGGTCTCCGCCTTGACGTCTCTCGAGGCCAGTCGGCACTGTGCGCGCATGCCGAACCACGAACGCCTCAAGCTGCTCCTCGTGGAGCGCTCCATACGATTGGGCACTTTTACACTCGCCAGCGGCGTGCGTTCGTCGTACTACGTCGACGCCCGCTGCACTACCATGTCGGCCGAGGGTCAGTTCCTCTGTGGCCTGGCGTGCTGGGAGGCTCTTCAGGGCCTGGACTGGAGCGCCACCCACGCAGGTGGGCTAACCATGGGTGCCGACCCACTCGCCTACGCGCTCGCCCACCGGAGCTGGATAGAAGGGGCCCCACTCGACGCCTTCTCAGTGAGAAAGACGCCCAAGGGCCACGGAACGGGACAGCGGATCGAGGGCGGGTTACCCTCCCACGCCCGCGTGGTGGTCATGGAGGACTCGCTCACGTCGGGGAACAGCGCCCTGCAGGCCGTCCGGGCCATCGAGGCTCACGGCGCTACCGTGGCGGGGATCCTGGCACTCGTGGACCGGGGAGAAGGCGCTCGGGAGCGAATCGAGGGTGAGGGGTACGCGATTCACGCCATCTTCACCGCCGCGGAGCTACTCGAGGTCGCGAGGGGCGTGGCCGACTAAGGCCGCGCGCCACCGCCATTCGTGAGCGGCTTCTGCCGCTTCTACGGATGGCCACCACGGGCTCCTGCCCCCAGCTCCGGAGCCGAGAAGCAACGCCGCGGCGCGGACTTCCCCGATCAGTCCAACAGCCGTAGAGGCATGACGAGACACAAGTAGTCCGGACTCTCGGTATCCTCGGCTACGACCGGCTCGAGCGTGGCCGCCCGTTCGGGTGCCTTGAACGTCAGCTTTACCTCGTCCGTGGGCATGTACCGGAGGACTTCGAGCAGGTAATTCGCGTTGAAGCCGATTTCGAGCTCCTCGCCCTCGAAGCTGAGCTCCAGCTCGTCCTGGGCCTCTCCCAGATCTGGCGTCAGAACGCTGAGTGAGACGCGGTCCGGCTGAAACTGCAGGCGGATCCGGTGGGTTTGGTCACTCGCCACGACCGCCATTCGGCGGACAGCCGATGCGAGGGTCTTCTTCTCCACGATGGCGAATCGGTCGTTGTCCTTCGGGATGACCTGTTCGTAGTTGGGATAGGCGCCCTCGATGAGCCGGGTGTAGACCTGAGTATCCCCGGAGCGGAAGCCGAGATGATTGCCGTTCTGCGCCACCTCCAGCTCATCCGCGCCCTTGAACAGCCGCTGGACCTGCTGGAGCGCAGCGGGTGGCACGATGAAGTCGGCGCTCGGGGCACCAGACGAAGAAGCGGGTACGCCCATTCGTGCCAGCCGGTGCCCGTTCGTCGCCACCATCCGCATGCTCCCGTCACGGAGCTCCCAGAGGACGCCGTTCAGGATGGGGCGGCTCTCCTCGGTAGAGACCGCGAAGGACGTGTGGTGGATGAGGGACTGGAGGTCCGAGCCGGCAACCTTCCATCCTCCGTCAAAAGAAACGTCCGGGAGGGTCGGAAACTCTTCGGAAGGCAGACCGTTGAGCTTGAAACGGCTGTGACCACAGTTGAGCTCGATCTGGTCACCCCGGGTCGCGACCGCCACCGGTTGATCGGGAAGCTCCCGGGCTATCTCCTGGAGCTTCTTGCCAGGCGCCGTGATGTTCCCCTGCTCCGTCACGTCGGCGGGCACTTTCACCCGGACGGCAACATCGAGATCCGTGCCGCTCATCCAGACTCCGTCCTCGGCCGCCTCCAACAGGATGTTCGAGAGAACCGGAAGCGTAGTCTTGGTCGGAATGCTGGCCGAAACGGCCGCGAGACCCTCGTGCAGATTCTGCCGAGTGATCGTGAAATTCATCGGGCCTCCACTCGTGTCGGGGTCGCCGCGGGCGGTTTCCACAACGAATGCTTCTTCATGATCGGTATAGGTAAATAAACATAGTCGTAGTAGAGCCTGTGGAATCGTGGAACGCCATGCTCTCCTGGGTCGAAAGCCCTGTATTCACAGCCTGAAGCCTCTAAAGGTCCTCCGTGGAAGGACGGTTGAAAACCCTCCAAACGTGAACAGTCCACCCGGGCTCTGTGGGTAATCCACCGTGTTTCCACATCCTCTCGACACGATTCTACACGCCCTCGCGTAGGGTGGCAGCTACCGCCTCCACCCGGAGACGGAAGTCGTCATCCGTCTCCAGTTGCTTCTCGACCTTCTGGATGGAGTGGTGGACCGTGGAGTGATCCCGACCGCCGAAGTGTCTGCCGATCTGCACCAGAGGCGTCCCCAGGATCTCCTTGATCAGGTACATGGCGACCTGCCGGGGTACCGTCAAGTCCTTGGTCCGGCGCTTCGATGTCAGGGCCGTGGGATCGACGCCCCACCTCTCGGCCGTCGCTTCTCGAATGAGCTCTGGAGTGAGTGGTGGTCCGCCGGGCTCACCACGCTTCAGCACCGCGCGAATGGATGTCCGCGCGAGCTCCAGGGTGATCTCCTCGTTCTTCAGCGAGGAGTAGGCGAGAAGCTTGATGACCGCGCCTTCGAGCTCCCGGACCGAGGACGTGCACGACCGGGCGATGAAGTCGATGACGTCCTCGTCCAGCACCAATCCGTCGTCCCCGGCCTTCTTGCGGAGAATCGCGATGCGGGTCTCGTAGTCCGGTGGCTTCACGTCGGCCACCAGGCCCCACTCGAAGCGCGACACGAGGCGCTCTTCGAGCCCGGGGATGTCCTTGGGTGGCCGGTCGCTCGTGAGAACGATCTGGCGGTGCGCGTCATGCAGGGCGTTGAACGTATGGAAAAACTCCTCCTGGGTGCGCTCCTTTCCTTCGAGGAAGTGCACGTCGTCCACGAGGAGGAGGTCCATCTGACGGTATCGGCGCCGGAAATCTGCCGTCTTGCCTTCCTGGATCGCGGTCACGAGCTCGTTCGTGAACTGCTCGGAAGGCACGTATGCCACCGCGGTGGCGTGGTGATTCTCGACGATGTGATTGCCGATGGCGTGCATCAGATGGGTCTTGCCGAGCCCCACTCCGCCGTAGAGGAACAGTGGGTTGTAGAGACGGGCCGGCCGCTCCGCCACGGCCCGAGCGCCGGCCACGGCCAGCTGATTGCCCGTTCCCACGACGAACCGGTCGAAGGTGTAGCGCTCGTTCAGGGGCCTGTGCTGCAGCGTCCGCGGCGACGGATCCACGGATCCTTGGTGCGCTTCGAGAATCGAGGACGGCGGAGTGAGCTCCACGGTAGGGACGGTCGTGGGGCCGCCCGAGCGGGCCCGCGCCGAGATCCGCACGGGCCGTCCGACGACCTGGCGGGCTACATCAGCCAGAGTGTCGCCGTATTTGTCCTCGAGCCATTGGACATGGAATTCACTGGGCGCCTCCAACAACAGCTCGTCCCCAGAAAGGCCGAGCACGGTCGCGCCGGCGACCCAGGTTTGAAATCCCTGTTCCGGGAGCCTGGACCTGGCGGCGTCGAGGATGCGAGACCAGAGTTCGTCTGCGGTGAGCTCCATCCACATGAGCGGCAGCGAGGAGATCGGACCCGAACGGGGAAGGAACGTGCTCTGCCCGCTCCCGGGCCGGCGAACCTAAAGGTCCGACCGCCGGCAAGTCAATCGGTCGAACCGCGGGGTCGAGGTCTTGGAGAGCGACCCGTGGAGAGCCGGGCCACGCCGCCCTGTGGACGCCGTAAACCGAGGGTTCGAGTGGCGGTCGGGGTTGACCCGTTTCTGCGCCTCCGGGTATCTTTGCCTGCTCGTTTCGCTACGATTTCTTCGTTCTCGTCAGGACAGGCGGGCAGCCCAGATGAAGCCCACATACAGGCCCCGGAACCGCAAGAGAGTGAACAAGCACGGGTTCCGTGCCCGGATGAGCACTCCAGGCGGACGAAAGACCCTGAACCGGAGGCGGCGCAAAGGACGGCGGCGCCTCGTGGTCACGATCGGCTCCAAGTACGGGGCGTGATCCCAGCGACCCCAGACCCGAATCGATGGGGAGTGGGGACGTTGGACGGCTTTCGGTTCCCGCGTGCCAGTCGGATCCGCAAGAGCCGTGACATCAGAGAGCTTCTGAGGCGGGGGAAGCGGAAGCGGACGTCTCATCTGGACGTCTTCTTCCGACCTTCCCCCGTTTCACGTCCGCGGTTGGGTCTGGTGGTGCCCAGGCATCGACACGGGATCGTGGACCGGAACCGTCTGAAGAGACGGCTCCGAGAGGTCGGGAGAAGCGAGGTGCTGCCGCGCCTACATCTGGAGCGCGCCAGCGTCGACGTGCTGATCCGGGCACGCCGCGAGGCGTATGATGCCCGCTTCGGTGAACTGAAGACGCAGATCGTGCAGGTCACGGAGTCCATATGCTCAAGGCCGCCCTCCTGGGGTTGATCTCCTTCTACCGGAAGGGCATCTCACCCCTTACGCCACCCTCATGCCGGTTCACGCCGACGTGCTCGGCGTATGCCGCCGAGGCCATCGAGCGCTTCGGGGCGTTCCGTGGCGGAGGCCTGGCCGTGCGGCGCATCCTCCGCTGCCACCCGTTCGGGGGGAAGGGCTACGACCCCGTGCCTCCTACGAGGGACGGCACCGGCCCTTCCGTGGGAGCCGCTGTCGGAGGTGAGGCGCCGGATTCGGCCTCGCCCTGGGGGCCGCGATGAGGACCGAGCTTCGCTTTCTCTTGGCGATCGGGCTGATGATCGTGGTCCTCGTGGGCACCAATCTGCTCTTTCCACCGATCCCCCCCGAAGACCCTGGCCTCCAGATCGACTCCACGCTGGTGCAGGACCCGGGGAATGTCCCGGCGGACAGCCCGACCGTGGACCAGGCGCCTCCCGTAGTGCCCCAGGTCCCGGATACGGAGCTGGCGGGTCCGGCGGTCGAGCCGGTCGCCCAGGACACGGCCACCGCGGACACCGAAGCGGACCCACAGGCGCCGGCGGTGCCGGAGCAGCTCGTCATCGTGGAGACGCCGCTCTACCGCCTCACGTTCACCACGCACGGCGCCAGGCTTCTCTCGGCCGAGCTGCCGGGCTTCGAGTCGTTCACGGGGTCGGGCCCCGTCCAACTCGTCCCGGACGGCGAGGTGGCGACCCTCGGCCAGCGGCTGCTCGTGGCCGGGGACACCGTCGACATGCGGCGGGCACCGTTCGAGCCGTCTGCCCCTTCGGTCGAGGTGAGTCAGGGAGGAGCCGCGGAAACGCTCCGGTTCACCTACGACCATCCGACATCCGACTTCGGGATGGAGGTCGCGTACACGTTCGTGCCGGAAGAGTACGGCATCGTCGTCTCGGGGCAGGTCCGCGGCGTGGAGTCGGGAACCCTCTTCACGGATCTGGGATCTGGCGTAGCCTTCAACGAGGTGAACGTCGAGGAGGAGGGTCGTCTCACCGCATACGTCACGAATCACATCGACCGGGGCATTCGGGCTGTCCCGCTGAGAGACGTCGAGGGGCTGCAGATCGATGACGGTCCGTTCTTCTGGGCCGTCTTCAAGACCAAGTTCTTCATGTTCGGCGCCCTGGCGGGCACCGAGCCGGAGGCTTCCGAGCGCCTTGGGGGCCTCCTGGCCGCCGAGCACCCCGCCGAGCACCGCGCGAGCCTCACGGTGACGCAACCCTTCGGGCCGGAGGGGCGCTTCGCATATCGGCTCTATGCCGGGCCTCAAGACTTCAAGCGCCTGTCGGCCTACGGGCACGACCTGGAGGACGCGAACCCGTACGGCTGGAAGTTCATGCGGCCGGTGATCCAGCCGTTCACCGGGCTCATTATCACGTTCCTCAACTGGATGCACGATCGCTTCAACCTGGCTTACGGCTGGGTGCTGATCCTGTTCGGCGTGATGATGCGTGTGGTCTTCTTCCCGCTCTATCACCGCTCGATGAAGGCCCAGCTCAAGAACATGGCGGTGCAGCCGCTTCTCCAGGAGATCCAGAAGACGCACAAGGACAACCCGGAGAAGATGCAGAAAGAGCTCATGAAGCTCTATAAGGAGCACGGGTTCAACCCGCTGGCCGGGTGCCTTCCCATGCTGCTCCCGTGGCCGGTGCTGGTGGCTCTGTTCTTCGTATTCCAGAACACCATCGAGCTGAGAGGCGTGCCCTTCCTGTGGCTGCCTGACCTGTCCCTGGCGGATCCGTACTACATCCTGCCGATCTTCCTTGGACTGTCCATGTTCCTGCTGCAGTGGGTCGGGTTCCGGAGCATGGATCAGGTGAATCCGCAGATGAAGATGATGATGTGGTTCATGCCGATCTTCCTGGTCTTCATCTTCTTCCGTCTACCCTCGGGCCTGAACCTCTACTACGCGACCGCGAACATCGCGACGCTGCCACAGCAGTTCTGGATCGCGAACGAGCGCAAGAAGGCTCGAGCGGACGCGCCCAAGCCGGCAGTTGCGGTGGAGCCGGAAAAGCCCAAGAACGAGGAGCAGCAGCAGCCGCGCAGGCGCAAGAAGCGAGCCTCTCGCAAGCGCTAGACAACCGCCGGTAGATTCCGCGAGGCCCCGCGGGTCGCGCCCCGGGGACCGTTCTCGCCGAGTCGAGACCGCGGAAGCTCGGGTCAGGCAATGATCGACACCATCGTCGCATGCAGCACGCCATCAGGCCCCGGCGCCATCTCCATCGTCCGGCTGTCGGGCCCGAATGCGCTGCAGACGGTCCGGCGGCTCTGTCCAGACCGACCCCCCGAGGGCGAGCCGCGTCGTGCCTACCTGACCTCGATCGTGGATCCCCGGACCGGGGAGCCGCTGGATCGGGCGCTGGTCACGACCTTTCCCGCCCCATCCAGCTACACGGGCGAGGACATGGCCGAGCTGTCCTGCCACGGCGGATGGTTGACGCCCCTCCTGGTCGTCGACGCTGCGCTCGGAGTGGGCTGCCGGTCTGCCGAACCGGGCGAGTTCACGCGCCGGGCCTACCTGAACGGGAAGATGGACCTGGTGCAGGCCGAGGCTGTGTTGGACCTGGTGGACGGACGCAGCCGGGCGCTCAGGCGTGCGGCGTTGGGGCAACTCGAACGGGGGCTTTCAGAGCGGGTGGGTGCGCTACGGCAGGAGTTGGTGCACCTCGAAGCGCTTCTGGCCCATCACATCGACTTTCCCGAGGAGGACGAGGCGCCCGTGCCCGCCCACGTCGTGGCCGACCGCGCGGATGCCGTCTGCAAGGCCCTCGAGACTCTGCTTCGCACCGCGCCGGAGGGCGAGTTGCTGCGTGAGGGCGCGGTGACGGTTCTGGCAGGCCTGGTTAACACCGGTAAGTCCAGTCTGTTCAACGTGTTACTGGGTGAAGCCAGGGCCATCGTTACCGACGTGCCCGGTACCACTCGTGATGCCATCGAAGCGGTGGTAACCCTGGACGGATATCCGTTCAGGCTGGTCGACACCGCAGGGATACGGACTACGGATGAGCCGGTCGAGCGCATTGGCGTGGAGGTCGCTCGCCGCTACGTGGAGCGTGCCGACGTGGTGCTGCTTTGTGTCGACGCCCGTGTCGGCGTGGGGACGGAGGAGCGGGCGTTCACGTCCGAGCTCGAGGGAGTACCGGTGGTGGTCGTACGCACAAAGACCGACCTACTGGAGCACGATGGCCCATCCACGCCCCCCAGCTCGGGCGAGGGCACCGGCAAGTACGCAGGCGCGGTAAATGTGTCCAGCCGGACGGGCGACGGAGTCGCCGAGCTCAAGAGCGCGCTGGCCGAGTTGGTGTATGGGGGACTCGTTTCCGCAGCACCGGACGTCCCGGTGCTGACCCGTCGGCGTCATCGCGACGCTCTACGCACGGCTCATGGAGAGGTGGCGGACTTTGCCCGGGCGCTTCGTGACGGTGTGCCAGCCGAGGTCGCGGCGACGCATTTGCGACCGGCGGAAACGGCCCTGGAGGAGCTGCTGGGGGTGATTTCGGTGGACGACGTGCTCGACCGGGTCTTCCGGGACTTCTGCATCGGCAAGTGAGAGCAACGTCGAGGTCCATGAGGGTTCACGCGGGACAAGCGAATGAGTCGATCGGAGAGCGGCTGGTGAGTGAGGAGACTGCCCAGGTGCAGCGGGGATTTCGCATCCGGGGCATGGTCCAGGGTGTGGGATTCCGCTGGTGGACCCGCCGGATCGCGCGGGAGTTGGACGTGTCCGGCGACGTTCGGAACTGCCCGGACGGCTCAGTGGAGGTACGCGCTCGGGCCATGCCGTCGAGGTTGGAGGAGTTCGCGGAACGACTGGCGGAGGGTCCTCCGTCGGCTCTGGTCCGGTCCGTCGAGGTGTTTCCCACTGCCGAGCCGCTGCCGGACGGCTTCGACATCGAGCGTTGGCCATGACTCGGCAACGTTACGACGTGATCGTCGTAGGCGGCGGACACGCAGGCACCGAGGCGGCGGCCGCATCGGCGCGTCTCGGGTCCCGGACCCTCCTCATTACGCCCGATCTGGCCCGCGTGGGTCAGATGAGCTGCAACCCGGCCATCGGCGGCGTGGCCAAGGGGATCGTGGCCCGGGAGGTCGACGCCATGGGTGGGGTCATGGGTCGTGCCACGGACGCCGCGCGGATCCAGTTCAGAATGTTGAATCGGTCGAAGGGCCCGGCGGTGTGGGGCCCCCGCGCCCAGTGCGACCGTGGCCTGTATCCGCGGGTGGTCCGGAGGATTCTGGACGAGCTGGACGGCCTGGACCTCTTCCAGGAGATGGTGACCGGCCTGGCGTTGGACGGCGGTCGCGTGCGGGGGGTGGTCACACGAGGGGGTCTCGAGTTCGAGGCGGACGCGGTCGTTGTCACGGCCGGCACGTTCCTTCGGGGAAAGATCCACATCGGTGGAGTGGCCGGGGTCGATGCCGGGCGTGCGGGAGAGGGGCCCTCCGTGGCCCTGGCGGAGGCGTTGGAGGCTCACGGGCTGGAGGTCGGGCGCTTCAAGACCGGCACGCCTCCGCGGGTCGATGGTCGGACGGTGGATCTGGACCGGCTCGAGTTGCAGGCGGGAGACCCGGAGGACTTCCGTTTCAGCTTCTACCACCGCGAGAACATCCCGGAACAACGGCCGTGCTGGATTGCCTGGACTGGGGGCGAGCTACAGCGGGTGGTGACCGCCAACCTCCATCGGAGTGCTCTGTATGGGGGCGCGATCTCGGGACATGGACCTCGGTACTGCCCGTCCATCGAGGACAAGGTGGTCCGGTTCCCGGATGCGGCTCGGCACCAGGTGTTCCTCGAGCCGGAGGGCCTGGAGACGAGCGAGCTCTACGTCAACGGTCTGTCGACCTCGCTACCGGCCGACGTGCAACTCGCGTTCCTCCGTACCATCCCCGGTCTCGAGGAGGCCCGCATCACCAAGGTGGGATACGCCATCGAATACGACTACTTCCCGCCGCATCAGTTGAGCCACACGCTCGAAGTCAAGGAGATCGCCGGGCTCTACTTCGCAGGCCAAATCAACGGTACGACCGGCTACGAGGAGGCAGCGGGGCAGGGACTCGTTGCGGGCGCCAACGCCGCGCTGGCGGTCCAGGGAGGCGATCGCCTGATCCTGGAGCGTGATCAAGCCTACATCGGTGTGCTCGTCGATGATCTGGTCACGAAGGGGGTGGACGAGCCCTATCGTCTGTTCACGTCCCGCGCGGAGTTTCGGCTTCTCCTGAGGCAGGACAACGCCGCCAGGCGCGTGGGCACCATAGCCAGGGACCGGGGACTCCTCACGCCTGCGCAGTCCCGTGAGCTGACGAAGCGGCTGAAGCTCGAGGATCGGGTACAGGCCTGGTTTCGTGAGACCTCCCTTCAACCATCGAGCGTCAATCCGCTTCTAGCGAGCGCGGGCTCGGCACGGATCAGGCAGCCGACCCGGGCCATCGACCTATTGAAGCGACCCGGGGTCGCAGCCACCGACCTGGTGGCTCTCGAGGGGTCGGAACCTCTGAGCCGGAATGGCGCCGGCCACCAGTCTCCTCCCGGTGAGGAGCCGTGGACGCTGAACGATGCACTCGCGGCGGTGGAGGTCGAGCTGAAATACCGCGGCTACGTGGTCCGGGAGATGGAACGCGCTCGAAAGCTGAGGGACCAAGCGACGTTCGAGCTCGGGAGACAGGTCCCTTACTCGGCCTTCGCCACCCTGACGGTCGAGGCGCGGCAGAAGCTCGGTAGCATACTGCCGGAAACCCTCGCCCACGCCGCCCGGATCCCAGGCGTATCCCCTGCCGATCTGCAGAATCTGGTGATGGAGGTACGGCGGTGGAGAGGGGCCGGGCCGGAAGGACCATGAGGCCCCGCCGGTCTCGACACGACGCGGATCCGACGCGTACGGCGGCACGCCAGCCACTGCACGTGCCAGCCGTTCATGGAGTGTAGAGAGAATGTATAACAATTAGCTCCGGATCCAGCGGTACGAACCTGTACGAGAGGTTGACATTCGGCGTGCAGTCCAGGATCTTAACCGCATGAGCATTCCATCGGAGTCAACGCCTCGGCACCCTATTCGGGTCGTGACGCGCAGAACCGGGCTATCTCCCTCGGTCCTTCGCGCCTGGGAGCGTCGCTATGGCGCCGTCACGCCGGGCCGATCGGAGGGCGGACAGCGGCTGTACTCGGACGCTGACGTGAGGCGCCTGACGCTCCTGGTGCGAGCGACAGACGCCGGCCGCAACATCGGGCAGGTCGCTGTGCTCGATACAGGAGAGCTGGAGGCCTTGGTCCGGGAAGATGCGGCCATAGCGCCTCCGCCACCTGTGGCCCCGAGCCGTGCACCAGGGCGTACCGGCGAGGACGTTGTGCAGGAGGCGCTAGCCGCGGTCGACGAAATGGACGCGAACCGCCTCGAGAAGGTCCTGACTCGAGCGGCCCTCGTGCTGGAGCCTGGCGCGCTCGTGGACCGGGTTGTCGTTCCGGTGCTGGGGCAGATCGGGACCCGTTGGCGCCATGGCAGGCTGGGGCCTGCCAACGAGCACCTGGCCTCGGGAATCATCCGCAAGTTCCTGGAATGGCTCATCGGCGTCATAGAGGTGCCCGGTGACGCACCGGTGCTCATATGCACGACTCCCAAAGGTCAACGCCATGAGCTTGGTGCCCTCCTCGGCGGTGTGGTGGGTGCCGGTGTGGGCTGGACGTCCGTATTCCTGGGGCCGGACCTTCCCGCCGAAGAGATCGCCAAGGCGGCGCACCGCGTCGGCGCCCGGGCGGTTGCGATCTCTGCGCTCCACCCACTCGAAGATCCGGACCTCCCGAGAGAAGTGGCTACGCTGGCAACGTTGTTGCCGCCCGGAGCACCGTTGCTGGCCGGCGGACCAGCGGTGCTGCGGATCAGGGAGGACGTGGAGGCAGCCGGCGGCCACGTCTTGATGACCATGGCCGATCTACGGACGACGTTGGCGGAGCTCATGGCCAACGCGCAAGTGGTGCGAACAAACGGCTTCTGAGCTTTCGTGGCTTCGATGTGCGGCGTGGGCGCGTGCCGAGGGGCAACCGACCGTGCCGCGGGGCATCGGCGGACGGATGTTTCACGTGGAACAATCGTCAAGCCTCCGCTACATCGGGGGCTTAGGCCGCAACTAGGTTGACAGTAGTTGTCGCCCTCGCCCCGGTACACAAGGCGAGGAAGTCAGGCAAGGCACTGGCGCGGAGGCTTCGGCCGCCGTCACCACGAAGTGCTGG
The DNA here is from genome assembly GCA_039586035.1 of Gemmatimonadota bacterium. Classification (GTDB taxonomy): domain Bacteria; phylum Gemmatimonadota; class Gemmatimonadetes; order Longimicrobiales; family Gaopeijiaceae; genus JBDHHQ01. The sequence continues at coordinate 153,964 of JBDHLD010000004.1, read as the reverse complement.
ACCTTCCGGGCACTCTTATCAGGGCCGGGACAGGACCATTCGGGTATCAACGTCGTCCGGGATCCCGTCCAGGTTGAAATCGAGGGGCTCATCGTCCACCAAGACCAGTCGGTCACCGACTCGAGACCACTCGCCGGCGGCGCTCTTGGCGACAGGGGTCTGAACTGAGTAGAAGATCTGATTCCCGAGTAGGCGGATGGTCCCTGTCTCCTCACTTTGGTTCCCGAATGCCCGAAGAACGGCCCGGTAGGAGCCCGAGGTCTGCACCGTGAGGGTGAACTCCACTCCGTCCCGCCCCACGATCTCGACGGCCTGGCCCGGATTGATCTTGGGACTGACCAGGATGGAATCTGCGAGCCAGTTTCCCACCACCGGAGTGAGATCGTCGGACGGAAGGGGGTCGGGAGGTGTCGAAGGCGAGTCGGAGTCGCCGCCGCAGGCGGAAAGCATCAGTGCGGCAGTGAGTAGGAAGGGGGTCAGAATCTGGCGGGAGAGGGGCATCTACGGGCCTCGAGACGCTGGTAGCTGGCGATAGCACACGGTTCGCGCGGTAGTAACCCCAACCCGCGCACTGGAAAACACTTGTTCCATTCCACGGCCGCGTCAACCCCGTTTCGCTTTACCTTCGGTGGGACCCTCGGTATATTCCTCCACCCCTACGGGACAGGAAGCCCATTCTGCCCTCCACGCTGTCCTCGAACGCGTCCATATGTCTCGCGTAATCGCCATCGCCAACCAGAAGGGCGGCGTGGGCAAGACCACGACCGCCATCAACCTGGGCGCTGCCCTCGCGGTCGCAGAGCGGCGGACGCTGATCATCGATATGGACCCCCAGGGCAACGCCACCAGCGGGCTGGGGATCGAAGACCTCCGATCTCTGCCCCAGGTGTATGACGTTCTGGTAGGGAATCGCGCCGCCGGCGAGGCGATTGTCTCGAAGGTGCACTTCCCCCTGCTGGATATCATCCCTGCCACACGGGATCTGGTGGGAGCCGAGATCGAGCTCGTCGATGTGCCGCAGCGCGAGACGGTTCTTCGGAGGGCGATCGAGCCGCTCCGCACTCATTACGACTTCATTCTCGCTGACTGTCCGCCATCCCTCGGCCTGTTGACCCTGAACACCCTGAGCGCCTCCGACTCGGTTCTCATCCCCATCCAGTGCGAGTTCTACGCGCTCGAGGGCCTCAGTCAGCTCCTGAGCACGATCCGCCTGGTCCAGCGCGGCCTGAATCCCGATCTCGCCATCCAGGGCGTGCTGCTGACCATGTTCGACAAACGTCTTCGCCTGTCGAAGCAGGTCGCGGAGGAGGCCCGGGAGTACTTCGGCAACGGGGTTTTTCAGACCGTCATTCCGCGCAACGTCCGATTGGCCGAGGCACCCAGCTTCGGCCAGCCTATCATGCTGTACGACGTGATGTCTCAAGGAGCCCAGAGCTACATGGCCTTGGCCAGAGAGCTCATTCGCCGCACCGCTGCCGAGGCCAGGCAGGCTCGGGCAGAACAGCTGACCGGAGGAACGCCGTGACGTCGGCAGGAAAGGATCGGTTGGGAAGGGGGCTGGGCGCTCTGTTGGGGACGTACGCCGAGCAAGAGCCCATGCGGGAAGGCGAGCAGCTACGCAGCGTGCCGGTGGCGCGAGTCGCCCCCAACCCTTTCCAGCCGAGGCGGGACTTCCCAAAAGCCGAGCTCCAAGAGCTCGCGGACTCTATCCGGCACAATGGCCTGCTCCAGCCTCTCGTCGTCCGGCGTGCGCCGGGGGTCGAGCCGCGCTATCAACTGGTGGCCGGAGAGCGAAGACTCAGGGCGGTGACCGCCCTCGGCTGGGACGAGGTCTCCGTCGTCGTTCGCGACGTCAACGACGAGACCCTGCTCGTGCTCGCGCTCGTGGAGAACCTCCAGCGCGAGGCACTGGGCCCCCTCGAAGAGGCGGAGGGCTACCAGGTTCTAGCCGACAAGTTCGGCCTCACGCAGGAGGACATAGCCTCAGCCGTCGGCAAGGACCGATCGACGGTCGCTAACATGTTGCGCTTATTGAAGTTACCGGCTTCTGTCAGACGATTGTTGAGTACAGGTAAGCTGGCTATGGGGCACGCCCGTGCCCTCTTGGCCGTGCCCGATTCCATGCGGGCGGCCGAGCTCGCCCGAGAGGCCGTGAAGGGCGGCTGGTCCGTGCGCGAGGTCGAGCGCCACGTGCGGCGGGAGGTCACGGGTGCATCCACGTCCGGAGCCAGACGAGGTAGCTCGCCGGCCTCACGCGACCCCGCGATCCGCGAGCTGGAACAGGCACTCCAGGACCGGCTCGGTACGCGGGTCCGGATCCGACCGGCGGCGAACGGGACGGGGCTGTTGGAGGTCTCCTACCACTCCACGGATGACTTCGAGCGCCTCTTCGCGCTCATTACCGGGCGCGCCGCTTCGGAGTTGTTGGGTTGATCGCACGCGGCCCGGACCAGGAAGACAAGGTTCTCACCGTTCTGGTGATCCCCGCCGGGAGCGGCGAGGAGAGCCGGACCTTTCGCTTTCCCTACCCTCGTCTTCGCGCGTGGGGGTGGACCGCGGCAGCGGCCATCTCCCTAACGGCGGTCATGTTCGGCAGCTGGTGGTATTTCGCCGCACGCTCGCTTCGCGTAGGGCGACTCGAGAGCGAAGTTGCGCAGTACCGAGACGACCGGGCGCGACTGACGATGCTGGCGGCGCAGCTCGAGGAGCTCGAGGCGCGATACGGCCAGATTCGAGGCCTCTTCGGGACGGAGGAGGGCGACCTGCCGTCGAGTCTCTGGCTGCCGCCCGCGCCCGGGGGCAGCGATGCCTCCAACCGCGAAGGAGACCAGGCCCGCCCGTCGTCCTGGCCCCTGACGGAGCGAGGCTTCGTCACACAGGGCCTGCTGGAGGGTGGACAGTCCCACCCTGGAATCGACATAGCCGTGGCGCAGGACTCCTACATACGCGCCTCCGGAGCGGGCACGGTGGCCGAGGTCGGCCAGGACGAGGTTTACGGTAACTACGTGGTCCTCGAGCATGGCCAGGGGCTCCGAAGCCTCTATGGACACGCCGCCATGACGCTGGTGGCCCTGGGCCAAGAGGTGCGACGCAACGAAGTCATCGCGCTATCGGGGTCCACGGGGCGCTCCACCGCTCCGCACCTACACTTCGAGGTCACACAGGACGGCGAGCCCCAAGACCCCCTGGAGTGGGTGCGGCAGCCCTGACCAGGGCCCACGCGGCCACTCCTGTCTTGCATGCTGACCAAACCGTTGCGACGTTTCTAACCTCTCACTCGCGATAGGCCGAGAACCCGGGTGGAGGGGGCCGTCTTCCAGGCCACCAGCGTCCACCCACCAGTGCAAAGGATTGAACGCCATGGCTCGTGACCGGCAGTTCGAAGGCGGTGCGGCTCCGGAGGCCGTGATCTCGATAATCGGGCCCGGCATGAAGATCGTGGGTGACTGTCAGACGGACGGCACCGTTCGCATCGAGGGGACCGTCGAGGGCAGCGTCCGGGCCGGCAAGGCCGTCGTAGTGGGGAAGGACGGAGAGGTCAACGGTGAGATCGTGACGCAGGACGCCATCGTGTCCGGGCGCGTTGTAGGGACGCTTACCGCCGAATCTCGCCTCGAGCTGCAGAGCACCTCGAAGATCGAGGGGGAGGTCTTCGCCAGGCGGATGCAGCTGGAGGACGGGGCCATGCTGAACGGCACCGTCCACATGGGCGAGGTGAGGAAGTCGGCCGAGTCCGTGCCGACTCCGCCTGCGCCTCCGTCGACGGCGAAGCCGGCAACTCCATCGGCCCGGGGAGAGACCAAGGCGCCGGTCCCGACGTGATGCCGCGGCGGTTTTCTTTCCACAGTCAGGGGAAAACCGCTTATCTTATTTGCTGTCCCCATCTTAGACGCATTGGTGGGGTCCCCGAAACCGTCACCGCACCACCTGGCTGTGCAGTTTTCCACAGAACGAATCAGCCAGGTAGTCCTACGCCGAGTCGGGGGAGTCGGTGCACTCCGTTGAAATAGAACGGCTCGTCCAGTTTTTCGACGACACCCTCGCCATCGCCGGCTTCCCCGATTATCCGCACGCGCTCAACGGCCTCCAGATCGAAGGTCCCCGGGCCGTATCGACGGTGGCCGCGGCGGTGGACGCGAGCGAGGCCACGATCCGTCTGGCGGTCGAGGCCGGGGCCGACCTGCTGCTGGTCCACCACGGTCTGTTTTGGAGCGGCCTGCAGCCCTTCACGGGAGTCCTCTTCCGCAAGCTCAAGACGCTGGTCGAGGGTCGTTTGGCCGTGTACAGCGCTCATCTGCCGCTGGACGCTCACCCGGAGCTGGGAAACTGCGCGATCTTGGCGCGCGAGGCGGGTCTGCGGGTGAAGGGTCCCTTCGGTGCCTTCCAGGACAGGGAGATCGGCTGGTGGGGGACCGTCGACACGACCCGCGACGCCTTGGTTTCAGACCTGACGTCTCTCCTCGGGGGTGACGTGCGCGTGATTCCGGGGGGGCCGGAGCGCCTCGGTCGCGTGGCCGTGGTGACGGGCGGGGGCGCGTCCTTCCTCACGGAGGCCGCGGACCAGGGGCTCGACGCGCTCATCACCGGCGAGGCCTCACACCACCACTACCACGAGGCCATGGAGTCAGGCGTGAGCCTGTTCCTCTGCGGTCATTATGCGACGGAGACGTGGGGTGTGCGCGCCCTCGCGGAGCGGGCGGCCGCCGAGCTGGGCATCGCGTGGCGCTTCGTCGACGCGCCCACCGGCCTGTGACCCTGTAGCCCGCGGACCAAGGGCCTTCCGAGGCTCCAGGCATGGAGGAGAGGCCTTCGGGGCCCCGGAAGCTCAAGAGGACTTCAGAAACCCTCGAGGCCTCAGAAGACCCCGTCCAGGTACAGGTGGATGCGGAAGTCGCTTCCGCCCCGCACCGCCTTGGCCAGGTCGAACCTCAGGATCCCGTCCAGGATGGATGCCCCCACGCCGACCGAGGCGAGCCACTCGTCCGACGCCAGGAATTGCTCTCGGTCCCCCGCCCAGCCGAAGTCTCCGAAGGCCAGGAGCCGGAACGCCGGGAAGTCGTTGGCGAGCTCGGCTCGGCCGGTCCAGAAGGACTCGCCGAATCGTGTTCCGGCCCGGAAGGCCCGAGCCGTGCGGATGCCGCCCACCGAGAAGCCGCGCTGCACGGGGGCGCTCCACGCGGCGCCGGCCTGGGCCTGAAGGGCGCCGGCCAGCCCGAGGAGCAGCGGTCTCGCCACCGTGACGGATCCGGCGACGCGTTGGTATCGAAAGTCGCCGAGGCTGCCTTCCGCCGACACGAATCCCGACGCCACCCAGCCCCTCGGGTCTATCCCCGCCTGCCATTGGACCATGACAGCCGCGCCGAATACGCCACCCTGCTCTGCCTCGACGTTCGGCGGCAGCTCGCCGCCGATGGGCCGGAAGAGGTAGACGTCGGTGAGCTTCTCGGCCGCCGTCTGGTGCTCGTAGAACAGCCGCAGACGCGTACGGGTCCGTCGGGCCGCGCGCACGAAGGTCACCTCGCCGCCGAGGGCGCGGTAGTACTGTCCGTCGTCCTGCCCGTCGACGACGTTCAGGAGCCGAGCCGCAGGGTCTTCCCACTCGTTCGTGGGCACCAACCTGCGAAAACCGGTGAGCGACAGACGCCGCCCCTCCAGCCCACGACGTAGCGAGATCTCCGCGTTGGGCTCCAGGTCGAAGCCCAGCCGCACCATGCCATAGGCAGAAAGGCTCGGAGGCACAGGCAGCTCGGCCGAAACACCTGCGCTCAGCGCTTCGATCCGGTTGTAGCGGAGCATCCCGTCCTGGAGACCGTAGGCGATGCGGGGTCCGAACAGTGTCTGGGTGCCAACCAGGTCATCGAGGTCGCTCCGAATCTGTGCGATCTCGTCCGCGCTGAACGCCTGGGGCTCGGAGCTGACGACCGGCTCGGGCAGCTCCGGAGAGGCGAGCAGGGAGTCGGCCGAAGGCACGAGGACAGTCACGTAGTACGGTTGCTCGCCGTCGCGCTCGACACGCGTCTCCGAGCGGGTCCAGCCCGCCGGCAGCGGCCCCTCGATGGGGATGTCGGATAGGGCGTCGTTTACGCGGTACCCGCCAACGGTCCACTCGAACAGAACGGGGAAGTTCACGAAACGGCTGATCCTGAGCTCCGCCTCGGCTCCGAAGCGTCTGGGCAGCCAATATCTCAGCTCGTGGAGGCTGTAATCCACCGTCACATAGTCGATTTCGGCCTCGATGGGCTTCAGAAAGCCCGGCACGTCGTCGGCTTCATCGTCCTCGGCGTCGATCTCGAGACTCCAGGGCCGGGCAGGCTTGAAGGTGCCGCGGACGAGCGCACCGCTGTCTTCGTCGAACCATAGGGATCCTGCAACCAGATCGGGCTCCACGAACCGGGGCTGCACCCGGACCTCGACCAGCGTGACGTCGCGGCTCCCATCCGGCAGGCGAACCCGGAGGGTGTCGCCCGAGGCGTAGCGGTAGAGAAAAGCGGCCGAGTCGGCGAGGGGATGATGCGCCGTTTCATCACCGAACACGATGCGTCGATCCCAGGGGTTGAAGTAGAGAGCCGGTGGATCGCCCTCGTCGACGAGATCCTCGTCGATCTCGTCGTTCACCTCCCGTTGGAGCTCCTCGTCGTCTCCCAGCAGGGGGACGCTCCGGCGGGCGCCGATCCACTGGACCACGCGATCACCCCCCCGCTCCCATCGAATCCGCGCCACGCGCTCCTGGGTGAACAGGCCTCGCTCCCGGCGGAAGCGCCAGCCGCCGACACCAGCGTAGATCCGCTCGGACATGACTGCCTCGTAGCTCTCGATGCCCTCGTAGGCCGCGTCCCGCTCCGAGAGTGCCAGCCGAAGGATCTCCTGAACGCTCTGGTCCAGGTAGGTGTCTTCGGGGATGGAATCGAAGCCGAACCAGCCTGGCGCGTGCCGGTCGACCATCGGACCGGGCACTGGGCGCGCTTCGCTGGAGTCGGCCTGAACCAGCGCGGCCAAGGCGAGGAGCGGCAGCGGATTCACGACCTGGGCCGGCTTGCTGCCCGAGGGGAGCGACGATGCGCCGCCTGCTGTGGGCCGGCGGGCTTCCAGGACCCCTCTCGGTCGGGACGAAAGGGCCAAAACCGGTGTTCCGCGCGGCTTGCCGCCCCAAAGGGGCGACGATACCATCCACCTCCCTCACCCAAGATCGTCACAGGAGACCCCAAGGATGAACACGCGGCTCCTCTCGGCTTGCCTGCTCCTGGCCGCTGCCGGGCAGGCCTATGGTCAAGAAGTTCCTACTCCAACGTCCCACTTCGGGTTCGAGCTCGGGGCCGATCGCGAGCTCGCCGACTGGCACCAGCTGACGTCTTACTACGAGAAGCTGGCCGAGACGAGTCTACGGGTGTCCGTGGACACGCTCGGGACCACCACGAAAGGGCTGCCGTTCGTCATGTTGACGATCACGAGCCCCGACAATCAGGCTCGGCTGGATGAGCTGCACGCCGTCCAGATGAAGTTGTCCGATCCGAGAACCATCGGGAGCGAGGCAGAGCTCGAGCGGCTGTTGGACGAGGGCAAGACGGTCGTGCTCATCACACACGCCATCCACGCGACGGAGGTGGGCGGCGCTCAAACCGCGGCCCGTCTTGCTCACCGCTTGGCGTCTTCGACGGAGGCCCGCATCGAAGAGATCCTGGACAACGTCATCCTGCTCCAGATTCCGTCGCTCAACCCGGACGGGACGCAGTGGGTCGTCGACTGGTACAAGGAGTGGGTGGGCACTGAATACGAGGGTGCCACCCTCCCCTGGCTGTACCAGTACTACGTGGGTCACGACAACAACCGCGACTGGTACGCGTTCACGCAGAAGGAAACGTGGCTGACGGTGACCGGGGCGCACAACGCGTGGCACCCCCAGATCGTGCACGACATCCACCAGATGGGCGGTTCAGGCGCCCGGATCTTCTTCCCGCCGTACATCGATCCCATCGAGCCCAACGTGGATCCCGGCATCGTGAGCGCCGTGAATCAGCTGGGCGCATACATGGCGGCCGACCTCACGGCGCAGGGCAAAGACGGCGTGGTGATCAATGCCATCTACGACGGGTTCACGCCTGCGCGGGCCTACCAGCACTACCACGGTGGCGCGCGGATCCTGAGCGAGACGGCGTCGGCCCAGCTCGCATCGCCCGTCACGATCGACCCGGCGGAGATCGGGGGTGGTCGCGAGTACGATGCCGCCGTCTCGAGCTGGAACTACCCCAGGCCCTGGCCAGGCGGCGAATGGCACCTGGCCGACATCGTCGACTACATGGAGTCGGGGGCGCTGGCCCTGCTGACCAATGCCGCCAAGAACCGACGCTTCTGGCTCGAGAACTTCTACGAGATCGGTCTGCGGGCCACGGAGGGATGGGATTCGTGGCCCGAGGCATGGGTGATTCCGGCGGAGCAGGACAACGCGACAGGGTTGGCGTACGTCCTGCGGATCCTGGCGACGGCAGACGTGGAGGTCCACCGGGCAGAGAGCGACTTCCGGGCCGCAGGCATGGGCTTCGCCGCGGGAAGCTACGTGATCCCCATGAAGCAGCCGTACGCGTCCTTTGCCCAGACGATGTTGGAGGTGCAGCACTATCCGGACCTGCGCGAATACCCCGGAGGACCCCCGAAACGCCCGTATGACGTGACGGGCCATACCCTGCCGCTCCTCATGGGGATCGAGGCGCACGCCCTGGAAGCGCTGCCCACCGTGGCGCTGTCCGCGCCCATCGAGGCGCCCGAAGTGCCCTTCACCCTGCCTGCCGCACTGTCGGGGAGCGAAGCCCCCCGCGTCGGCGTCTACAAATCCTGGCACGAGCCCATGGAAGGAGGGTGGACCCGGTGGGTGCTGGATCAATATGGGCTGCAGTACGACACGTTGAATCACCATGACGTGAAAAGCGGCGGTCTCGGCAGCCGGTACGACGTGATCCTGTTCCAGGGGCAGGATCCCGCTACCATCGTCGAGGGCTACCAGGGTCGGGGGCCCATGCCTCCGGACTACCGCGGCGGCATCGGAGAGGAGGGGTCCCGGGCGCTGCGAGAGTTCGTCCGGGGCGGTGGCCGCCTCGTGGCCGTCGAGGAAGCCACCGATCTCCTGATCGATCTGTTCGAGCTCCCGATCGCCAACCCCGTGGAACGCCTGCCTACCGAGGAGTTCTACGTTCCCGGCTCCATCGTCAGACTGGAATTGGACGACCACGCGCTGACACGTGGTCTGGACGACCAGGCGGCCGGATGGTACTGGCGGAGCAGTCGGGCGTTCGAGGTGAACGATCCGGGCGTCTCGATCGCGGCCTACTACGGCGAGGGGAATCCCGTGGCCTCCGGGTGGATCCTGGGACCCGAGCATCTGGCCGGCAGGCCCGCGCTCGTGGAAGCGAGCATCGGTGAGGGGTCCGTGGTGCTCTTCGGCTTCCAGCCCAACTACCGCGCCCAGACGGTGGCTACCTGGCCCCTGCTCTTCAACGCCCTCGTGCCCAGCCGGCGGACGACGATGGACGGGGCCGGTTCATGAATTGCCCGCGTTGCGGCTCCGCTGCCACCGGCAACTTCTGTGCATCCTGCGGTGCCTCGCTGAAGCCGGAGGTGTGTCCTTCCTGTGGCGCGAAGCCAGAGCCGGGAGACCGCTTCTGCAACTCGTGCGGGAGCTACCTCGAGTCGAGAGGACAGAGCCCAGGCCCAGGGGGGGCCAATGCCCGCATCGGGTGGTACGCCGCCGGGGGCGTCATGGTCATCCTCATCCTGGTGATGGCAAGCCCGGTGCTGCGCGGTGACCGGCCGCCTCCGGCCGGAATACCTGCGGGAACCCCAGCCGGCGCCGCGCCTCCCGTAGGCACGGGCACATCGTCCGTCGACCTCGCGTCCATGACGCCCCGGCAAGCGGCTGATCGTCTGTTCAATCGAGTGATGACGGCGGTCTCGGCCGGTGACAGTGCTCAGGTACAGGGCTTCCTGCCGATGGCGGTGGCTGCCTACGAGCGCGCCCAGCCGCTGGACAACGACGGAGTGTACCACCTGGCGCTGCTTCAGCTCACGTCCCTCGACTTCGCCTCGGCGCTGGCATCGGCAGAGGCTGCTCTCGCGGACTATCCGGACCACCTGCTCCTCCTGTCAGCAGCTGCCGAAGCGGCGAATCGGATGGGCGACTCGGAGGCCGCGTCGGGCTACTACGGCCGGTTGCTGGACGTGTGGGATGAGCAAACGGCTCTGGGGCTGGAAGAGTATCAAATCCACGCCACCATGCTTCCAGAGATCGAGGCTTCCGCCCGCTCGTTCCTCGAGGGGGGCTAAGGCATCGCGTCGGGGAGACCGCCCAGCCGGGTGTTCCTGACCGGCGGATCGGGTCTGGTAGGCAGCCACGTGGCGGAGCAGCTGCGAGCTGGAGGGTCGGAGGTGCTCGCTCTGCAACGTTCGGGCTCGGACACACGTCATCTGACGGGCCTGGGCTGTGAGGTCGTGCCCGGTGACGTGACCGACTCGGTGGAGAGCCTGGCCGAGGCGATGCGCGGTTGTGACGCCGTCGTGCATGCTGCGGCTGCCGTGTACGCCAAGGGGCCCTGGGCCGAGATCGAGGCCGTGAACGTGGCGGGCACGCGCTCCGTCCTGGTGGGAGCGGCTCGGGTCGGCATCCGGCATGCCGTGCACCTTTCCAGCGTGGCGGTCTACGGCCTGCGTCGGGGCCCCTTGGACGAAGACACGCCGCTGGACGGGGAGCTCCGCCGTGGGGACGGATACGCTCGATCCAAGCGGGCGGCTGAGCGGGTCGTAGACGACGTGCGCCGCTCCGAGGGCTTGGCCGTGACCGTACTCCGTCCGTCGGCCGTTTTCGGAGAGCGTGATCGGCTCTTCACGCCCCGCCTGGCACGCCTCTCCACGCTTCCGGTCATCCCGCTTCTGGGCCAGGGGCACCGCGAGGTACCCGTGGTCTATGCGGGCAACGTCGCGTCGGCCGTGGTGCGCGTACTGACCTCGGCGCCGGACGACACCTTCGTCCTGGCTTCGGACACGTCCGCGTCGCAGCGGGACCTGATTCTCGGGCTGGCCCGTGCGCTGGGCCGGCGACCTCGAGCGTTGCCGCTACCCTCGGTGCTGGTGAGGGCCGTGGCGCGAGCCGCCGATGGCCTTGGCCTGGGCGCGCCCGGCGCACAGGGACTGTCGCTGGTGCGTGCGGTGACGCTGTGGACCGGTGGCAACCCCTACCGGACAGGACGCATTCTGGACGATCTGGGATGGTCCCCACCGTTCGGTCTCGACGCGGCCATGGAGCGCACCGCGGAGTGGCTGGTCGGACGATTCCCTCTTGCTCACCGGGTGGCGAGCGGGTGACCATCCGTAGCACGCCCGGGCCCTGCAGAAGGGGCGGCCGTCGGGTCTCGTGCCGAGCGGTCAGGCGCCCGGGCCGTGACGACGAGCTTTTCGGCGCCGACTCGAAGGCGCCCCCCGGCTCGTTGTCATACGCGAGAGGAGCAAACGCACATGACCGATAGCGACGCCTCACGGGACACGCCCGTACCCCCGGCTGTCCGGGAGACCGAAGACGAACGCTTTCTTCAGAGCGTGGACGTCGAGGACCTCAGGAAGGCGCCGACGATCGCGGTCGAGAAAGACGCCTGGCGCGTCTTCAGGATCATGGGTGAGTTCGTCGAGGGGTTCGACGAGCTCGCTACGCTAGGGCCGGCTGTCTCCTTCTTCGGCTCGGCGCGGGCGACGCCGGAGGATCCCATGTACGAGACGTGCGCGGAGACGGCGCGGCTCATGGGTGAGGCCGGCTTCGCGGTGATCACCGGGGGTGGGCCCGGGATGATGGAGGCGGCGAACCGCGGAGCGAGGAGCGCGGGGACTCCGTCGGTGGGCTGCAGCATCGAGCTGCCATTCGAGCAGCGGGGCAACCCGTTCGTGGATCTGGCCATCGACTTCCGGTACTTCTTCGTTCGCAAGACGATGTTCGTGAAATACGCCGAGGCGTTCGTGATCTTCCCCGGCGGGTTCGGGACGATGGACGAGCTGTTCGAGTCCCTGACGCTCATCCAGACGGGCAAGATCCGGAACTTTCCCGTGGTCCTGGTGGGAATCGAGTACTGGAGCGGCCTCCTCGACTGGGTCCGGCAGCGCATGGTTACCGAGGGGAAGATCTCTCCCGACGACCTGGACCTGATCTACGTCACCGATTCACCCCAGGAGGCCGTCTCACACGTCGTGGAGCGGTACCAGAGTGCCCGCCGGGCCCGAAGGGGCCCGGGGGACATCAGCCGGCCGTCTCCCCGGCGGGGTGGCGGGGCCGCCTCTCCGGAGAGTGACGGGGACCCGGAGGCGGTAGAGGGTGGGGGCGGCGTGTCGTGATCCAATCGCCGCTGGCACTTACCGGGTTGATCGCCCTGATGACGGCGCTGGCCTTCTGGCTAGACCGGCGAGTGGCCCCCCTCTCCCGGGTGGGCGCGTCGCTCATCGCCATCGTGCTGGGGGCGACGTTGTCCAACACCGGCATGGTGCCAGTGTCCTCGCCCGTCTATGACGCCATCGGCGGCACCGTCACCTCGCTGGCGATCGCATGGCTTCTCCTCGCCGTGCACCTGGGCGACTTGAGGCGGGCGGGGAAGGGCATGGTCGGCGCCTTCCTCCTGGCTGCTGCGGGTACCGCCCTGGGAGCGGCGGTGGGCGCCTACGTGTTCGCCGACACCTTCGGTGAGGAGACCTGGCGCCTGGCGGGGACCCTCACGGGCACCTACTCCGGCGGCTCCATCAACTTCGTCGCGGTGGGGAGAGGCCTCGAGCTGCCGGACGCGCTCTTCGCCGGCGCCACGGCCGCCGACAACCTGACCACCGGTATCTGGCTGGGAGCCACCCTCACGCTGCCGCTCTGGCTGGGTCGGTTCTTCCCGACCGAGGTCCCCGGCACGCGGGGGCACAAGGACGCCTCGCCGCGTGAGGCTGCCACCGGCGCGCTCGCGGGCGAAGAGGGCGCAGCGGAGGACGCTTCTGGGAACCCAGGGGGCGCCAGCTCGAGCGACACCGCGTCGGAACACCACCCCTTCTTCGTGCAGGTGTCCCTGTCCACGCTCGATCTAGCGGTTCTGGTTGCCGTGGGATTCGCCCTGCTGCTGGTGGCCGAGTGGATGGGGACCGTCGTGCCGGCGGTCCCCTCGGTCCTCTGGCTGACGACGCTCGCGCTCCTGCTCGGCCACACTGCGCCGTTCCGGCGGCCGGCGGGCGCCATGCAGCTGGGCACCCTGGCGCTCCACTTCTTCTTCGTCATCATCGGGATCCACTCCCGTATCTCGGAGATCGTTGCGGTAGGCGCAGAGGTGTTCTTCTACACGCTCGTGGTGGTGGCCGTGCACGGTGTGGTGGTCTACGGCGCCGGCCGGGCGTTCAAGCTGGATGTGGGAACTCTGTCCGTGGCCTCTCAGGCCGCGGTGGGGGGACCGTCCAGCGCGCTGGCGGTGGCCGTATCGCGGGAGTGGCGCGCCCTGATCCTGCCCGGAATCATCGTGGGGCTGCTCGGGTATGCCCTCGGTAACTACCTGGGCTTCGGCTTGGCCTACCTGGTCAGGGGCCTGGGCGTGGGCCTGTAAAACCCGCGCGGGAGGGGGGCGACCCCGGTCCACACCGCACCCGCGGACCGGGCCGCGGAGTCGGTCTCGGGGCCACGCACCGACACGAGTCTCCCGACCACCGACGGGGCCCGCGGTTGCTCGCAAAATGCGCCCCTGGTTATTCTAGTCAGTTCTGGACGGGCCCCTGGTAAGCCGAGAAGGGGCCTCCTCTCGCTTTGTTCCGACCGCCACGGGATCCCCACGGAGGCAAGTCTTGCGCAGCGATCTGGCCGAGACGCAGGGAGGCTACGCCCCTGGCGGCAAGAACACCGGCGTGGTCAAGCCGAAGGGTTCGTCCCGGATTCGGGGTCACGAGGGGCTGACCACGATTCCGATGGGCTCTCGCAAGCCCGGCTGGATGAAGGTGAGCATGGCGGGTGGGCGCAACTACGCCCGTCTGAAGCAGCTCATGCGAAGCCGGGGTCTCCACACCGTATGCGAGGAGGCCAACTGTCCCAACATGGGTGAGTGCTGGGAGGCGGGCACCGCCACGTTCATGATCCTGGGTGACGTGTGCACGCGGGCCTGCAAGTACTGCGCGGTGGCGCACGGGATGCCGACCGAGCTGGATCTTGACGAGCCCCGCAGGGTCGCTGAGACGGTGGCGGCGATGGACCTCGAGCACGTCGTGATCACGTCCGTGAACCGGGATGAGCTGCCGGATGGCGGTGCGGGCATCTACGCCGAGACGATCGGGCAGATCCGGCAGCGACTTCCGAACTGCTCGGTGGAGGTCCTGATCCCCGACTTCAAAGGCGCCGAAGAGGCGCTCCGCACGGTCCTGGACGCGGGGCCCGCCATACTCGGACACAATCTCGAGACGGTGGCGCGCCTGCATCCCGACGTGCGGCCCGGGGGGAGGTATTGGCGGTCCATATCGCTCTTGGGCGCGGCGAAGCGGATCGACCCGTCCCAGCTCACCAAGACGGGGATCATCTTGGGCATGGGGGAAGAAGCCGACGAGCTCAGGCAGGCCATGGCGGATCTGCGCGAGGCGAGTGTCGACATTCTCACGCTGGGGCAGTACCTGCGGCCTTCGCCCGCCCACATCCCCGTGACGCGTTGGGTCAGCCCCGACGAGTTCGGGGAATGGAAGCGGGTCGGCGAGAAGGAGTACGGGTTCAAACACGTGGAGGCGGGGCCGCTCGTGCGCTCCAGCTACCACGCCAAGGAACAGGCGCGCGAGCTCGAGGCCGGGGGCCCAGGCTCGATACGGGACGTGATGGAGGCCGACGTCCTGGCGCCGGCAGAGCTGTCCGTCCAGGGGTTGGTTACCCTGACCATGGGCCGACCGGGGGCACCTGCATCCAGCCGGGAGGGCGTGTGACGAATGGCTGAAACGACGGCCGAGAGATCAGAGATGGAAGAAACCGCACCGGCGGCGCCCGAAGGGTTGGCCGGGCTCGAGCCCGATCTGGTGCTCGGGCTGCTCCAGGACATGCTGCTGTACCGCAGGTTCGAGGAGAAGGCCGAGGAGGCGTACGCCATTGGCAAGATCGGTGGTTTCTGCCACCTCCATATCGGTCAGGAGGCGGCAGCGGCGGGCTCCATCGGTCCCCTCCGGGACGACGACTACGTCATCACGGCATATCGCGACCATACGCAGGCTCTGGCAAAGGGCGTCTCCCCGAACGCGGTCATGGCGGAGCTCTATGGGCGGTCCGGCGGAGCCTCGGGCGGTAAGGGCGGCTCCATGCACATCTTCGGAGCCGATCAAGGGTTCATGGGCGGCCACGGGATCGTGGGTCAACAGGTGGCATTGGCGACGGGGATCGCCTGGGCCATCAAGTATCGCGAGCAGGATCGGGTGTGCCTCTGCTTCATGGGCGACGCCGCCGTCAACCAGGGAGTGTTCCACGAGTCGCTCAACATGGCGGCCATATGGAAGCTGCCGGTGATCTACGCCGTGGAGAACAACGCCTACGGCATGGGGACCGCGTTCTCCCGCGTTTCGGTAACCGACATGAGCACGAAGGCGGTCCCCCACGGCATCCCCACCAGCACCGTGGACGGTCAGGACCTGGTGGCGACCTACACACATTTCCGTGACCTGGCGGCCGAAATCAGAGACGGCGGGGGACCACGCTTCGTCGACCTGCAGACCTATCGGTTCAAGGGCCACTCCATGTCCGACCCGATCTCCGGTACCTACCGGAGCAAGGAGGAGGTGGAGGGGAAGGTGGCACAGTCCGATCCGATCAGGCTGCTGGCCGATCGTCTCATGGCATCAGGGTTCCTCGATCAGCAGCGGCTGGAGGCCATGGACGCCGAGGCCCGACGGATCTCGTCCGACGCTGCCGACTTCGCCGAGGCGTCGCCCGTCCCGGAACCGGGCGCGCTGTACGACCACGTCTACGCCCTGGTCAACGAGCACGGCCGCCTGTTCTTCGATGGCCGCGACCGGGGGGAGAAGTAGGCGTGCGAGAGATCACTTATCGGGAGGCTCTCAACGAGGCCCTGGCCGAGGAGATGGAGCGTGACGACTCCGTTTTCCTCATTGGCGAGGAGGTCGCCGAGTACGACGGCGCCTACAAGGTGTCCAAAGGGCTCCTCGACCGTTTTGGCGGAGAGCGCATCGTTGACTCGCCCATCTCCGAGTTGGGATTCGCCGGCCTGGGGGTCGGGGCGGCCATGGTGGGGCTACGGCCGGTCGTCGAGTTCATGACGTTCAACTTCTCCATCCTGGCCCTGGACGCCGTCCTCAACAGCGCCGCCAAGATGCGGTA
The DNA here is from genome assembly GCA_039586035.1 of Gemmatimonadota bacterium. GTDB lineage: Bacteria > Gemmatimonadota > Gemmatimonadetes > Longimicrobiales > Gaopeijiaceae > JBDHHQ01. Next base: position 137,625 of record JBDHLD010000004.1, on the reverse strand, counting down.
CATGTCTTCGGGTCAATACGAGATCCCCATGGTCTTTCGCGGACCGACCGGGGCGGCGCTCCAGCTTTCGGCCCAGCACTCCCAGGCATGCGAGACCTGGTACGTGCACGCCCCGGGGGTGAAGCTGGTCGTGCCGGCCACGCCCGCGGACGCCAAGGGGCTCCTCAAGTCGGCGATTCGGGACCCCGACCCCGTCGTCGTGATGGAGGGAGAGCTGCTCTACAACTTGCGGGGGCCCGTTCCCGAGGGGGAGCACGTCGTGCCTCTGGGACTGGCGGACCTCAAGCGCTCGGGAGACGACGTGTCCATCATCACCCACGGCAAGATGGTGCACGTGGCGCTCCAGGCGGCGGCGCAGCTGGCGAAGGACGGCGTCGAAGCCGACGTCCTCGACCTCCGTTCGCTACGACCCCTGGACGCCGACGCCATTCTCCAGACCGTACGAAAGACCAATCGGGTCGTGTACGTGGAGGAGGGTTGGGCCTATGTGGGCATCGGTGCGCAGATCGCCGCGCTGATCCAGGAGGAGGCGTTCGACCACCTGGACGCACCCGTCTTGCGGGTGACGCAGGCCGACGTGCCCATGCCGTACGCGAAGAACCTGGAGCAGCTCGCCAAGCCGAACGCGGGCCAGGTCGTCGAGGCCTGCAAGAAGGTCCTTTATCTCAACTGACGGGCGAGCGCCGCCGGGCGGCGAGGGCCCTTGCGACTCCGAGCACCCGAGAGAATCCGGATATGGCGACCAAGGTGCACATGGAAGCCCTCTCTCCCACCATGGAAGAGGGCCAGGTGGTGAAGTGGTTGAAGGCCGAAGGCGACACGGTCGCCAGCGGCGATATTCTGGCCGAGATCGAAACGGACAAAGCCACCATGGAGCTGGTGGCCAGAGGCGATGGCGAGCTTCGCAAGATCCTCCTGTCCGAAGGTGGCACGGCCCCGGTAGGTGAGGTGATCGCCGTCATCGCGGCGGCGGACGAGGACATCGCCGCGCTGATCGGCAACGGGGGTCCGGAATCCGCGGCGGCGCCCCCTACCACGAAGTCGGACCAGGAGATAGAGCCATCGGCCCCTGCAGCGGCCGCCCCGCCGGCGTCGCCGTCGACCGCAGCGGAGCCCCCGCCTCGCCCCGCCGACGATCGCATCAAGGCGTCCCCCCTTGCGCGGCGGCTGGCCGGAGAGGCCGGCGTGGATCTGGCCGCTGTCGCTGGCTCAGGGCCGGGGGGAAGGATCGTCAAGCGAGACATCGAAGCGGCAGCGCTCGTCATGGAGTCTGCCCCGGTCGCGACGGCTGGCGCGGCGTCGCTTGCCGGAGCGGGTGCCCAGCCACCAGCGGAAGGGGACTTCGAGGACGTTCCCCTCAGCCAGATGCGCAAGGCCATCGCCCGTCGGCTCGTTGAGTCCATCGGACCCGTTCCCCACTTCTTCCTCACCGTCGACGTGGACATGACGCGGCTGGGGGAGGCCCGGCGGCGGATCAACGGGCTCCTGGAGCCACAGGGACGGAAGATCTCCATCAACGACATGATCATCCGTGCTACCGCCGCCGCGCTCCGTCAGCACCCCGACTGCAACGCCCACTGGCGCGGCGATCACGTCCGTCGCTTCCACCGCGTGCATATTGGCGTCGCCGTGGCCATCGACGATGGTCTGATCACGCCGATCGTGCGCGACGCACACTCGAAGGGCGTGGCCCAGATCGGTTCGGAGGTGCGGGAGCTGGCCGGTCGAGCCAGAGAGAAGAAGCTGCTTCCCGAAGAGTACACGGGTGCCACCTTCTCGATCTCGAATCTCGGCATGCTGGGAATCCACGAGTTCACCGCGGTAATAAACCCGCCGGAGGCCGGGATCCTGGCCATAGGGGCCGTGGAGGACACACCGGTGGTCGTGGACGGCGCGGTGGTGGTCCAACCCCGCATGCGCATCACGATGAGTTGCGATCACCGCGTGATCGACGGCGCCCAAGGAGCCCGTTTCCTCGATACGCTGAAGGCGATGCTCGAAGAGCCGGCGGCGATGGTGATCTAGCGACCGCCCGCGCGCCCTGGGCTGGCGCGAGCGTCGTCGTCTCGCACCCTGACCGTCGGGACGGGACCCTGACTACCAGCCGCCCCCGCCGCCACCACCGAACCCGCCGCCGCTGAAGCCGCCGCCTCCTGCGCCTCCTCCGAAGCCCGAGCCACCAGCGCTACGTGGTTGTGAAACCATGGCGGACCCCACCCGAGCCGACCAGTCGGACATGCCCGCGACGAAGGCAGTGGTGCGAAAGCCGTGCGGATAGGTGCCCACGTACCACTGAGGCGGCTCCCGGTAGATGTCCTCGAACGCCTGGGCCCACTTGCGGTCCACTCCGAGGGCCATGGCGTACGGGAGGTAGCGCTCGAACAGCTCCGGGGAGTCGATCATGCGCCGGTACCGATCCGACTCCACACGGTCCAGGAACTCCTGAAACCCCAGGACTTCCTCCAACTTCTTGCTGCCGCGCAACGTTCTCGCGGGCATGACGATCGCGAAGCCCAGCACGGGGGCCGCCGTAAGCGCGGCAGCCAGGATGGACCATCCCGTGGACAGAAAGAGGGCATTCGACAGGGCGACCGCGCCGAATATGCCCACGATGAGGACGACGAACCCGATGACGAGCCAGGTCGCGAGAACGTGGTCGGGCCTGCGGTCGTACAGCCCGAGCTCGAGGAGTCGTGCGAAGATTCCGTCCTTGATGCCCGACAGGTCCTGATAGAACTCGTCCTCCAGGTCCGACATGCGCACCGAATCCCGGTTCCCATCCGTGAAAAGGGCCGAAAGCAGCGCCTTTTCGTGACTGTGCAGCTCACGCCACGAGGCCGGGTCCCGCATCATGACGAAGCGATAGTCGATTTCGGAGCCGAGGAGCCTGTCCCGTTGCTCCTCCTCGATGCGGAGGTACCCCCTGACGGCCAGGTCCACGACAGCGGCCGTGACATCCCGGAGGTCGGGCCGGTTGTCCACCAAGGTCCCCGCTTCGGCAGGGCTGAGGCCGTCCGGCGGCTCGTAGCGCGGCACGATGGGCCGGAGGGCCGGGTCCCGTCCTCGTGCCCGCCAGATCCGGTACATGGCCGCCAGGGACGCGAAGGGCAAGGCGAACAGCCAGTTGCTCCTGAGGAATAAGAGGAGCCTGCTGAGGAACCCCGGACGAGCTACGACGCCCGGCTCCCAAGCCACCGCGATGGTCAGGCCTTCGCGCATGGACAGGGATCTGCCGGCTTCGAAATAGAAGCCTTCCTCTATTTCCTCGACAACGCCCCTGTCCGAGGCCTCGTAGTGCCCGACGAACGCGTTCGCCCTTCGGCCCCTGGCAGCGTCAGGCAGCGTCACGAGCGCACTGGCGGACCGGATGGCAAAAGGCCATTCCGTGCCCGTCACGTTCCAGTACAGCTCGTCGTGCTCGTCGAAGAACCGGAGGGCGTTGGGGATGTTGTAGCGGATGTTTACCGTGCGCGTAGCGTCCTCTGCTCCTGGCACACGGATCTGGAGCTTCCTGGACACGCCGTCCCGGCTCTCCTTGTACCAGAGCTCCTCACCGGACTCGCCCGTGACGCCCTCGACCTCGAGGAAGAGACGATACTGGAGCCCGTTGGCCCGTCGGTACTCCACCGGGATCGTGCGGAAGATCCCGTTCCACCGACCGCGAAACCGTATGCTGATAGACTCCAGAACCTCGATGTCGCCATCCGCCTGGACCTCGATGTCCGCGTGGAAGCGCTCCAGCTCCAGGGAGCGTTCCTGCGCGGCAAGATGCCACGCGCCGCCCCCCGAGAGTAGCAACGCAGCGGCCCACCCGGTCCGGCGCATCATCGGAGTCACCTTGACCAGCGCCGGCAACCGAATGGGTCGAAGCCTCACTGCGAGGTCAGTCGGTAGCTTCGGCTTTGTCGGCGTCGGCGTCGTTGCCGAAGCTCACCCGGGGGAGAGCTCGCTCGCCCTCAGGTAGCTCGAAGAACTCACGCTCGCGGAAGCTGAAGGTCTTGGCCACGAGGTTGGATGGGACCTGCCCGATCTTGGTGTTGTAGTCCCTCACCACGGCGTTGTAGTACCGCCTGGACTCCTGGATGTGATGCTCCAGGTCACCAAGAGACTGCTGAAGGTCAGCGAAGCCCTGTGCCGCTTTGAGGTCCGGATACGCCTCCGAAAGGGCGAAGAGCGACTTCAGGGCTCCAGCCAGCATGCCTTCCGCCTGCGCCTTGGCGGCGGGTCCTTGGGCCGTCATGGCTCGCGAGCGGGCCTCTACGACCGCATCCAGAGTATCGCGCTCGTGAGAGGCATACCCCTTGACCGTCTCGACGAGGTTCGGGATCAAGTCGTAACGGCGCTTGAGCTGAACATCGATGTCGGCCCAGGCCCCGTCGGCCTGCTCCCTGAGGCGAACGAGCTGGTTGTAGATCATCACGGAAGCGAGCAAGACCACGATCAGTGCCACCAGAGGCCACATGGGCGGAAACTCCCTTCATGAGGATGGGTCGAGGCCCCGTTCGCTACCGAACGCCATCGCCCGAACGCCGGGGACGCCACGGCCGGGTAGAGGTTAGCTCATCGCGGCTCATCGCGCAGCGTCGACGCTCCGGATGCAGCTGGCAGCCGAGAGCCGGCCGTGTTTCGGCACCACCGCGCGGGTCGTTTGGTGCGCCGGAAAGACTGCGGCGGTCAGGGGGTTTCTGGCAGCCCGTTCGATTGCAGGCACTCCCCTGCTCCGGTAACTTCGATGCTTCGCATTTGAGCGGTTTCGTCGGAGCACGGCGGGACTCCATCGGGTATCTGCGGCCGGGGCGCTCCGGGCCCCGGGTCGATTCGACAACGAAATGAGGTGAGCGTGGCATCGAACGACACCAGCTTCGATCTGCTCGTCATTGGCGGTGGACCTGGAGGGTATGTCGCCGCGATTCGAGCGGGTCAGTTGGGCCTCAACGTGGCGTGCATCGAGGCCAAGGACCTGGGCGGCGTGTGCCTCAACGTCGGGTGCATCCCCACGAAGGCACTCCTCACGAGCGCTTTGCTGGTCAACCAGCTCAAGAGCGCCGAGGCGCACGGTATCGCACTCGATGGCATTTCCGTGAGCATGGGACCGGCCCAAGAACGGAGCCGTTCCGTTGCGGCTCAGCTGAGTCGCGGCGTGGGCTTCCTGTTCAAAAAGAACAAGGTGACACACATCCCGGGCTACGGACGCCTGGCTGGGCCTGGAACCGTAGAGGTGGAGGCCGGCGAGGATGGCCGTACGACCTACTCGGCACCGCACATCATCATCGCCTCCGGATCGAGGCCTCGGGACCTTCCAATGCTGCCCATCGACGAGGAGCGCATCTGGTCGTCGACCGGAGCCCTGTTCCAGACGAAGGCTCCGGCGTCCCTGGCGGTGGTCGGTGCCGGCGCGGTCGGGATGGAATTCGCCGACATCTACAACGCCTTCGGCTCCAAGGTGACCGTCGTCGAGGCGCTCGACCGCGTGCTGCCGCTGGAGGACGCAGAGAGCTCGAAGCTGATGGCCCGAAGCTACAAGAAACGCGGGATCGACATCCTGACGTCGGCAATGGTACAGAAGTCGAAGATGACCGACGACGGGGTGCGGCTCACCCTGACCGACAAGAGGGGCGAGGAGCGGCGCGTGGAGGCCGAGCGGGTCCTGTCGGCCATCGGGCGCGTCCCCAACACCGAAGATCTGGGGCTCGACACGGTCGGCGTCGCCCTCGGCGAAAAAGGCGGCTTCATCCAGGTCGACGGCGCCATGCGCACCAACGTGAAAGGCGTCTACGCAGTGGGCGATTGCGCCGGGAATCAACTGCTCGCGCACAAGGCCATGCACGAGGGGGTGGTCTGCGCCGAGCACATCGCCGGCGTGGGCCACCACACGGTGGACTACAGCAACGTGCCCAACTGCACCTACACGCATCCCGAAGTGGCTTCCATCGGTCTCACCGAGGCGCAGGCCCGGGAGCAGGGACACGACATCGAGGTCGGGAAGTTCCCTTGGGTGGGGAACGGCCGGGCCTTGGCGGCCGGTGACGCTGAGGGCTTCGTCAAGGTGATCCGGGACAGGCGGTACTCCGAGATCCTCGGCGCTCACATCGTGGGCCCCCACGCCACCGAGCTCATCGCCGAATACGTCATCGGCAGGCACCTCGAATCCACGGCCGAGGAAATCGATCTGGCCATGCACCCGCACCCGACCCTTTCGGAGGCCGTGGCCGAAGGCGCGCTGGCATCCCTGGGCCGGGCCCTGCACGTGTGATGACCGTGGTCACACCCCGCACGAAAGTGAGCCGCGGTTGAGCGGCGAGGCTGTCCAGGCTCCGGCAAAGCGCGACTGGGGGGCCGACCAGGAGGTGGCGCTTCGTCTTTGGATCGCGCTCGCCCGCTGCTACGCCACCTTCGCTCGGGAGGTTGCGTCCCGAGTGGGAGAGTACGGCCTGACGACCCCCCAGTTCGGCGTGCTGGAAGCGCTGTACCACCTGGGCACGCTTACCCTCGGTGACCTTGCCGGGAAGCTGTTGGTCACCGGCGGGAACATCACCTACGTGATGGATCGCCTGGAGGAGCGTGGCCTCGTCACTCGGGAGCGATGCGAGGAGGACCGGCGGGTCGTGCGGGCACATCTGACTCCAGAAGGGCGCCAGCTCATCGAGGACGTGTTTCCCGAGCACGTAGACTTCATCTACGGCCTGGCGCAGGCTCTGGAGGAGGACGAGCGCGCGCAGCTGCGCAGATTGCTCAAGAAGCTCGGCCGGTCCGTGGCCGACGGCTCCCCCTGAGGAGGGGGGCGTCTCTCAGATCACGCCGGCCTCGGACTGCGATTCCGCGTCGATCCCACGGATCTGAAGGACCCGCAGGAGCGCCTCCCCGATCTTGTTGTTCGGCGTCGAAGCACCGGCGGTGATTCCCAGCTCGAAGGGTCCCGAGGGAAGCCAATCCTCCTCCGTCAGCTCCGCTGCATCGACAGCCAGCTCCGGCTTGTGCCGCACGGTGCCCCGCTCGATATCGATGCAGACCGCGTCCTCGATGTGATAGGTAGGCGCGTGTTGCCGGCACATGTGAGCCAGATGGTTCGTGTTGGACGAGTTGTAGCCGCCGATGACGATCATTACGTCGGGCGGCCTCTCCATCATCTTCACTACGGCGTCCTGACGCTCCTGCGTCGCCGAGCAGATCGTTCCGAACGACCGGAAGTGCCCGGCGACGTGCTCCGCCCCGTAGGCCTCGATCAGCGCCTGTTGCACCTGCACACCGATGGCCAGGGAGTCGTTCGCCAACATCGTCGTCTGATTGGCAACGCCAATGCGCTGAAGGTCCCGATCGGGGTCGAAGTCCGGTGTCGCCTTCTCCCTGAAGCGCTCGACGATGGCGTCACGGTCCCAGTGCCCGGGCCGCTTCGCGATGTAGTCGCAGAGGATCATGGCCTCGTCCATGTCCCGGACGATCACGTATCGGCCACCCTGGTGCTTCTGGACCTGTGATGCGGTCGCCCGCGACTCCTCATGCGTATACTTGCCGTGGATCACCGCAGTGAAGCCGTCTCGCGCGTAGGACTCCACCCGTTTCCACACGACGAGCACGGACCCGCACGTCGTATCCACCAGCACGCAACCGATCCGCTGGAGGTCCTGGAACGCCTCCATGGTGACCCCGAACGCGGGAAGGATCACCACGTCCTTGTCCGAGATGTGTGAGAGCGCGAAACGGCCGTCGCTGTCCGGATGGACGAACTCGATTCCCATCTCACGCATCCGCTGGTTCACGTGGGGGTTGTGAATGATCTCGCCCAGCAGAAACAGCCGCTTGTCCGGGAACTTGTGCCGAGTCTCGTACGCGTAGTCGACCGCGCGATCGACGCCGTAGCAGAACCCGAACTCCTCAGCCAGACGAACCGTGACGTCACCGAACGTCTGCATGTATCCGCGGGCCCGGATCTGCTGAACCAGATGGGAGTGATACTCGGCGTCGATCAGAGGCCTCACCTCGGCCTTCATGCCGAAGCCCTTGCGGAAGTAGGTCTGCTCCATGAGGGAGATCACCATGAGAAGGAAGCGGGCCGTGAGGGGGACGGCGCATTCGCCGTCCACTGAGACCTCCGGCAATCTGGCAATGGAACGTCACCCGGGGAGTGGTCACTCGCAGGACCGCACGCCGGGTGTCGGTGTACAGAGGGATCCCAAGAACGTTCCCGGACAGGTCCGTCCCTATGCTCGCACGCCTCGCCATACTCTTCGTCGTCGTGCCGCTGCTCGAGCTGGTGCTGCTGATCCAGCTGGGGCAGGTCGTCGGCCTGTGGCCGACGATCGGTCTGGTGGTCCTCACCGGGGTCGCGGGGGCCGCTCTGGCCCGAGCTCAGGGCCTGCGGACCCTCTGGGCGTTCCAGGAGTCTACGGCACAGGGGCGTCTGCCCACGCACGCCATTCAGGACGGGCTCGCCATCCTCGTGGGTGGCGCGCTCCTGCTCACGCCGGGCCTCCTCACCGACGTCCTGGGCTTCGCCCTGCTCCTGCCGCCCACCCGGCGGTGGATCCAGGCCCGGGTGAGGAAGGCGGTGGCCCGGAGGCTCGAGGACGGCCGCATCGAGATGGCGGTGGTCGTGCCGAGGCCCTTTGCCGAAGACGTGGTCCAGTCCACGGAGGACCCTCGGAGCGGCTGATCGCCGGTCAGAGCGCCGCCATCGGAGCCGGGCCTCAGGGGGAGCGGAAGTCCGCCTGCAGGCGCCAGGGCCAGGGATCTGGCCGCGCCAGATGGCGGCCCCTAGTTTGCCCACCCCCCCTTCGACCAGCATCAGCGACCACGAGAATCACCGACCTACCGGGTCACGACGGGACGGACCCCTTAGGAGCATGCCACATGCCAGGCAATATCGAGTTTCTGGAGCGACTCCTGGACGCCCACGCGCCGAGCGGGTTCGAAGCACGAGCAGCCAGGGTCTGGAGGTCCGAGGCCGAGACATTCGCCGACCGCGTCAGCGCCGACGTCAGCGGGAACTCGGTGGCGGCTTTGAACCCTGACGGGAAGCCGCGAGTGATGCTGGCGGGCCATATCGACGAGATCGGGCTGCAGGTCACCCACGTCGACGAGGACGGATTCCTCTACGTGGACGAGATCGGCGGCTGGGACCCCCAGGTGCTCGTGGGCCAGCGCGTGCAGGTGATGGGCCGAGATGGCGACGTGGCGGGCGTCGTGGGTAAGAAGCCCATCCATCTAATCAAGCCCGAGGATCGATCGAAGGCCGCCAAGACCACGGACCTCTGGGTCGACCTGGGAGTGTCGAACCGATCCGAGGTGGCCGAGATCGGCGTGCGGGTGGGCGACCCGATCGTCGTGGACGCCGGGTTGGTGCGGCTCGCGGGGGACCGGATCGCCAGCCGCGCGATCGACAACCGGATCGGCGCCTACGTCGTGCTGCAGGCTCTGCGGCTCCTGTCCGAGCAACCGGCGCGAGCCGCGGCGTTCGCAGTGGCCACCGTCCAGGAGGAGATCGGCTACCACGGAGGCGGCGCTCGCACGAGCGCCTGGTCGCTGGAGCCCGATGTGGGGCTCGTGGTGGACGTGACCTTCAGCACGGATGTCCCCGACGCCGACAAGAAGGAGCTGGGGGAGCACAAGATCGGGCAAGGGCCGGTGCTGAGTCGCGGATCGGCGGCCCATCCGGTGGTGTTCGAGCGGTTGGTGGACGTGGCAGAGGCGGAGGGCATCCCCTTCACGATCCAGGCTTCGCCCCGGGCGACCCGGACGGACGCCGACGCCATCCATCTGACCCGGGCCGGGGTTCCCACCGGCTTGATCTCGGTGCCGAACCGCTACATGCACTCGCCCAACGAGGTGGTGAGCCTCAAAGACCTCGAGCACACCGCCGCGCTCCTGGCCGCGTTCATCCGCGGTCTGGACAGCGACACGGATCTCACGCCACGCTAGCCGCACCGAGAGGTCGGGTCCCGTGCGGCGAGTCGTGAGGATCGTGTCCGGGCCCGCCCTCCAAGTCGGAGCGGGCGCGCGAGGGTCCCGGCTGTGGCTCTCGCTGCCGGTCGGCGTCTCGGCGGACCCCGGGATCTGCCCGTCCACGTTGACGTTCCCCGGCGGGAGGCATACCCTACACCCCCCACGCGGTGCCGCTCCGAGGCGGTGCCGAACACGAGAGCGAAGGGAAGAACGCGATGGTAGATAGCGGAGAGGTCATCAGTGAGCTTCAGGCGATGCGGGATGACGGGTTTCTTTCGGACGCGCTCCTCAGGCACGCCGTGAAGAAGCTGAGCCGGGGAGACAGCCGGTTCGACTGGGTGGGCGTCTACCTCCTGAACGAGGAGGGGTCCGAGCTGTGGCTCCACAACTACGTGGGGACACCGACCGAGCACGCCCGCATCGCCGTAGGGGAGGGCGTGTGCGGCACAGCGATCGCGACGGCCAGCAACATCCTGGTCGACGACGTGACGACCGTGGAGAATTACCTGGCTTGCGACCCTGACGTGAAGTCCGAGATGGTGGTCCTCATTCGGGCCGGCGAGGATATCTTCGGACAGATCGACATCGACAGTGAAGAAGCTGCCGCTTTCAGTGAGGAAGACGAGCTCCTGGTTCAAACGGTGGCCGACAAGCTCGCGGAGCAGATTGCGGAGGAGCGCCGGTAGCGATCCGCTCCGGCGCCTGTGCGCCGACGATGCAACCGAGGGTCCTCAACGTTGGTAACGCGGGTCCGTTCACACTGGATGGCACGCGGACGTTCCTGGTGGGGTCCCGCAACGTAGCCGTGATAGATCCGGGCCCGGAGGTGGAGACGCACCTTCGGGCCCTTCTAGTGGCGCTGGAGCACGCCGAGCAGGTGTCGGTGCTGGTGACGCACTGGCACGAGGACCATGCGGGCCTGGCCACGCGGCTGGGGCGCGAGCTCGGAGGACTACCGGTGCTGGGCCCGGGCGGCGAAGGGTCGGCTTCGCTCGCGCACGGCACCTCCGTCACCACCGACCAGGGAACCCTCGTCGCCGTGGCGACGCCAGGGCATGCCAGGGAGCACGTGGTGTTCCATTGGCCTCGGGGAGACGCCGTCTTCGCGGGCGACCTGATCCTCGGTAGCGGGGACACGACGTGGGTCGGCGAATACCCGGGATGCGTCGCCGACTACCTGGAGTCGCTGGCCCGGCTCGACGAGCTGGGGCCGGCCACCATCTATCCGGCCCACGGCCCACCCGTGACGACCGTGCGTTCGACGCTCGAGCGCTACCGTGCACACCGCATCTCCCGGATCGCTCAGGTCCGGGAGGCTCTAGACCGGACTCCGACCGCGGGGATCGACGAGCTGGTGGAGGAGATCTACGGCGAAGTGCCTCCGGAGTTGGCGGGCGCGGCCCGCCGGAGCGTGGAGGTCATCGTGTATCACCTCGGAAACGCGGACCGTCCGTGACCCGGCCTTCCCGGCTGCCCGCCGGACTCGACCGACGCCTCAGGCGGGTGCTGGGGGAGGACGGGGTCATCACCGACCCGGACCGGCTCCTGGTCTACGAGTCGGACGGCCTGACGATACACCGTTGGCGGCCTGCCGCCGTCGCGCTGCCCACGAGCACCGCTCAGGTGGCCGAAGTGGTGCGCATTCTCGCGGCTGCAGGTGTGGCCGTGGTGCCTCGGGGGGCGGGCACCGGCCTGTCCGGAGGGGCCCTTGGCGGTGACGACGCCGTAGTGGTGGCGACCACGCGCATGAATCGGATCCTCGAGCTGGACCCGGACAACCTCCGCGCGGTCGTGCAGCCCGGCGTCGTCAACGCGGCCCTGACCGAGACGGCGCGACCTCTGGGTCTCCACTACGCGCCCGACCCCTCGTCCCAAAGCGCCTGCACCATCGGCGGCAACGTCGCGGAGAACTCCGGCGGGCCTCACTGTCTGAAGTACGGGGTGACGAGTCGGTACGTGTCCGGCCTCGAGGTCGTGCTCTCGGATGGGAGCGTGGCGAGGCTTGGAGGTATGGGCCGGCAGGCTCCTGGACCGGACCTGCTCGGGGCCTTCGTCGGGTCGGAGGGCTGTTTCGGTATCGCCACCGCCATCGAGGTCCGCTTGCTACCGCTACCCGAGGGCGTGCGCACGCTGTTGGCCATCTTCGACGTCTTGGAAGAGGCTGGCCGGGCGGTGACCCGCATCATCGCGCAGGGCTTGCTGCCCGCGGCGCTGGAGATCATCGACGGTCCGACGATCCGCGCCGTGGAATCCAGCGCTTTCGCTGCCGGGTACCCGGTGGACGCGGGAGCCGCCCTGGTGGTGGAATTCGACGGTGTGGAAGCGGGTCTGGACGACGCCGCCCTCCAGGCCGAAGCCTGCTGCGTCGAAGCCGGCGCCCGCGAGGTACGGCACGCCGGTGACCCCGAGACCAGGGCGGCTCTCTGGCGAGGTCGCAAGAAGGCCATCGGAGCCCTCGGGCGGCTCGCGCCCGACCTCCTGGTACAGGACGCTACCGTCCCCCGGACCCGTCTTCCAGAGGTGTTGGGCCACATTTCGGAGATCGGATCGCGCTACGGGCTCACGATCGCGAACGTCTTCCACGCGGGTGACGGCAACCTTCATCCCAACATCCCGTTCGACCGAAGGGACCCGGGCCAGCTCGAGCGAGTGGAACGGGCCTCGGCCGAGATCATGAGGGCCTGTGTGGATGCGGGCGGTACGATTACCGGAGAGCACGGCGTGGGGATAGACAAGCAGAAGTACATGGATCTCGTATTCGATTCGCCCATGCTGGAGGCCATGGAGGCCGTTCGACGGGTGTTCGACCCCATTCGCCTGTTCAACCCCGGCAAGGTGCTCCCGACGCCCGGTGGCTCCCGTGCTCAGCGCGAGACGGCCGGGTGAGCACGGCCCTGGCGACGGCTCTCGGCCGGTGGGTCCCCTCCGATTCGGTGGCTACCGGCGAGGACGCTGCAGGCTGGCACGTCGGGGGCCGAAGGCCTGACGCGGTGGTGTCCCCCACGTCCCGCAGTCAGGTTGCCGCCGTCGTCGCCGGCGCAGCCAGGGAGGGATGGCGGGTGGTCCCCGCAGGTTGGGGGGGCTGGCTCGACGGCGCTCCCGCCCCCGACCGAGGCAGACCCATGCTCGTTCTGTCCACGCGTCGCATGGACCGCATCCTCGACTACCAGCCCGGGGATCTGACGCTGACGGCGGAGGCAGGCGCAACGCTCGAGACCATCCAGGCGGCGGCGGCCCGTCACGGCCAGTGGCTACCCCTCGACGCGCCGCCCGACGATCGAGGCACTATCGGGGCGACCCTGGCGACGGCCTCGTCCGGCGGATTGGCTACCGCATTCGGAGCGCCGCGGGACCTGGCGTTGGGCCTCGGGGTCGTGACGGGAGCGGGTCAACCGCTGTCCCCCGGAGGTCGTGTCGTGAAGAACGTGGCGGGGTTCGATCTGGTTCGCTTGATGGTGGGCGGATGGGGGGTCCTCGGTGTGGTGACGGACGCGACGCTTCGCCTCTACCCGAGGCCCCCGGAGGACGTCACGCTCCTGCTCGAGTGCAGGGACGGGCAGAGCGCGGCAGGGGCGGCGCGCCGCATCGCGCTGGGGACCAATCCCGTGGCAGCCCTGGAGCTCGCGGATCCGTCTCCCGGAGGAGGCGCCGGGGCTGCCGTCACCTGTCGGGTCCTGGGCTCTCACTCCGAGGTGGAGGCGGTGGCTGCCGGCGTGGAGGCCACCGATGCGGACGGCCGTTGGCAGCGGTTGCCGGCCGCGAAGGCCACGGAGGTCCGATCGGCCATGCGCTCCGTGGACCGCCGCGGGCTGGTGGTGCTGGGGTTGATGCTGCTCCCGTCGCGGCTCGGCCGGGCCCTGGCGCTCATCGACGAGCTCTCGGCTCGCCTGGGGCTGGCTGGACGGGGCGTGGTGGAGACCGTCGCCGACGCCACGACCGGGCTGGTCCGTGCCGCGCTGCGCTCGGGCTCCTCCGGCCCTTCCGCGGAGCTCGTCGAGGCCCTTCGCGATCTGCGGCGGGTCGCGGAGGGGGAGGGCGGGTCGCTGACCCTGAGCCGGGCTCCGGCTCCTCTGTTCGCGGAGGTCGGGCGGTGGGGTGACCCCGGGCCCCTTCGACAGCTGGTCGACGGTGTCCGCGCCGCCTTCGATCCCGCCGGGGTCCTTCCGTGGGAGCGGTTTACGGGAGGGGGGGATCGATGACGGCTTCCGGTGGGGAGCGCCACCCCGATGCGAGGGTGCTCGAGGTCCGTCGCCCTTCCGACGGCAGCGTTCTGGGCAGGGTGCCCGTACAGGGCCCGGCGGAGGTCGCCGAGGCCGTGGCACGGGCCCGCCGCATCCAGGCGGAATGGGCGGCTTTCCCCACGGAGGATCGGATCCGCCGGATGCGAGCGCTTCTTCCCGCGCTGGCCGAGGCCCGCGAGGAGATCGCCGAGACCATCCGGGCGGAGACCGGCAAGCCGGAGCTCGAGGCGTATGCCGAGGTGGCCGTGATCGCCGACCTGCTGCGCCACTATGTGGCCACCGCCCGCGCAGTCCTGAAGCCGCGCAAGGTCTCCACGGGCTGGCTGCTCGGCAAGCGGGCGGCCGTCTATCGTGAGCCCTATGGTGTCGTGGCCGTCATCAGCCCGTGGAATTACCCGTTCATACTTGTCATGGACCCCGTGATTTCAGCGCTGTTCGCTGGAAACGCGGCCATCGTCAAGCCATCGGAGTTCACGCCGCTCACCGCCCTGGCAGCGCAGAAGCTCTTCGAACGGGCCCACCTTCCCAACGGACTGGTCCAGGTCGTTACGGGTGACGGGACGACAGGAGCTGCGCTCGTGGGGGCTGACGTCGACAAGATCTCCTTCACCGGGAGCACAACAACCGGGCGGAGGGTCATGGAGGCCGCGGCCCGTCGTCTGACCCCGGTGACCATGGAGCTCGGGGGGAAAGATCCGGCCATCGTCCTGGAGGATGCGGACCTGGAGCGGGCCGCCGCGGGGATTGCGTTCGGGGCCTTCTTCAACGCGGGGCAGACGTGCATATCGGTGGAGCGCGTCTACGTGGTGGAGTCCGTGTACGAGGCCTTCGCGGATCGCATCTCCGCGGTTACCCGATCACTCCGCGCCGGCTCGGCCGACGGAGTAGACGTCGGACCCATGACTACGGCTCCCCAACTCGAGATCGTCGAAGCTCAGCTCCACGACGCACTCGAGCGCGGTGCACGACCGGTGGCTGGTGGAAGTCGGGCTGACCCAGCGTCCAACGTCATGCTGCCCACCGTGCTGGTAGACGTCGATCCAGAGTCGACGTTGATGACCAACGAGACATTCGGGCCGCTGCTGCCGCTGATGCGGGTCCGCGACGAGGAAGCGGCGATCGAGCAGGCGAACCGCGGCGCCTTCGGCCTATTTGCCAGCGTCTGGACCCGGGACGTGGAGCGGGGCATGGCCGTGGCCCGTCGACTCCGGGCGGGGGGCGTTTCCGTGAACGACGTCCTCACCCATTACGCCGTCCCCGGGTTGCCCATGGGGGGCGTGGGGCAGAGCGGGTTCGGGCGAAACCGGGGGGATGAGGGTCTGAGGGAGATGTCGCGCACGCGCTCCATGCTCGTGCACAGGTGGGGACGCCGGCGCGAGGTCTTCTGGTTTCCGTATGGGTCCAGGAAGCTCGAGACGGTACGAGCGCTGGTCGAATGGCGCACCGGCGGCGGACTCGGCCGGCTGCTGCGCTCATTCCTCGGGAGGCAGCCGTGAGCCTCGCGGGAGCGTTGGCGGCTCAGGAGGACCGTCTGATGGGCTGCGTCCACTGTGGGTTCTGCCTCCCCGCCTGTCCCACGTACGTTCGCCTCGGTGACGAGGCGGACTCGCCACGGGGCCGGCTCTACCTCATGAGGGCGGTGACCGAGGGGCGTCTGGATCCCGCCGCCGCCGCCTTCCAGGAGCACATCGACAAGTGCCTGGGGTGCCGGGCCTGCGAGAGCGTGTGTCCCTCGGGGGTGGAGTACGGTTGGCTGCTCGAGCGCGCGAGGCAGGAGGCCGCCAGCGTCCGCCGCCGGGGGGTGTTCGTGCGGGCGATCCTGGCGTTGTTCAGGAGGCCGACGCTGCTCCGCATTGCCCTGACCGCCGCCCGCTGGGTCCGTGACACCGGCGTGCCCGGCTGGGCAGCGCGAGTCGTGCCTCGGTCCTTCGCTGCTGCCAGACTCGCCATCGGTATGCTGGCGGCGACCGCTCCGACGCCCCCCCTCGCCGGCGTGCCGTCACAACGGCCGGACACCGCGGGTAGGCGCACGCGGCCCGAGGGCCGGGGCACCGTGGCGCTGCTCGAGGGCTGCGTTCAGGCCGGCCTTTTCGGCCACGTGAACCAGGCCACCGCCCGAACCCTGGTGGCCAACGGGTACGAGGTCGTCGCCGCTCGAGGCCAGCGGTGCTGTGGCGCCCTTCACGCTCACGCCGGTGACCTGGAAGCCGCCAGAGCCCTCGCCTGCGCCAACGTCCGGGCGTTCGATGCGGCGGGCGCGGACTTCGTGGTCACAAACGCCGCCGGGTGTGGCGCGACCATGAAAGAATACGGTCATCTGCTCGAGGATGACGCCGAGCTCGCCGAGGTCGCCCGTGCTACCTCCGCACGGACCCGAGACGTGTCCGAGTTGCTGGCAGACGCCGGCCCGCGCCCCGGAGCGGCCCGCATCCAGCGTGTAGCCTACGACGCGCCGTGCCACCTCCTCCACGGGCAGGGAGTGGATGGGCCGCCCCGTCGGATTCTCGAGGCGATTCCGGGCGTCGAGGTCGTCCGACTCGCAAGCGCCGCAGAGTGTTGTGGAGGTGCCGGTATCTACGGCGTGACGCATCCGGAGCTGGGCGGGGAAATCGGTCGGGACAAGACGACCGACGTGCTGGCCTCGGGGGCCGCCGTGGTGGCTACCGGCAACCCGGGGTGCATCATGCAGATTTGCGCAGAGCTTCGGGCCCGTGGGAGCGACGTCCGGGTATCACACCCCGTCGAGCTGCTGGACGAGAGCTACCGGGAGGCAGGGTTCTACGACCCCTCGTGACACCTGGAAACCTGCGACCCATACTCATTAGGGTAACGCGATGGCAGCACTGCCAAGGAGCTGAGGTCCGATGACAACGGTCCCCAATGGCCACACGGTGTCCCTGAACGTGGATCGCCCGATCTGGAACAGGTTCTTCACGGTTTCTCCCCTGGTGGTGATCGGCACGAAGGAGGGGAGAGGCTACGATCTCGCGCCCAAGCACCTGGCGCTACCGATGGGATGGGAGAACTACTTCGGTTTCGTCTGCTCCCCCCGTCACGCCACGTACCACAACGCCCAGCGAGCGGGCGCCTTTACGGTGAGCTATCCGCGGCCGGACCAGGTGGTGTTGGCAAGCATCGCCGCCGTGCCGCCGTGTGACGACGAGGCGGCGCATCGTCCCGAAATGTCGATTCTGCCTACGATAACGGCCGAAGCCGTGGACGGCGTGCTGTTGGCCGACGCCTACGCGTTCCTCGAATGTGAGCTCGACAGGGTCGTCGACGGGTTTGGGCCCAACAGCCTGATCGTGGGGCGCGTCGTGGCGGCTCGCGTAGATGCGGAGGCGTTGAGGACGTCAGACGAGAGTGATGGGGCTCTGCTCCAACACGCGCCGCTCCTGGCCTACGTCGCGCCGGGCCGGTACGCGTCGATCAAGGCGAGCCACGCCTTTCCTTTCCCCGCGGACTTCCAACGTTGATCCAATGTCGGTGAATCACTCCGAGCTCGGCCGCGTCCGCGATCACCTCGAGTCCCAGCGGTCCCGAATGGCGCAGTTCCTCTCGGAGCTGGTGGAAGCGGAGTCGCCCTCCACTCATCCCGAGGCTCAGGGCCATGTGATGGACCTGATCGCGTGGTCGCTGGAGGAGGTGGACTACCGGGTACGCCTGCTGCCCGGTCGGCGAACGGGCGGCCACCTCTTCGCCCGTCCCCAAGGCCACGTCCAGAAGCGGCGGCTCCAGCTCCTGGTGGGCCACTGTGACACGGTGTGGCCGCTGGGTACCGTCAACCGCATGCCGGTGGAGCTCGAGGGGGACATCCTGCGGGGCCCCGGGGCCTTCGACATGAAGGGCGGACTCACCCAGATGATCTACGCCCTCCGGGCACTCCACGAGCTGGACCTGGAGCCCCAGGTAACTCCGGTGGTGCTCGTCAACTCGGACGAGGAAGTGGGGAGCTTCGAGTCGGAGCGCTGGATACGGCTCCTGGCTCGCCGGTCCGACCGTGCCATGGTGCTGGAGCCGGCGCTGGGTCAGGAGGGGCGCATCAAGACGGCGCGAAAAGGCATCGGTCAGTTCCGTATCACCATCAAAGGCGTGAGCGCCCACACGGGCCTGGATCCGGGGAAGGGCGCCAGTGCGATCCAGGAGCTCTCCCACGTGGTGCTGGCCCTTCACGGCCTCACGGACCTGGACCGAGGCATCACGGTCAATGTCGGCCAGATCGAAGGCGGCTTCCGCCCCAACGTGGTCGCGCCCGAAAGCAGCGCCGTGGTGGACGTGCGCGTGCCCACGATGGCCATGGGTCGCGAGGTGGAAGCGGCCATTCGCGCGATACAGCCCATCACACCGGGTACGAGCATCGAGGTCGACGGCAGCGTGGACCGCCCCCCCCTGGAGCGCACGCCGCGGAACCGACGCTTCTGGGCGGCCGCGCAGGAGGTGGCGGACGCTCTGGGGATCGCGGTGGAAGAAGGGGCCGCGGGCGGAGGCTCGGACGGAAACACGACCAGCCTCTTCACACCGACTCTGGACGGCCTCGGCTCGGTCGGAGACGGGGCTCACGCGGTGCACGAGCACGTCAGGGTCGACCGCATGGCCGAGCGGGCTGCCCTCCTCGCAGGACTCCTGCTCCTCCCCCCGTTTGTCGCCCAGGGCGCGGCCGAAGAGGAAGCCGGAGGTAGCGGGTCGTCGTGAGTCTGCGCTACGTCTTCTCGTCCCTCACGCGGATTTCCGACCTCGCGGAGCGAGACTTCGCCGTCGAAGCCGTGGACCGGACCGAGTGGGACACCGGCGACTTTGTCGTGGTAGAGGTGGAGAGTCGTGCGAATCGCTACCCCATCGAGCTTTCCAACGGCCGGCTGACCGAGGTGGCGGAGGGCGACTTGATCGTGGGAGCACTGGGTGAGCGGTACGCGACTCTCGAGGCCACTGGCACCTGGCGGGAAGTGGGCGAGGACGGGCGCATGGAGGTCCTGGGCGGGGGCGGCATCCTCGGTCGCTGTACGTCCCGGTCCCTCCTGTTGAACCCGCTGATCCGGGTGCGGTACCGGGGTCACGTGATCGTGAACGGGCACAAGGCCCGAATGCGGGACTACGCGGCCCGCGGCACGGCGGGAGTCGCCTACGAGACTCCGACCATCCTGATCATCGGGACGTCCATGTCCGCCGGAAAGACGACTGCCGCGCGAGTCATCGTGAGAATGCTCAAGTCCTGGGGGCTCAGGGTCCTGGGCGCCAAGCTCACGGGGGCGGGACGCTACCGGGACATCCTGGCCATGGGCGACGCGGGCGCCGACCGCATCGTGGATTTCGTGGACGCCGGCCTCCCGTCCACCATTTGCAGTCCCGAGGAATACCGCCAGGCCGTCGGCGGGCTCTTGTCCCTGATGGCCGAGGTGCCTGCCGATGTAGCGGTGGTGGAGGCCGGAGCCTCCCCCCTGGAGCCCTACAACGGTGCGGTCGCCGTCGAGCTTCTGACACCGGCCGTGCATTGCACTGTCCTGTGCGCCTCGGATCCGTACGCGGTGCTCGGGGTCATGACCGCCTTCGACGCCCATCCGCGGCTCGTGACAGGCACGGCCTCGAACACCGATGCGGGGATGGCGCTGGTGCGTGAGTTGACGGGTCTCGAGGCTCTCAACGTGCTGGACAAGCGGTCCCTGCCACGCCTCGCGGAGATCCTGCGCACGTCCCTGTCGCTGGAGGCGGCGTGACGAACGCCGGTAAGGCGACTGCAGGCCCACAGATTCGAGCCTTCCGGACCCTCGAGGAATACAGGGCGTGCGTCGCGCTCCAGGAGGCCACCTGGGGCGAGGGGTTCAGCGAGCGGGTGCCGACCGCCATCCTCCATGTGGCCCAGAGGCTGGGCGGTGTGGCGGCTGGAGCGTTCGATGAATCGGGCCGGCTCGTCGGCTTCGTCTTCGGGATGACCGGCGTGGACGAGGGGGGCGTCGTCCACTGGTCAGACATGCTCGCCGTGCGCCCCGCAGAGCGCGATTCCGGACTGGGACGGCGGCTTAAGGCACATCAGCGGGAGGTGCTGCTCGCTCGGGGCGTCACCCGCATGCTCTGGACCTTCGATCCGCTGCAATCCAGGAACGCGTACCTGAACCTGAAAAAGCTCGGTGCCGTGGCCCGCGAATACGTCCGGGACATGTACGGAGACACCGACTCCCCCCTCCACCGTGGCATCGGGACAGACCGCCTCGTGGCCCTCTGGCTCATGGATACGGAGCGGGTTCGGACGCGCTTGACGGGCGGGGCGCGACGCCCGAGCCCCGGCCTGACAGATGCGGCTCCGGCCCTGGGCGTCGCGCCCAGGAGCGGGACGACACACGCCAGGCCCGGGCACGAGCGACCGGGGCTGGACGAAAGTGTCGTTTCCATCGCTATTCCTGCTGACGTCGATGAGCTGATGCGGGACGACGCCGCTTTGGCCGCGGCCTGGCGCCAAGCCACTCGCCGGGTCCTCGAGCGTTACCTGGAGCGCGGCTACGAGGTCAGGGAGCTGGTCCGGGACGGGGACGTTTCCCATTACCTGCTCATGGAGAGGAACCTGGATGAGGATTGAACGCGTGGAGCTGCGTGAGATCCCGCTTGCCCTGCGGGATCGCTTCGAGATCAGCAGCGGATGGCGGCACGACCGCCGCATCGTGCTCCTCGCCGTCTACGGCGACGGTCACGTCGGTTGGGGCGAGTGCGTGGCGGCCGAGGATCCGTCCTACTCGTACGAGACCACCGACACGGCCTGGCACATCCTCGCGACCTTCATCATCCCGGCGGTCCTGGGGTCGGAGCCCGATTCGGCAGCCGACGTCCTGGCTCCCGTGGATTGGATCCGGGGGCACCGGATGGCGAAGGCCGCCCTGGAAATGGCGGCCTGGGACCTCGAAGCCAAGACCAAGGACGTCCCGCTGCGCGTGTTGCTGGGCGGGGCGCGCGAGGAGGTCGCCGTTGGTGTGAGCATCGGCTTGCAGGCCACCGACGACGCGCTGTTCGCTAAGATCGAGGGACACCTCGAGCGGGGCTACCGCAAGATCAAGATCAAGATCAAGCCGGGGCGAGACGGCGAGATGCTCGCCGCAGTTCGGCGCCGCTTCGGCGACATTCCCCTCATGGCCGACGCGAACTCCGCCTACCGGCTCACGGACCTGCCACGCCTGATGGAGCTCGACGACCTCGGGCTCCTCATGATCGAGCAGCCACTGGCCTATGACGACTACCTCGATCACGCCGAGCTCCAGTCCCGGCTGGCCACGCCGATCTGCTTGGACGAATCGATCCGATCCGTCGACGACGCACAGCTGGCCCTGAAGCTGAGCAGCTGCCGCATCATCAACATCAAGCCCGGAAGGGTAGGAGGGCTCGCGTCCTCGAAACGCATCCACGACCTGTGCCAGGAGGCGGGCGTTGCGGTCTGGTGCGGCGGCATGCTGGAGTCGGGCGTGGGGCGGGCGCATAACCTGGCGCTTGCCACGTTGTCCGGCTTCACCATTCCGGGGGACATCTCCGAGAGCCGAAGGTACTGGGAGAGGGACATCGTAGAGCCGGAGTTCGAGATGTCCGACGGCATCATGAGAGTGCCCGACGGACCCGGCATCGGGGTCGCGGTGGACCAGGAGCGGATCGACGCGATGCTCGACCGCAAGGACGTGTTCAGCGCCTGAGAAGGAAAGTCTCGGCTTCAATTCGCTGGCGCCCCTGCCGAAACCCAAGAAGAGGAGACGGCGGCGCGAACCCACGCACCCATTCGGGTGTTTCCAGTATGGAGGGAGGCGTCGGACGCGGCAGGAGGAGCAGGCATGATCCTTCCCACGACTCGCGCTTCGCTCGGGCGTCAGGAAGCCCAGCACCTGGTTCGGTTGCTGGGCAAAGGAGACGATGAGCTGAAGAGGGGCGCCGAAAGGCGGCTCGAAGAGCACGGCGTGGACTGCTTGCTGGACGATCCGCGGATCCTCAACGCCCTCCTGACCGACTCGGACGTCTCGGCTCCGCCAGCCTTGATCTTCTATGTTCTGGTCCGCCACGCGCTGCTCGAGGGGGGGATCGACGACCGGGCTCTCGCGGACTACGTGTCCTCGATGGTCCTGAACTTCGGTCGCGGCCGGCGGGCATACCGGATCTCCGAGAAGGCCGAAGAGGAGTTCAGCTATCTCGTAGACGTCGTGACGTCGCTGGGTGAGGCCGGAGAAAGGAAGGCGTTTCTGCTCCGGGCCCACCTGGGCAACTACTCCTTGTGGATCTCGGGACTCTTCCCCGACTATCTACAGGCACGCGTCCGCCGGAGGGGTGCTCCCCCGATCCGGTACTACGAGCAGATGGGGTCGGCGGGTTACCGCATGGCGTCCGAGAGCCCCCAGGCCGAAGCGCTGGGGATGGAGCAGATCTTCCGAGACGTCTCGGAGCATTTCGGTGGGGTCCGCAAGGCGCTGAACCGGCTGTCTGACCGATACCTCTGGCCCCGTGCCGGAGATCCGGTGGAGCGTCTGCTGCGGGACGTTCTGAACGGCAACAAGTAGCGGCCTCTCCGGCTCGCCCTGGGCTGGAACGGCTCGGGGAAGGAGCGATCGTGCCACCAGGAGAGGGTCCCATGCCTCACGGCCCGCCGACGGTGTGCCCGCACTGCTGGATGGTCAACCCCGGTGCGTTCCGCCTTTGCGGGCGCTGCGGCGCCGACATGCGCACGCTTCTCCAGGAGTCCGG
Organism: Gemmatimonadota bacterium; assembly: GCA_039586035.1. Classification (GTDB taxonomy): domain Bacteria; phylum Gemmatimonadota; class Gemmatimonadetes; order Longimicrobiales; family Gaopeijiaceae; genus JBDHHQ01. Next base: position 114,745 of record JBDHLD010000004.1, on the reverse strand, counting down.
AGGGCTGAGGCGCGTGGCTCCCATTCAGAGCCCCGTACCCGTGGGTGCCGGCCGACGCTTGAGACCCAGCCAGCGTTTGATCCTGGGGGCCTTCGTAGCGCTTCTGGCCGCGTGGTACCTGGCCCCGCTGATCTTCGGCGTTCGAGCTTCTGCCCGGCCCATGCCCCCGGCAGCCGCACAGGGCTACTAGGCGTGGCGCTGTCACCACACTAGGGGCCGGACCAGGATCTCGCCGGTCGAAGACACCACGGGCAGAATCGCCAGCCCGTGCGCAGGTGGCGCCCGCAAGCACACTCCCGCCGTAGCCGGCAGCCGCAGGCCGGACACCCCGGCGCCCCAGCCGGTACGCCCCCACCGCAACGACCGCACGGACGGCCAGCCCCGGGCTCGCTCAGGACGACGCGGGACACCTCGTGCGGTGCGGTGACGCCCTCCGCCACCTTCCGAAGAGCGTCCTCGGCCATCAGCGACATACCAGCTACCCGCGCGAGCCGTCGCATCGTCGTCGCCGCGGCGCCACCCACGACCTCCTCCCGTAGCGCATCGTCCATGGTGAGCACCTGGAAGACCCCTGTTCGACCGTCGTACCCGTCGGCGCACCGGTCACAGCTGCCTCCTTCTCGCCCCCCACAGCGGGGGCAAAGCCGGCGCACCAGACGTTGGGCGACCACGCCCGATAGACCCCCGGCCACGAGGAACGGCGGGACACCCATGTGGAGCAGGCGGGTGATGGCGCCAGGCGCGTCGATGGTGTGGATCGTGCTCAAGACCAGGTGACCCGTGACGGCGGCGGCCATGGCGATCTCCGCCGTTTCGCGATCACGGATCTCGCCGATCATGATGACGTCGGGATCCTGACGGAGCACGGAGCGCAGAGCGGCTGGGAAGGTAAGCCCCGCCCGCGGCCGCACCTGGACCTGGTTGGCTCCGTCCAGTCGGTACTCCACCGGATCCTCCAACGTCACCACGTTGAGCCGGGCGCGGTCGATCTCACCCAGAGCGCCGAACAACGTGGTGCTCTTCCCGCTACCCGTAGGTCCAGCAGCGAGGATCACCCCCTCGCCTCGAGCCACGAGTCGCCGCAACGCGGAGAGGTCCGACGGAGCCAGGCCCATGGCGTCCAGTCCGGCCGGCGCGTCCCCGGCGTCCAACAGGCGCGCAACGACCTTCTCGCCGCCGGACACGGGGAGCGTGGAGATGCGCAGCGTCAGCTCGGCTCCGCCGGATCGAAACGTGAGCCCGCCGTCCTGAGGGCGCCGCTTTACCGCGATGTCCATGCCGGCCATGATCTTGATGCGGGAGACCACGGCGGCATGGCTGCTGGTGGGCAATCTCGCGATGCTCCGGAGCACGCCGTCCACCCTGAAGCGGACATGAACGGCGTCGCCCGTGTGCTCGATGTGCACGTCCGACGCTCTCTCCTCGACGGCCCGGTGGAGGAGGCCATCGACGAGCCGCACGATCGGGGCCGCCCGGGCCGCGGCCTCCAAAGCCTGCTGTGAAGCCGCCGTGACGGCGCCGTCCGAGGTTGGCCCGGGGGACCCGGAGTATTCCGCGGGGCCGTACGCCACCGCCTGTCCCTGGACCACTGCGCTCAGGGACACCACCACCGGTTCTACCCGCCGGCCCGTACGGAACTGGATGTCGTCCACCGTCTCCAGGTCCAGAGGGTCGGCCATGCCCAGCCTGAGAGAGCGGCCGTCGGTGCGCAGGGGGAGCACCCGGCGCTCCCGGGCCATGCTCGGCGAAATGAGGCCGGCCGCGTCTGGATCGAACCGCAACGGCGCAGCCGCACAGGCGAGGCCGAGCTGGATGGCGAGGCAGCGGGCCACCGTCTCATCGTCGACCGCGCCCCGATCGATCAGCACCTCGCCCAGCCGCCGCCCCGTCTTGCGCTGCTCCTCCAGAGCGGCGTCGACGGCCTCGCTCGGGACGTTGGCGTCTTCGACCAGAAGGCGCCCGAGGATCTTCGGCTTCGGCTGCACACCTGACGATACGGTTCAGGCGCGGGCGTCTCCATGTGCCGGTGCGCCTGCCGCTCCCGGATGGCGCTCGGGTGAAACGCCCAGCCACCGCAGCACCGCCCCGGCAACGTCCATGATGGACCCGAGCTCGGTAGCCCGCTGCCGCGCCTGGGGACCCACGACCAGGCCCAGCGCCGGATTGCGTGTGTGCCCACCGCGGGTGTCCTCGATGTTGCCGTGGTCACTTGCCACGAGCACAACGGTATCGGAGTCGAGGGCGGTCAGCAGGCCACCCAGGAACGCGTCCACCCGCTCCAACGCCTGGACGGCGCCGTCCATACCGCCACGGTGTCCCGCATGGTCGGTGCTGTAGTGAGCGAAGAACGTGAGGCGCGCCCCCCGGGCGATCCGAGCGAGATTGCCTCCGGCCTGCGCGGGTGACGGGTCGGGCAGGGACACGTGCCCGAGGTGCGTGCGCCACCCCGTGTTGACGATCTCGCTCGCAACGGCGTCGCCCCGAGCCAGGTCCTCGTGGTGCCGTGTCAGGAGCCCCGCCGATTGGGCGGCGAGGGGCGGGGCGGCCAAGCGTCGCGCCGATCGCTCGCCCGGCCATGAAGCGGGGTAGGCATTCGCGAACGCCGTGTCGAGCCCAGCGGCCAGCGCAACCCGCAGCAAGCTCTCGGCTTGGAGCAGCGGGCGTAGCGCAACCGGTGTCCACGGACCGAAATGGCGACCGAATCGGCGCGCCGCGTTCCGGCCCGTGAGAAGGGCGGTCTGGCCAGTGCCGCTCTGGGGGGTGCCCTCGATGCCCAGCGTGGCGTCCAGCGGTGCCACTGCGGCCTCCTCTCCCGCCGGGGCTGGCTCGTCCAGGGTCGGCATGCGCCCGAGAGCCTCGCTCAGCCAGGGCATCCGAGCGCTGAGGAAGGGGTTGTGTGCCCTGTCGGCAGGACCGACACCGACGCCGTCCAGGAACACCAGAACGACCCGCTGGATGGGCAGGGGCGGCACCATCTAACTGTCGGTGTGGGGGGACGCGGAGCGAAAGCCCTGGTGGGGCTCTGGATTGCCAAGAGGGTCCCGGCGCATGGGACCGACGTGTGGGGCCGTCAGAGAGCCGGGCGAACGTCGATGGTGACCTGAACGGCCACGTGACCCATGTCGGCCCGTTCACGCACGCCGTCCCGGACCCGCGGCTCCACCTTCTTGAAGGCTGCCATGACGCCGTCCCGAAGGTGCTGGCGCAACAGTCGCATCGCGTTCACGTCCGGGCGGCTCGTCTGGGTTTCCTTCTTCATCTCCTCCAGGTCGTCCGGATGGATCTCGAAGGGTACCATGCCGACGTCGTCCGGCCGACGGGAGTCCAGGTATTGAATCGACACCGAGACGTCGCCGCGCGCGTGGTGCTTGGGTATGTCGCCGATGGCCCGAAAGCGGGCCGCGAGGGGCGCCAGCTCGGCCGTTTGGGCGGCGGCCGTATAGCCGCGCTCCACCAGCTGGAAGACGCGTCGCACGCGCTCGGTGCTGGTGGCGTCGCTGCCGAGCGGCTCGGTGTCGAGCTCACGTCCGACGGCCTGTCGGTCGGTCCGGGCCCGAGGTGCCTGTTCCTCTCGGCTGCGCTGTCTGTCGATGTTCTCGAGGATTCGGTCGGGGTTGGTCCGAAAGCTCATCCGCCCCCCCGGGCTGGTTTGACGTGGAATCCAGGATTCGAATCCAAAACGACTTTGACGATAACGCCTCGGGCCGACGCGGGCTACCGGCCTGGGCCTTGAAGAATGGCTCGTCGGGCGCGTAGTTGAGGCAGAGCCGCCGGATCCGCCCCCACCGAGAGGACGCCCGCCGATGCCGGATCAGGACCCGCACCTGCCGTCACTGCCCCGACGCCTTCTTGCCGTGTTCCTGTCCCCGGGCGAGCTCTTCGAGCGGCTGTCCCGGGACCCGGCCTGGGCCGGTGCCCTGTTGCTGGGCGCGGTGCTCGGAGCCGCCGCCGCCGTCCTCGTGCCCACCGAGCTGTACGAGGTGGGGATACGGGAGCAGCTACTGCGAGCGGGCCGCCCCGTGCCGGACGATCTGTCGACTGCCTCCAACCTCGCTCGGATAGCCGGGTCGCTGGTGGCCCTGGTGGTCGGTCCGATCATCACGGCCCTCATGGCCGGGGTCGTGGCGTTCATCTTCACGTTCGTCCTGGGTGGTCAGGGCAGCTACCGGCAGCACCTCGCCGTGGTGACGCATGCCTTCCTCGTTCCCGCGGTGAGCGCCCTGGCACTCGTGCCGCTGAAGATCCAGGCGGCGGACCTGCAGCTGCGGTTGAGCGTTGGCACCTTTCTACCCTTTCTGGACGAGGGGTGGCTCTCTTCCGCCCTGGGCTGGCTCGACCTCTTCGGCCTCTGGGGCTGGGTGCTCGTGGCCCTCGGCGTGAGCAAGATCGATCCGAAGCGGTCGTGGGGTAGCGCAGCTGCGGTCGTTCTCGGACTCGTGGTCTTCGTGACCATGGTCGTGGCGGTCATCATGGCCCTGCGCTGATCCACTCGACCGAGGGCGCGGTGGGGACATATGTTTGCCGTTCCCCCCAGAGCGGGGGCCTGGCCCCAAGGCGACCTGGATCGCGCTCCGTGCCCGGAGCGCGTCCGAAGGCTCTGTGAAGCGCCGCCGAGGGTCTCTCGGCAGTGAACACGAGCGCTGGAGAGCCGGATCCGATGACGCGACGGCGTTGGCCCACCCTCCTGGGAGTGCTTGCGGCGACCGCGGGGCTTGCACCCCTCGGCGCCGTGACGTTGGCCGGCCAGTCTCCCGGCCTGACCCCGCGGGTGACGGTTCAGGTGGGCCTGAATCCCCACCAGATCGTCTTCTCGCCCGACGGTGCGCGCGCCTACGTGGCAGCCGCCGGTTCGGATCGTATCACGATCCTGGACAGCGGCACCGCACAGGTGCGCACGTACCTGGAGGTGCCGGGAACACCGCTCGGATTGGCGGTCCTGGACGGTGGCTCGTCACTGGTGGTGTCGCGCTTCGGCTCCGATCGGCTGGCACGCATCGGCGCCAGCGCCGGTGCCTTGCTGGAGGAGCTGCACGTGGGTGGCGCGCCGTCGCTCCTGCTCGGGCCCTTTCGCGGACAACGCCTACTGGTCAGCTCGGAGGCCACGGACCGACTGCTGGTGGTCGATGCCGGGGCGTTCCAGCTCGAGTCGTCGGTTCCCGTGGGTCAGCGGCCGTTTCCGCCGTCCGCCACGGCGGACGGCCGTGTGGCGTTGGTGCCCGGCTATGATGACGGCACGGTCACTCGGGTGGACGTCGCTGCGGGACAGGCGGTCTGGCAGCTCGAGGTCGGTGATCGACCCAGCGGAGGGGCGGTACTGCCCGGCGATACCCTCTACGCCGTGGCGATCCGGGGCGAGGACCGCGTCGCGCTCGTGGACATCGACGGCGGCCGGGTCGTGGGCGAGGTGCGTCGGGGCATCGGCGACGAGCCCTTCTCCGTGGTGGTGTCACCCGTTCTCCGGGTGGCGTTCGTGAACAACACGGCCAGTCACGACATCTCGGTGATCGACCTCACCACCTTCGAGGTCGTCGAGCGCGTGCCCGTGCCGGAGATTCCCATCGTCATGGCCGTGCACCCGGATGGGGGATCCCTATGGGTCTCATCGGAAGGCCAGGATGGACTGACGGTCCTGGATATTCCGACGTCGTACCGTAGGGACGCGGTGGCAGCGCTCCAGGGGCCGGGGGGGACTGACATCTGGGTCGCCGATCTCGCCGACCGCGAGGGGGCTTTGAGCCTCGGGCCCGTCCGCCGGGTCACCGACCGGGCGGGGTACGACAACCAGCCCCACCTGCTCCCTGGAGGACGGGTATTGCTCTATACCTCGGTGGACGGTCGAGGTCAGGCGGATATCTGGCGGGCCGACCTCGAGTCCACCGTCACGGAGCCCTTCGCCCGGACGGCGCCCGAGAGCGAGTACTCCGCAGCGCTTATGCCGGACGGGCGCTCGATCTCGGTCGTTCGTGTAGAGTCCGACTCCACCCAACGCCTTTGGCGGTTCGACCGAGACGGCGACCACCCCGAGCTGGTCATTGCGGACGTGGCGCCCGTCGGCTACCACGCCTGGGCGGGGGAGACTGTGGTGGCGGTGTTCGTGCTGGGGGATCCTCCGACCCTGCAACTGGTCGACGTGGAGTCGGGAGGGGCGAGGATCGTGGCGGAGCGAGTCGGCCGATCCCTGCACCGGATCCCGAACCGGGAAGCCATCTCCTTCGTGCAGTTCGACGAAAATGGCACCGCCACCATCCGGGCAGTGGACGTGGCGACCGGAGTGACGACCACCCTGGTGCCGGCTCGACAAGGCAGCCAGGATCACGCCTGGACCCCCGACGGAGTCTTGCTGATGGCCGAGGGCTCCGAGCTCCACACGTGGACCCCTGAGGGGGGGTGGCGCTTCGTGGTGGACCTGGCCCCGCAAGGGCTCCGGGAGATCACGCGGCTCGCCGTGAGCCCAGAGGGAGAGGTGCTCGCGCTGGTGGCGAACCGGTAGTCGAGTGTCTCACGGCTGCCCGGGGGGATGCGCCGACCGCACCCCCATGAACCGCAATCCCCGAGGGGACGATGAAACGACTTCGGCTGATCCTCGCCTGCTTGTTGTCGGTGGCGGCAGGGTGCGCGGATGCGCCCCGCTACGACGTGCTCATCCGCGGGGGCATCGTCTACGACGGAACGGGTGAGACGCCTTACCCGGGCGACGTGGGCATAGTGGGCGACCGTGTGGCCGACGTGGGCGACCTGTCGGGTGCCCAGGCCGCCACCACCATCGACGCCTCGGGCATGGCAGTGTCTCCAGGCTTCGTGAACATGCTGTCGTGGGCCACGGAGTCGCTGATCGTCGACGGCCGATCCCAGGGAGACATACGGCAGGGCGTGACCCTCGAGGTGTTCGGCGAAGGCGCCTCCATGGGTCCCTTGAACGATGAGATGAAGGTTGACTTCCTGGACGACTTCGCGGCTTTCGTGGGGTCGGAGGAGGCGGCGGCCGAGCTCCTCGGAGGTCAGCTCGAGGTGCCGTGGACCACGCTCGGGGAGTATCTGGACTTCCTCGAGACGAAGGGCGTGGCCCCGAACGTGGCTTCGTTCCTCGGCGCGACCACCGCCCGGGTCCACGAGATCGGATACGAAGATCGCCCGCCCACGGAGGACGAGCTGGGACGGATGTTGGAGCTCGTCCATGCTGCCATGGGGGAAGGGGCCATGGGCATCGGCTCTTCCTTGATCTACGCGCCGGCCTTCTACGCCGACACGGAGGAGCTCATCGCGCTTTCCGCCGTCGCCGGCGAGTACGGAGGGATGTACATCTCCCACATGCGGAGCGAGGGGAACCAGCTCCTGGAGGCGGTCGACGAGCTCATCACGATCTCGAGAGAGGCGGGGCTGCCCGCCGAGATCTACCACTTGAAGGCCGGCGGCCAGAAGAATTGGGCCAAGATGGACCGGGTGATCGAGATGGTGGAGGCGGCCCGGGCCGAGGGGCTCCGCATCACGGCCGACATGTACACGTATCCCGCGGGGTCGACCGGCTTGGACGCCGCCATGCCTCCCTGGGTCCAGGAGGGCGGCTACGACGCCTGGGCCGAGCGGCTGCGGGATCCCGGTGTCCGCGCGCGCGTCGCCGAAGAGATGGTAGCCGACCAGAACGACTGGGAGAACCTGATGCAGGCCGCCGGGCCGGAGGGCACGCTGCTGGTGGGGTTCAGGAACGCCGAGCTGAGGCACTACATCGGCCGTACCCTGGCCGACGTGTCGGCGGAGCGAGGGAAGTCCGCGCAGGAGACCGCCATGGACCTGGTGGTGGAGGACGGCACCCGTGTCCAGGTCGTCTACTTTCTCATGTCCGAAGAGAACATCGAGAAACAGATCGCACGGCCTTGGGTCTCTTTCGACTCCGATGCAGCCTCCATGGCCACGGAGCCGCCCTTCACGGACCAGAGCACACACCCCCGCGCCTACGGCAACTTCGCACGCCTCCTGGGCAGGTACGTGCGGGAAAAGGGCGTAATCCCCCTCGAAGAAGCGATCCGCCGATTGACCTCCCTGTCGACGACGAATCTGGGAATTCGTGATCGGGGATTGCTGGCGGAGGGGTACTATGCCGACGTGGTTGTATTCGACCCCGAGACGATCAGCGACCACGCTACGTTCGAGGAGCCGCACCAATACTCCACCGGCGTCGTCCACGTCTTGGTCAACGGCACCCTCGTCCTGGCCGACGGCGAGCATACGGGGGCCACGCCGGGGCGTGTGGTGCGCGGTCCGGGGTGGTCCGGTGCCGGCGGCTAGCGTGACGACATGGCGGCGTCCGGGCCCGCTTCGGTCGCGTGGTGTGGCCTCGAACCGTAGGCTCGTCTCCAGGGTTCCGAACGGCGTCGGACAGCGTGGCCCTTGACGAGACGGGCGTGACGCGGGAGAGCTGGCTCTCCCGCGCTGCCGGCCCGCTGATCTCGGCGCTGGCGGTCGCCGCGGTCGCTTTCCACCTCTACGCGGCGGGGGTGGCGCCCTTCACCGCGCTGGTCCAGCGGCCCGTGCACCTGGCGCTCATGGCCTCGATGGGCTTCCTGGGCCTTGGGGTCCGGAGGTCGGCCACGGGTGAGGGAGGCGTGAGGAGCCGGTGGGCTGGCTATCTCGCGCCCCTGCTCGTCGTGGCGTCGGTCGTGAGCTTCCTCTATCTGGTGACCCAGCACGAGGAGCTGGTTCGCCGGACGGGCTCTCCGACGGGGGCCGACCTGGCCCTCGGCGTGCTCGGCGTCCTGGTGGTACTGGAGCTCACCCGGCGAACCACGGGGTGGGGCCTGGTCGCCGTGGCCGTCCTGGCGTTGGTGTATGCGGCGGCCGGTCCCTACCTGCCGGGGGCGCTGGCTCACCGCGGGTACGGCGCGACCAGGCTGGTGGAGCACCTGTACCTCTCCACCGAAGGGATCTGGGGCGTACCACTGGGGGTCTCGGCCGACTTCGTCTATCTGTTCATCCTGTTTGGCGCCGTGTTGGACGTGGCGGGCGGCGGAACCCTGCTCATCGGTCTGGCCAATCGGGTGGCCGGGGGAACGCGAGGGGGACCGGCCAAGACGGCGGCCATCGGCAGCGCCTTCATGGGCTCCCTGTCCGGGAGCGCCGTGGCGAACGTGGTGACGACCGGTACGTTCACCATTCCGCTCATGAAGCGCGCCGGGTTCAGGCCCTACTTTGCCGGGGCCATCGAGGCCGCGGCGAGCACGGGGGGGCAGCTCATGCCACCCGTCATGGGCGCCGGCGCTTTCATCCTGGCCACCTGGACGAACATCCCGTACGTGGAGGTGGCGGCGGCGGCGGTGATTCCGGCGGTCCTGTACTACGTCGCCGTGGTCATGGCCATCCACTTCCGGGCCGGGCGCATGGGGCTGGAGCCGGACCGTGAGGGGGAGCGGGAGCCGGTCCTGCCGCGCCTCCATCTGCTGATCCCGCTTGGAGCCATCGTGCTGCTGTTGGTCATGGGTCGATCGCCCATGCGGGCGGCCTTCTGGGGTGTATCCAGTGCAGCCGTGGTGGCCTTCCTGGGCCGTCGCACACGCCCCTCGGCGGAGGACCTGAGGCGCGCCGTCGTAGCCGCGGCCGGCGGGACCGTCCAGGTGGCCGCCGCCTGTGCAGCGGCGGGAATCGTAGTGGGCGTCGCGTCCCTGACCGGGATCGGGCTCCGCATGTCGGAGCTAATCGTGACCGTCTCAGGCGGACAGCTGCCGATCGCCCTGTTGCTGACGGCCGCGGGATCCATCGTGCTGGGCATGGGCCTGCCCACGACGGCCGCCTACGTCGTGCTGGCCGCGCTCGGGGCGCCGGCGCTCGTCGACCTGGGCGTACCGTTGCTGGCGGCGCACCTCTTCATCTTCTATTTCGGCTGCATCTCGAACGTCACGCCGCCCGTCTCCCTCGCCGCCTACGCGGCGTCCGGAATCGCCGGATCGCCGCCCCTCCGCACCGCCGGGTATGCCATGACTCTGGCGGCCGCGGGCTTCCTCGTTCCGTTCATGTTCGTGTACGGCCCCCCCTTGCTGCTGGATGGGGGCATTGCCGAGATCCTCGTGGCCCTGGCCACGGCGGTCGTGGGCGTCATCGCGCTGGCGGCGAGCACCATGGGCTTCGCGCGACGTCCGTTGGCTCTCTGGGAGCGCGTCTTCCTCGGTCTGGCGTCTTTGGCGTTGATGATGCCCGGGTGGGTGAGCGACCTGGTAGGCTTCGCGATCGTGGGCCTCGCGTTCTGGCGTGCGGCGCCCGGCGAAGCGAGTCGACGCTCCTAGCCCGGACTACGCCGTCAGGGGCCTGGTGGCTCTGGTGGGGCGGCAGCAGCCCTGGGGCGGCGCTTCCGGGAGGGCAGGTCCAGAGCCGACCGGGCTACCGCTCGTTCTGGCGCGGCGCGGGTCGGGCGCTCTCCGCTCGCTCGATCCAGGCCGCGAGGCTATCGGCCAGGAGACGGTACCCCTCCTCCGTGTAGTGGGAGAGCACGCGGTACGGGAAGAGCGACAGGGGGTCCGGGTGGCCTGCAAAGACGGGTGCCATGTCGACGAGGGGGACCTGCGCGGCGGCGATCTGGGCCAGGATCTCGTCGCGGTGAGGGTTGGGACCAGCGTCGTCGGAGAACCGCTCCCGGGCCGGTAGATACGCGATGACCAACTCGCCCCCCCATGAACCCACGTCATCGCGGCCTCGCTCCAGGATGGCCCGAAACAGGTCGGGATCCCATGGGTGTGGCTCCGGGACCGCTTCGACGCCGATCCTTCCGATCGCCTGACGGAGCTCCCACAGTTTGAGCCAACGAAGCAGGGGGTGATTGCGGAGCTGACCTCGCCACTGCTCGCGCGCCTCGGTCCACTCGTGCCGTCTCGCCACCTCCTGCTCCCGAAGCTCGCGGACCCAGCTCACGAGGGCCTGGTCCAGCGCCGGCCGCGCGGCGCCGAGACCCTGGGCGAAGCCACGCTCGAGGTACCGCACGAGAAGTTCCTGATCCCGCTCTCCCGCCAGGTCCAACAGGTCGTTGCCCTCGTAGAAGAACCAGACCACGAGGTCGGGCCGAAGGGGCTGCGCGTACTCACGGAGCACGGCCAGCTGCCAGAGTGGCCCGCTGCCCGACACGCCCAGGCTCACCGTGGCCGGGATCCGGGAGCGGAGCGCGGCGGCCACGGTCTGCTCAGGTGGCACGCACCACCCCTCCACGTAGGAGTCACCCACCAGCGCGACCCGGACGGAGTCCGGGCGATGGAGGCCGGGCGGGTTGTTGAAGCCGCGCTCATCGGCCTCGTACCAGAACCAATCCCCCCACTCGTTGCAGAGGACCATGAGGCGCCCGGCGACCCCTGGGGCGAGAGGAAGCAGCTCACGGCCCTGGACAAGGAGCGGCGGGGCCTTCTCGACGCTCTGCGCGTCGAAGCTCGGCAAGGCAGCTCGTCCGGTGGCTTCGAGGTCTTCGATGACCTGGAGCTTGGTGCGAGGATCGAACTCTCCGCCCGCCGCGACAACCTGGAGGCACCACGGTCGATACTCGAGTCCCACCGGGCAGGCGGAGTCCGCGACCGCCGCCGGCAAGCCGGCCGTGTCGCGAGGCCGCACGAGGTACATGAGGACGGCCTCTGCTCCGTAGACCGCGAATCCGGTGGAGATCAGCAGGAGCGCGACGTTGACCTGCACCTCTCCAGACGCTCGCAAGGTCAGGACCATGGCGCCGACCAGCAGCGCCGGCGCCAGGTAGAAGAGGACCAGGCTTCCTGGGCTTGCCAGCTTTCCCTCGACGTCGGTCAGCGCGTAGAGAAGGGCGAGCGTCCCCGCCGCCACCCCCGCCCACAGGACGACGCGGGCCACCCTTACGACGTTCTGGTCCATACGCTAGCCTGGCGCGTTCCCGAGCCGCTCGCCACGGTTGCGGCTCCCCGACTCGTGGACAGGCGGCGGCCGCTCGCCGGAATCCTCAGCCAACCCTGGGCCGGGCGTAGACGAGGACACACCGATCTTGCTGCCCGTGGGGGGTCGTGAAGTCGACCTTGTCGGCCAGCTCGAGAGGCGACTCCGCCAACAGCTCCTCGTATGTGGCCAGCGACCGCCAACGTACGATCTCGGACGCGGTCGGCGGACCGGACGACACCTCATGGTGGGGCACCAGGTACTCTTCGATGATCAGATGGCCACCCGGACTCACCATCCCGGCCAGGTTCCGGAGGCCGTCGGCGTGGACGACGTCATCCGTAATCACCATCATCACGGCCGAGCTCACGACGAAATCGAAAGTCCTGTCGACGCTGAAGGTGTCGACGCCGGCCACGTGGAGCTCCACCTCCGGGCCGACGTGGCGGCGGGCGGCGGCGATGGCCCGGCTCGAAAAGTCGAAGCCCGTCACGGCAAAGCCCATCTCCAGGAAGCGGCTGGTGAACAGGCCGTTTCCGCACCCGGCGTCCAGGAGCGTATGATGGTCGGCGCTCCTGAACCGTTCCACCGCTCCTCCGACCACGTCCCAGCGAACCTCGAACTCCGCGAGGTTCTGCTCGACCGTGAGGCCGATGTGCCCACTGGCGGAGTGGGGGTGCATGGCGTCGTAGACCTTGTCCCACCAATGACGGGGATTCGCGTAGGCGCCTTGCTTCTTCCGACGGCGAAAGAACCGCACGATCATCTCCGGATTCAGGACGGAGCGGTTACCGTTTTCTAGCCTGCTTACCGCTGTTGTCGGCGACGGCTGCCGCGATCGGTTGTCGTGCGTCGCAGCAGCGGTCCGCCACTTGGTCGCTCGCGGACTTCGGCCGTAGGTTGCCACCTCGGCGTCGGCCTCCGCTCGAGGAGGGTGCCGCCGTGCGAGGCCACACCCCCTTCAGCCCGACCCGGACATCCATGCTCAGCCAGAAGGACGCCTTCAGCCTTCCACCAGATCTCCATTACGTCAACTGTGCGTACATGGGTCCGTTACCGCGGGTCACCGAGGAGGTCGGAATCCGCTGCCTGCGCCGGAAGCGCAATCCCGTCGGAATCGTACCGGAGGACTTCTTCCGGGACAGCGACGAGCTACGGTCGTTGTTCGCGCGGCTCGTGAGCTCGGATCCGGGACGAGTCGCCATCATGCCGTCCGCGTCGTACGGAGTCGCGACCGCGTGCCGGAACCTGTCCCTCGGTCCTGGCCGGAAGGTGGTCATGGCGGGAGAGCAGTTCCCCGGCAACGTGTACAGCTGGCGAAGCGCCGCAGCCCGGCAGGGAGGGATCGCGGTAATGGTGGATCCGCCCGACACCGAGCAGCGGGGGAGGGAGTGGAACGCCCGCCTCCTCGAGGCCATCGGGCCCGATACGGCCGTGGTGGCTCTCGGAAGCGTCCACTGGACCGACGGAACGCGCTTCGACCTCGAGGCCATCGGCGCCCGAGCGCGGGACGTGGGTGCGGCCCTCGTGGTGGACGGCACGCAGTCCGTGGGAGCCGTCCCTTTCGACGTGGAGGCGGTGCAGCCGGACGCGCTCATTTGCGCAGGTTACAAGTGGCTGCTGGGCCCGTACGCCGTGGCCCTGAGCTACTTCGGTCCCCGATTCGATGACGGCATCCCCCTCGAGGAGACGTGGATCGCCCGCAAGGGCAGCGAGGACTTCAAGGGCTTGGTCGAGTACGTGGACGAGTACCAACCGGGGGCGGTCCGCTTCGACGTGGGTGAGCGCAGCAACTTCGTGCTGGTGCCCATGCAGGTCGCATCGCTGAAGCTCGTGCTGGAGTGGAAGCCCGAGGCAATCCAGCGCTACACCGAGGACCTCACGCGGGACATGCTGGTAGAGGCCGCGGAGCTGGGGTACGGCGTGGAGGAGCCGGCCTATCGTTCTCCGCATCTATTCGGCGTCAGGATGCCGGCCGGCCTGGACCTGCGGGCGGTCCGGGACGCGCTGGCTCGAAAGAACGTCATCGTTTCGCTCCGCGGCAGCTCGCTCAGGGTATCGCCCCACTTGTACAACGATTCCGGGGACGTCGAGGCGCTGCTGGAGGTGCTCCGAGAGGTGAGGGACCTCTAGCGGCTCAGCACCCGCAACGACCCGGTCGAGCCTCGCCGCCCCGACCTGGGCAAACGAGTCGAGGCCGACGAAGGGACTATCGAGCTCCGAAGACGATCTCGGCCTGGAGGCCCACCCGAATGCCGTTCTCCTCTAACCAGCCTTTCCGGACCTCGAGCGCGAACATCGACGGTGCCGATGAATCGTGGAGCTCCGTGCTCTCGGGCTCCATCTGCTTGATGTCCACGATGCGGGTGCGCGAGTCGAGGAAGGCGATGTCCAGGGCGATGTAGGTGTTCTGCATCCAGAAGGACCGAACGGCCTCGTCGGGGAACACGAACAGCATGCCGGTGCCGTCCGGAAGCTCCTCACGGTACATGAGACCCTGCCGCCGCTCTTCCGCGGACGCCGCGACCTCGGCGGTCACGGTATCGGCCCCCAGAATCACCCAGGCCATGCCGCGGCCAGGACCTTCCTGATCGTCCGCCATCCCTGCCTCATCGCCGACGATGGCGGACGAGGTCCGTACGGACTCGTCCTCTTCGGTTCCAACCTCGGCACCGGCGCCGGCAGCCGAGCCACAGCCGCTCGTGAGTCCCAGCAGGACGAACCCCAGAGCGACCCGGCTCGGCGCAAAGAGGAGGTTGTAGCGCCGTAGGGCCGCTCGAAAGTTGGGAACGCTCTTGCCGCCCATGGTATGGTTTCCGGTTGTCTGCATGTGTAGTGTCACGTGACCGAGCAATCCGCCGCCTTCATCGGCGCTGCTCCCGCCCGCGGGTCGCCATTGGATCTCAGGCGTCCCCACCGGGCGACCCGGAGCGGCTCCTTCGCCAGCGCGGAACGGCTCTCCAGCGGGCGCCAGCGTCATACTTCGAACGCGCCCGGAGGATCCACTCGAGAAGGATGAGATCATGTCTTTCTGGGACACGGAGCTCCTGGGCAATCCCCTGAGCCGATGGACCGCGGCCGTCGGCACTGGCCTCGCGGTCATCATCGTGATGCGCATCGTCGTGGCGGTCGTAGCTCGCCGGATGAAGAAGTTCGCCGCGGGGACCGCCAACGACGTCGATGACCTGGTGGCGGATCTGGTCGATCGCACCAAGCTGCTGTTCGTCCTGATCGTTGCGGTCTGGGCGGGATCGCAGTTCCTGACGCTGTCGGACATGGCAGGGCGCTGGATCCGGGCGGTGCTGATCCTCGGCCTCCTGTTCCAGACGGGCTACTGGGGGACGTCGCTGGTGGACTACGGCCTGAAGCGGTACAGGAAGCGGGTCCGAGAGGAAGACCCCGGTATGGCGACTGCGATGGGGGCACTGAGGTTCGTCGTGCGGGTGGGGATCTGGGGGATCATCGCGCTCATTGCCCTCGACACGCTGGGGATCGAGATCACCGCCCTTCTGGCGGGCGTCAGCGTGGGCGGCATCGCCGTGGCCCTGGCCGTACAGAACATTCTGGGTGACCTGTTCGCATCCCTCTCCATCGTGCTCGACAAGCCGTTCGTCGTGGGCGATTACATCGTCGTCGGCGATGCGATGGGCACTGTCGAGAATGTGGGCCTCAAGACCACGCGGGTCCGGTCCCTGACCGGCGAGCAGCTGGTCATCGGCAACTCCGACCTGCTGTCGAGCCGGATCCGCAACTACAAGCGCATGGACGAGCGGCGGGCGGCGTTCGACGTTGGGGTCGTCTACGGTACGCCGGCCGACAAGCTCGCGCGGATCCCGGATATGATCAGGGAGGCCGTCGAGGCTCAGGAGAACACCCGGTTCGACCGCAGTCACTTCAAGTCGTTCGGGGACTTCTCCCTCGTCTACGAGACCGTGTTCTGGATGACCGTGCCGGACTACTTCTCCTTGATGGAAACGCAGCAGGGGATCAACCTGGAGCTCTACCGACGCTTCGAAGACGCCGGGATCGAGTTCGCCTTCCCGACCCAGACCGTGCACGTGCAAACGGGCGGCGGCGGCAGGCTCGCGACGAGCGAAGCACCATGATACAGTCAAGTGTCACGCAGGCTGAGACAAAAACCCTTCCAGCGGAGCCCCGCGTTGATCGACCCCGAGCTGCTGGACATCCTGGTCTGTCCCGAGACAAAAGAGGCCCTTCGATTGGCTGACGACGCGCTGCTGGGCCGGTTGAACGCGGAGGTCGCCGCGGGGCGGTTGAAGAACCGCGGTGGGCAGGTCGTGGAGCGGGAGTTGGAGCAGGGGCTGGTTCGGGAAGATGGACAGGTCCTCTACCCCGTCTGGGACGACATCCCCGTCATGTTGCTGGACGAGGCCGTGCCGCTCGAGGGGCTGGCGCCGTCGTCCGGAGCCGGGGACGGCTGAGGCCAGCACTTCGACCCTGCCGCGTGTCTACCCGGAACCGGCAATCTCGAGATCCCACAAGAGGAGATCCGCCATGAAGCGCCTGCTCCTTCTCGCAGCGGCCGTGGCCTTCGCGCTTCCGGCCTCGCCGCAAGACGTCACGGCACAGCAGCAAATCGAGATCGACGAATGGGAGGTTCCGTGGGCCCAGAGCCGTCCCCGGGATCCCATGGTGGGCCCTGACGGCAGGGTCTGGTTCGTGGGCCAGCGCTCCGACTACGTCGCGTTCCTGGATCCGGCCACTGGCGACTTCACCAGGTTCGACCTCGAGGAGGGCGCCGGTCCCCACAACCAGGTCGTCGATCCCGACGGGACGGTCTGGTACACCGGCAACCGAGCCTCGCACCTCGGCAGACTCGACCCGGAGACGGGTGACATCGAGAAGTTCATGATGCCGGACGAGCGGGCCCGGGACCCCCACACGCTGATCCACGACGCCGACGGCAACTTCTGGTTCACCGTCCAGGGCGGGAACTTCATCGGCTACTTCGACAAGGCGACCCGCGAGACTCGGCTGGTCGAAGCCCCGGAGGTCCAGGGCGGCCGCTCGCCCAGCAGCCGACCCTACGGGATCAAGGTCAGCTCCGAGAACGAGGCGTGGGCCACGCTCTTCAACACCAACCTCCTGGCCAGGGTGAACAAGGACGAGATGGAGCTCGACCTGTACGAGCTGCCCGAAGGCGCGCGGCCCCGACGCCTCGTAATCGACTCCCACGACATCGTTTGGTACGTGGACTACGCACGAGGATACCTCGGCCGGCTCGACCCGGAGACCAGAGAGGTCCGGGAGTGGCCCAATCCCGGCGGAGAGGACTCGCGTCCCTACGGGGTGGCCATCGACGAGGACGACCGGGTCTGGTTCGTCGAGACAGGCCTTCAGCCGAACCGCTTCGTGGGCTTCGACACGGAGACGGAAGAGTTCTTCAGCGTGACGGAAGTCGGCAGTGGTGGAGGCTCGATACGCCACATGTACTTCGACCCCGAGACCGACGTGGTCTGGTTCGGCACGGACGCGAACACGATCGGCCGGGCCAACCTGCCGCCGAAGCGGGAAAACGTGACGGACCGTCAGTAGGCTGGCTTGAGCTTGCCCAACCTCCCCGGGGCGGCCCTCCAGACGGGGGCCATCCTGGGATCGCTCATGGTGGTGGGGTTCGCCCCAACGCCAGCGCCCCACGCCGAGGGGCCGCCTCTGGGCCACACCGGTGGGTTCGGGGAGCCCACCTGTCACGTATGCCACAACGAGCTGGAGCTCGACGCCGACGGGAGCGGACAGGTGGAGCTGAGCGGCCTGCCGGAGCTGTACGAGCCGGGCGAGACGTATCTCCTGACCGTTGTCCTGGCCAGCGAGGGCATGGAACGCGCCGGGTTCGAAGCCGCGTTCCGCTTCACCGGATCTCCGCCGCCAGGTGTCCAGGCGGGCGCGCTGGCGGCTGTCGGCGAGCGCGCACAGGTGAGCTACCTGGGGCTTACGCCCGTGTACTATGTGCGCCAGACGGAGGTCGGCTCAGCGGGGGGAGCGGTCGTGTCCTGGACGTTTACCTGGACGGCTCCCGCCTCCGGCGGGCCTGTTACCGTTCACCTGGCCGCCAATTCGGCCAATGGCGACAACTCACCCCTGGGCGACTTCATCCTGACCTGGTCCGACACGATCGAATCCGCGCGCTGATGCCCCGCGGGTCGCCCGGACCCGACTCCCGTCGAGCCGTGGACATCGGCTCGTCGGGGCCATGGCGTCGTACCCTTCGGAAGTCGTGGCACCACCACCGAGGATCACATGATGCGCCCTCTAGGACTGATGCCGATGGTCGCCCTCGTCGCCACCATGCTCCCAGGCGCCGGCCTTGCGGCTCAGGACGCATGGGAGTGGGACATCGAGGCCGGTGGCAGCGTGTTCTTCGGTGAGGTCGATCAGACCGCGTTCACCGCAGGCGCCGCCGTCGAGAAGACGGACAGCGCATACGAGCTGTCAGCCGCTCTCCGCTTCGACTACGGCGAGACCAAGGACGCGGAGACGGGCGCGTCCGTGGTGAGCCGTCGCTCGTGGCTCGGGAGCGCCTCGCTGGACTGGGCCCCGCAGGCCAGGTGGAGTCCCTTCATGTTCGCGACGGGTGAGCAGAGCTTCGAGAAGCGCATCGACTTCCGCTACAACGGCGGGATCGGCCTGAAGCACACGTTCATCGACGCGGGGGCCACCCGCATCGACCTGAGCGGAGCGGTGCTGGGAGAGCAGACGTTCCCGCACGAGCAGACCTCATCGAGCCCCAGCAGCGATCTGCTGGCTCGCGCCTCATTCCGACTCCGCCTCCGGCACGCTTTCGGCGAGGGAGAGCGCCTGTCGTTCGACACTCGCACCTTCTACAGTCCCGAGCTCGGCCAGGCGTCGAATTTCACGTTTCGGTCGCTCAACAGCGTGGACTATCGGCTCACCAGCGTCATATCGGTCGGAGTCAACTTCGACTACGACTACGAGAGCCTCGCGTTGGAGCGCGGCGCCCGCTCCAACGACACCGGGAAGGCCTACCTGAGCCTCAAGGCCACCTTCTAGCACCACACTAGAAGGCTGTCGAGAACCCCCCCGCCCCATGTCGGCCGCCGTGGGCTCGGCCCCGGGGGCCGCGCCCGTCGCGCGTTGGGTCAGCTGGGGAGCGGAGCCACGATCTCTCCCCTGCAGACCGTCACCGCGCTCCCGCTCAGCTGCACCCGGGCGCCATCGAGCCGCACGGTGAGCGCACCGCCCCTGCCCGAGACCTGTTGCGCCTCCATCGTCTCGCGCCCGAGCTCCGCGGCCCAGTAGGGGGTCAGCACGGTATGGGCCAGGCCCGTCACCGGGTCCTCGTCGATGCCGACCCAGGGGCAGAAGAAGCGCGAGACGAAGTCCACCGGCCCGTCGCCGGGGGCGGTGACCGTGACGCCTAGTCCCCCTTCACCCAGGTCCACGGCGCCGAGAGCCGAGAAGCGCGGTCGCAGGCTCCGCAATGTCGTTTCGTCCTCGACACGCACAAGCCAGACGTGCCGGCTGCGAAGGGCCGGGGAGCTGGGTGCGCAACCCAACCCTTCGAAGAGCCCCTCCGGCGGAGTTGCGGGAGCGGGCGGGTCCGAAGGGAAGTCCATGCGGATCCGGCCGTCCTCCCGGTGCACGGTCAGTGGGCCGCTGGCGGATTCGAAGCGCAGCGGCCCGGGTTCGCCGCCCTCGAACAGAACGTGGGCCGTTGCCAGCGTAGCGTGCCCGCACAGGGGTACCTCCACGGCGGGGGTGAACCAGCGCAGCCAGCGTCGACCCTGATCGTCCAGGCCCGTGAAGGCGGTCTCCGAAAGGTTCATCTCGGCGGCGATGGCCTGCATCGCGTCGTCGCCCAGCCGATTCTCGAGCACCAGCACGGCCGCCGGGTTTCCGGCGAACGGGCGATCCGTGAACGCGTCGACTTGAACGAAGGGGAGTGCGTCTTCTGCCTCGGACATGGGTTCTCCTGGGGTTGTGCCAAGCCCGTCTTCCTCGCGCGTCCGGCCCACCTGGGGCTACCATATCCGTCTCGACCCTGCGCCGGAAAGAAGAACGTCCGACTCGCGTACCCGTCGGCGTCCGACCGATGCCGTCCTCGAGCTCGATCCCGACCCCATGACCCACTCGTCGCTCACCTTCGATCGCTTCACGCGCTTCTATGCGCCGCTGGCGGCGACGAGTCTCTTGCTCACGGCGACGAATCCGCTGCTCACCTCCGCCATGTCGAGGAGCGTGAACCCGGCCACGGCGCTGGCCGGCTTCGGCGTGGCGTTCTCGCTGTGCGGGGTCCTGTACAGCCCCCTCCTGGTGGGACAGCAGGTGGCGGCCACGAAGCTGCTCGGCGGAAGACCCTTCAGACCGGTGCTGGGATTCTGGGTCCGGGTGGGGTTCCTGTTCTCGTTGCTGGCTACGGCCGCCGCCTTCACACCTCTGGGAGACTGGATCTTCCGGCGCGGGATGGGCGTTTCCGGGGACATCTACGACGAAGCCCGGTTGGCGCTGGCGTTCCTTGCGCCGGTGCCGCTGCTGACGGCGGTGCGAGCCGTGCATCAGGGTCGTCTCGTGGCCGGCCATCGGACCAACCCCATCGCGGTGGCCACGGGCTTTCGAACTGGTGTGCTCGCCGCGGTTGCCGTGGCGCTCACGGTGTTGACGCAGGGAGGTGCGTGGGTGGGCGCCGCCGCCTTTACGCTGGGTCTCCTGGTGGAGACGGTCATGGTAGCGGCAACCCGCGCGGGGTCAGACGGCGCCTACCACCCGGTGGCGGCCGAGGGGGTCGAGATGGGGGCCCAGGACGACCGGATGCTCCGGTTCTCGACCCCGCTCATGGTGAACGTGCTGCTCTGGTGGAGCACGCCGCTGCTGATCAACAGCGTCCTGGCCCGGACGCCGTTCCCGGCCGAGGCCATCGCCGCGTTCGTCGTCGTAGAGGCGGTGGCCTGGTTCCTCACGGCTCCCGTCGGGCAGTTCCAGCACGTCAGCATCGCGCTGGTCGATTGCAGGGCGGCCCATCGCTCCGCCCAGCGCTGGTCCGTGATCCTCGCCGCAGCGGTCGCCGTCGTGCTCGCTGTCGTCGCCTTGCCCACGGTTCGCATGCCGGTGCTGGGGGCCGTGTTCGATCTCGACCCTGGGCTGCTGTCGGACATCGGCGCTGCCCTCCCGTTCGCGGTCTCCTATCCGCTGCTGTATGGACACCGACAGTACTACCAGGGGCTCTTCATCCGTTGCGGCCGCTCGGACGCGGTGGGCTGGGGAGCAGCCTTGCGCGTTGCCATCGTTTTGGCGGTGGCCGTCGCAGCGTTGGGCCCTCTGGGTCAGGCCGGAGCGGTCCTGGGCGTGCTGTCGGCGGCCATCGGCCTGGCCGTGGAGGGCCTGTTCCTCGAGCGGGTAGCGCGCAGCCAGGTGATGCCGACCCTCGTCGCGGCGCAGGTGGGGCGGCAGGAGCTGCCCCTCGGCGAGGGAGTCACGTCTTGAATCGATCCGACCGGAGGACGCCGATGAGCCTGCAAGCGACTTCGAGACCGCTCCCCCTGCTGCTCGCCTGTCTCGCCGCGGCCGTGGCGTGTGGCGACGGGGCTGGCAGAAGCGGGTCGGAGCGACAGGCGGCGGAATCGGGCGCCGCCCTGCCGGAGGGTCTCGCGCTCCGGCTGGACCGGTCGAACCGGGATCCGGCGGACTTCCGCGTGACCACCGGTGAGTGGGGCCTCGAGGTACGGACCGGGCCATCGGGGATCCTCTACAGGCCCGATGAGTCCATCGATGCCGGCGACTTCACCGTTTCTGCCGCCTTCACCGAGTTGGGCGCGCCCATGGGCCACCGCGAGGGATTCGGCCTCTTCATCGGCGGTCGGGCCCTGGACGATCCGGACCAACGCTACACCTACTTCCTGGTCCGCGCCGACGGACGGTTCGTGATCAAGGAAAGGGCGGGCGATTCGACGGTGGAGGTCTCGGACGGCTGGGTCTCATCGGAAGCCGTTCGGGTCGCCGCCATGGAGGACGGCGACATATCCAACGACCTTTCCGTCTCGGTCGTGGGCGACCGAGTGCGCTTCTCATGTAACGGTGAAGAGGTGGCCGATCTGTCCGTCGCGGGCCTGAGCACGCACGGGATCGTGGGGATTCGGGTGAATCACAACCTCATGATCCGCGTCGATCGGTTCCGCGTCGAGCGTTAGAGGCGTCTCACGGCTCGAACCGGCCCGGGTGGGTGTGGCCGTGGTGGGGCAATAGGTCGCCACGCCGAGCGTAGATCATGCACGGGCGACACGCGTCGACCTATCTTGGGCTGGAGGCTCCAACGCAAGCGCTTCGCGCATCGGACCTCACGGGGAGCAGGATGCGACTGATCCTATTCTGTGCGCTGACGACGCTGACCGCAGGCCTGCCGGCGCGCCCTGGCGTGGCCCAGGAAGCGGAAGGTGCGGCAACGACTCGTGTCCACGGAGAGGTCCTGGACTTCGAGACCGGAGCGCCCCTGGCGGGCGCCTTCGTCGCGCCCCGTGGGCTCCGCACCGGCTTTCTCGCGGATTCCCTTGGACGTTTCGTGCTGGAGCTGCCCTCGGCGCCGGTCCACTACCTCTACGTCGAGCGCCTCGGCTACGTGACCTCGGAGCTGGACGTCGGGACCGTCGAAGCGCGGCGTCCGCTGCAGATCCTCCTGAGGCCCGACCCGGTCCTTCTGGACGGCATCGAGGTGCTGGCGAATCGTTGGGACCGCCGCCGGCGGTTCTTCGAGGGGTCGGTGCGGGTGTTCGAGCAAGCCGACCTGGCGCGGTCGGGCGCTCTGGACATGCTATCCCTCGTTCAGTCCCGGGCAGGGGCTCACGTGCGGCGCTGCGGTCCCGGATCCCTCGACTTCTGCGTCTGGCGGCGCGGTCGGCTGCGCCACATGCAGGTGTGCCTGGACGAGATGCATCTCTTCGACGGGGGTCGGGCCCTCGAGACGTTCAGCCCGCAGGACTTCTACATGGTCGAGGTCTACGACCGGGGCTTGCAGATAAGGGTCTACACGGAGCACTTCGTGGCCCAGGCCGCCACCAGGGGCCTTCCCGTGCGCCCTCTCGAGATGGGCTGCTAGCTCCAGCGTGGGGCCCCCCGCCCACCGCGGGGCTCTAGACCTTGCGCCGCTTCCGCTTCAGGAAGTCCATCATGATGTATTGGCCCAACGTCAACGTCGATGTGAAATAGGCCTTCCCCCGCGCGATCTCCGAGACCTTCTTCACGAACCGCACCAGGTAGGGGTCACGGGCCAACATGAACGTGTTGATCAGAACGCCGGCCTTCCGACACGCGGCGACCTCACGGTAGGTGGCCTTGAGGATCGTCGCGTCGAGCCCTCCCGAATTCGTGTAGACGCGGCCGTCGGGTAGCGTGATGGCGCTGGGCTTCCCGTCCGTGATCATGATGATCTGCTGCATGTCCTTCTTCTGAGCGCGCAGCAGACGTCTGGACAGCTCCAGGCCCTCGGCGGTGTTGGTGTGGTAGGGACCTACCTGCGCCTGGGCCAGCCGGGACACCGGGATCTCCTCGGCGCGATCGCCGAAGGTGACGACACGCAGGCTGTCACCGGGGAACTGCGTGCGGATCAGGTGCGTGAGCGCCAGAGCCACCCTCTTCGCCGGCGTGAAGCGGTCTTCTCCGTACAACACCATGGAGTGTGAGACGTCCAACATGAGCACGGTCGCACACGACGACCGGTACTCCGTCTGGTGCACCATGAGGTCGGAGTAATCCAGCTTCAGGGGGACGGTCAGTCCCTCCCGCTCGATGGCCGACTTGAGCGTGGCCGGAATATCGAGGTTGAGCGTGTCACCGAACTGGTAGGGCCGGCTCGCGGAATCGGCCGCCACCCCTGTAGCCAGCTCGGGAGTGTCGTGGGATCCGAGATTGGCTCGGCCGATGGCGCCCAGGAGGTTCCGGAGGGCCCGGTAGCCGAGGAAGTCCATGCCCTTGCTCGTCAGGTTGAACTGGACCTGCTGCGCGGCCTCCTTCGCTTCGTCGATCTTGCCCTGCCCCGTCACGTCGTACGTCATGCCCGGCAACGTGGGCTGACCGCCCTCCAGGGTTATGTATCCCTCCTCCACCATCTTCTGGATCAGCTGGTCCAGCAGCTCGGCGATCTGGCGCTGCACGTCGGCGTCCCCCTGGCCTTCGCCCCGTAGCTCGTTCACCATCTCGGGGGTGAGCTGGCCGCTCTTCATGAGTGCCTCGAGGAGCGCCCGCTTGAGGGCATCCACCGAGTCGTTCTCCTCGAGCCCGGACCATCCCCAGTAGGGATGGAAGTGGGGCCCTCCCGCGAACCCTCCGTTGAGCAGGAAGTCGGACAGCTGCTCCATGAGGCTCTCGAGATTCAGGGCGTCGAGCCAGCGACCCTTGTACTTCGTGTAGGTGGTGAAGCGCACGGAGAAGCTCCTGGGTAGGCGTGTACCGACTCGGACCAGTGTAGTGTGCTCAGCCTCTCGGGTCACCAGTGAGAAGATCGCTGCGCTTCCGAGCGGACGGACGTAGGTTGGGGCCCATGAGCCCCCCTGCTCGTAGTCTCCGAACGAGGCTGCTCGCCCACTACCGGCGTGCCCGCCGTGATCTCCCGTGGCGCCGGACCCGGGACCCCTACGCCATCTGGATCTCGGAGATCATGCTGCAACAGACCAGGGTCGAGTCCGTCATTCCCTATTACAGGCGGTGGATGGAGCGGTTCCCGGACGTGGCCGCGCTTGCCGGAGCGGAGGTGGACGACGTGCTCCACGCGTGGGAGGGGCTGGGATACTACTCCCGCGCTCGCAACCTGCACCGGGCCGCCCAGGAGGTGCGGGATCGCTTCGCCGGTGATCTGCCGTCGGATCCGGCGGCGCTTCGGACGCTCCCCGGTATCGGACCGTACACCGCGGGAGCGATCGGTAGCATCGCCTTTGGTGTCGTGACGCCCGCCGTCGACGGCAACGTCAAGCGGGTACTGGCCAGGCTCCTCGACCTGCCGGCGCCGACGGCTGCGGAGCTGCACCGCCACGCTGCCGCCCTGGTCGACCCAGACGAGCCTGGCGACTTCAACCAGGCGTTGATGGAGCTGGGGGCCACCGTCTGTACGCCCAGGTCGCCCGGCTGCACCGTGTGTCCCTTGCGCTCATGGTGTTTGGCCCGGGTTCGGGGCACGGTTCTCGACCGCCCCGAGCGACCCGTGCGCAGCGCGATCCCCCATCGAGCGTTCGCGGTGGGCGTGGTGGTCGACGCCGACGGTCGCGTCCTGGTGCGCCGACGACCAGAAGACGGGTTGCTGGGAGGCCTGTGGGAGTTCCCGGGAGCGGAGGTCGACGGGGCCCATTCGGTCGATGCAGGGAGCCGGCTCGCGCTCCACGCTGCGATGGGCCCCGCGAGCCACCCGGCCGGCATGGCGCTCGACGTCGTCCATCACGCGTTCACGCACTTCCGGGCCAGCTATCACGCCTACCTCTTCGTTACCGATCGGTCGATGCCCGAGACCGGGAGGGACGCGAGTCGGTGGCTATCGCCGGAAGGGTTGGAGCGCCTCGCGTTCCCCGTGGCGCAGAGGAAGATCTGGGCCCGGGCCCGGCGGGCGCTCTCGAACGAGAGTGTCCAGGTGGCCTCGACATACGCCACTCGAGAGCTTCGCACGAACGGGAGCATCCAGGGATGAAGCAGATCGCGCGAGAGCGCCGGGGTGGAGCGACCACGGCCGTCCTCTACGTCGTCGTCGCGGCTGGTGCGTTGATCCTCGTCTTCTCGAAGGGAGCCATGCTGGGGCTGCCCGACTACAGCTGGATGGCGGTGGGTGGAGCCGCGCTGCTCGGTTTGCCCCTGACGCTGAGGCGGGGCAGGTCGAAGTCGAAAGCGAAGCCGCTGCCGTCGGGCGGGCGGAAGGGGGCGCCGCGTACGAAGAATTCGGGCGCACCGGCCGGCCTCGCCGCAAAGACCCCTACAGGCCAACCAGCCCCGCGGCCCACACCGGGAGGCAACGCCACGGCCGCGAAGCCGGCCTCCCAGCCCCGGCAGTCCGGGGCCCAGTCCCGGGCCATACTCGTTCTCCCCCTGACCATCGGGGGCACGGACCCGTCCATCGACGCCCTGGCGGAGGGCGTGGCCGAGGCGGTGCTCCTTGGTTTGGCCGGCTTGCAGGGGGCCCGCGTCCCAGCGAGGGATTCGGCGTTCTCGTTCAAGTTCAGGGACGTCTCGGCGGCCGCGGCCGGCGAGGAGATCGGCGCGGGATTCGTCCTGGAGGGCCGCATCGGCACCGAGGGTGAGAAGCTGACCCTGGCCGCGCGTCTGGTCCGCGTCTCGAACGGGCAGCCGGCGTGGTCCGGCAAGCTGGAGGGCACGCTGGACACCGTCTCGGAGATGGAGGACGCGTTGATCAGGGCGGTGGCCAAGGTGGCCGGACTTCCCATCCCTCCGAACGCGTCTCCGCTGTCCCCTGGGCGGCGGACTCGGTCGGGGGAAGCGCAGCGAGCCTATCTCCAGGGGCGCTATGACTGGCACCGGGGAGGCGAGGGATACCAGCGAGCGGCGCCAGGCTTCGAGCAGGCGGTGCGTGCGGATGAGCGCTTCGCCCTCGCCCTCGCGGGTCGTGCCGAGAACCAGGTGCTGCAGGGTTTCTACGGCTATGTGGAGCCGCGTTCCTCCTTCCAGCGCGCTCGGGAGTCGGCCGAGGCCGCGCTGGGCCTGGACGACGCCCTCCCGGAGGCGTGGAGCGCTCTGGGATGCGCACGGATGTTTCGCGACTGGGAATGGCGTGGCGCGGAAGAGGCCTTCCGACGCGGCGTGGGGATCAACCCCGCCGTCGTGACGGCGAGGTTCTGGGCTGGCATGAACCGGGGGCTGTCGGGGCACCTGGTGGACTGGATCCGGCACTGCGTCACGGCATTGCGCCAAGACCCCCGGTCCGTCCTCGCCCACTTACACGTGGGCTGGGCCCTCCTGGGAGCCCGGATGTACCGCAAGGCCCATGAGGTCATGGACCAGGCCGTGGAGCTCAATCCGAACTTCGGGTTCGCCTACTGGCTGCGGGGGCGGGCTCGCGCCTACGGGGGCGACGTCGACGGCGGTCTGGTCGACCTGATCGAAAGCGCCAAGCGGACCAAGGTCAATCCCATCGCCGTGGCGAGTCTGGGCTACCTGGTGGGCAAGAGCGGCAACACCAAACGGGCGGAGCGTCACCTCCATGACATGGCGTCAGGCCCGGCAGGGTGGCGGTGGATCCTCCCTACCCAGCTGGCCACGATCGAGCTGGGACTGGGGCGGCAGGAGGAGGCCCTGAAGGGATTGCAGCACGCCCTGGAGGTGCAGGACATATGGCTGCCTCTGACCCTGCGTCGGCCCGAGTGGGACCCCCTGCGTCGGGAGGCCGCCTTCCAGGCCGTGCTGAAGGGGGTCGGCCTGGCGGAGGTGCCACGCGCTCAGTACGAGCAGGCACGGGCGGCGATGGGAGTGAAGACCCCGCAGGGAGGGTGATCGGCCGACACGCCCTTTCCTCCGCCGGGGCGCGTTCCACCAGGCCGGGGCGTCAGAACTGCGAGGGCATGCGGAAGGGTAGCAGGGTGGATTCCGTGCTGGCGTCGACGTACACCACGGCATCGAACATGTCTGGCAGCGGGTCGTTTCTGAGGAAGTAGAGCCCCGGGTCCTCGGGTTCGTACACCGACCCTACGCTTCGCAACCAAAGGGGCACAGCCAGCCAGTCGTCCTGCCCCGGCGAGAGGCCCAACGATCTCAAGTCCAGGGCGAACAACGGAATCTCGGCCGCGGTGAAGCGATACTCATAGCTACCCGACGGCGGCGACCCGACCCGCTGCCTCTCGATGCCGCGGAAGTCTCCGTTCAACAGCCGGGTGATGGCGTTGAATGAGCCCTGTCCGAAAGACAGCCCGATGGCCAGGTAGTCGTCACCCAGGGCGTCCTGCAGCAGATCCCCTTGCCAGTTCTCCAGGTAGCTCACGTGGAGGTTGTGGGCCCACATGACGATCTTCGCATCCGGACCCGCCTGGTCGAGGAGCCAGAGCAGGTTCTCCGCCATCAGCTGGTCCCGGTCGCCGCCGAAGCGGAGACTCTCCTTGGCTTCCCACTGCAGCACGAGCCGGACGTCTTGCTCTGCCTTGGCGACTTCCTCAGCGGATGCGGTCTCTTCCAACTGCGTCCGGTTCAGCTCGAGGAAGGCCTCGACCTCGTCGACGTTGGCCCGACAGTCGTCTCGCTCGGGGGTGGGCTCGAGCAGCCACCGGTCGCGAGCGGCCTGCCCGTCCGGCCCGTTGAGGTATTCCCGCATACAGTCGAACTGGCGAGCTGCCCAGGCCGCGCTGTCGGGGGCGTGGCTCTGGAAGAACGCCTCCGTGTTGGCCACCGCCATCCCGGGATACTGCATGTCGAATCCGGTGAAGGTCACCGTCGGGGCGCCGCCGGGGGCCGCGTTGTGCTCCCTCATCCACCCGATCATGTCCAGCACTTCCTGCGTGTTCCACGTCCAGAAGTAGAGCCCCGACAGGAGCTCGGCCGCATCCCCCGGTCCCCCCTTCACGTACCGGTCGATGCGGACCGACTCCGGCATGCTCGCCTCCATGGCGAACACGTTGAAGCCCATCTCCTGGACGAGGAACCGGACCAGTCGGTGCTTCATCTGGAAGAACTCCCGCGAGCCGTGGGTGGCCTCGCCCAGCGCCACGACGCGGGCGTCGCCGATGAGCTCTTTGAGCGGTTGCAGATCCGCGAACGAGCCGGTAGGGGTGGCGGAGGATATGGGCATGACATTGCCCTGGAGCCACGACACGACGGACTCGGGCACGGGCGGTGGGTTGATCTCGTCGATGGGGAGGGGTTCGACGAACCCATCGTCGCACCCGAAGATGCCGACTGCGGAGAGCAGGAGCAGGCACGTGCCGGCGAGCTTCATCTTGCCACCTCTTTGGGGACCGGGCGCGCCGGTCTCTGGATCAGGCACCGAAAGGATCGAATCCCTGGAGTCCCGGCTTGCCCGGACCCTCGTGCCGGGATCTCTGGTAACCGCCACCGTCGGAGCGGCTGATGCGCCGCTCGGCTACAAGCGCCTCGAGCACCAGTTCGCAGGCCGCGGCGCGGACACCAGGTGACGCGGCAGCCGAGGCAAGACCCACCTGCTCCACCACGTCCAGCAGCCCGGGCACCGTCTGGAAGCCCTGGACGCACGCGTCGGCGGACGCGTCCGGCGACACCTGCAACGCCCCGCCTGTCTCGAAATACTCGACCACGTCCTCGACGTCCACGCCGCCGGCCCGGTTGGTGAAAGTCAGCCCGGCGGCCTTGGCGATGAGCTCCGAGGCGATGCGATCGCTGCCGTGCAGCTCCCCCTCGTATTCCAGCTCCATCTTGCCGGTGATGGCCGGAAGCGAGGCGTACACGTCGCCGATTCTGGGCACCACGGAGTCCTCGTCGAGGAGCAGCGCCCGCCGCTCCGCATTCGACACCATGCTCTCGATCACGGAGATCGGCATGCGTTGGCTGACGCCGGAACGCTGGTCCACTCGACTGTCCGCCCGAGCGAGGAACGCCACCTGCTCGACGAGCTCGGCAACGAAATCGGGCACCTCCACGTCCAGCCCCGTCGCGTCTCGCTTCACCCACGCCTCCTGGGCGGTGATGGCCACGCCGGTCCCGACGTCGTCGGGATAGTGGGTCTGGATCTCGGCGCCGATCCGGTCCTTCAGCGGCGTGATGATCTTGCCGCGGGCCGTGTAGTCTTCCGGGTTCGCGGTGAAGACCATCATGACGTTGAGGGGCAGGCGGATGGGATATCCTTTGACCTGAACGTCGCCTTCCTGGAGAATGTTGAAGAGCCCGACCTGGATCTTGCCGGCGAGGTCCGGTAGCTCATTGATGGCGAAGATCCCCCGGTTGGCCCGGGGCAGAAGCCCGTAGTGGATCGTGAGCTCGTCCGCCAGGATGTGACCGCCTCGGGCCGCCTTGATAGGGTCCACGTCACCGATGATGTCGGCGATGGTCACGTCCGGCGTCGCGAGCTTCTCGACATAGCGGTGATCCCGTGGGACCCATTCCACCGGCGCGTCCTCGCCGTGCTCCTCCAGCAGAAGTCGCCCGTACTTGGAGATGGGATGAAAGGGGTCGTCATTGATCTCCGAGCCCGCGAGGATCGGTATCTCCGGATCCAGCAGGTCGACGAGCTGCCGCAGGATGCGGCTCTTGGCCTGGCCCCGCAGCCCCAGCAGGATGAAGTCGTGACGAGCCAGCACGGCGTTGACGATCTGCGGGATCACCGAATCCTCGTAGCCCACGATCCCGGGGAACAGCGACTCCTGCTGACGAAGCTTGAGCACGAGATTGGCCCGCATCTCGTCCTTGACCGGGCGGCTCACGTATCCGGCGGCCCGAAGGTCCCCGACGGTCGTGGGCAGCTGTCCAGACATCATATTCCCAATCCAGGCCCTGTGGGGCCGGTGCGTGTCCGTGTAGCGGCCATCCGATCGGGGTAGTCTCGCCAGCTTCAGCCGCCGTGGCCGGGTGCCGGACACGGCGATGCCGAGAGGCCTGCTACCACGGGCTGTTCAACCGGAGGCCGGGATCCCTCGTCAGGGATCCGGAGGCGAAGCAGTGGGTACCCCGTGCCCGGAGTCCTGATCCACGACGCCGACGCCACGCACCAGCGATCCTCGAGGAGCAGCATGTCCCGACTTCCGGCACTATCCGGCACGGTCCGCCCCGGCGCATATCAGCCCGATTTGCCTGAGAGCCTCCTCATTCTGGAGGAGACCCCGGACGAGGAGGCGGTTCCCATGGACGTGCTGTTCGTCGGTGCCGGGCCGGCTGGCCTCGCAGGCGCCATCGAGCTGGCGCGTCTGGTGCGGCAGGACAACGAGGATGGCGGAGAGCTGGGTGAGATCGAGATCGGGGTGCTGGAGAAGGCCGGTCAGCTAGGAGAGCACAGCCTCTCGGGTGCGGTCGTCAACCCGCGCGCCTTCGCGGAGCTGTTCCCCGAGATGGACCCAGCGGAGTTCCCCCTGCGCGGGGCGGTTACGAAGGAAGGCGTATACCTCCTGACCGAAGGAGGGGCCCGCAAGCTACCGACCCCCCCCTCGATGAAGAACCACGGCAACAGGGTGGCGTCCATCTGCGAGATCGTCAGGTGGCTCGGCGAGCGCGCAGAGGAGTTGGGGGTCAACATCTTCCCGGGCTTCCCGGCGGACGCCCTGCTCGTCCGGGGCAACGGCGTCATCGGCGTCAGAACGACCCCGTCCGGCCTCGATCGGGACGGGCAGCCTGGCGGCGCTGATTTCATGCCTGCCATGGACCTCACGGGCCGGGTCACGGTGCTTTCGGAGGGGACCCGCGGCACCCTGTCCCAAGCCTGGCTCAGGTGGCAGAACGTCGGCTCGGAGAACCCCCAGATCTTCGCCCTCGGGGTGAAGGAGCTTTGGGAGACGAAACGGCCTCTGGACCGGGTCATCCACACGATGGGCTGGCCGCTCCCGAGGGACGCCTTCGGCGGGAGCTGGATGTATCCGATGGAGGACGACCTGGTGTCCCTCGGCCTGGTCGTGGGGTTGGACTACCGGGACGCTCGGCTGGACGTGCACGAGTTGCTACAGCGCATGAAGCTCCACCCACTCTTCAAGCCGTACCTGGAGGGTGGCGAGCTCGTGGAGTGGGGTGCGAAGACCATTCCGGAGGGGGGGTTCTACTCGGTGCCCGTGCGCAGGCACGGCGACGGCCTGGTCATCGTGGGCGACAGCGCGGGCTACGTGGACGTGCCTTCGCTCAAGGGAATCCACTACGCGATGCACTCGGGCATCCTGGCCGCTCGAGCCATCTTTCGTGCCCTCAAGGCGGACGACACGTCGGAGGCGGGCCTACGCTCCTACACGGACGCGGTGGACAGGAGCTACATCATGGCCGACCTGAAGAAGACCCGGAACATGCGGCTCGCCTTCAAGAGCGGCTTCTACCGGGGGGGGCTCAAGGCAGGGCTGATGACGCTGACCGGGGGTAGCTTTCCAGGCGCGAGAATCTCCGTGCCCGAGGACGTGGACGAGATTCGGACGGTCGGGAGCGGGGGCCCCACGGTGTCGCCCGACGGCAAGCTCACGTTTTCAAAGGTCGATGCCGTCTTCAAGTCGGGGAATCAGACGAGAGACGACATCCCGTCGCACCTGCTGGTCGGTGAAGACGTCTCGGCGGAGGCCGTCGAGCTGTACGTCCACATGTGTCCGGCGGGGGTCTACGAGCGGGACGGGAAGGAGTTGGTGGTGAACGCTCCGAACTGCGTGGACTGCAAAGCCACGGACGTGTTGGGGCCACGGTGGACGCCCCGGGAAGGTGGCAGTGGGCCCGCCTACCGAAGAATGTAGCCGCTCGAGCCCATAGGCACCGCTGGGCACGGGTAGGCCGCGCGAAAAGCGCCCCCGACCGTGAGAATCGGGGGCGCTTTCGCGTCTTCCATCGTCTTCGCGCTCAACGGGCTCAATCGAGGTCGCCGCCCGGGTCGGAGACGCGAATCACTCGCCGAAAGGGCGTTTGTGCTCCTCCTCGGCAGTCGCCACGCCGATGGGCTCCAGGGGACGAGCGTCTTCTGCCATCTGTCTCAGGGCCCGGGCCACCTTCGGGCGGCCGCCCCGGTCTTCCCGGAGCGCGGCCCTCAGGAGCCACTCGCTTCTACCGAACGGGTCGTTCATCGTCTTCCTCCCGCGGCATCCGCTCTCGTCTGGTCGGCGGCCGACCTGTCCCGG
Source organism: Gemmatimonadota bacterium (assembly GCA_039586035.1). Classification (GTDB taxonomy): domain Bacteria; phylum Gemmatimonadota; class Gemmatimonadetes; order Longimicrobiales; family Gaopeijiaceae; genus JBDHHQ01. The sequence continues at coordinate 82,175 of JBDHLD010000004.1, read as the reverse complement.
GTCGAGACAGGCTCAGGCACGCCCCGTTGAGCAGGATCTGGCGGACCTCGTCTTGTCGGGTATTCCCGAGGCACTTCCCTGCATCGAGCGTGCCAAGATGGCGCGGCGGCGGGCGCAGGCACCATAACTCCTTTATCTGAAATACCTTGACTGCCGAAGAGGATCTTGGGCCTCGAGAATTCTGGGCAGCCGGTGACCTCGAAACGCGGCAGGTTCTGTCATCTCGCGGGACTCCCGGTCCCGCCACCGCGACAGGGTCCCATTCCTTCATTCCTCGGCACACCGATCGAGGGCATCTTCGGCCATGTCGCCGAGGCTCCGGAGCAACGCGACGGACGAGAAAGCCTGGGCCGGAAGGCAGGCCCGCACACCCTCGGGAGGACATTCATGAGAACTCGAACGATCGCTATGGCATTCGCTGCAACCCTGGCGGGTGCCGGATGGGTCTGGGCCGACTGCGCCCAGTACATCTCGGGCGGCGCAGGCAGCCCGTCCAGTGGCTACCTGCTCGGAGAGTCGCTGGTAACGGAGGAGACGACCTACGGGGCCGAGGCAGGCGTCTACGCCCAGCGCTCGGTGAGCCAGACCTGGTCCGTCGGACACTACCGGATGAGCGACGGCTCCACCATCGACGTCGACTGCCGGACCTACACGCAAATCTGACGGGTGTGGGGCGGCCGGCCGGCGCCGGCCGCCCCGCCGAAATCGTGGACGGAGTCAGTGCCAGTGCATAGAGGCTTTTGCTTGACCCGGGCGGCGGCTCTCCTTTCGACAGCAGTCACCTGGGCGTGTCGCGCGCCTCCGGAGTTGCCGCCCGAGATCGTCGTGGAAGGCTCGATGGAACCGGTCGAGCTGGTCGCCCAGAGGGTGGAGACGATGCAGGACACCTTGGGCTTCCACGCCGCCACCGACTTGCTACCCGTTCCGGGAGGCTACCTGGTGGTGGACGCCGGAAACGACCGGTTGGTGAGGTTGGACCGGAGCCTGGAGCCGGTGGGTGTAATCGGCCGCAGCGGATCGGGTCCCGGTGAGCTGGAGGCACCGCTGGTGGCGGATCTGACCGCCGACGGCGTCGCGGTCGTGGAGCTATCCAACGGACGGGTGTCGTTCTTCGCGTTCGGAGGCGCGTTTCAACGCGTCGTCGCGCTGCCTGGGCCCTGGGGAGACCTGGCAGTAGGAGTCGACGGGGACCTGTTCGTGGCGAGCGCGCCCGCCCACGCGTTCCTCACACGGATCCGAGCGAACGGGGAGAGCGTGCCGTTCGGCAGGAGGCTCCGTGCGCGCCCCGAGCTGTCTGGAGCCCCCGGAGGGATCGACCGACGGGACAGGGTGGCCGTCACGGATGCAGGCTCAGTCGCGGTCCTGGACAACACGGAAGGTCATCTGCTGGTGTACGATGACGGCGGTTCCTTGGACGGTGCGGCACGCCTCCCGGACTCGGTGGTGCAGCGGATCCGATCCCGGAACGAGTCGCTCCGGACTCGGCTCGCCCGGCAGGGGCGCCGGGTCGTGGGGGTTCACCTCGCCAAGGGCCTGAAGCGCCAGCCCGATGGACGGCTTCTCGTCCTCTTCACGGCCTCTCCCCACTTCGGACTCATGGTCGACCCTGCCACCCTCCGGGGTCGTCTGCTTTCGGTGCCTGAGCGGCCAGGCCCCTGGGAGCCGCTGCTCAACGCGGCGGCGGCGGTGGTGGAGGGCGACGAGATCACCGTGCTGCACACGTACGGGGTCAACCGTTACAGACTCGGCGACGGATCATGACGCGGCTCGTGCGGTCGTTGGTCTCGGTAGCCGTGCCGAGCGTGGCAGCGATAATGCTGGCGCTCGCTTCGGCAAGCGTCAGCCGCTCTCCCCAGCCCAGTCTGGTCACCGTCGCCGACCACGTTCCCGGTGCCCTGGAAGGCGCCGGTGTGGCGGTCGGTCCCAGCCAGGGGGCGCTGACCGTGCGTGTAGTAGGCGACTACGAGTGCTCGGCCTGTGAGGCCCTGGACAGACGGGTGGGTCGCAGATTGCGGGCCCTGGCCTCCCAGGGCCGCCTACGGTACCAGCTGGTTCAGGCTCCGCTACGGGCGCATCGGCGAGCCCCGAAGGCCGCGCAGGCGCTCTTCTGCGCCGACCGTCAGGGGGAACCCTGGGGCATGCACACCCTCCTGGTCGAGGGCCGGCCCGAGTGGGGGTGGGGGAAGGACCCGCATGAGGTCTTCCGCCGCTATGCCGGGCGGCTCGGTCTGGCCGTGGCGGAGTTCCAGGAGTGTCTCGGCTCGCCGTACGCGACCTCCCGTCTGGAGGCGGACCGCTCGGCCGCGGCCAACATCGGTGTGGCTGGCGTGCCGGTGATCCTGGTTGGCTCCACGCTGGTCACCCCCTCCAGGTCCTTCACCGAGGTTCTGGATCTGGTCGAAGCCCGACTCGCCGGTGGCTAGTACACTCGAGCCGCCTGACGCGAGGGCGGTTGGGGCCGGTCCCGACGAGCCATTCGGCAGCCCGGCTCGAGGGAGGAGATTCTCCTGGATCGGGGCGGGGTCCACCGCTCTCGACGCAACTTCAGGTGGGGCGCACCAGCCCAACGGAGGATGGATGAACATGAAAGGCAACGAAGTCGGGGCACGTCTGCGGTGGGCGGGTGGGCGAGGCTGCGCGCTGGTCCCGGCAATGGTGGTAGGGGCGGCGTCCGTCGGATGGGCCTTCTTCTGCCCGGAGCGGCTGACGGCCGGGAGCACCAGCCTTGTCCTGGTGGCGGAGGAGCTCGTCATGGATGACGACCCGGGCGAGGGGGCGATCGTCGGTGTCTACAGGTCTTCGAGCGGTGGAACTCTTACGATTGCATGTCCCAGCGACCGAGCCGACTACGACGGCACAGGAGCATCGGCCTGACGTCACGAACCGGAGGGACGGCCCTCCTTCGGGATCTCGATGCCGATACCGGTCGGTGTCCGTACGAGCCGGGGGAGAATGGCTGGAATCTGACGCCCGGCGAAGGAACCCAGAAGCGACTCGACGGACCCGAAGCCGCCCAGCGACGCGAGCGTCTTGATGGTTGGAAAGACCATGGGAAGGTCCCCTGCCGCGTTGAGCTCGAGCGCTACCTCGGGCCTGAGCCAGCGGGCCTCGGTAATCTCGGATCCGTCGGGGCGTGCCTCCTCTCCCGCCGGGACCAGTGCGGCGAAGAACCGGGTGTCGTACCGGCGTGGCTCGACCTGGGGTGTGATCCAATGCGCGATGTACTCGACGGCTCCACCGTTCAGCGTGGCGTCCAGGCCGGTGAGGATCTCTGCGAACGTGCGCTCCCCTTGGTGGAGCTGAATCTGGGCGGCTCGCATGTCAGGTGAAGACGCGGCGCTGGCAGTCGGATCCCCGGCCGGTCCGGAACCAACGAGGATCCCCGTCTCCTCGAAGGCCTCCCGGATCGCTGCGACGTAGTACGCAATGGCTGAGGGACCCTCACCGTAGAGGCGAAGCCGATCCGCAGCCTGCTCGACGGACAGCCCATGCAGACGGGCGAGGACATCGGGGGCCGCGTCGTCCGTCTCGACCCGCCCCCCGGGGAACACGTACGCACCCGGAACGAAGCCCACCGTTCGGTTCCGGCGTAGCAACAGCACCTCGGGGCCACGGTTCGATGGTCGCAGCAACACGACCGTTGCCGCCGGGCGGGGCAGGGCCGGGGAGATGGGTGGTCGGTCGACGTGTTCGGCGAAGCCTTCGGGCAGGGAGTCGCGGGGGATCTCGAACTCTGGTTCGGTCATGCCCGGAAGCGTCCTTTCGTCGTGTCAGTACCCACCGGCACACCCGTCCCGGCGGGGATCGGAAGCGGCCGACCATCCACGCCCGAGGCGCATGACGGCCTGGGCTCCACCGAAGACCACGTCCTCATGGGAGACGATTTGATGGCCCATTCGGCCCAGCTCATCCCGCACCGAGCCGCCGATGCCCGGTTCCAACGCCACCCGTCTCTCGTCGAGGTGTCGGAACCGGGGAGCGTCCACCGAGCGCTGCAGGTCGAGGTCGAAGAGGAGGAGATTGAGGAGTAGCTGGACCTGACCTTGTGGCTGCATCGACCGACCCACCACGCCGAACGCCACCTTCGGCTCGTCGTCTCGGCTCAAGAAGGCCGGAATGATGGTGTGGAGGGGCTTCTTGCCGGGTGCGACTCGGTTCGGATGGTCCTCCTCCAGCACGAAGGCGCCTCCCCGGTTGTGAAGCGCGAAACCCGTGCCCGGGACCACCACTCCGGAGCCGAACCGCCAGTAGATCGAGTTGATGAAAGAGACCATGTTGCCCTGTGCATCGGCAACGGCCAGGTAGACGGTGTCGCTGCTGGCGCTGTAGAGGCCGGGTAGTGGGCCTGCCGCCGCGCGGTTCGGATCGATCAGAGATCGCCGGTGAGCCAACGCGGCATCGGAGAGAAGGGCTTCGACCGAGACACGCATGTGCTCGGGATCCGCGACGTGGCCATCCAGGTCGGCAAACGCCAGCTTCTTCGCCTCGATGAGGTGGTGGAGGTAGGGGGCCGAATTCCGCCCCATCTCGGTCAGCGGCAGGGGCTCCAGCAGGCGAAGCATCTGGAGTGCGGCGACGCCCTGGCCTGCAGGTGGCAGCTCCCAGACCGTATGCCCCGCGAACTCGGTGCCGATGGGCTCCACCCAGCTGGCTTCGTGTCCAGCCAGGTCCTCTCGGCTCAGGAGGCCGCCGAGTGGCGCCAGCGACTCGACCACCAAGCTGCCCAAGCGACCTCCGTAGAGGGAGCCGGCTCCGTCGGCCGCGATCTCTCTCATCGAGCGTGCCAGGTCCGGGTTCGCGAACCACTCACCCGCCCGCGGCGCGCGATGACCGTCCAGGAGAAACGTGGCGCGGGCACCTTCGTCCTGGGCCAACGCCATCACCTGATCCGCCCATCCGTCGGCGACGATGGGCGAGACGGGGAACCCCGACTCCGCCAGTCGGATCGCGGGCTCGAGAGCATGGGCCAGCGAAAGCGTGCCAAACCGGGAGAGCAACGCGTCCCAGCCAGAAACGGCGCCAGGCACGGAAACGGTGGCAGGCCCCCGCTCCGGCATCCGACCCGACCCCGCGGCCGCGAGCGCGTCCGGTGTTGCCAAGCTGCCCGACCGACCGCTCGCGTCGAGCGCCACGAGGGAGCTCTCCCGCGCCCACCAAACCTGCGCGAAGACGTCGCCGCCCATCCCCGTCATGTGGGGCTCGACGACTCCCAGGACCGCTGCTGCGACCACGGCTGCATCGACTGCGTTGCCCCCGGCGCGAAGCGTTGCGAGCGCCTCGCCGGTCGCCAGTGGATGACTCGTGGCGGCGGCGGCATTGGGCGCGAATACGGTGGAGCGGGTGGCGCGTGTTTGCATGCTGGGCGTCGGGGGCCGAGTCACGCCGTCTCACCCGGCTCGAGCAGCACAGCCCGGCCGGGAAACAGCTCTACGACCCTTTCGGCGTCCTCCTTGAGACCTACGGCGCCACCCCAGTGCACCGGCACGACCACCGACGCACCGCAAGCCACGCCGGCCCGGGCAGCGTCCTCCGGGCCCATGGTGTAATGCCCCTCGCACGGCAGGAAGGCGACGTCACACCGGATCTCGTACATGGCGTCCAGGAAATCCGTGTCACCGGCGTGATAGTAGGTCACGTTGCCCACGGTGAAGACGTAGCCGAGCCACCCCTGCGCCGCGGGATGGAACTTCTTGGTGATGTTGTACGCGGGCACGGCCAGCACGTCGACGCGGTCGAGCTGCAAGAGGTCTCCTGGCCGCAGGAAGTGATCCCCATCCTCGAGCTGCTTCTTCATGGAGGCCGGGGCGATCACCACCGTGTCGGGTCCCCTCACCCGGGCGATGTCGGCTTCGGAGAAGTTGTCGTAATGGGGGTGCGTCAGGAGGATGTAGTCCGCCTGAGAATCCTGGTCGACGCGCCAGGGATCGATGTGGACCTCGACGCCGGCACGCCGGACTCGGATCGATGATTGCTGGAAGAACGTGACCCCGTCCAGCGGTCCCGGCATGCGACCTCCCTGGCCAGGCGGTTGCGGTGAGCGCGCCTGAAGCTAAGCCGGGCGAGAGTGCGGAAAAAGGTCGTGTTGGCGGTGGCGAGGCTCGCATTTGACACCACCGGCCGGCCGAGTCACGCCAGATCGGCAGCGAGCCCTGCAAGTCAGGCACGAAACCGGGGTCGATTGTTGGCGTGCTTCGTGCACAGCTTCGGCCGGAGCCGTATTGTATCGAACCTGACGTAAATCTGTCCTGGCGCCCCGAGCCTCCCCCCTTCGGGTGCCGAGACGAGCGAGGGATAATGACCGAGCGATTCTCACTTCCGGTACTTCCTCTTCGGGACACCGTGGTCTACCCAGGTGTCGCCGTGCCCATTTCTGCCGGGCGACCAGGTACGGTAGCCGCGGTCCAGGAGGCTCTGGACGGCGACCGCCGACTCTTCGCCGTGGCTCAGCGTGAGAACGTCGACGAGCCGGAACCGGAGGTCCTGTACAATGTGGGCACGGTCGTCCGCATCATTCAGACGCACCGGGTGCGGGGCGGCGTCCAGCTGCTCGTTCAAGGCGAGGACCGTGCTCAGTCGCTGCACTACGAGCCGGACACGGCGGGAATGCTCTCTGCAGACCTGCTCCCCATGGACCGACAGGCGCCCCGGAATCCGGAGTCTCCGGCCTTCCAGGCCCTCGACCACGAGCTGCGCGACCGAGCCGCCGAGCTGGGCACACGCAGGGGCGTCCCGGCGGAGGCGCTGAATCAACTCATCCAGGGAGTGGACGAGCCGGGGGCGTTCGCCGATCTCGTGGCGTTCTACCTCGAGCTGCCCACAGAGGACAAGCAGCGCCTGCTCGAGGTACTGGACGACGAGGAGCGGATGCGCATGGCGCTCGTGGCCGTCGAGCGCGAGCTGGCGCGGCTCGACGCACAGGAGGAGATCCAGGCCCGGGTCCAGGAGGAGCTGGGCGAGCGACAGCGCGAGATGCTGCTCAGGGAGCAGATGCGCCAGATCCAGAAGGAGCTCGGGGACGAGGACGAGCGGAACGACGTCGAGGAGCTTCGCACCAGAGTCGCCGAGCTGGAGCTGACGGACGATCAACGGACCGACGTGGAGCGAGAGCTGAAGCGGCTCGAGCGTACGAGCCCCCAGTCCGCTGAATACCAGGTGATCCGCACCTTCCTGGAGTGGGTCACCGAGCTGCCCTGGTCCGAGCGAACGGAAGACAAGATCGACATGGCCGTCGCGGAGGAGATTCTCCACGAGGACCACTACGGGCTCGACGACGTGAAGGACCGCATCCTGGAGTTCCTGGCCGTGCGAAAGCTCCAGATGGAGCGATCCGCCGAGGCCGCGGCAGCTGAGAAGGACGAGGCCGAGACCGAAGCCGAGCCCAGGCTGGAGGGAAACGGCACGCCCAAGGGATCCAACGGCGTGAACGACGACGGATTCCCGGCCGAAGGCGCGTCTCCGGCAGAAGACCAGGAGGGCTCCGGTACCCTCGATGAGGAAAGCGATGCCGCGACCGCTTCCGGCCGCGGTCCGATCTTGCTGTTCGTAGGTCCCCCGGGAGTCGGCAAGACCAGCATCGCCAAGTCGATTGCACGGTCCCTGGGTCGGAAATACGTCCGCATCTCACTGGGTGGCGCGCGTGACGAGGCCGACATACGGGGTCACAGGCGCACCTACGTCGGTGCGATGCCGGGACGCATCATCCAGGGGATGCGCCAGGTCAAGAGCAAGAACCCGGTCTTTCTCCTGGACGAGGTGGACAAGCTGGGCGTCTCCTTCCAGGGGGACCCGAGCTCGGCGTTGCTCGAGGTCCTCGATCCAGCGCAGAATGCCACGTTCACGGATCACTATCTGGGGATTCCGTTCGACCTCTCCGAAGTGCTCTTCATCGCCACCGCCAACTATATCGATCGGATCCCGGCGCCACTGCTGGACCGTATGGAGAGGGTGGACTTCACGGGTTACACTGAGGAAGAGAAGCTCGAGATCGCGAAGCGGTACCTCCTGCCGCGGCAATTGAGGGAGGCGGGCCTCAAAGAGGAGGAGCTCGAGCTGGATGACGACGGCGTCCTCTCGGTGGTTCAGAAGTACACACGCGAGGCCGGCGTCCGGCAACTCGAGCGTGAGCTCGGCAAGCTGGCCCGGAAGGTGGCGCGGAGGATCGCCGCCGGTGAGCTCGGGGAGGCTCCGGCCGACGCGGAAACGGTAAGGGAGCTACTCGGACGTCCCCGCGTGCATCCGGAGCGGATGGCCGCCGAGGACACGGTCGGAGTGGCGACCGGCATGTTCTACACGCCCATGGGCGGCGACATCATGTTCGTCGAGGCCAGCGTGATGCCTGGGGATGGCAAGTTCGTGTTGACGGGCCAACTGGGCGACGTGATGAAGGAGTCGGGCCGCGCAGCGCTGAGCTACGCCAAAGCCAACTCGGAGTCGTTGAACATCGGCGAGGACGCCCTGGCGGGTAGGGAGGTCCACATCCACGTGCCCGCGGGCGCCGTTCCCAAGGACGGGCCATCCGCCGGTATCACCATGGCCACGGCGCTCATCTCCGCATTGTCCGGGCGGAAGGTGCGGGCCGACGTGGCCATGACCGGTGAGCTGACTCTCACCGGACGGGTCCTGCCAATCGGAGGTGTCAAGGAGAAGCTGCTCGGGGCGCATCGAGCCGGGATCCGGGAGGTCATCGTGCCCATGGAGAACGAGGCCGATCTCGAGGACATTCCCGACTCCGTCCGGAAGGAGCTGACCGTCCACTGTGTCGAGGATCTCGACGCCGTCATGGACGTCGCGCTGCGGCGAGACGGCAACAGGAAGCCCAAGAAGACCGCCGCGCGGCGGCGTAAGCCGGCTCAGGCGGAGGCGGAGCCGGGCGCGGCAGCCCCCTGACGAGTCGCAGGCACGTCGGGGTGTGACGACATCGGGGTCGGCCGGAGACGGTCGACCCCGATCGAGCATTCGGCGGTCCGGTGAGCCGACTCGGTTACCGGACCAGGACGTGGCCGGGCCGGCCGTCGACGACCTCTCCAATCACGGCCGCCACAGGGCTGTTTCCCTCCAGCTCGGCAAGGAGAGCATCCGTCCGGTCACGGGGGACGGCGATGAGCAGCCCACCCGAGGTCTGGGCGTCGGCAAGCAGCGTGCGGGTATCCGGGTCCAGCGATCCGAAGTCCACATCCTCCGCGAGATCGGCCAGATTGCGCTCGGTCCCACCGGGCACGTGTCCCTCTGCCACGAGCTCCCGCACCCCGTCCAGGACGGGCACCGAATCCGCGTCGATCCTCGCCGCGGCGCCGGAGGCGTGCAGCAGGTTGCGCAGGTGGCCCAGCAAGCCGTACCCCGTGACGTCGGTGGCGGCGGAGACACCGATCCTCTGCATCGCCTCCGCGGCACCGCGGTTCAGGGCCGACATGACCTCTATGGACCTGGCTACGAGACCGGGGTCTGCGGCGCCCTTCTTGATGGCGGTGGAAACGACGCCGGCGCACAGCGGCTTCGTGAGAACCAGGCGATCGCCGTGCTGAGCGCCCCGGTTGGTGACGAGGGCCTCGGGGTCCACCTCGCCGATGGCCACCATCCCGAACTTCGGCTCCGGGTCGTCGATGGAGTGCCCACCGAGAATGGGGATGCCCGCCTCCTGAGCCTTCTCCGATCCTCCACGGATGATCTCGCTGAGCAGGTCCCGATCCAGGTACTTCCTGGGGAACCCGACGAGGTTCAAGGCGAAGAGGGGCCGAGCCCCCATGGCGTAGAGGTCAGACAGGGCGTTCGCGGCGCCGATGCGACCGAATGCGGCTGGATCGTCGACGATCGGCGTGAAGAAGTCCACCGTAACGACGAGCGCCCGCCCCTCGTCCAACAGATACACGGCTGCGTCGTCCCCCGTGGACGCGTCCACGAGGGCTGCCGGGTCATCGACCGGAAGAAGGTGACGCAGCACGTGCGCCAGCTCGGACATCCCGAGCTTACACGCTCACCCTGCGCCGTGGCTCAGCTGCGTCAGCCGAATCGCTGGACGCTGGTCTCTCGCTTCGTGACTCATCTTTGACCGTGGAAAGGAACGGACGGTCGGACCGGGGGTCCGATCTACCCGATCGGCGCCGTGGCAGCCGACCGTGAAAACCTAGCATCCACCGGACGCGGTAGACAGCGGAGACATGACCTCGCCCGTCACAGCATCGCGGGCCGATCTCCTGAAGGAGATGGGCCGGTCCGAGCCCGAGGTGGACTTGGCCAGGGCTGCGCTTCTGGTGGCCCGGGAGGAGTATCCACAACTCCCCGTCGACCGGTATCTGGCGCGGCTGGACGAGCTGGCCGAGAGAGTCGTCGACAGGCTCGCGAACGAGCGGGCACCGATGGTCGTCTTGACCGAGCTCGTCCGCACCCTCTACGAGAGCGAGGGGTTTCGCGGCAATCGGGATGCCTACTACGACCCACGGAACTCGTTCCTGAACGACGTGCTGGATCGCCGTGTGGGAATCCCCCTGACGCTGGCGATCACGGTGCTCGAAGTGGGCTGGCGGCTCGATCTCCCGCTGGAAGGCGTGAACTTCCCCCGGCACTTCATGGTGCGCTTCAAGGGAGAGGGGGTGAACATCCTCCTCGATCCGTTCGAGGCCGGCGAGCTGCGCTTCGAGGACCAGGCGCAGGAGCTCCTGGACAGGGTCTATGGCGGGACCATTCGCATGCGGCCGTCCTTCCTCGAGGCAGCCACCAAGCGAAACATGGTGGTGCGTCTGTTGACCAACCTGAAGGGCATCTACTTCAATGCCCAGGACGACGTCCGCGCGCTCGCGGCGGTGGAGCGTCTGATGCTCCTGTCTCCGGAGGTTGGCAACGAGAACCGGGACCGCGGGATTCTCCTGGCCCGACTGGGGCGCACAGAGGAGGCCCTCGGGGAGTTGGAGCGTTATCTCGATCACGCGCCGGATGCGCCGGACGCGGGACGCATCCGCGGAGTCATCGACGGCTTGAGAACGGGTGGACCTGCCGCGGCCGTCGACGGAGAGGGCGATGGTGACTGACGGCGGTTCCGGGCCGCTCCTGATCGAGGAGCACCGTGCGGCGGGAGCGATCTTCGGCCCCGACGGCGGGAGCGCGCCTCCCCGCCATTACGGGGATCCTGCCGCCGAGTACGCGGCCGCCACGACGGCCGCGGTGGTCGTAGATCGGTCCGCGCGAGGGCGCTTCCACGTCACCGGCCGGGCGCCGTCACAGATGCTGCAGGGGATCCTCACGGCCAGCGTGCCAGCCGCGCCGACCAGCCAGAGCCACGGGGCGGCCATCGGGCAGGGCGCCTACTCGGCCGTGCTCACCCCGAAAGGGCGCATGGTCACCGACCTGAGGGTGTTCGCCGAGGGCGGCGCGGAGGAGCGGCTCCTCCTCGACGTGCCCGCGCACGGCGTCCATCCGCTGGCGGTACATCTGGGCCGGTTCTTGCCCCCACGCCTGGCTCGGCTGGAAGACGTGTCTGCAATCTCCGGCATGATCACCCTTTTGGGACCGGGGGCCTCCGAAGCCCTGACCGCCAGTGGGGCGGGTCCACTGCCAGGGGCGGATGCCGCTGCCGTTACCGACGTCCTGAAGGCGAGCGGGGGCCTGGCCTATCTGTGGAGCGCTGCCACGGAAGGCTGGGTCCTGGTGGCGGTGACGACCCATGGGGGGATGGCCGCCGTCGATATCCTGGGTGATGCGGACACCGTCCGGGCGTGGTGGCGGGGCCTGACGGCGACGGGCGTCCGGCCCGCCGGCCAGGCCGTGTTCGAGACGCTTCGGGTGGAGGCCGGCCAACCGGCCTTCGGCATCGACATGGACGATACGACGCTTCCCCCGGAGGCGGGCATTCAGGACCAGGTGATCGACCACACCAAGGGATGCTACACGGGGCAGGAGGTCATCGTACGTGTCCGCGACCGTGGCCATGTGAATCGGCACCTCCGCGGCCTGCTGTTCGGCGACGTGCCTACGCCGGCCACCGGGACGCCTCTGTTCCAGGCGGGGCAGGACCGCCCCAGGGGCCAGGTGACCAGCGCCGTCTCCTCGCCTCGACTGGGGCAGGTGATCGGGCTGGGCTACCTGCGGCGGGAAATCGAGCCTCCGACAGAGGTCAGGCTCGGTTCGCCGGACGGCCCACCCGTGGCCGTGCGCAGCCTGGAAGGCGGTTGGGGTCCCTCATCGGGCTGAGTACTCGGCTGCGCAGCGGGCGTCGCCGCCCGGACCTCCGCGGCTGGTGGGTCGCCGCGGCCCAACGGGGCAAACGCCGGATCGGGGACGAAGCACCGACACGGGGATTCAGGCCCCTCGAGTAATCTCCTCAGGCTGGCGCCGCGCGAGCAACGCCTCGACGATGAGCCCGCCGTGGTGCTTGCCGTTCTCGATGAAGATCTTGTTGGCGTTGTTGCCGGCGGCCAGAACGCCGGCGATGAAGACCCCCGGCACGTCGGTCTCCATGGTGGAGATGTCGTGGGTGGGTATCCCGGTCTCCTCGTCGATGCTCACGCCCAGGCTCCGCAGGAGGTAGGGATCCGAGCGCCAGCCGGTCATGGCGACCACGAAGTCGTTGTCGAGCTCCCGCGACTCGCCCGTGTCCTCATCTCGGATGACCACCGATCCCGGCCGGACCTCGGCGACCCGACTCCTCCAGTAGACCGGAATCTCGCCGCGCTCGAGGCGGTTGGTGATGTCAGGCACGACCCACGGCTTCACCCCCCGGTCGATGGTGTGGAGGAAGTGAACCATGGAGACCCGCGCTCCGGAGCGATACAGCTCCAGGGCCGCTTCGACGGCCGAATTCCCGGCGCCGACGATCAGCACGTCCTGGTCGAAGTAGGGGAACGGCTCCGTGTAGTAATGGTGGACCTTGGGCAGGTCCTCACCGGGGACGTCCAGGAAGTTGGGCTGGAAGAAGCTCCCGGTAGCCACGATCACGGCCTCGGCTTCGGTGACCTGCTCCCGCCCGTCGGCGGTCCTGGACCGGAGCGTGAAGCCGCCGTCGTGGCGCGAAACGCTCCTGACTTCCTCGTACTGTCGCACGTCCAACTGCCACTCCTTCACGACGCGGCGATAGTAAGCCAGCGCCTCCCTCCGAGTGGGCTTCTGCTCCGCGATCGTGAAGGGTACGCCCGCGATCTCGAGCTTCTCCGCGGTGCTGAAGAACGTCATGTAGTACGGATAGCCCACGATAGATTGGGTCACGCATCCCTTGTCGAAAAGGACCGTTTTCAATCCCGCGGCTCGGGCGGCCGCGCCGGCCGAGATGCCACAGGGTCCGGCCCCGATCACGGCGATGTCCACTGTATCGTGCACTCGGTGATTCCTCTTGCTCGGTTCGGCCCGAGAAGGCGGCTCGGGTCGGTGACTCGTGATTCGCGCCCTCTGGGCGCGGGTGCTCGGATCCCCGCTGCAGGCGGGCCACGCCCGCCTGCTGACGGAAAGACCTTCAAAGGTAAGAGAACCCGCCCTCACGGTCAGCGCCCGCGGCCGAGGGCACCATTGCCGGAGGCCGGCGGGCGCCGTCATCTTCGGGAGTCCGCGGGGCCGGTCCGCTTCGGCCCGACGGGGCGATACCCACGGCCAGGCCTTCGATGTCACGCACTGAATCGCCGGAAAAGGAAGCACGGAGGGCCCTGACCCGACTCCGCAGGTCCCTGGAGAAGAGCCTGCGTGAGATGGATGCGTTGGACGGGGCCATTCGTTCGGCGGAAGGGACGGACTTCCCCGCCGAAGCCTACGACGAGGCCCGCGACCACGTGGACCGGTTGCTGTCGTTCCTGAACGACGAGGAGCGTCGACTCCGGGAGAAGGTGCTGGCCGGAGGTGGCCTCGAGCCGGGTCGGATCCGCCGGGCGTCGACGCTGGAATAGGCAGTGGATAGACGGACCTTCCTGGGCGCCGGAGCGATAGCCGCGGGTGCGTCGATGATGGGGCCTCGACGACTCGGCGCCTGGGGTCGGGATGGGTCACGGGCGCCGGACCTCGTGCTGCGGGGCGGCTTCGTGATCGACGGAACGGGCGCGCCGGCCCGGGAAGCGGACGTCGCGGTCACCGGCGACCGGATCATCGGGGTCGGCCGCGTGTCGGAGCCGGGGGCGGTGGAGATCGACGTAGGGGGCCTGGCCGTTGCGCCCGGCTTCATCGACATCCACTCCCACGCCGACCTGTCGCTCCTCATCAATCCCCGCGCCGAGAGCCGGGTGCGGCAAGGAGTGACCACGGAAGTGGTGGGGCAGGACGGGAGCTCGGTGGGACCCTGGTCGGACGGGGCGTTCGAGTCCACCCGCGACCGGTACCGGGACCGCTACGGTATCGAGATCGACTTCAGGGACCTGGGAGGATTTCTGGATCGCCTCGGGGAGGCGGGGTCGGCGGTCAATCTGGCCACCATGGTGGGCCAAGGGACGGTGCGCGGCCTTGCGGTAGGGATGGAGGATCGGCCCGCCACCGCACGCGAGCTGGAGCGGATGCGGCGACTCGTCTCCGACGCCCTGGCCCAGGGCGCCATCGGTCTCTCGAGTGGGCTCGAGTACACCCCGGGCTCCTTCGCCCACCGGAGTGAGCTGGTGGCGTTGGCGGGGGTCATGGCGGGCACGGGCCTGCCGTACGCCTCCCACATGCGCAACGAGGACGACGAGCTGCTCGCGGCAGTGGAGGAGGCGCTCCACGTAGGCCGACTCGCCGGAGTCCCCGTGCAGATCTCCCATCTCAAGGCGCAGGGCCGTCGGAACTGGTGGAAGGCCGACGCAGCCCTCGGCACCATCGAGGCGGCCCGCGCCAGCGGCGTCGACGTGCACTTCGACCGCTATCCCTACGTGGCGTACGCCACGGGGCTCTCGAATCTGTTCCCCGCCAGCGCCCGGCGCGGCGGCACGACCGAATTCCTGCGACGTCTGCAAGACGCTGAGTCCCTACCGTCGTTGGAGCGGTATTGCCGTGACAAGGTCGAGCTCCTGGGCTCCTGGGACGCCGTACAGATCACCTCGACGCGCACGGGCCGAAACAAATGGGCCGAAGGCCGGCGGCTGGGTGAGCTGGCCACCGAGCGCGGCGAAGACCCGTTCGAGACCGTCCGTTGGCTGCTCCTGAACGAGGAGGGCGGCGTGGGCATGATCGGCTTCGGCATGTCGGAGGAGAACACGGCCCGGATCCTGTCCCACCCCCTGGGAATGGTGTGCTCGGACGGAGGCGCGTATGCGCCCTATGGCGTCCTGTCCGAGTCGTCCACCCATCCACGGGCCTACGGCACGTTTCCTCGACTGCTGGGCCGTTACGTGCGGGAGCGCGGAGACCTGAGTCTCGAGGCGGCGATCAACAAGATCACCGCCATGCCCGCGGCCAAGCTCGGTCTCGTCGATCGCGGGCACCTCCGGGTGGGTGCCTTCGCCGATCTCGTGGCGTTCGACCCGACGACCGTCGCCGATCGCGCGACGTTCACCGAGCCACACCGCTACGGCGTCGGGATCTCCCTGGTCGTGGTCAACGGAGCGGTGACCATTCGGGAGGGCGAGCAGACGGGCCGGTTGGCCGGGAGGGCTCTGCGGGGAAGCGGGTACCGAGGCGCGTGAGCTTCGTGAATACCGACCACGCAGCGCCTGGGGGCCCACCCGACGACTTCGCCTCCATCTCCACGGAGTTGGTCGCCTTGTTCTCCGGAGGCGTGACCGCCCCCCTGGAGGACTCCGCGTTCGACGCTCTGGCCCGCCGGGTTTCCGGCTATCAGTTCCAGCACTGCGCTCCCTACCGCGCGTACTGTCAGGCGAGGGGAATCTCGCCCGCTGCGGCCGAGCGGTGGACGGACATCCCGGCCGTGCCGACCACGGGGTTCAAGGTCCTGGATCTGGTGTCCCACCGGCCCGGTGCCGCGTCCGCGACGTTCCGAACCAGTGGTACGACAGCAGGAAGGGCTGCCCGAGGCGTTCATCACGTCCCTGACCTCGCGCTCTACCATGGGTCCCTCCTCTCCAACTTCCGGGCCCACCTGCTGCCGGAGGGCGGCCGCATGTCGGTTCTTTCGCTGGTGCCCAGCGTGTCCGCGCAACCGGACTCGTCACTGAGTCACATGGTGTCGGTCGTGACGGAGGCGTGCGGAGCCGCAGGGAGCGGCAGCTTCCTGGACGCCGCCGGTTCGTTGGACGTGGCTGGCTTCGTTGCAGCGGCTACCCACGCTTCCGAGCAGGACACACCCGTGCTGGTGGCCGGCACCGCCTTCGCCTTCGTTCACCTGATCGACACCCTGGATTCCACCGAGACGCTCGGCCTCCCCGAAGGCTCCCGGGTCATGGAGACGGGTGGCTTCAAGGGACGATCCCGGGAAGTACCCAGACCCGAGCTGTACCAGGGCATCGCCCGTGTCCTGGGCGTCGCCGACTCCTGGATCGTCAACGAATACGGCATGACCGAGCTGCTGTCCCAGTTCTACGACGGGGTGGCCGGCGCCGCCGCCGCCGTAGTGACAACGTCCCCCGGGAGTGGACGGGTGCATCGCCCCCCACCGTGGATGCGCAGCCGGGTGTTGGACCCGGTGTCGCTGGAACCCGTTGCCGAAGGCCAGCCCGGGCTGCTGGCTCACCTGGATCTGGCGAACCTGGGGTCGGTATCCGCTGTGCTGACCGAGGACATGGGCGTCAGTGAGGGCGACGGCTTCCGTCTGCTTGGCAGGGCTCCGGGCGCAGAGCCCAGGGGCTGCTCGATCGCCCTGGACGATCTGCTGGCCGCGGTGGAGCGGTGACCGCGAGCGGAGTCCCCGACCTCGACGGCTGGGTGCTGCCTGCCGGTGTGACCGGGTTGGGGCCGCCTCGCACCGTCCCCTCCGAGGGTGCCGCGCGGGTCCGCTGGATCGAGCCCTCGGCGGAGTTGCTGGATGCCATGGCCGACGCCCTCGGGCGGGCGCAGCGGTCACTCGCTCGTCGGCCGTGGCGTGAGGTCGCCGAGGTGGTGGGGCGCGTGGCCGAGCGCATGCTCGACCCCGAAGACGCTCTGCGGGCGGGCGCGCTGGGGTCTCTCATCGACTCCACCGGGCTTTCCTCGGAGATGGCGGCGTGTGTGCTGGACGGCATGGCGGCGGACTGGCGCACGGATCGGCTGACCCGATCGGTCGAAGCCGAGCCCCCGTTGGCAGACGCGTTGGACGGCTTTACGGCCGACCGCCCGGGACTCCGGGCGCGGGGGTATCCGTTGACGCTCCACATCGGTGCCGGGACCGTCCCTGGGGTCACCGCCGCGTCCATGATCCGGGCGCTCATGGTCAAGTCGGCCGTCTGGGCGAAGCCCGGCCTGGGCGACGTTGCCCTCAGCGTGGCGTTTGCCCGCGGTATCGCCGAGGTCGACCCCGAGGCGGCTGCGGCCGTCGCGGTGACGTATTGGCCCGGTGACGACACTCCCGTCGCGGCGCTGACCAGACCCGACCTCGTGGTCGCATACGGCGGGAGCGACACCGTGGCCAGGCTGCGGACCGGGCTGCCGATCACGACCCCCCTGGTAGCGTATCACCACCGACTGAGCTTCGGCGCGGTGGCGCGGGAGGCCCTGACCGCGACCGACGCGGGGGCGGTGGGCGAGGCGGTGGCCTTGGCCGCCGCCGTGTTCGACCAGCGAGGCTGTGTCTCTCCTCATCTGATCTTCGCGGAGGTCGGTGGAGAAGTGGATCCCAAGGCGTGGGCGGCTCAGGTGGCAGATGCCTGCGCTCGGACGGGCCGAACGCTGCCAGCGGGGCGGTGGACGGCAGGTGAGGCCTCCGCGGTGCAGCAGCTCAGGGGTGCCATGGAGATGAAGGCGTCCGTAGATCCCTCGGTGTCCCTGGAGACCGGTGAGCGCCTGGCCTGGACGGTGGTGGTGGACGCCGGCGCCTCGCCGGAGTCGCCCTGCGCCGGTAGGACGGTCCGAATCCGGCCCGTGGACGACCTGGCCCAGATCCCCTCGATCGTTGCGGGCCTGGCGCCCGTGCTCCAGACGGTGGGCTTCGCGGGTCCCGCCGATCGGGCCGAGGCGTTGGCGGAGGCCCTGTCAATCGTAGGGGTGACGCGGGTCTGCTCATTCGAAGACCAGCCGTTCCCGCCGCCGTGGTGGAAGCACGACGGGAAGAGTCCGCTCACGCCGCTGGTGCGGTGGACGGAGCTGGACGTACCCTGACTGGCCCGGCGCGCCCTCGAACGGGCCTCAAGCCAGCGTGCGGCGCAGTGCTGCGGCCTGCTCGGGCTGAAAACCGTAGAGCACGACCGTCTCGATGGTGTCGGGATGCTCCCGAGCGAAGCGTCTGATCTCGCTCACCATGATCCGCGCGGACTCGTCGAACGGAAAGCCACCGACGCCCGCGCCCAGAACCGGAAAGGCCAGAGACCGAATGCCCTGCTCGACGGCGATGCGGAGAGATTCTCGGGTGGCGGACTCGATGGTGCCGGCAGAAGCGGGCTCGTCACCCATGGCGGCCGCGTGAATCACGTAGCGGGCCGGGAGATCTCCGCCGCCCGTGAGGGCAGCCTCGCCAACACGGACAGGTCCGTGCTGTCTCACCAGCTCGTCACACTCGGCTTGAATGGTGCCCCCGCCCCGGCGCAGGATCGCACCGGCGACGCCCGCCCCCAGGATCAGATGATTGTTGGCGGCGTTGACGACCGCGTCGCCGTCGAACGTGGTGATGTCACCTTCTTCGACGCGTATCAGAGTCACGGCGACCTTCCGGCGTGCGTCCTATTCCTCCTCGCCGGGCTGGGGATCGGCCCGCCAAAGGACCATGTGGCGGTTCCCCTGTGGCGTCTCCTCGATCCGAACAGTGAGGGTATCGCCTTCGTCGATGCCCAGATCATCCCGCATGTCCTGAGGAATCGTGATCCTTCCGCCGACGCCGACGGTGACATCGCCATAGTACAGCGTCCGGTAGATGGCCATCCAGCCTCCTCACTGTTGTTATTTTGCGGCCTCGAATCTACAGCGTTACCGGAGACTCGGCAAAGCGATCGCGCCACCCGGAGAGTGAGCGACGGGCGGGCGTGAGGACGCCACGACGTACATCCAGCGGAGTGCAATGACAACCGGCAAAGACGGGTTCGCGGTGCGCCTGCAGGGCGTGACCAAGCAATTCGGGCGTCACCTCGCCGTCTCGAACCTCGACCTCGAGATCCCGCGGGGCGCAGTATACGGCCTGCTGGGGCCCAATGGATCCGGCAAGACCACGACCATCCGGATGATCATGGGCATCCTGCACCCTGACCGCGGACGGGTGGACCTGTTCGGCCGAGATCCGGACGTGACGCGTCGCACCCGGGTGGGCTATCTGCCCGAGGAGCGCGGCGTATACAAGAAGATGAAGGTCATCGAGTTCCTGGTGTTCCTGGCCGAGATACGGGGCGTGGAGCGCCGCGAGGGGAAACGGCGTAGCGCCGGCTGGTTGGAGCGGCTCGAGCTCGAGGGCTGGGCCGAGAAGAAGCTCGAGGATCTCTCCAAGGGGATGCAGCAAAAGGTGCAATTCATCGCCACCGTCCTGCACGAGCCCGATCTCTTGATCCTGGACGAGCCGTTCAGCGGGCTGGATCCCCTGAACCAGGACGTGCTCGAAGGAATCGTTCGAGACTTCCAGCAGAGCGGGACCACCATCCTCTTCTCCACCCACCTCATGGATCAGGCCGAACGACTCTGTGAAAAGGTCTGCTTGATATCCGAGGCGACGAAGGTGCTGGACGGGGACCTGGTCGACCTCAAACGCGCGGAGGCCGCGGGCGTGGTGGCGGTACGCTTCGAGGGGGACGGGGAGTGGCTGCATGGACCCGAGGTCCTGGACGTGGAGGAGGTCGGGGGTGAGGTCCACCTCGTCCTCGCCGACGGTGCCGACGAGCAGGACGTACTACGCAGGGGAATCGCCGCGGGTGCGCGCATCCACCGGTTCGAGCTGGTCGAGCCCCGTCTCCACGAGATCTTCGTGCGCCACGTGGGGGGGCGCGGGGCATCGCCTCGGCCCCGGTCCCCCGCCGAGCCCGCCCCCGGCGCGGGGGCTTCGCCATGACGAACCCCGTAATCTCGGTGATCCGCCGTGAGTACCTGCAGAGGGTGCGGAGCCGATGGTTCCTCTTCACGACTCTGGGCCTTCCCGTGCTGATGCTGGCTCTGGTGATGGTGCCCGTCTTGATGGGCGAGCGGGACGCGCGCAGGGAGCGGCACCTGGCCATCGTCGACGAAACGGGCCTGCTGTTCGACATCGTTGCGCCACGCCTGGCTTCGGCCGGCTACACGCTGGATACGCTGACGCACGGTGTGGCCCCCAGGGACCTCAACGTGCGCGTGGTGGACGGTGACCTGGGCGGCTATCTCTGGCTGGACCAGGAGACCTTGTCGATTGGGCGGGCCCGCTTCGTCGTCAACGAGAGCCCCTCGCCGATTCGGCGCTTCACGGTGGGGCAGATCGTGGCGCGCTCTGCGTTGGACGCCCGGCTCGCCGGCACCGACGCGGCCGCCGACCTCGCGGCGCTGCTCGAAGAGTCCGAGCTGGACGTCCAGACGCTCGGCGGGGATGGGATCGACGACGACATGCCCGCCTTTCTCCGTGCGTTCACGGGCACCTTCTTCCTCTATTTCGTGATCTTCTTCTATGGGATCGCCGTGCTTCGGTCTGTCCTCGAGGAGAAGACGGGTCGAATCGTTGAGGTCATCGTATCCTCGATGAAGCCTTGGCAGCTGATGCTCGGAAAGATCCTGGGGGTTGGAGCGGTGGGGCTGACGCAGCTGGGCGTTTGGCTCGGCTCCGCGGCGGTCATGATGCTCCTGGCGGCGCCCAGCGCGGCGGCCTTCCTGCCCGAGGGCACTTCGCTGAGCGACCTGCAGGAGCTCCTCCCCGACTTGCGACTGCTGGTGGTCTTCGCCTCGCTCTTCCTCGCGGGCTACTTCCTGTACGCGGGCTTGTTCGCGGCGGTAGGGGCGATGTGCTCCACCGAGGAGGAAGCGCAACAAGCCCAGTTCCCCGTCATGATGCTCCTGGTGGCGCCCTTCGTGATGGTCACCGCGGCGATCCAGAGTCCCCATGCGCCCTTGTGGGTGGGCCTTTCGCTGGTGCCGTTCTTCAGCCCGATCCTCATGTACGCCCGGGCGGCCGCTGGGGCGGCTGCGACATGGGAGATCGTGCTGAGCCTCGTGCTCATGACGCTGACGATCCTGGCGGTGGCGTGGGTGGCCGGCAGGATCTACAAGGTGGGCATTCTGATGCAGGGCAAGCGTCCGACCTTGCCGGAGCTCGTGCGCTGGGTGCGGGAGGCCTGAGTGGCAGTCGCGTCTCGGGGTCCTCCGGACGGGCGCACCGTCAGGGCTCGATCACGATCTGCCGGACGATCTCCCGCTCGTCGTCGCTCATTTCGTCTCTGACCTTGACGTGGACCAGGTAGTCGCCCGGCTCCACGTCCGTCAGCAGGAGGCTCAGGTACTCTGGCACGATCCCGTCGCGCGGTTCGGCAACGCGATCGAAGCGGAGGCGGGTATCGGCGTCGTCGCCAAGTCCCACCAGGTCCCCGAGACTCCGTACGACCGAAGAGACCAATCCCTCGGCCGTAACGTCCTCTACGGTGATCTCCAACTCGTACCGGGCCTCGCCATTTCCGTCCATGGAGAGCCCGTAAAGCTCGAAATAGAGGTGGATCTCCTCCTCGGCTCCGAACGTGAGATCGCGGCTCGCCCCGATCGAGAAGTCGGTCCAGCGGATGGGGTCCTCCACGCGAGGCGTCACGCCGTCGGCCACCACCAGATCCGAGAGCGACAGGCCATCCGGACGGAAGCCGCGGACCGGGAGCACGCCCCGCTCCGTCCCGGCGACCTTCGACTCCCTGGCGAACGCCTCGATCGCGTAGTCGTAGTCGGCCGGGTACAGCTGGGTGGCGAATACGATATTTCCACTCGCGTCCGCCGAAATGGAGCTCCGCAGCTCGGCCGTGTCCCGATGTTGAGGCGTGAAGAGGAAGAGTGCGGTGGTGACCGAGTCGCCCTCGAACAGCAGGAAGCGGGAGGGATTCGCGTCCACGTAGGCCACGACCTGGGTCAGATCGGACTCACTCCCTCGGAGTCGCGCGATCTGATGGGGAAGGTCGATCCACGTCGTCACGGCGCGGGAGCGGAAAGCCGTGGTGGACTCGGACTCGGCCAGCTCGCTGGCGTACGCCTGGGTGTTGGCCGCTTGATCGAAGCGGACGCTGCGGTAGCCGGCCTGGCTGTAGAAGATGAAGCTGGGAGCGTCCACCCTGTAGTTCCAGAGGATCCATCGGTCCGAGGTCCCGGAGGTCAATCGGGTCGAGGTGTTGATGGACCAGATCTTCCTCGGCGCCCCGTAGCGGATGTAGACCAGGCCTCGGTCGCTCTGCCATCCCCTCATGCCGAGCTCGGGCGCGCCGAAGTTGAGCTCGGCGTAGGTCACCCGGGCCACGTGCTCCATCCATCGTTCGTTGCCAGGCACCAGGTAGAGCGGGTCGGACTTGGCCCAGAGCACATCGGCGTACTCGAGTCTCTCGTCGTCTCCAAGAGCCGAGTACGCGTTCAGCTGGGTCCGCTGCAGCAGCGCTGACACGTCCTCGAAGGCGACCCGCTCGTCGGGAGGCATGAGGGCGAGCCCACGCTCGAAGGAGCGGCGAGCGTCCTCCCACTGCCCACGCTCGTACAGCGCCAGTCCCTCGAAGACCCAGGGGTACGGTCGGCCCGGATAGGTGTCGACGAGCTCCCGTGCGACCTCACGGAACTCCTCCGTTCTACCCAGCCGGAGATACAGCGCCATGAGACTGCGGGCGGCGGGCTCGAGGCCGGGGTCGTACGCCAACGCTGTTCGGTATTGTTCCTCGATACGCGGGGGATAGGTCTCGGCCCGGTCGCTCGCGGGGCTCGCCACCTCTTCGAAGAGGAGGTTGAAGTCCCGTGTCCGCGTGTAGTTGTAGCAGAAGAACGCTACGCCCGCGGGACAGAACGCCCCGGAGCTCGTGCCGCCCAAGGGGTCAGCTGACGCCTCGCCGAACTCTCGACGGCTCGGCGGTAGGAAGACGAGGTGCTCGTAGTCCGCCAGCTCCTCTTCGAGGATGCGGCCCAGCTCGTAGTGGGCGTACGCTGCGGCTCGTGGATCCAGGGCAGCGTCGCGGTCCGGGTCCAGCGCCTGCTCCAGGAGCCTCCGGGCGTCCACCCGGATGTTCTGCTTCCTCTTGAGCAGGCCCATCTCCAACAGGACGGCCGGATCGCCGTCCCGAAGCTGGAAGGCGCGCTCCAGGAGCGCCTCCGCCTCCCTGCGTTGGGCGAACTCCGTCTCTTTGGAGCCAGCGGTGCGCGTCAGCAGGGTGCCCAACGCGAAGACGGCGTCCGGATGGTCACGGTCTCGCTCGACGGCCCGCCGCAGGAGCACCGTGGCAGTGGTGGTGTCGCCCCGTTCGGCCAGGCGGGTCGCATCCTCGTACAGCTCGTCGGCGGTGAGCCGGCGCTCTTGAGCCGTCCCGTCGTCGGCTGACACGACGTGGAGGATGAGAGCCAGGAGGGCGATGCTGGTGGTGCGAGCCATAGCGAGCAGGACTCCGACGGAAAGTGCCTTGGCGGTCGTCCTACACGGGTCCGGAGCAGAGAGGTCCGGGGCGGATGGGCGGGGTCAGTCCGGGTCGGGCAGGGCTGACCGCAGGAGGGCGACGAGCTGATGATCGGGGAAGCTTCGCGCCCGACGCATGGCCTCTTCGTAGGTCGGCTCGATGATGATGGTGGCCGTGTGCACCGGTACCTCGCCCTCGTTGACGTCGGCCGGCTCGAAGCGGAGCCGGGCCCGGCTCGCCCCCCCCCAGGACGGGTCGTCCTCGAATTCCATATGGACCTCCCAGAACCGGCCCTCGTGGCTCACGGTGGCGAGATGCTGGACTCGAGAGGAGCCGGAATCCGGGGTCTCGGGAGGTTGACCTTCCATGGGCAACAAGTAACCTCCAGAGCCCTGGCGCGAAAGCCTGTAACGGCTGGGATCCCGGGGCCGCTCGGAAGGCTCGGACGGACGTTGACAGCCCCATGGGACCCTCTCTAACTTCCCGCCCGCCATAACGATGATCTGGCCCGCGCCACGGGCCAAAACCCGATTCTCACGAGCAACGCCTCGCTATGAAGAAGCCATGGCTGGTCCTGGCTCTGGCCGGAGCCACCCTGACGGGCACGCTTGCCTTCGTGAGCGCGCAGGACAGCGAAGCAGGCCAGGAGCCGGAGGCTTCGCCCGTCGCGGCCTCCTCGTCCGAGCAGCCGGTCGCGTTTCCCCACAACACGCACGCGGGCTCGGGTGAGGGACAGTTCGGCATCGACTGTCAGTACTGCCACTTTTCCGCCGAGCGTTCCGTCGACGCCGGCATCCCACCGGTAGCAAGCTGCATGGGTTGTCACAGCATGATCCCCGGGAGGAACAACCCGGAGGAAGTCACGAAGGTGCGGGAGTACTTCCAGAACCAGGAGCCCATACCCTGGGTCCGGATCTACAAGGTGGCTGACCACGTGCACTACCCCCACATGCGACACATCGCCGCTGGCCTCGAGTGCCAGCAGTGCCATGGTGAGGTGCAGGAGATGGGGGTCATTCAAGAGGTGAACCAGACGCTGAGCATGGGATGGTGCGTCAGCTGCCACCTGGAGCAAGAGGCGGCGGTGGACTGCACCGTTTGTCACTATTGATCCCGGCCAGATCCGGTTACCCGACCAGGAAAGAACCCGGATGAGTGACGGCATAAAGAGGCGAGACTTCCTCAAGGTCCTGGGCGCCAGCGGCGCGGGGGCCGGCCTCGTCGGCTGTAGCACCGAGGACGTCGAGCGGCTCCTCCCCTACGTCGTGCCACCTGAAGAGATCACCCCGGGCGTGGCGACGTGGTACGCCTCCGTCTGCGGCGAGTGCGCGGCCGGGTGCGGGATCTGGGTGCGCACCCGCGAAGGCCGGGCGGTCAAGATCGAAGGCAACCCGGCCCATCCGGTGGCCCACGGCGGGCTCTGCTCCCGCGGACACGCGTCGCTGCAGGGGCTCTACAATCCCGACCGGTTCGCCGGCCCCATGGTGCGGGACGGCGCGGGCCACCGTCAGATCTCGTGGGAAGAGGCCGAGGGGATGCTCGCCGCGCAGCTCCAGAGCACCGGCGGGGATGTCCTACTGCTTCACGGCCGCGCGGGGCCGACGCTCCGGGACGTCATGGACAGCTTCGTGACGGCTGCCGGCGGCACGCGGGTGGAGTTCGACGGCCTCGCGGACGAGCCCCTCCGCGAGGCGGCTCGCATCGCCCTGGGCCGAAACGTCATTCCGGTCTTCGATTTCGAGTCCGCTCGGTTCGTGGTTTCGTTCGGCGCCGACTTCCTCGACACATGGCTCTCGCCGGCAGGCAACGGACGAGGGTTCGCGCGGATGAGCGGAGTGGATGACCACGGCTCGAAGGGCGAGTTCGTGTTCGTCGGTCCGCGCCTCTCTCTGACCGGTCTCAATGCCGACGAGTGGGTGCCGATCACCCCGGGGTCCGAGGGACTGGTGGCGTTGGCAATGGCCAATGTGATCGCTGCGGACGGTGCGGGCGCCGGCCCGTACGCCGACGTCCTTGACGCCCACGACCCCGCGACGGTCGCGGGCGCCACCGGTGTCTCGGCCGAGACGATCGAGGAGCTGGCCAATCGCTTCGTCGCCGGCGCTCCCAGTCTGGCCGTCGGACCCGGCGTGGCCGGTCAACACCGCGGCGCCACCGCGGCGAATCTGGCGGTGCTGGTGCTGAACGCGGTGGCCGGGAACGTGGGCCGGACCCTACACGTGCAGGGCGGCGGTCAGTCCTCACCGTCCGGGTCCTACGCCCGCGTGGAGGCCGCCGTCGCGGCGATGTCATCCGGCTCCGTGGGCATCGCCATGGTCCACGGCGTGAATCCGGCGTATTCGCTCCCCACCGCGTCCGGCTTCGCCGAGGCATTCGGGAGCGTGGGCTTCAAGGTGTCCTTCGCGTCGGCCATGGACGAGACGGCGGCCCTGGCGGACCTGATCCTGCCGGACGCCCACACCCTCGAAGCCTGGGGTGACTCAAACCCCCGCCCGGGTGTGTTCGCGATCCAGCAGCCGGTCATGCAGCCGGTTCCCCACTTCGATTCGAAGGCCACGGGCGACGTGCTCCTCTCGGCTTCTGCGGCCGCGGGGCGGGACCTGGGTGTGGCGACCATGCAGGACCACGTCCGGGCTCGTTGGGGACAGCTTCACGAGGCCTCCGTTGCGGTCCAGCCCTTCGACGACTGGTGGCGGGCCGCGCTGAGGGCTGGCGTGGTGGAGGTTCCGCTGGCCACGACGATGGAGGCCGTGACCCTGCGCTCGCCCGACGCGGCGCTGACCTTCGACGCGCCGGCGTTGGACGGCGACGGGGAGTTCACCCTGCTGGTGTACCCCTCGCCCCGATTCGGTGATGGCGAGCACTCGAACCGGCCGTGGCTGCTCGAGCTCCCGGACCCCGTCAGCAAGATCGCCTGGCATTCGTGGCTGGAGATGCATCCGGACGCGGCTGCGGACCTCGGCCTCCGGGACGGCGACATCGTCACGGTGTCCTCGCCACACGGGTCGCTCGAGGTCCCCTTGTGGACCTACCCGGGTGTCCGTGCGGACACGGTGGCGCTGGCCATGGGGGGCGGTCACGACGACTACGGCCGGTACGCCACCGGAAACGGCGTCAACGCCATGGCCTTGCTGCCCGCCGAGGCGGAGCAGCTTTCAGGCGGTCTCGTCCGCCTGGCGACACGGGTCTCGGTGACGCCCACCGGCAACCACCGCCGCCTGGCGACGATCGCGGGCTCCGACAGTCAGAGCAACCGCCCCATCGCACCGGCGGTAGCCCTGGCCGACCTCGGTCACGCCGAAGAGGCAGAGGCCGAAGAGGGCGGTCACGGCCAGCATATGGAGATCCAGGAGGGCGGCGGCTTCGTGCCGGTGCCCACCGAAGGCCGCCCCCAGGACTATCCCCTGGCCGGGCAGGACTACGGCGGGTATGCCGAAGAGCACCCGCGCTGGGCCATGGCCATCGACCTGGACAAGTGCACGGGCTGCAGCGCCTGTGTCGTGGCCTGTCAGTCCGAGAACAACGTGCCCTGGGTAGGCGAGGAGCAGGTGCTCATGGGCCGCGACATGGGCTGGATGCGCATCGAGCGGTACTACGATCACGTGGACGCGACGCACGCCAGCCACCTGGACGTTCGCTTCCTGCCCATGCTCTGCCAGCACTGCAACAACGCCCCCTGCGAGCCGGTCTGCCCGGTCTTCGCGGCGTACCACACCCCTGACGGGCTCAACGGTCAGATCTACAACCGCTGCGTGGGAACGCGGTACTGCGCCAACAACTGCCCCTACAAGGTCCGGGTCTTCAACTGGTATCGGTACACGGATCAGATCCCCGAGCCCATGAACTGGCAGTTCAACCCGGATGTGACGGTGCGTGACAACGGCGTCATGGAGAAGTGCACGTTCTGCGTGCAGCGGATCCGGGAGTCGCAGAACCGCGCTGTGCTGGAGGGACGGGAGGTCCGTGATGGCGAGGTCGTCCCCGCCTGCCAGCAGAGCTGCCCGGCCGAGGCCATCGTCTTTGGCAATATCAAGGACGAGAGCTCCCGGGTGGCTCGAGTCTCCGAAAACGAACGGACCTACCGGGTCCTCGACGAATTGATCAACACACAGCCCGCGGTGAACTATCTCAAGAAGGTGACCTTCCACGAGGTCTCCGACGGAGGGCACGGCTGATGGCCCTCGCTACGGAGCAGCCTCGAGGCGCGCTTTCCCATCCCGACGTCCAGTCGTACGCCGAAGTCAATCGCGACATCCTCGCGATCCTCGGGCGGCCGGGGCTCGGATGGTGGGCGCTCTTCTCGATCGCCGCCGCCGGCGTTGCCCTGTTCTTCGGAGCCTGGGGCTGGCAGATCTACGCCGGCATCGGCGTCAGCGGCCTCAACAGTCCGGTCGGGTGGGGCGTCTACATCACCACGTTCGTCTTCTGGGTCGGCATCGCCCACTCCGGGACGCTGATCTCCGCCATCCTGTTCTTGTTCAGGGCGCCGTTCCGGCAGTCCATCTATCGGGCCGCCGAGGCGATGACGGTGTTCGCGGTCATGACCGCGGGGATCTTCCCGCTGATCCACGTCGGCCGCGTCTGGCACGCCTACTGGCTGATCCCGTACCCCAACTCCCGCTTCCTCTGGCCGAACTTCCGTTCGCCCCTGGTCTGGGACGTCTTTGCCGTCACGACCTACTTCACGGTGTCGGCGGTCTTCTTCTACCTCGGCACGATTCCCGATCTGGCGGCTGCACGGGACGCGGCCAAGGGCCTGAGAAAGAAGCTGTACCAGATCACGGCTCTGGGGTGGCGGGGAACGGACCGGGAGTGGCACCACTTCGGGAAGGCCTACATCTTCCTGGCCGCCCTGGCCACACCCCTGGTGCTGTCGGTGCACTCGGTGGTGTCATGGGACTTCGCCATGTCCATCGTGCCTGGCTGGCACGCCACGATCTTCGCGCCCTACTTCGTGGCCGGAGCCATCTTCTCGGGCGTCGGCATGGTGATCACGCTGGTCGTGCCCCTCAGGAAGGTCTTCCACCTCGAGAGCTACCTGACGGTCAAGCACTTCGACGCCATGGCCAAGCTGTGCCTGCTTACGTCGATGATCGTCTTCTACGCCTATATGACCGAGTACTTCATGGCGTGGTACAGCGGCGAGGAGCCGGAGAAGGCGGCCTTCTGGCAAAGGGTCTTCGGCCATTACTGGTGGGCCAACTGGATCATGCTGGTCTGTAACGGCATGGTGCCGCAGATGCTGTGGTTCAAGCGGGTGCGTCATTCCATCCCGGCCCTCTTCGTCATCTCCATCTTCATCAACATCGGCATGTGGTTCGAGCGGTTCGTCATCTTCGTGACGTCGCTGCATCACGAGTACGAGCCCTTCGCCTGGGGTGTGTACCGGCCGTCCGTGACCGAGATGCTCATCCTGCTGGGCAGCTTCTGCTGGTTCGGCTTCTGGTTCCTGCTCTTCACGCGAATCCTGCCGCCGGTTGCCATCGCCGAGCTGAAGGAAGTGCTCCCGCCGCCCCTACGTGGGCGGAAGACGGAAGGAGCGGCGTCATGAGCGGCATCCTGGCGTCCTTCGACTACCTGGACTCGACGATCGAGGCCATCGAGCAGCTCCGTAAGGCGGACTTCAAGGACATCACGGTCTACTCACCGCTTCCGGAGCACGACCTCGAGCATTCCCTGGGCTACGGTCAGAGCCCGGTGCGCATCTTCACCTTGGTCGGCGGGCTCACCGGCGCGGCGACCGGCTTCGCGTTCACGACGTGGACGTCCATCGACTGGCCGCTCGTCACCGGTGGTAAGCCGATCGTCTCGATCCCGGCGTACGTGGTGATCGCGTTCGAGCTGACCGTGCTGTTCGGCGCCCTGGCGACGGTCATCGGCCTCTTCATCAACAGTCGATTGCCCAATGCCAAGCCCATGGTCGTGTACGACCCCGAGTTCAGCGCGGGCCGGTTCGGCATCTACGTGCCGGCCACGGGGGCCAAGCTCGACCAGGCGCGGAGCATCCTGCAGGAGTCGGAGCCGGCTGAGCTCCGTGAGGATCGGGAGGGGGCGCACCATGCGTAAGGTGAGGCGAGGCCGGAGCTTCGGTGCCGCGCGTGTCCTGGGTTTGTGTCTGCTCGTGCTGTCGACGGGATGCACGCCTCTGGATGACGCCCTGGTCGCCATCTTCGGGCGCAGCATGCGCAGTCAGCCCTCCTTCGACCCGTACGAGAACCCGCGCATGCCGGCGGACGGATCGGTGCCCTTCGCCGCGGCAAACTTCCCGGCGGCCCCGTTCGAGGTGAACCTGGGCCAGCCGGAGGCCCTCGCTCAGGAGCCACCGCCCTTCACGCAGCTGATGCTGTTGCAGCAGGATCCGGTGGTGATGAACCTCCAAAACCCCGTTCCGCCCACTGACCAGTCCCTGGCGCGGGGTCAGGTTCTCTACGACCGCGTCTGCGCGCCCTGTCACGGGGAAGCGGGCGTTGGAGCCCAGGCCTACATCATCGAGGTGCACCCGCTGCTGGCCGCGTACGATCTGGCCGGCGCACAGGCGGCCGGATACACCGACGGCTACATCTACGGCATGATACGTGTCGGGCGGGGCGTGATGCCCGCGTACGGCCACCAGGTCAGCCACTTCGACCGGTGGCATATCGTGAACTACGTCCGGCAGCTCCAGGTTCAAAGCGGAGTCGGCGCTTCCGCCGACGCCGCCGGCCAATAGCGTCAGAGAAAGCGGAATGGCTCACACCCACATCCCAGACGAGATCCCGGTCCGGTATCTGACCCGGCCAGCGTGGTGGAACATGCTGGCGGGTGTCCTGATCCTGGTGGGCGCGGTCTCCTTCGTCATGGCGCTGTCCAGCGACGCCGGGCGGGCCTGGCAGGCCTACATCGTCAACTGGCTCTTCTTCACCAAAGTGGCCATGGGGGCGGTCGCGTTCACGGCGGTGACCTACGTCGTCAAGGCCAAGTGGAACTGGTCGGTGCGGCGCATCAGCTTGAGTCCCGTCTCGTTCCTCCCGATCTCGTTCCTCCTCTTCCTGCCGCTCCTCGTGGTGATGCGGGAGAACTACTTCCCGTGGATCGAGGAGATGGCCCACGACCCGATCCTCCAGGCGAAGTCCGCCTGGCTCAACATCCCGTTCCTCGTCACGCGCAATCTGTTGGGCGTGGCCGTGCTCTTCGGGCTCTCACTCCTCTTCGCCCGACGGGCGCTGCGGCCGGACATGGGGTTGGCCGAAGGGCACGAGGGGGGTCACGCCGGCCGCGCGAAGTGGCGGGCGCGGCTGACCGGGGGCTGGAGGGGCCAGGAGGCCGAGGAGGTGGACAGCCATCAGTCGCTGGCCCGTCTCGCTCCGGTCTTGATCCTGGCGTACGCCCTGGTCATGAGCATGCTGTCGTTCGACTGGATCATGTCGCTGGATCCCCACTGGTACTCGACGCTCTTCGGCGGCTTCTTCTTCATGGGGGCGTTCTGGGCCGGCATCGCACTCACGTCCCGACTGTGCGTCTTTCTCAAGTGGCGCGACCCCGAGATCGACCGAATGGTGGGGAGCCCTCAGCTGCACGACCTCGGGAAGCTCGCGTTCGCATTCACCGTGTTCTGGGGATACCTGTTCTTCTCGCAGTATCTGCCCATCTGGTACGGAAAGCTGCCGTGGGAGCAGACCTTCGTCATCGATCGCGCGGTTGCGCCCTGGGGTAAGCTCTCCGCCCTGTGGATCGTCATGTGCTTCGTGATCCCCTTCGCGGCGCTCATCGGGCGGGCCCCGAAGATGCGGCCCCTGTGGCTCGGGGCTTTCACGGGAGTGATCCTGGCTGGGTTGTGGTTGGAGATGTACCTGTTCATCGCGCCGGCGCACTATCACGGCGGCTCCATCTTTCCCGGTTGGGAATTGCTGGTGGGCTGCGGGTTCGCCGGGCTCTTCTTGCTCGCCCTGGGTTGGTTCATGTCCACCTTCCCGCTGGTGCAGCTCTGGCAGCCCATGGTGGAGCCGGAGATCATGGAGGCCGAGTTCGCGGATCGGACGCGCTCGTCCGGAGCGGTGGGAGGGGACTGAGGCCGGAGAGATCAGGAGTCCCTGAAAGCGGCCGCTCCCCAAAGGAGCGGCCGCTTTCGTATGATGGGCACTCGGTTGAAAGCGACCGGCTCAGCCCCCCGCTGCCAGGGTGGCAAGGACCTCGTCGTGGAGGATCCCATTGGTGGACACGCCGGATCCTCCGTGCACCGTGGCTCTTCCCGTGACGTCCGTGAACCGGCCACCCGCCTCGGTGACGATCGTGAGTAGCGGCGCCGCATCCCACGACGCGAGGACAGGATCCACCATCGCGTCGGCTCGGCCCGTGGCCACGAGAGCGTGCCCGTAGCAGTCCCCCCACGTCCGGGCGAGCGCGGCCCTCCCGGCAAGCCTGGCGAACCCGGTGTCGCGGGGCGGCCTCGCGGCCCCCTCGAGGGCCGTCGTGAGCACGGTGGCCTGCGCGACGGACTCGGTGCCGGATACACGAGCGGGGCGCCCGTTCCAGTGGCAACCGAGGCCAAGGGCCGCCGATACGGTCTCTCGGAGCGCCGGGAAGTGGGCCACGCCCACGGCCGGCGCCTGGTCGATCTCGATGCCGATGAGCACGCCGTAGAGCGGCACTCCCCGCATGAAGGACCGCGTGCCGTCGATGGGGTCGACGATCCAGCGGACCCGTGCTCCGGGATTGGACTCCCCGAACTCCTCACCCATGATGCCGTGGCCGGGGAAGCGCCCCGCGATCGTCTTGCGAATCAGGAGCTCCGCCGCCCGGTCCGCCGCGGTGACGGGCGTGCCGTCATCCTTCCGCTCGGCGGTGAGAATGCCGCCGAAGTGATCCAGGGTGAGCTCGCCGGCGGCCTGGGCGCAGGCCTCGGCCGCCTTCAATAGCTCCTGGAGCTCTCGGATGTCTGGAGTCGGAGGTCTTTCGACGTCGTGCAAGTGGTCTACGCTTTTTCGGCCACAGTCGTTGACGCTCGGGCGGCCTCACGCTCGGCCTTGCGCCGATAGAGGTCGTCGTCGGCCGCCCGCACCAGGTCCTCGACGGTCTCCATCTCCCCAGGTCGGAAGCAGGCGAGGCCGTAGCTGACGGTCACGTCGGAGGCTGACAGCAGTGGGTCCGCGGCTACGCGCTGGGCGATGCGCTCGGCGTGCAGTCGACCGCCCGCCGACTCCGTATCCGCCAGGACCGACACGAACTCGTCCCCTCCGAAGCGGGCCACAAGGTTCATCCGACGTGTCTCCGCCGCAAGGATCGAGGCGAAAGCGCGGAGGGCGTCGTCACCTGCCACGTGACCTTTGGTGTCGTTGAAGCGCTTGAAGTCGTCAAGGTCCAGGAGCAGCAGCGTCAGGCTCCTGCCCCGCCGAGCCGCCGCCACCTCTCGCTCCAGGTGGACCTGGAGGTGGCGCCGGTTGGGAAGGCCCGTGAGGGGATCCGTCATGGACTGAGCCTGGAGGTCCGAGTGCAGGCGGGCGTTGGCGAGCGCCACCGCTGCCTGGCTGGCCAGCCGCTGCGCGACGTGCAGGTCCTCTTCCGAGAAGCTCTCCGGCTGCGTCCGGCAGACCGTCAGGGCACCCTCGACGTCGCCGTTCAGGATCAACGGAATCGCAAGGCCACATGCCGCGGTGATGTGGGGCCGCAGGGCCTCGGGAGTCAGGCGATTGGTCCGGAGATTCTCCATGACGGCGACGCGCCGGGTGTCGATCAAGGCTTCGAGGAAGGTGCCGTCCACCGGCCACCGAAGGTCCGACGGGTAGTCGGTCTCGCCCTGGGAAGCCGCAATGCGCGCCTCGCGGCCCTCGAGAAGGCAGACGGCGCCTCCATCTGCGTCGAGGAGCTCCGAGGCCGAGGCGATCACCTTGTCGATGACCTCCTGCGCGTCCAGGGAGCTGGTCAGTGCCCGTCCGATCTCCTCGATGCGCTCGGCCTCCAGCCGACGGCGCTCCAGCTCCGACACGTAGCGGGCATTCTCGATGGCCACCGCAGCCACGTCCGCGATGCCCTGGAGCAGCTCCAGATCTTCGGGCCGGTAAGCACCGGCTTGATAGCTCTGCGTGCTGATCGAGCCGAGCACGCGGCCCTTGTAGCGGAGGGGCGCGGCCATGGCGGACCTGGTGATCTCGCCGTCCTCCTCCCCGAGAAGCATGAGGGAGTGGTCCCGTACGCCGTCCAGGATCAGGGAGCTCCGGCCCGAGCGGATGACCGCCGAATCCGACCCGCGGTAGGAGATCTCCACCCGACGCTCCCTGCCTCGGTCGGCGTAGAAGACGACCGTCGCCAGATCCCGGGCTTGGTTGTAGAGCGAGACGTAGAAACCGGACGCCTCGACTACCCGGGCAGTCTCCCGGTAGATGGTCCGGTACAGATCCTCCGGGCTCAGCGTCCCGGTTAGGTTCCGACCGATCTCCAGGAGCACGCGATACCTCTCCTCGAGGCTGCCCCGCGTTGCTCCGGTGTCGCGCTTTGCCATATGAGGTTCGACCCTCCCGCC
Organism: Gemmatimonadota bacterium; assembly: GCA_039586035.1. Classification (GTDB taxonomy): domain Bacteria; phylum Gemmatimonadota; class Gemmatimonadetes; order Longimicrobiales; family Gaopeijiaceae; genus JBDHHQ01. The sequence goes on along the minus strand of JBDHLD010000004.1, from coordinate 48,164 downwards.
CTTTCCCCGGCTGGAGCGTACATCTCCCACGTTCTCGACTCGCCGCGCGACACGTCAGAACCGACGCTCAGGGCCTCGGTCGTGGTGGCGCATGACGGGGGCCCGGAGCACACCCGGGCCCGCGATGGCCATCATTCGGTGTTATCGTCGCTTCTAGACGATTCTTCAACCCTCTGGCGCCCCTCGCCCTGCCGATCCAGGAAGTTGCCGATTTCGAAGCCGATGGCCCGCAGGAGCCTCGCCTCCCTCAGGTCGGGCTGCGCCCGGCCGATGACGGTACGGATCGTTCGGAGAACGCTCTCCGGCGCGCGGGCCTTGTAGAAGTCGATGCGATGCAGGCCGGCTTCCAACGCCGCGTAGGTCTCTTCCAGGTCGGCACCCGTTGCCGGACGGGTGGATCGACGGCTCCGGGGCAGGACGTCTTCCGCGTCTGCAGCCTCCTGGGAGGTCAGGAAGATCTCGTAGAGGAAGAGCAGGCAGGCCTGGGCCAGATTGAGGGACGAGAATTCGGGGTCGGTCGGGATGATCGCCACCTCGTGGCAGTGGTCGAGGGCCTGGTTGGACAGGCCTCTGTCCTCGCGGCCGAACAGGAGGGCCACGGGGCCTTCCGCCGCTTGCTCAACCACCTGGCGGGCGACCGGCCGAGGCCGCGTGTAGTTCCGTTGCGCCGTTCGAGCCCGGGCGGAGGTGCCCACGATGAACGTGCAGTCGGCCACCGCGTCACCGAGCGAGTCGAAGTGCCGAGCGCCGTGCAGGATGTTCTCACTTCGGTGGGCGATGCCCTCGATCCGCCACGGGTCGAACTCGGCGGGGCGGACGAGGCGCAGGTGGCGAACACCCATGTTGCAGGTGGCGAACACCCATGTTGTTCATCGCCCGAACGACGCCAGCGATGTTCACGACATCCTGGGGCTCTACCAGAACGACAATGATATTGTCGAGTAATCGGCTAGGCATCGGCCGGAGCACGGGGTGCCCGGGATCCGGCCCGTCGCGGAGGTGCCGATCCCATCGAAGTGCAGTGAGGGCGAGTGCGCCCGCCGGGCAAGGAGGCGGCGGCCGGTAGGCTCACGAATCCCTTGGATCTTCCCCAGGCGGGAGCGAGGTGTCGCCGTCCCCGTCCCCCTTCGAGCCCTTGAAAGAATTCTTGAAGTTGCGGATACCCTCTCCCAGTCCTCTGGCGATGAGAGGGATGCGCTTCGCGCCGAAAAGCAGCATGAGCACCGCCAGCACGAACGCGATCTCGGCGACACCGAACGATCCCATGGTCAACCCTCCAACGGAGCGGACCGGCTCGCCCGACGAGCGTCGGGCGCGAGTCGGGCGCCATTCGTTGACAAGCGAATTGTCTCGTGTTGCGTCACTTGAGCAACAGCTTCGCGATGGTTTGGAGCTGCATGTTGGTGGTGCCCTCGTAGATCGTGCCGATCTTCGCGTCGCGGTACAGCTTTTCCACCGGATACTCCTTGGTGAAGCCATAGCCGCCGTGCAAGTCGATACACATGGACGCCACCCTCTGGGCTACCTGTGACGAGAAGACCTTGGCCATGGCCGCCTGGCCGAGGAACGGCTTCCCGGCGTCCTTGAGTCGCGCGGCGTTGTAGACGAGTAGGCGCGCCGCCTCGATGTCCGTGGCCATCTCGGCCAACTGGAACTGCACCCCCTGGAACTGGGCGACGGCGCGGCCGAACTGCTCCCGCTCCTGCACGTACTTCACCGTGTGATCGAGCGCCCCCTGTGCCAGCCCCACCATCTGGGCGCCGATGCCGATGCGTCCCTCGTTCAGCGTTTCGATGGCGACCTTGTACCCGGTGCCGACATCACCCAGCACGTTGTCACCGGGCACCCGGACGCCCTCCAGAACGAGCTCGGTCGTGGAGGAAGCACGGATGCCGAGCTTGTCCTCCTTCTTGCCGACGCTGAAGCCGTCCATGTCGCGTTCGACGAGAAAGGCGGTGATTCCCTTGTACCCACTGTCCGGATCGACCGTGGCGAAGACGATGTGGAGGCCTGCTTCGTCGCCGTTGGTGATCCAGAGCTTCTGTCCGTCGAGGATCCAATCGTCGCCGTCCGGCCTGGCGCGGCAGCTCAGCGCGAAGGCGTCCGAACCGCTACCTGCCTCGGACAGGGCGTAGGCGCCCACGAGATCGCTGGCCAGGCGTGGGTAGTATCGCTGCTTCTGCTCCTCGCTCGCCCAGCGGACAAGCGCGTTGACGACGAGCGTATTCTGTACGTCCACGAAGACACCCACGGCGGGATCGACCCGCGAGAGCTCTTCCACGACCAGAACCGAGGTGAAGAAGGACGTTCCCGTTCCCCCCATGGCCTCCGGGATCTCGATCCCCATGAGACCCAGCTCGAAGAGCTGAGGGATGAGGTCCGGGTCGAGCTTGGCCTCTTCGTCCATACGTTGGGCCCTGTGTGCCAGCTCGGACTCGGCAAAGTCTCGAACGGCGTCCCGAAACATCTGCTCTTCTTCTGACAGTTGCGTCAGGGCGGGGTGACCCGTCTCCGTCAGGAGTCCAGACATATGTGATCTCCGCTGATCGGTCCGGGAGGAGCGGCCGTCGCTCGTCCGCCCCTCCATCGTCTGTCTCATTACCCTGGAAGGGATGTATCATAACCCACCGCCGGAACGGCCAAAAGCGTATCGCGATCCCACCCCGAGCCGCCGGACCGGCGCCGTCTCTGGCCATCCCAGCGCGCGCCAACCGGCGGAGCGTCGTGAGCTTGACGCTCCCCGACTACCTCCTTAATTGTCACCGGCCGCGATGGTCCGAGCACTCCGCACGGGCTCAGTGGAAGCCTGGAGGAAGCATGTCCGAGATACCCGATGGACTCTACTACAGTGAAGAGCACGAATACCTCAAGCCCACCAACCAGGAGGGCGTCTACCAGGTGGGGATTACCGACTACGCCCAGGGCGAGTTGGGCGATGTGGTGTTCGTCGAGCTGCCCGAGGTGGGCGAGTCCTACGACCACGGGGACACGTTCGGTACCATCGAGGCCGTGAAGGCGGTGAGCGACCTCTACAGCCCGGCTCGGGGAGACGTCGTGGAGGTCAACGCCGAGCTGGAGGACGATCCGTCCCTCGTCAATTCCGAGCCCTACGACGGGGGCTGGATGATCAAGATGCGCATCTCCGACCCTGCGGCACTGAACGAGTTGCTGGATCCGGCCGGGTACCGTACCCACATCGGCGAAGAAGCATAGGGCCCACACCGCAGGCGCCGGAACGACACCCCCGCACCGGGGTTTCCTTCCCGCTGAGACCGGCGTGTGGTCCAGTAGACAGATAGTCCGGGTCGGGCGGCGGACGCTGCGCCGACGCCGGCGAATTCGGTCGGCGAGGCCGGAACGTGCCACCGGCGCGGCTTCCGCCCTCGCCGTCTGTTCGTGAGGGTCGCGGGCGCGGGATCCCGCGAACTCGAGCCCCTGAAGAAGCGAGCGCTTCCCATGTCCATTTCCATCGCTCCCCGACCCGACTTCGAGAGCCGTCACCTGGGTCCCGGCATCACTCAGATCCGCCGAATGCTGGACACTCTGGGCATCGACTCCCTGGCCGAGTTGGTGGATTCGACGGTGCCGGCGAAGATCCGCATGACCGGAGAGCTTTCGGTCGGTGACGCCGTTCCCGAGCACGATCTCATTGCCTCGCTCCGGGCAATCGCCTCTGAGAATCAGGTTCTCAGGTCCTATATCGGGATGGGGTATTCCGGGACGATCACGCCGGGGGTCATCCTCCGGAACATTCTGGAGAACCCCGGCTGGTACACCGCCTACACCCCTTATCAGGCCGAGATCTCACAGGGGCGCCTCGAGGCGCTCCTCAACTTCCAGACCATGGTCATGGACCTGACCGGGCTGGAGATCGCCAACGCTTCCCTCCTGGACGAAGGCACCGCGGCGGCTGAGGCCATGACCATGTTCCACGCTGAGAAGCGGGGCAAACGTCAACGCTTCTTCGTCTCCGAGTCGTGTCATCCTCAGACGATCGAGGTCGTGAAGACCCGCGCGCGCCCCCAGGGGATCGAGGTCGTGGTCGGGGATCACCGCGAGTTCGCGCCCGACGGTGAGCTCTTCGGAGCGCTACTACAGTATCCGACGACGGATGGAGCGGTGGAGCCGTACGGCGGCTTCATCGAGAAGGTGCATGAGGTCGGCGGCTTCGTGGCGGTCGCCACGGACCTGCTGGCCCTCGCCCTCTTGAAGCCCCCCGGCGAGCTGGGTGCCGACGTGGCCGTGGGGAGCAGTCAGCGGTTCGGCGTGCCCATGGGTTTTGGGGGTCCTCACGCCGCCTTCATGGCCGCGCACGACACGTTCAAACGGAAGCTGCCCGGCCGGATCATCGGGGTCAGCGTCGACGCCGACGGCAACCAGGCACTGCGCATGGCGCTCCAGACCCGCGAACAGCACATAAGGCGGGAGAAGGCCACCTCGAACATCTGCACGGCGCAGGTGCTCCTGGCCGTCATGGCTGGCATGTACGCCGTGTACCACGGACCCGAGGGGCTGCGCCGAATCGCATCCCGGGTCCACGGCATGACCACCGTCCTGGCGGACGGCCTTCGCCAGCTGGGCCACGAGGTGCTGCACGACACGTTCTTCGACACGATCCGGGTCCGGCCCGGGGGTGTCATCGCCAGCGAGGTGATGTCTCGGGCGCTGTCGATGGGTATCAACCTCCGCGACTTCGGTGATGGAACCGTGGGGGTGGCGCTGGACGAGACCGTCCGTCCCGCCGACGTGGACGACCTATTCGTCGCCTTCGGACGTGAGCAGGGAGCCGAGCCCACTGCGGCCAGCCTCGCAGCGGCCGCGGACGAGCCGGCCTATCCCCAGGCGCACGCGCGCAGCAGCCCCTACCTCGAGCACATGGTGTTCAACCTCTACCACTCCGAGACGGAGATGCTCAGGTACCTCCATCGGCTGGAGGCGAAGGACCTGGCGCTGAACACGAGCATGATCAGCCTGGGCTCGTGCACCATGAAGCTCAACGCCACGACGCAGATGGAGGCGGTGACGTGGCCGGAGTTCGGCGGACTGCATCCCTTCGCGCCTCTGGATCAGGCCGCGGGGTACGCCCGCATCATCTCGGACCTGGAGCGTTGGCTGGGCGACATCAGCGGCCTGCCGGCCGTCTCGCTCCAGCCCAACTCGGGCGCCCAGGGCGAGTACACGGGTCTCCTCACCATCCGGGCGTATCACGAAGATCGAGGCGAGGGACACCGAAATGTCTGCCTGATCCCCGGCTCCGCTCACGGCACCAATCCGGCCAGCGCGGTGATGGCGGGCATGAAGGTCGTGGTGGTCCGCACGGACGATGTCGGCAACGTCGACCTGGACGACCTTCAGGCCAAGGCGACGCAACACGCCGACCAGCTCGCCGCCCTGATGATCACCTACCCGTCCACCCACGGCGTCTTCGAGCCCACCGTCCGGGAGGTGTGCGACATCGTCCACGACAACGGCGGCATGGTGTACCTGGACGGGGCCAACCTGAACGCCCAGGTGGGCCTGGCCCGGCCCGGCGACTACGGCGCCGACGTCATCCACATCAATCTGCACAAGACGTTCGCCATCCCCCACGGCGGCGGAGGCCCGGGCATGGGTCCCATCTGCGTCAACGAGAAGCTGGCCCCCTTCCTGCCGGGCCATCCGGAAGCGGACGTCGGTGGAGAGCGGGCCATCGGTGCCGTGTCGGCCGCACCGTGGGGTAGCGCCAGCATCCTCGTCATCTCCTGGGCGTACATCGCCCTGTTGGGCAGCGACGGACTGCGCCGCTCGTCGGAGATCGCCATCCTGAATGCCAACTACATGGCCCAGCGGCTCGCCGACCACTACGAGATTCTCTACACGGGTCCCGGAGGCCGGGTGGCCCACGAGTTCATCGTGGACCTCCGGCCGCTCAAGCAGTCGTCGGGAATCACCGCGGAAGACGTGGCCAAGCGGCTCCAGGACTACGGCTTTCACAGCCCCACCATGTCGTTTCCCGTTGCCGGCACGCTCATGGTGGAGCCGACGGAGAGCGAGTCGAAGGCCGAGCTGGACCGCTTCTGCGACGCGATGATCTCGATACGGGCCGAGATCGAGCAGGTGGAGATGGGACTCGCGGATCCGGAGGACAACGCGCTCAGAAACGCCCCTCACACCGCGTTGATGGTCACGGGCGACGACTGGAGCCACCCCTATTCGCGCCAACAGGCGGCGTTCCCTGCGCTGTGGACGCGCGAGCACAAGTATTGGCCACCGGTACGCCGCGTGGACAACGCATACGGCGACCGCAACCTGGTGTGCGCGTGTCCCCCCATGGAGGCGTACGAGGAGGCGGCCGCCGGCGGAGCGGTCTGAACCAACCGCAGTGCGGCTCGGATGACGGTCGGCCTCGCGGCCGGCCGGAGTCCGGCCAAGACAAGGAGACTACCATGCCCCGCATCGACTACCACGGCCACGCGACCGCCACCGTCACCGCAGACGATGGCACCCGCATCCTCATCGATCCCTTCCTGGACGACAATCCGGCGTCCGACCTGAAGGCGGCGGACATTGGCGAGCTGGACTTCATCCTCTGCACCCACGGTCACGCCGATCACTTCGCGGACACGATCCCGCTGGCGCGCCGGACCGGAGCCACGGTCGTGTCGACCTTCGAGATCGTGAGCTTCCTGGGCACCCAGGGCATCGGCAACACCCACCCGCTCCACATCGGCGGTGGGCATCGGTTCTCGTTCGGGTATGCGAAGATGACGCCCGCGCTCCACGGAGGTCAGGTAGCGGGGGACGATATCGGCGCGTTCACGACCGTGCCGGGCGGGTTCTGGATCGACTTCGGGGGGAAGACGCTCTACCACGCGGGAGACACGGCGCTGCTCATGGAGATGCAGCTCCTCCGGGGCAAGGTGGACGTCGCCATGCTTCCAATCGGGGACAACTTCACCATGGGACCAGAGGACGCGGCCCGCGCGGTCGAGTTCATCGAGCCTGGTGTGGTGATCCCGATCCACTACAACACCTGGGACCTCATCGCACAGGATCCGGAACACTTCCGGTCCCTCGTCGGGGACAGCGCCCGGGTCGAGATCGTGGAGCCAGGAGGGAGCTTCTCCTTCTGAGCGCACGACCGGTCGGCCTCTCCGTTTCGTCGAGGCGAGCTCGGATCCGATGAGGGGACGAGCGCCACCACCGGCCCGCTGGCGCGTCATCTCCGACGAAGCTCTACCCGGGGCGCGCAACATGGCCATCGATCACGCGGTGGCACAGGCGCTCCGACCGGAAGAGGGCGTGCTCAGGCTTTACCTGTGGGATCGCCCCACCCTATCCTTTGGGCGGAACGAGCCGGCAAGAGGCCTGTATGACACGACCTCGGCCCGGAAGGCCGGGGTGGCCTTCGTTCGTCGGCCGACGGGCGGTCGCGTCGTCCTCCACCACGAAGAGCTCACATACGCGGTGGCCGTCGCGGTCGGGGCGGTCGGCGGATTGCGGGAGACGTACCGGATCGTAAACCGGGCATTGGCCGCGGCCCTCCACTCGCTGGGGGCGCCGGTGGGGCTGGCGGCCGCGCCGGGATCGGCCGCCCACCCGGGCGCCGGGCCTTGCTTCGATGCCCCGGCCGAGGGCGAAGTCGTGGCACGTGGTCAGAAGCTGGTGGGGAGCGCACAGGTACGGATGGGCCGAACGATCCTTCAGCACGGCTCCATCATCCTGGCAGGCGATCAGCGGCTGATCGCGACGCTGGGTCCGGTGGCCGTGTCGCGCCCACCGGCCACGCTTGAAGCGCTCCTGGGATCGGTGCCCCCGAGGCCGGCGCTGGAGACGGCCCTGGTGGCCGCCTTCGAAGCGGTCTTGGGCGGTCGCTGGGATGGCGACGAGCTGACGGACGCGGAGCGTACGTCGGCCAGCCGGCTCGAAGCGCGGTACCGATCGGCGGACTGGACGTGGCGGCGGTGACCACCAGGACGTCGCTGGCCGCCATTCGACCTCGTAGGATGCGCGCGGGCCCCTCGCGCCGAGCGCCACAGCGAACCGCGAGAACGGGAAGAGCGCAGATGTCGCATCGAGCCAACGTCCTTGCACCCCTCGCGGCCCTCGTCGTGGCGGCATGCGGCTCCGACGAGTCCCCGGCGAGGTTGGCCGCGGACGAATTCTGTGCGGACGCCGTGGCGGCGATGGATGCGTTCACGGGCCAGTTCCCGGAGCCTACCGGCGAGCGGTATGGCGGAACGGTGGTCGCGGCCAGCTACGGGCCCCTGGCGGGCGGCATGAACTCCCTGACCGCGCCCGACTATTCCGCGCGGCAGCACCAGACGTTCGTGAGCCTCATGACGCTCGTCCGCTACGACGAGGAGTTGGAATTCGCGCCGTATCTGGCCGAGTCGTGGGAGCTAGGGGCCGACGGAGCTCTTACCTTCCACCTCCGTGACGACGTCTTTTGGCATGACGGCGAGCGGACCACGGCGCACGACGTGGCCTTCACCTACCGGAGGGCTGCCGATCCCGCGACGCAGTTTCCCAATCCGAGCTACTGGGCCAAGTATGCCCCGGGTGATGCCGCCGTCACGGTCGTGGACTCCTTCACGGTCAGGTTCCAGCTCGAGCCTCATCTGGACTACCTGGACGCCTGGACGTCCACGGCCATCATGCCGGCGCACCTCCTCGCGGACGTGCCGCCCCCCGAGTTGGCTCAGCATCCGTTCAACACCCGCTGCCCGGTGGGCAACGGGCCGTTCGTGTTCGTGGAGCACCGGCAGGACGATCGGTGGATATTTCGACGCAACCCGGCTTTTCCCGCCGGATTGGGCGGCCCCCCGTACCTCGACCGCTACGTCTACCGCATCGTCCTGGACCAGTCGACGCTGCTCGCCGAGCTGCTGACCGAGAACGTGGACTTCTACTCGGCGCCCGACCCGGACCAGTCCGGCAGCATCCTCGAGGCGGAGCACCTGGATCTGCGCAGCTTCCCCTTCCGGCAATACACGAGCGTGGCGTGGAACGGACGGAAGCCTCAGCTCGAAGATCGCCGCGTGCGTGTGGCCCTGACGATGGGCGTCGATCGCCGTGAGATCATCGATGTCCTGCTCCAGGGGTACGGAGACCTGGCGAACTCGTCCGTGCCCACGTTCCATTGGGCATATGATCCGTCGCTGGCGCCGGAGATGCCGTACGATCCGAACGCGGCGCGGCGGCTGCTGGAAGCGGCGGGGTGGATCGACCGGGACGGCGACGGCGTCCGAGAGAACGAGTCGGGGGTGCGACTCACCGTCACCGTGGCCTCCAACCAGGGCAACGCGGTCCGCGCCGACCTCGCGCAGCTGGTGCAAGCGAGTCTCGGCGAGATCGGCGTCGAAGTCGAGACCCGCATCCTGGAATACCAGACCATGCTGTCCACCGTGCTCGATCCTACGGGGCGAGATTTCGAGGGCGTCGTCTGGGGCTGGGTCAACGACTTCCGGATCGACGACACCGATCTCTTCCACTCGCGGGCCGTGGACGGTCCCTACGCCCTCTCCGGCACCACGAACCCCGAGCTGGACATGCTGTTGGACACGCTCCAGGTCATTCTGGACCGGGATGAAGCGCGCCCCTATTGGCATCGGTATCAACGGGTTCTGATGCAGGAGCAGCCGTACAGCTTCCTCTACTTCAACCGGCGGCTCGTGGGTCTCAACCGCCGGCTCCAGGACGTGGAGGTGGACGTTCGGGGCGAGTGGGTGAACGTCGGAAGCTGGTGGATTCCCAGCGGCGCTCGGAAATACGGCAGCGGTGGGGACCGATAGCCCGGCCGGTACCCCTCCGGGCTGGAGCAGCACGAGTCGCACGGAGCCACGCCCCGTCACGGGGCCGCTGACGTGACACGTTACGTTGCCCGCCGGCTCCTGGGGGCGATTCCGCTGGTGCTGGGCATCGCCACCATCCTCTTCTTCATCGTCAACCTCGCACCCGGCGATCCAGCCCTCGTCTACGCGCGCCCGGGGATGGACGCAGCGACCATGGAGCAAATCCGGGCCAATTTCGGGCTGGATCGCCCGATTCACGTCCGGTACGGACGGTGGCTCACCTCCCTGGCTCGCGGTGATCTCGGCTACTCGTTCGCCCGGAACCGACCCGTCACGGAGCTCATCGCCGAGATTCTCCCGAATACGCTGATCCTGGCGGGAGTAGCCTTCGGCCTCGCCTTTCTCACGGGCATCGTTCTGGGGGTCATTCAGGCGGTCCGGCAGTACTCGTTGCTCGACTCCGTCTTGAGCGTGCTGGCCCTCTTCTTCTACTCGATGCCGTCGTTCTGGCTGGCGCTGATGATGATCCTCGTCTTCAGCCTGTTCGCACGGAACGTGTGGGAGTGGCCAATCTGGTTTCCGGCGTCGGGAATGACGTCCATCGATTACGAGTTCATGGGCGGCTGGGAGAAGCTGGCGGACCGGGGCAGGCATCTGTTCCTGCCCGCCATGTCCTTGGCCCTGGTCCTTTCGGCGGGGATCGCCCGCTACATGCGGGGCAGCATGCTGGAGGTCATCCGTCAGGACTACGTCCGAACGGCCCGGGCCAAGGGACTGCCGTCCCGCTCCGTGATCTTCAAGCACGCCCTGCGCAACGCCATGATCCCGGTTGCCACGCTGCTGGGTCTGTACCTTCCGTTCCTCTTCAGCGGCACGGTCTTCATCGAGACCGTCTTCTCCTGGCCGGGCATGGGCAAGCTGGTCGTCGATGCCATCAATCAGCGGGACTACCCCGTGGTCATGGGAGGCAGCCTGATCTTCGCCACGATGGTGGTGCTGGGGAATCTGCTGGCGGACATCCTCTACGCGGTCATCGACCCGCGGGTCCGTTATGATTGAGACGCGCCGAGGCCGTGTTCTGGCCGGGGTGCTGCCCGGTATGCCCCAGATCCTGGAGGGCCGGTGGGGAGCGGGGCTCTTCGCGTTGCTGGCGTGGGCCCTGGGTGTGTGGACGCTCCTGGTCCGTTGGGAGCGGGTGTCGGCGCTCCCCTACGGATCGCTGGGAGAGTGGGTGGCGCTGCCGACCCTTCTGGTGGCCATCGTGGCGCCGTGGCTCTGGTCCGTCCGCGGAGGGAGATTCCGCGCCGCCGCGGGCGGGGAGGGCCACTGGACGACGACGCTGCGCGCATTCGGGCGGAACCGACTGGCCTTGGTGGGGATGGTCGCCATCGGTCTGTTCTACCTCGTGGCCGTGCTCACGCCCTTCCTGGCTCCGTACGACCCCGTGCATCAGGGCGACCTCGCGTCACAGCGCTTCCTCGCCCCCAACGCCGCGCATCCCCTCGGGACCGACCAGTTCGCCCGTGACGTACTCTCCCGTCTCCTCTACGGCGCTCGAGTTTCGTTGAGCATCGGGTTCATCGCCGTCGGAATCAGCGTGACGCTGGGCACCCTGATCGGCGCCGTGGCCGGCTACCTGGGTGGCCGGGCCGATAGCCTGATCATGCGGTTCGTGGATATGGTGATCGCCTTTCCCCGGCTGGTTCTCCTGATCACGATCATCGCCCTCTTCGAGCCCAGCATATTCCTGATCGTAGCGGTGCTGGGCCTGACGCAGTGGCCCTATGTGAGCCGCATCGTACGGGGCGAGGTCTTGAGCCTCCGGGAGCGGGAGTTCGTACAGGCGGCACGCGCGCTCGGCTACTCACGGCGCCGGGTGATCCTGCGCCACATCGTGCCCAACGCCATGGCGCCGGTGATCGTGGCCGCGACCTTGGGCATCGGGAACACCATCGTGCTCGAGGCCGGTCTCTCCTTCCTCGGGTTGGGGATTCAGCCGCCCAACCCGTCCTGGGGGAGCATGGTGGAGAACGGACGGGACGTACTTCTCAGGGCCTGGTGGATCTCCACTTTCCCGGGCCTGGCCATCGTGCTCACCGTGCTTTCCTTCAATCTGGTGGGGGACGGCTTGCGAGACGCCCTGGACCCGCGCCAGGCAGGCCGACGGTGAGACGTCGTCGCTGATGGCTCCGTTGCTTCAGGTGACCGACCTGCGGACGTGGTTTCGCACCGAGTCCGGCGAGGCCCGTGCCGTGGACGGCGTATCGTTCGAGGTCAGGGCCGGCGAGACGCTGGGGATCGTGGGCGAGTCCGGCTGCGGGAAGTCCGTGACCGCGCTCTCGGTCATGGGCCTCGTCGATGCGCCCGCCGGGAGGATCGTGGAGGGAAGCTCGATCCGTCTGGACGGAGAGGAGCTCGTGGGGGCCGAAGAGGCGCGCTACCGTCAGGTCCGGGGCAACGAGATCTCGATGATCTTCCAGGAGCCCATGAGCTCGTTGAATCCCGTCTACTCCATCGGCGATCAGATTGCCGAGGCGCTCCGTCTGCACCGGGGCCTGGGCCGGCGCGCGGCTCGCAACGCGACCGAGACGCTGCTGGACGAGGTGGGCATCGCAGACGCGGAGCGACGCTACGGGGAGTACCCACATCAGCTTTCGGGGGGGATGCGACAGCGGGTCATGATCGCGATGGCGCTGTCCTGTCAGCCCCGTCTCCTCATCGCCGACGAGCCGACCACCGCATTGGACGTCACCATCCAGGCGCAGATCCTGGCCCTGTTGGCCGACCTCCAGGCGCGCCGCCAGATGGCTGTGATGCTCGTGACGCACGACCTCGGCGTGGTGGCACAGTCGTGCGACCGGATACACGTCATGTACGCGGGTCAGATCGTGGAGACAGGCTCCGTGAGAGAGGTGTTCCGCTCGCCCCGACACCCCTACACCCAGGGGTTGCTTCGCTCGGTGCCGGATCCGGCGCTCCGAGGACGAAGCCTGATCCCCATCCCTGGAGTGGTGCCGCCCGCGACGCGGTGGCCCGCGGGGTGTCGCTTTCACCGACGATGCGCGTACGCGTGGGAGCGGTGCGCCGTGGAGGTTCCTCCGTTGCTCGAGACTCCTGAGGGCACGTCGCGCTGCTGGCTCGTGGCCGAGCCGGAGAGGGCGCCGGAGCGCGTGGATCCGGGGACCGGACCCACGGCGAGTCCGACTCCCACAGCGGCGGGAGAGTCATGAGCGGGCCGGCGCCGGTCGATCAGACCACGAATCAGGCACCGATGCTTCTGGAGGTCGAGGATCTGGCTGTCCACTTCCCGGTGCGGTCAGGGCCGTGGGGCAGGGGACCGGGGCTGGTGCGGGCGGTGGACGGGGTGAGCTTCGCACTCCGGCGGGGGGAGACTCTGGGCCTGGTGGGGGAATCCGGGTGTGGAAAGTCCACGACCGGCCGGGCGATCCTTCGCCTCGTGGAGCCCACCGCGGGATCCGTGCGCTTCGCGGGCCAAGACGTCCTGACCATGGACCGTCGGGCGCTGCGAGCCTTCCGGCGGCAGGCCCAGATCATCTTCCAGGACCCCTTCTCGTCGCTCAACCCTCGGGCGAGCGTCGGCAGCATGCTCGAGGAGTCCCTTTGCGTCCACGGTCTCCACGGAGATAGCGCGTCCAGGAGGCGACGCGTCCACGAGCTCTTGGACCTGGTGGGGCTCCGGCCGGACCACGCCGACCGTTACCCGCACGAGTTTTCCGGCGGCCAGCGGCAGAGGGTCGGCATCGCTCGCGCCCTGTCCGTCGAGCCCGAGCTCATCGTCTGCGACGAGCCGGTCTCCGCGTTGGACGTGTCGGTGCAGGCCCAGGTCATCAACCTGCTGGACGCCCTCAAGCGGGAGCTGGGCTTGACCTATCTGTTCATCGCCCACGACCTGTCCGTCGTCGAGCACGTGAGCGACCGCGTGGCGGTCATGTATCTGGGACGGATCGTGGAGTCGGTGGATGCCGAATCCCTGTACCGGAGGCCGCTCCACCCCTACTCGCGCGCGCTCTTGGCCGCGGTGCCGCGGCCGGACCCGACAGCCCGCCAGGCGCCCCTGCTCCTCTCGGGTGACGTCCCGAGCCCGGTGAATCCCCCCTCAGGCTGCCCCTTTCACCCACGCTGTCCGTCTCCCGCAAAGGATGACTCGTGCCGGCAGCTCGTGCCTCGGCTCGAAGAAAGGGCGCAGGGGCACCTCGTTGCGTGCCACAAGGCCTGAGCCGTCTCCCGCGTTCGCGCGACAGTCGAGCCGCGGTCACGCGGCCGGATCGGGTGGCCAGACAGTCCGAGGAGGAGGCGGTGGCGACTCCCTGACTTTCGCGATGATTTCGGGGGTTGACACGTCCCGGGGCGCCCCTCATTTTGCGGACCCTTGTCGCAAAGTCTGAGTTGCCCTACAGTTGGGGCTTCTCAATACAAACAGGTGATACGCATCCGCAGGAGGTCCTCTTGGACGGAGTGATGAGTCTCTACAGCGCCCTGCTGCAGATCCCCGGCATGGAGCAGGCGGACCAGACGATCGGCGACCAGCTCGTATTCGTCTGGGACGAGATGGGCTTCATGCGGTGGCCCCTAGGGCTGTGTCTCGCACTGGGTATCCTGGTCATCATCTGGAAGTTCTTCAGCCTGATGGCCACCGGTGCCAAGACGAGGCGGATTCTGAAGGAGGTGGACGAGCTCCTGGCCCAGCAGCGCCTCAGCGAGGCCCTCGAAGTCACGCGCTCGTCGGACACTCCGGCCGCCAACATCCTCTATGCCGGCCTCGAGCGGTACGAAGAGGGGACCGACCGGGTGCTCAAGGCCATCGAAAACCAGGGCCTCATCGAGCTGAGCAAGCTCGAGGGCGGCTTGGTGATCCTGGCCACGCTCACGAACATCGCGCCGCTTCTCGGCTTCCTCGGCACCGTGATCGGCATGATCATCGCCTTCCAGTCCATCGAGATGGCAGGCGAGGTGGAAGCGACGCTCGTCGCCGGCGGGATCAAGGTGGCTCTGCTGACCACCGCGGCGGGCCTTACCATCGCCATTCCCGTGAGCATCGCCCACAACTACTTCGTGTCGCGCATCGACAGCCTGGTGATCGACATGGAGGAATCGGCACAGAAGATGGTCGACGCCCTCCACGCCATGGAGGTCGGGGCTGCCTGACGGCCCACGGGTCGACCGATGGAAGGAGGCCACCTCTCGGGGTGGCCTCTTTCTTTTTCGCCGCTGAGCCGCATCGCCGACCGGCAGAGCGAAGGACGAAAACACAAGATCTTACGGCCCCAGGCTTGCATTCGCCCGGAGCCCATCTCTAAGCTTGTGATCCGGGCCGAGATTCGCCCGTGGTTTCACCTGCGCTGGAGGGTTGAGTAATGCCCAGAGGGACCGTGAAGTGGTTCAACGACTCGAAAGGATACGGCTTCATCCAAAGACCCACGGGTGACGACGTCTTCGTCCACTTCTCCGCCATCACCGGCGAGGGTTTTCGGACCCTTGCTGAAGGCGACGAGGTGGAGTTCGAGCTTCGTGAAACCGAAAAGGGTCTCCAAGCCTCCGAGGTGACTCGGCAGCAATAGGGCCTCTGCAGGTCCAGCGAGCAGAGGGCGCTCCGCGGCTCGGCCGCGGAGCGCCCTCTTCGTGTCACCGTCGGCCGGCCCCCCGAAGAGGGTCTCGGGCGTCGGGAGGTTCCCGTGCACGCTATCGGGGGTGCCGGGAGCGACGGCAGATCCCTATCTTGCCGGCCCATGGTCGATATCCCAGTCAAGAAGGCACCGCGCCTGTACCTCATCGACGCGTACGCCCTGATCTACCGGTCGTACTTCGCGTTCATCAGCAACCCGCTGATCAGCTCCAGGGGCGAAAACACGTCGGCGCCGTTCGGCTTCGTACGGTTCCTCATCTCACTCAGAGAGGACTACGACCCGGACTACCTCGCCGTGGTGTTCGATTCGGGTCGCAGCGAGCGGGAGGTGATCTTCCCGGAATACAAGGCGACCCGGGCGAAGATGCCGGATGAGCTTCGCGCGAGCCTCCCCAGGATCCGAGACCTCATCGCCGCCTTCCGCGACCCCGTCGTCGAAGTAGACGGCTATGAGGCCGATGACGTGATCGGCACCCTCGCGGCCATGGCGGAGTCCCAGGGACTCGAGTGCGTCATCGTCTCCGGCGACAAGGACTTCTATCAGCTGGTCCGTCCCGGCGTCAGCCTGTTGAACCCGGGTCGCGGTGGAGCCGCCGGGGTCGAGGCCCATTGGGTGGACGAAGAGCGGGCCACGGCGAAGCTCGGCGTGCGACCGGATCGCGTCGTGGACTACCTGGCCCTCATCGGTGACTCCTCCGACAACGTGCCGGGGGCTCCGGGTATCGGGCCCAAGACAGCCCTCAAGCTGCTGCAGCAGTTCGACACGGTCGAGGGTGTGTTGGAGCACGCAGCCGAGGTCACGGGGAAGCGGGCCCGCGAATCGCTACTCGAGCACGCCGACGACGTCCGGCTCTCCAAACGATTGGTCACGATACAACGGGACGTCCCGTGCGAGCTGGACCTCGAGCGGTTCCGGGTGCACGAGCCCGACCGCGACCGTCTCCGCGAGCTGTTCATCGAGCTGGAGTTCCGCAAGCTCATCGAAGAGTACACCGGCACGGCAGGCGAGGCGGCCGCCGAGGCGTTGTCCCTGGATTACCGCGTCGTATCGGACGCTGCCGAGGTCCGAGCGCTGGTGGACGAGCTTCGGGCCGCCGGGTCCGTGGGCCTCGCTACCGTGTCCTCCCATCCGGACCCACACCGGGCGGAGCTCGTCGGTATGGCGGTTGCCGCGACGCCGGGCGCGGCCCGCTACCTACCGCTGGGTCACCGGGAGGCACCGGCCCTGGCCCTGGGCGACGTGACCGACCCCGCCGGGGCCAACCTCCCGGGGCTCGACCAGGCGGCGATGGCGCCACTGACCGAGCTGCTGGCGGACCCGGCCGTGGCCAAGGTAGGCCACGATCTGAAGCACCACGCCATCGTCCTGGAGGGAGCCCGCGCTCCCGTGGCGGGGCTGAGCTTCGACACGATGGTGGCCTCGTACGTGCTGAATCCGGGGCGTCGCTCTCACGACCTGCCGTCTCTCGCGGGGGACCTCTTGTCGCTGAGCGTACCGACTCGCGCAGAGGTGACCGGGACCGGTCGATCTGCCGTGCCCATGGTGGAGATCAGCGTCGACGCGGGCGTGCAGCTGGTCGCGAGAGGTGCCGACGCCTCCTTGCGGCTACGGGACCGCTTCGAGCCCCAGCTCGAGGATCAGTCGCTGGCCGAGCTGTTCCGCACCATCGAGATGCCGCTCGTCCCGGTTCTGAGTCGTATGGAGCGCCGGGGGATCGGTATCGACGCTGAGTTCTTCGCCCGTATGAGCCGGAAGCTCGAAGCCGAGCTCGCGCTGATTCAGGACGAGATACACAAGATGGCCGGCCGCGAGTTCAACCTGAACTCGAACCCGCAGCTCAGAGAGGTGCTATTCGACGAGCTCGAGCTACCGGTGCTGAAGCGCACGAAGACCGGGCCGTCCACCGATGCCGGCGTGCTGGAGGAGCTCGCCGCCATGGGTCACGACGTGCCACGGCTCCTCATCGAGTACCGTCAGCTCGAGAAGCTGCGCAGCACGTACGTTGACGCGCTGCCGAAGCTGGTGAATCCAAAGACCGGGCGGATACACACCAGCTTCAACCAGGCGGTAGCCGCCACGGGCCGTCTCTCCTCGAGCGATCCGAATCTTCAAAACATCCCCATTCGAACCGAGCTGGGGCGGAAGGTGCGCAAGGGGTTCGTGCCGGAAGCGGGGCACGTCTTCTACGCAGCGGACTACTCTCAGGTCGAGCTCCGCATCCTGGCCCACTTCTCCGGAGACGAGGCGTTCGTCACGGCCTTCCGCCAGGGGATCGACGTCCACGAGCAGACGGCCTCCGTCATCTTCGACGTGCCGATCGGGGAAGTCAGCGCCGGCATGAGGGCTCAGGCGAAGACCATCAACTTCGCCACGCTGTACGGTCAGGGGGACTTCTCACTCGCCCGCCAGCTGGGCATCTCCCGTCAGGAGGCGAAGGACTTCATCCGGAATTACTTCGAACGCTTCGCCGGGGTGCGTGCTTTCCTCGACGCCCAGGTGGCCATGGCCCGGGAGCGCGGGTACGTCGAGACCCTGGGTGGCCGGCGACGATACGTGCCGGAGCTCCAGTCGAACAACTGGAACATCCGTCAGTTCGGGGAGCGCGTGGCGCAGAATACCCCCATCCAGGGCACGGCCGCCGATCTCATCAAGATGGCGATGATCGACATCCAGGAGGCTCTCGACGCCGAGGGCTCAGGAGCGGCCCTTCTCCTCCAGGTGCATGACGAGCTCCTTTTCGAGGTGCCTGTCGACGAGGTCGAGGCGCTTCGTCCGCTGGTGGTGGCGAGGATGGAGGGCGCCATGGTGCTGGACGTGCCCCTCGAGGTGGACGACGGAGTGGGCGAGAACTGGTACGAGTGTAAGGGCTGAACGCGGTCCTCGAAGGCACCCCCGCAGCCTCCTGTCAGAAGACGCCTCCCGCGATCGCGGGCTCGGCCGGCACCCGTCGGGCCTGGCAGAGACCCTCGTCCCCAATCGCCATTCGGGTGCCCCGCCCACCGCTCTACCGTTCATTGAAGCCTGGACCGCCCTGGGGCGGTCCGTGTCCGAACGCGATCCACGGAGGAGCGCAACAATGAGCCGATCGGTGAACAAGATCATCCTGGTGGGCAACATCGGTAGGGAGCCGGAGGTCCGCGAAACCCAGAGCGGAACCAAAGTCGCCCACGT
Source organism: Gemmatimonadota bacterium (assembly GCA_039586035.1). Taxonomy (GTDB): domain Bacteria; phylum Gemmatimonadota; class Gemmatimonadetes; order Longimicrobiales; family Gaopeijiaceae; genus JBDHHQ01. The sequence goes on along the minus strand of JBDHLD010000004.1, from coordinate 29,575 downwards.
GTCCCTGGCCACCAACCGCCGCATCCCGTCCAACGGATCGGACGGGGAGGAGAGGACGGATTGGCACCGCTTGACGCTTTGGAACCGATTGGCCCAGTTCGCCGAGGAGTACGTGAACACGGGGGACCGGGTATACGTGGAAGGCCGCCTGGAGTACGACGCCTACGAAAGGGATGGCGTGAGCATTCCCACGGCCGACGTCAACGTGAAGGAGCTCGTCCTGCTGTCGCCTCCTCCATCCGGAGCCGATTGAAGCGCGGGTCGGGGCCTTTCACAGCACGGGCCAAAACTGGGTGCTCGCGAAGAAGTTGAGCTCCCACTCGCCCCCGCTCGAGAGGCCCCGACCTAGCTCCAATCGGACGACGTTCCACAGTAGGTCCACGCCCGCTCCCACCGACGTATGTGCCGAGCCAGTGGGCGTTTGGGCCCAGGCTTCCGGCAGCGATGTCCGGGTGAGATCCGTTCCGCCGACGGCGCCGAACGCCCGGAGGCTGATCCAGGGCCAGACGACCGCGGCTCGGCCGTCGGCGCGGAGAAGCCAGAACGCGTCTCCCGCGAAGGACCGGAATGCGTATCCCGGGAGCGTGCTTCGTCCGCCAAGCAGAAAGAGCCCCTGAGCGGGGGTGCGGTCCGTTGTGGCACCGCCCTGGAGCCGGACGGCCACGTCGGCGTGGCGATCGAGCCACTCGCGCTCCCAGTCGGCGCCAGCCTGCAGGCGCGTGTAGGCGTCACCATCGAACGCGGCGAGCGTCAGGGTGCCGTCTACCGCGAACCCCGAGCCCAGCTCCCAGTCGGCGGTCAGGTCGAGGGCGAGGACGTCGCCGTCGTCGGTCGGTAGCACGGGGCGGAAGGTGGCGGCGGAATCATCGATCACGTTCTCGGCCGTTCGCTGCCTCTCCCACCGTGTCGTCACGCTGAGCGCCCAGGCATCACCGAGACGGAACCCCTGCCTCGCCGACACTCCGGAGGCGAAATAGAGATCCTGGTAGTCCTGCCGCCCGGCGATCACGGCGAGGGTGTTCACGGCGCCGCTCGCCGCCTGAACCGGGCCGACGTCACGAGGCTCGTTCAAGAAGGCGACGAGCCGCGAGTCGGGCCAACGGTCACCACCGTCCAGGGCCAATCGCAATTGCCCCTCGGTTCGCCCAAAGGCGTAGCCCCCCGATACCCGCAGGCCGATCCCGTTGTCGGGGCGGTGCGAGAACCCCGCGCCGAGGAAGGTGCCTTCAGCGCGGTTCCGCCGGAGCACGGAGGAGACGCCGGGCGCGTAGAGGCGGACGGGGAGGAGCCCGCTCAAATACTGCGTGCGGGCCAGGTCCGTGGCGTGATCCCGGATGGCGTCCAGGTCGGGGGCAGGTCCTAGACCCTCTTCTTCGAGCTGGGCGTAGAGGTCTTCCTCGAAGTCGAAGGTCCTCCGCGCCTCCTCCGGGAGACCGGTTACGCGTGGGCCGTCGAAGAGGCTCAGGGGAACGTCCTCGTTCAACTCGTAGCCGCTGATCTCGAAGCGGCCACGGATCACGCTTCCCATGGGGAAGTCGAAGAACGGAGCCTCACGTCGGATCTCGACCTGCTGTCGGTGAGGAAGCCAGTAGCGGCGGTCCCACAGGGCGTTGTCGAGGGAGATCCGGATGTAGTCGAGGTATGAATCGACGTACGAGGAGGGGGTGAAGGTGAAGCTCATCCGCACGACGGCCGCGGTGCTCCGGTCCACGTAGACGCTACCGACGAAGCCGGGACGGTCCACGTCCCTGGGCCGGATCTGGAGCTCCTGGACGCGGACGGGTGCCTCGGGACCCGCGAACCGGATCGTGAGGGAGTCCCCCATGCGGAAGTCGTACATGCGCTCCGAGGCGGCGGCCAGCGGGTGCACGACAGCGGATACCTCATCGCCGTCGCCCAGGCGGATGCGGTCACCGAAGTCGTCCTGGACGACCGTCAGATGATCCAGGTGGTATTGGATATTGGTGGGGAGCTTCTTTTCGTCGCGGAGGCCGACGATGACCTGCTTCGTGAGATTCGGCGACCGCCAGTAGAGCTGGAGCGCGACCTGGTCCGTCTTGACCAGGTTCCGCTCTTCCGAATCCTCGTGGTCAACGAAGAAGTAGACGTAGCCCCGCGCATCGGCGGTGTAGCTCGTGAGGCCTTCCTCGAGGACCGTGCTCTGACGCGCCTGGCGCGCTCGTCGAACCAGCTCGAGGGTCTCTGCGGAATTCCAGTCCTGCCCGGCCAGCGCCCCCGGAAGGCCCATGGCCACCGGAAGGGCCGCGATCGAGATGAAGCGTCGGAACGCTGCGGCAGGAAAAAGGGTCCCGGCTCCACACTCTTTGGAGCCGGGACCCACGAAGCGCGTAGAGAAACCGGTGCGGCTAATTCGCCAGCCAGAAACCCGACAGCGACTCTCCATGCGGGCTCTCGCGGAGCTTCTCGAACGCACGGTTGCGGATTTGTCGGATCCGCTCTCGGGTGACTCCCAGAAGGGAGCCGATCTCTTCGAGAGTCCGCTCCTCACCGTCATCGAGGCCGTAGTAGAGGTAGAGGATCTTACGCTCCCGCTCCGTCAGGTATCGGTCGAACATGGACTCGAGGAAGTCACGGCGCGCGATGGCCTCGACGTCCTCTTCGATGTCCGCGCTCTCGATGCCCGCGAACCGCTCACCGAAGCTGGCGCTGTCCCGATCGCTCCGGTCGATGGGCGCATCCAGGCTGAGCTCGCTGGCGGCGACCCGGCGTAGAGCCCGAATCGTATCCACGGGCTCTTCCATCTGCTCAGCGATCTCCTGATCGGTGGGCGTCCTGCCGAGCTGCTGCGTCAGCGCGGTATTGGTGCGAGCGAGCTTTGCCAGGTTGGAGTTCTGGTTGAGCGGAATGCGGACCGATCTGGTCTGCTCGGCGAGGGCCTGAAGGACGGTCTGGCGGATCCACCAGACGGCGTACGAGATGAACTTCACACCCTTGTCGGGATCGAACTTCTTGACCGCCTTGAGCAGCCCCTCGTTCCCGATGCAGACCAGCTCCGCCAAACCCAGCCCTCTGCCCTGGTACTTCTTCACATATGAGATGACGAAGCGAAGATTCGCCGTCACCAGGCGCTCGGCCGCTTCCTTGTCACCGGCTCTGGCCCGGCGAGCGAGGGCGCGCTCCTCTTCGGGGTTCTGGATCAGCGGGTATTTTTCGACGTCCTGCAGGTATTGATCGAACGAGTCGAGGCCACGAGAGGAAGAGAACATCCGTTAGCTGTACCTCGGATTGGGGATCGAAGGGCGCAGCAGGCAAGACCACCGGTCGGCGTCGACTGGACCACGCCCCAGAAAGGGGCCGGATCTCAAGGCCGTGTAACGAGTTTTCCCAAATAACCCGTCCAAGTTAAAACTCTCGGATCTTGCTGTTCAAGAGTCTTCGCAACCTCTTCGGGCCGGGTCGGGGCCGGCGTCTGAAATGGAGGTAGGGGAGCAGTACTCCCGTCCGTCTCGGTGGTTCCGATCCCGCCGCGGGGGCTAGTGTAGCTCGAATGCAAGCTTGCGCGGGTCCGGACCGTCGCGGGGCACGACGATCCAAAGCGGCCGGGAATCGGGACCCGAGATTCGCACGCAGTAGCAGAGCGGACCCTCGTAGGAGCGAGTGCCGCTCTCGGGTTCGAGCTCGACGGACTCGACGCTCCCACGGGTGTGCCGGACGAAGGTGGGCGCCCGGCCCCGGACCACCAGCCACCCTCGGGATATGGCGCCTGGTCGGGGGAGACCGACGCAGGCGGCGGGGGCGCCGCGAAGGCGGCCGCCCGTCACGACGCCGGTAGGCGCCAACTGGTGTTTGATCCACTCGGGAAAGTGACGCGGCGTGAGCCACCCCGGTGCGCGGACGAGCGATCGTATCCCCGCCCGCACGAGGCGGCCCGACAGCGCGAACGCCGAGATCAACCCCCGACCTCGCAGGACGACCAACGCCGCCGCCACCCCGACGAGCGTCCAGAAGCCGGGAGGCCAGAGCCACCACGCGATCACCAACGCCCCGACGAAGAAGTCCTCGAGCAGCAGGCCTCGTCCGAGGCTTCGTGCCTTCGCGCCGATGCCGGCGAGGAAGGCCCACCCGGATCGGACCACGTGCACCGCCAGCGCGATGCCGGTGGCCAGCAGGATCACCTGAGTGACGACCGTCGGCGCCTCGCCGGCCGTGAGAACCGCGCCGAGGGTCGCCGCACTGACAGGGCGCACGATCAGGTTCAGCTGACGCCAGATCAGATCCGGGCCGGGCCGCCGCTCCAGCACAGCCTCGGCCAGGAACAGCACCAGGGTCGGTATCAGGAGCCAGGGCGACCCCAGGTCGGCCAACCCGAGGTGGGGTGGTGGGAGGCCGGCCAGTGCCAGAACCGAGAGCAGCGCTACCGTCAGGAACGGGTCGATCCCCGTTGCGGCTCCGGCGAAGACGCCCGCGAGGAAGACCAGGGTCATCGAGGTTGGCCCCCAGAGGCCTGGGGGTGGCTCGTCAGCGTCAGCGACGCGTTGATCCCCCCGAACCCGAAGGAGTTCGACACCGCGACGGGTACCGGTCCGGCTCGTCCCTCCTGGGCGACGTAGTCGAGGTCGCACCCCTCACCCGCGCTCTCGTGGTTCAAGGTCGGCGGGATCCACCCCCGGTGGACGATCAAGCTGCAGATCGCCGCTTCGATGGCCCCGGACGCCCCCAGCGCGTGCCCGTAGTACGGTTTGGTACCCGAAACGGGGACCTCGTACGCTCGCTCGCCCAGCACCGTGCGGATCGCCAGGCTCTCGGTGGAGTCGTTGAGGGGCGTGGAGGATCCGTGGGCGTTCACATAGGCCACTTCGGCCGGCTGCACACCGGCCGTCTGCAGAGCCCGGGCCATGGCGCGGCTGGCTTGAGCGGCGTCGGGCCGGGGCGCCGTCATGTGGTGCGCATCGTTCGTCGTCCCGTAGCCCTTGACCTCGGCGTAGACACGGGCGCCCCTGGCCAACGCATGCTCCCGTTCCTCCAGTACGAGGACGCATGCCCCCTCGCCCATCACGAATCCGTCGCGATCCCGGTCGAAGGGGCGACACGCCCCGGCCGGATCCTGGTTTCTGGTGCTCATGGCCCGGATGATGGCGAAGGCACCGAACGACAGCGGGGCGAGTGGCGCCTCCACCCCTCCGGCGACGGCCACGTCGGCGACGCCCTCGCGAATGAGTCGCCACGCCTCCCCGACGGCGATGGATCCCGAGGCACAGCTCATGCCGTTGGTCGAGTTGGGGCCCGTGAAGCCGAACTCGATGGCGATATTGCAGCTCGCGGCGCCCGTGAAGACGGTCAGGGCCAGACGGGGGTCGACGGCCTTGGGGCCCCGGTCGAGAAACCGGCCGAGTTGGGCTTCCGCGTGCGCGACGCCTCCAAGGGCGGATCCCATCTGGACCGCCACACGGTCCCCGTCGAGCTCCGAGGCCTCCAGGTCCGCGTCCTGGAGCGCCTGCCGGGTCGCGGCGATGCTGAAGTGCCCGAAGCGATCGAGACGGCGCGCGGCAGACCGCTCTATGAAATCGAGAGGATCGAACTCGTTCACTTCGGCTGCGATCTGGGTGCGAAATGGGCTCGAGTCGAAGCGGGTCACGCCCGCCACGGGCGATCGCCGCCGGACCAGGCCATCCCACAAGTCGTCGACTCCGATGCCTGCCGCGGTGATGGGCCCCAGGCCGGTAACGACGACGCGCCGAGGAGGGCTACCCGGGCGCGAATGCTCCGAGGTGGGATCCCGCGTCCGGCCGCTCATGCGGCTGCCGTGAGCTCTGCCGCGCGGACGACGCCCGCAAGGGTGCGCTCGGCGATGAAGCTGATGAAGTGGGGTCCGATCACGACATCGGCCGCCGCCCGACCGATGAGGGGCCACGAAGGGCCTGACCACTCGTGAACGATGCGCAGAAGCGATCCGCCATCGTCCAGGGGCACGACCTCCCAGCGCACGTCCATGCCCCGCGTGATACCGTCGACGTGCCGGTAGAGGACAAGCCCGCGGTCCCGGTCGTGCTCCATCTCGGAGACCCACCAAGTGGGGTACCCCAGCGGCCCGAAGTGCCGCCAAGCCGCCATCTCCACGATGCCTGTGGCGAATCCGTCCTTGCGGCGGAAGCGCACCCAGCGGTAGTGGGGCAAGATCTCGGGCCACCGCTCCACGTCCGCGGCGACCTGAAAGCACGCCTCCGGTGGAGCAACCGTGGTTCGTTCGTCAATGGTTCGCATGGACCTCATGTAGTCGTCGGAACGTTGCCTGCTCGCCAAAGCCGGGGGTTCGCCAGCGACCGAAGGGGCGCGGCGTCGCCGGTAACGCGGATCAGCCCGCCGGCCGCGCCAGGCCGGCGTCGCAGTATGGCGATGACCGCACGCCGGGGAGTGCGTCGGGACACGGCCGCTTCGACAACGCGTTGTAGGCGACGGCCCGACCGTATGGCCGCGCCGACTTCGTTCTCGTACCACCGGTGCATTCGGGCGGCAGCCACCGCACCGCTCAATAGGCGATCCCCGGCTCGCGCGGCGAGCTCGGCGGTACGGAGTGCGCGGTAGATGCCCTGTCCCGTGAGGGGATCAAAGTATCCGGCGGCGTCCCCCACCAGCAAAACACCCGGCGCGGTGGGGCGGCCCACCGGCCAGTCGAAGGGCCCGGAGGCCCAGGGGCCGTCTACCAGGTCGGCGTCCGTGACCCAACCGATCCCGGAGCGTTCGAGTCTGCCGGTCAGAAACCCTCTGGGGTCTCTGGCGAGAGACCGACCGAACCGGTCGCTGCGCACGACCACGGTGGCGTTCCAGAGACCGTCTCGCCGTCGAAGCGGAGCGAGGCCGAGCGTCCCCAGGTCGTCCAGCTCGAGCGTGCCCGTCTCCAGGCCGCTTGGTCCTCGCAGGTGGCAGGTCAGGGAGACCTTGCGAAGTCGGGGGGCCCGCGAGATCGATCCCAGGGCCCGCGAGACCACGGAGCGGAGCCCGTCGGCGCCCACGACGAGTCGAGGTCGCAGCTTCACACGAGATCCGTCGGTCAGGCGCGCGGTAACGGTGGGACGTGCCCCGGCCCGGGCCGGTTCCACCGTCTCGACCCGGACGCCGGTGCACACCCGGGCGCCGCGCCGGCGAGCCTCCTGGAGGAGCGCCAGATCGAGATCCAGCCGGCGGAGCGCCAAGCCGGCCGGGCACGGATCGAACCGCGCCTCGGCCCGGATCCCGTTGCCGGTCCGGAGCGACCAGCCGCGGAGTGGGACGGGGTCGAGCCGCATCACCGAGGGAAGCAGCTCGAGCCGGCGCAGCACCGCCACCGCTCCCGGGTTCAGGCACTCACCGCACGGCTTGGGCCGCGGAAAGGTGGAGCGATCCAGTACCGTGACCCGCCAGCCACCCGCCGCGAGCAGGCCGGCAGCCGTGCTTCCCGCTGGACCTCCTCCAACGACCACTACGTCAGGACGCTTCCATCCCGCGTCGGTGATCGGGGCCCCGGCATGGTCGACGTTCATGGCGGGGGGCTCACTGCCGCCACCTGCTCACCCGGACGGCCCGATCCGCCGCCGAAGGGCATCCCTTCCAACACGAGACGGAACGGGAAGTGTCTCCGCACGGCGGGCTGCTGGAGTGGGGACTGCACGCCGAGCGCCAGCAGCTCGGCCACCGTGAACGACCTCAGCACGGAGAGTGGGCCGTCGTGTCGGGTGATGCGATTCCTCCGCCAGAGAGTCCAGGACAGCAGACGGGCGGACCAATAGCTCAGCGTACCGCGCTCGAGGTCGTTGACGAGCACGGTGCGTCGCGTCACGCGAGCCATCTCGGCGATCAGGCGGACCGCGTCCTCGTCCCGGAAGTGGTGGAGGGTCAACGTGCAGAACGAGACGTCGAACGCGCGCGACCGGAACGGCAGGTCCAACGCGTCCGCCCGGACCAGACGCGGGCCGCTACGGCGGCGCTCGCGCTCCCGGGCGACCGCCAGCACCCCCGCGTGGTGGTCGAGCCCGGTGACGGTCCAGCGGGCGCCTCTGGCCGCCGCCCAGGCCGCAAGCTCGGCGGCCGTGTCACCGTTGCCGGTACCGACGTCCAGCAGACGGAGCGTGCCGGCCGGGAGGAAGCGTTCGAGGTGTCGGCGCAAGGCTCGTAGGCCACCAAATAGGCGGTTCACCTGAGACACCTGGGAGAGCGACTCGGACAGCTCCCCGTGATCCTGATCGGCACGATCCAGCAGCTCCGCCCGGTGCACCCGCGGGCCCGCGCGCCAGGCGCTACCGTGCGACGGCATCGAAGAGCCCCGCCGCCACGCCCGACCTGCGACTACGCTGAAGCTGCCGGTCCTCGAGGCCCGTCAAGAGGCCCAGGATCTCCAGCGGCGTGACCCGGAAGACCACCCTATCGAACGCGGCGTCTGGTCCCAGGGGCCAGGCGAAGTCGAGTCGCACGATCCGGCGCGTGCCTGCCGGAAACCCCAGCCGCAGGCCCAGCCCCACGTTTCCCTGGATTCCGGAGTTCGCACCAAAGGGCACGTCGCCGGCCCAGGTCATCCCCATATCGCCGAAGACGGTGATGCCGGTATCGAGCAAGTCGTCCAGGGGCGTGTGGAGCCGAATGCGGTCTTCGAGGTTGAAGACGAGGCGCTGGCCGCCCGGGAAATCCTCTTCCCGGTATCCCCGGAGGACCTCCTCGCCGCCGAGCGTCAGCTGAAAGGGCATCTCCATCGACCACCCGGCGGCTGCCGTCGCCCTCAAGAAAAGGGTGTGACTGCTCTGCGGTGACGACCGCCAATAGGTGTACAGGTCGAGCTCCGTGATGATGTCCCGCCACCCGCTGCGCCCGTCGCCCTGCTCGAAGAGGTAACGTCCCTCGACGTTGAACGCCGTGTTCACCGTCCAGGGCCCGGGGGCGCCGCCGCCAAAGAGCTGCAGCGCCGCGAAGAGGTCGTCCGGGGCATCGGCGGGTGCGCCCGACAGGAGCGGCACGCCGAGCCCCAGAGTGCCCAGCACCTCCCACCCGACGCGGATGTCCTGTACGCCGACCAGGGCATCCAGTCCCCGACGTTGAGTGAAGCGCACTTGTCGGCGGCCCAGCACGAGATTGACGCGGGTCGTCTCACGTTCGACCGCTTGAGGGGCGATCGCGGCGACCGTGGCCGAATCGGCGGGCTCGGTATTGTCGAAGTCCCCCTCCGGCGTCACCTCGACATTGTCGGGGAAGCCGGGAAAGGTCAGGCCCTCGAACGTCAGCCCGAGCCCAAACATCGTGAGACGCCCAGGCTCACAGCACCGGCGTGCCGCCGTCAGCTCGATCCGCTGCTCGGTGAACGGTACGAGTACGTTCTCGAAGTCGGGGGTCTGGGGTGTCGAGTAGGCGAACAGCGTCTCCCTCGAAGCGAGCTGCTGACGGGCGGCGACCCGGCCAACCTCGCCGAGGAACGGAAAGCGCAGCTCCTGCACGAAGAAGTCTCCCACCCGTGTATTGCCCAGGGAAAGTCGCCCGTCCCACCGGCCGAACAGCCGCGGAGACTCGAACTCGACACCCTTCTCCTGGAGCTCCCGCCTCTCCCGAAAGAACACGCCGACCAGCACGCCCCGGCCCAGGAAGTTCTCCTCCGTCAGCTCGAGTCGGCGCAACTCGAACCCATCGCTGACGGCGATTCCCAGATCCAGCTTGGTCGTCCACTCGTCCCACGTGTCGACGACGACGTGGTTGGTGCCGTCGGGCTGCGGCACGGCGAACACGTCCGCTGAAGCCAGGAAACGGTAGCCCCGGAGGATCCGGCCCGACTCCTCGAGTAGAAAGGGGTCGAGGCAGTCGCCCGTGCGGAAGAGAAGCTCGTTGCCGATGAAGCTCTCGCGGGTGCGCACGTGCAGCGCATTCGCGGCTTTGTAGGCCCAACGTATGGCGCTGGACGTGTGTTCCTCGGAGGTATCGAACACCGAGTGGTTGTCGATGAAGATGTAGGACACGCGTCCCTGCGGGCAGGCTTCGGCCCCCGCCAGGCCGGGCTCCTGGGCAGAAACCGCAGCCGGGCCCAGCAAAGCGAGAACGGCCAACGGGACCGTCCGCGCCAATGACCTCGGCGACGGCGGGGGGGACCGGCGGCGGGTCGTAGCTGGATCCTTCAAGCGGTGTCGAATCCGGTCAGAGCGAGGCGAAAAGGTCCTCTTGATCCTCATCCCCCGAGCCGCCTTCCCGTTCCAGGAGGGCGGCGATTCTCTGCTCCCATCCCTTCACGTCGAACCGCACCTCATTCGCGAGCATCCGGCGAAGCACCGGATTGATGTCCCCCAGGTCCTCCAGAAGCTCGGCGAGAAGGTGCCTGGCCTCTCCGGCACGGAACTCCTCGTCGGGCAAGCGCACCATATCCCGGAGGATCGACCTCTCGGAGCGGGAGGCCACCACTGCCTCTTCCACCGTGGAAACGTACACCTCCGTGCGGCGGCCGGCCCCTCGATCCTCCAGGATGGGGCTCAGCCCGACGATCTCGTCGGAGCGCCAGAACTTGCCGTATCCCAGGGGGACCATGCGACCGCGGATGATGTCCAAGAGCCTTCTCCTCGCCGGCGAGTTGGAGAGACGATTCGGGTGGGAGCTGGACGGCGAGGCGAGCGTTGTCCCGTGACGCTGACCTCCCGGCTCCGCGCAACGCGGTAAACTACCGGGAGCCGGGGTGCCAGGCGAGACGGTCGCCGCTCTCGGCTACCCGCGCCGGCTGGCCTCACCCGGGCGGCCTCGGGGCGGTTTGACCACCGATTTGGACCGGGGTAGCATACCCTCTCTCGCCGAATGTCACTTCAACCGGCACCCGAGGCATTCCCAGACGGGTCCCACTCCCACGGAGCGGCCCGGGTCAACGCGGGAAAGACAATGAACCCTCTTCGCCAGGCGGCGCTGGACCGCTGGCGTGCGATCTCGCCGGCCACTCTCGTGCGGACGGAGATCATCGGACCGGCGCACCGCGGCAGGCGCGAGTGGGTGCAGGAGCTGCAGAGAGGAATCACCACGCAGGACGTGAACGACCTGGCCACGATCGCGTCGGTAGACGCGCAGACGCCTTTTTCGCGAAGTTAGCGTTCTCGTCTGCACCGGCGCGCGCCCCGGGCGGGGCGGGCCGGTCCAGCCGGAACCCAGCGCTACCACGAGCGGCGGGCCCGCCTGTTGGGACCCACCGCCTCCCGATGGAGGACCCTGATCGATGACGATCACCATGACAGACCTTGCGGTCGTAGAGGGGACGGGCGGACAGAGCGAGAACGGACTCGAGATGCACGGCCTGGCTCCCACCCGGCCCGTGCACTGGAACCTCTCGCCGGCCCGTCTCTACGAGGAGGCCATGGCCCGGGATGAAGGGCGCCTCGTGCACATGGGAGCCTTCGCGGCCGTGACCGCTCCCCACACGGGCCGTTCGCCGAACGACAAGTACACCGTGGACGAGCCGTCGTCGACAGATACCGTCGACTGGGGCAAGGTGAACGTTCCCATCTCGGAGGATAGCTACCGGCTCCTGAAGGCGGGCGTGATCGAGTACTTGAACGGCCAGGAGCTGTTCGTGCGGGACGCCCGTGCGGGAGCGGATCGGGATCACGGCATCAACGTGCGGGTGGTCACCCACAACGCGTGGCACTCTCTGTTCGCCTACAACATGTTCCTCCGCCCCGATGAGGCGGAGTTGGCGTCGATGAGGCCGGACTTCACCGTCCTTCACGCCCCGGGCTTCACGGCGGATCCCGAGAAGCACGGTACCCGCTCGCCCACGTTCATCATCGTGAACTTCGCGGAGCGAACGGTGATCATCGGCGGTAGCTGGTACGCGGGCGAGATCAAGAAGTCCATCTTCTCGGTCATGAACTACCTGTTGCCAGATCAGGGCGTCTTCCCCATGCACTGCTCGGCGAACATCGGAGCCGAGGGCGACACGGCCCTGTTCTTCGGTCTGTCCGGCACCGGTAAGACGACGCTGTCCGCGGACCCCGAGCGGGGGCTCATCGGCGACGACGAGCACGGATGGAGCGACAACGGCGTGTTCAATTTCGAAGGGGGCTGCTACGCGAAGGTCATCAACCTGAACCCGACGGGCGAGCCGGAGATCTACCGGGCCACCCAGATGTTCGGCACGATCCTCGAGAACGTCGTTCTGCACGAGAGCGATCGGACGATCGAGTACGACGACGGCTCGATTACCGAGAACACCCGGGCGTCGTACCCGATCCACTACATCCCCAACGCGGTGATTCCCGGTAAGGGCGGGCATCCGAGGAACGTCGTATTCCTCACCGCGGACGCTTTCGGCGTGCTGCCTCCGATCTCGAGGCTGTCGCCGGAGCAGGCCATGTACCACTTCATCTCCGGGTACACGGCCAAAGTGGCCGGGACCGAGCGGGGGATCACGGAGCCGGTGGCTACGTTCTCGGCGTGCTTCGGCGCGCCCTTCCTTCCCCGCCATCCGTCCGTGTACGCGGAGATGCTGGGCGAGCGACTCCGCCAGCACGGATCTCGGGTGTGGTTGGTGAACACCGGCTGGACCGGTGGTGGCTATGGCGTCGGATCGCGCATGAAGCTCGGCTACACTCGCGCCATGGTGCGTGCGGCTCTGGCCGGTGATCTGGACAGCGTGCCCACGGAGGCGGATCCCGTATTCGGGCTGGCCGTGCCGACATCGGTGTCGGATGTCCCGGGAGAGGTGCTGGCGCCCAGGGAAACCTGGACCGAGCCGGAGGCGTATGACGAGGCCGCCAAGAAGCTGGCCGGAATGTTCCAGTACAACTTCCAGCAGTTCGCCGATCGGGTTCCCGAGAGCGTGATAGCCGCAGGACCTCGTACCGACTGATCGGTGCAATGAGCGAGAAGGCTGGCGGCGGCGACCCTGCTGGGGACGCCGCCGCTACCCGTTCGGGCCGCACCGGCGTCTCGGGACAACACGCCAGCCTGTCGGATCTCTTCCGCACGTTCCTGAAGATCTCGCTCCTGGGGGTCGGAGGGCCCTCGGCCCACCTCGCCCTGATGCTCGACGAAGTGGTGGAGCGGAGGGGCTGGATCGACAGGGAGCACTTTCTCCACTTGATCGGCGTCACGAACCTGCTGCCGGGGCCCAACTCGAGCCAGGTGGCCATTGCCGTGGGCCACACGCAGCGCGAGGTCCCGGGGGCGCTCGTGGCAGGGCTGGCCTTCCTGGCGCCCACCTTCCTCATGGTGACGGGGCTCTCCGCCGTATACTTCCGCTACGGGACCCTTCCCGCCGTCGAGCCCCTGTTGTGGGGGCTCAAGCCGGTGATCGCCGCCATCATCCTCATGGCTGGCTGGCGCCTCGGTGCGGTGGCGATGCGGGGCTCCGCCGGGCCACTCCTGGGCGCGATGGGACTCGTCGTGGCGGTCGTGGCCGGGCGCTGGATCGTGGTGTCGATGGCCTTGGGCGGGATCGTCACCTGGTCTGTGTGGCGGGCAAGGTCCGGGAGCTCCGGATCCCGAACCCCGCGTAGGGAGGCCCCGGACGAGGAGCCGCCCGAGACCACCAGGCCAGCGCTCCTATTCGTCGCCCTGCCGGCTGCTGCAGCTTCCGTGACTGGGCTCGGCCAGGTGTTTCTCCTGCATTTGGGGATCGGGGCCGTGCTCTTCGGTGGAGGCTACACGCTGGTGGCACTTCTGGAGCCCCATGCTGTCGCCGGGAGCGGCTGGCTCACACCCGGTGAGTACCTCGACGGCATCGCGCTGAGTCAGGCGGTGCCCGGTCCAATATCCACCCTCTCCGCCTTCGTGGGATACGCCGCGGCGGGCTTGCCGGGAGCGCTGGTCGCAACGACGGGCGTGTACTTGCCGGCCTTCGTCGCCGTCCTCCTGGCCGCTCGCCACGTGGAACGCCTGAGAGGGGCCGAGTGGGCCCGCGCTGCCCTGGACGGGGTCAACGCCGTCGTGACGGGCTCCATCTTCGGCGTGGGCATGTCACTCCTGCCGGCGGCGGTGGACGGGACCTGGGCCGTGTTGCTCTTTCTCGCGGCGCTGCTGGCCATGGCTCGTTTCCGGGCGCCCGCGGCCGTGGTGGTGTTGGCGGGGCTGGGCGCCGGCCTCGCCAAGGCGGCGCTCTCGTAGTGAGGTCCCGCCGCTCACCGTCTTGGCTCGCGGCACGGGCGCCCGCCACGTTTCGCCCGTCAATCGGGAGGGGTGGGGTGTGCCGTGCCTCTTGTGGCGAGCGGCCTTATCATTGTGCGCCCAGAACCGGACGGGGAGTCCGTCCTTGTCGGCACGCACCATGGCCGGAGCCAGCGATGTCAGTCCGTAGAAAGCCCTTCGGGGCACCCACAGCACCCGCTCGCCGCGACGCAGTCACCCCGGTCATCGCCCGCGCGGCGCTGGCGCTCCTGCTCTCGTTGCCACTGATCTGCCCAAGCCCGACCGCGGCGCAAGCTCCCGTCTACGTGCCCCCAGAGGTACCCGCCCGGTACCATCCGCTCCCGCCGCTCCGGGCCCAGGCCAAGGAGATGCAGACGTGGGTGGAGGCTCGGGTCACCCGCGTGCTCCCGCAGCTGATGGCGGAGTACGACGTCGACATGTGGGTCCTATCCATGCGGGAGTACGGCGAGGATCCGGTCTTCTGGTCGATAATCTCGGAGAGCACGTTCGCGGCGCGTCGGCGCTCCATCTACGTATTCACGCGCCAGCCCGATGGCAGCTTGGAGCGGCTTGCGCTGGGTGGCACATCACAGGGTGGACTCTTCGAGATCTATCGCTCGCCCCACCCGACACCCACGGGTGAAGCGGCGGAGCTCTGGGGCGATGAGCAGTGGCGTCTGCTCCACGAGATCGTGGCCGACCGGGATCCTGGCAGCATCGCGTTGAACATCGATGAGACCTGGGCGTTTTCCGACGGGCTCGGTGCCGGCGAGAGGGAGGCGCTCGAGGAAGCTCTGGGGCCCAAGTACCTCGCGCGCGTCAAGCGCGTTCCCGAGCTGGCCATCGACTACATCGCGGTCCGCGTACCGGAGATGATGCCCCGATACCGGAAGATCCAGGAAACCGTGCACGCGATCATCGCGGAGGCGTTCTCCAACTCGGTCATCACACCGGGGACCACCACCACCGACGACGTGGTGTGGTGGCTTCGGCAAAGGGTGAACGACCTAGGCTACGGCTCGTGGTTCCAGCCGTCCGTGTCGGTGCAAAGGGCGGGCGACGTTCCGGAGGACGGGCCCGTCGTCATCCAGCGGGGCGATATGCTCTGGACCGACTTCGGCGTTGTGGGCATGCGCCTCAAGACGGATACGCAGCACAACGGCTACGTCCTGGCCGAGGGCGAGACCGATGTCATCGGGGGCCTCGCGGCGTGCCTCGCGGCGTCGAACCGCATGCAGGACATCCAGCTCGAGGAGATGCATCCGGGCCGGACCGGAAACGAGGCGCTACACGCCGCCCTGGCTCGTATGGAGGAAGAGGGGATCACCGGGTCACTCTACTCACATCCCATCGGTGACCACGGGCACGGCGCCGGCCCCCTCATCGGTCTCTGGGATCGACAGGAGGGCGTACCCGGCCGTGGCGATGCCAAGATCCGACCCTCGACGTGGTTCTCCATCGAGCTCCAGGCCACGGTGCCCATTCCCGAGTGGGGCGGGAAGACGGCCAGCTGCCGCCAGGAGGAGGAGGCGTACCTGGACGAGAACGGCGATCGGCACTGGGCGTACCGCCGGCAAACGAAGTTCCACCTGGTCTGGTAGGACGCCGCGGGCCTCACCCGTTCAAAGGCCACGCCGCCCCCAATGCCGCCCCGACGCCCCGGTAAAGCCTTCGACCGTTCCATCGTCGAGGGACCCATCCCCAGCGCCGTCTGGAAGCTGGCTTGGCCCACCATGTTGCAGAACGTCATCGGCGGCCTGCAGGGCATCGTCGACCATGCCATGGTGGGCCACTACGTGGGGTTCGAGGGCAATGCCGCCATCGGCGTCGCCTGGCAGATCTTCCTGGTCGTCGTCGTCTTCATCACGTCCCTCTTCACGGGGATGGGAGTGCTCGTGGCCCGGTTCACGGGCGCCAACGAGCCCGAGAAGGTGGACCGCACCGTCTACCAGGCCTTTCTCACCGCGCTGGTTCTGGCGGTGGGCATCATGGCGCCTATCGGGTACCTGCTATCGCCGAGCCTCCTGAACCTGGTCAACGCCGCGCCCGAGGTTCAGGCCGAGGCGCTGCCGTACATCCGGATCATGTTCCTGTTCAGCTTCGGCATGATGCTGTTCTTCATGTTGGGCGGGGCCCTCCGGTCGGCTGGTGACGCCCAGACTCCCCTCCGGCTGGGCATCGTCCTCACGGTGCTGAACATCGTCCTGAACGTGATCTTCATCCGCGGACTGGGACCGATCCCGGCGTTCGGTACGGCCGGCGCCGCCATGGGCACCGTGATCGCCGGCGGCGTGGTCGCCCTCATCGGCGTGGGCTTCCTCTTCAGCGGGAAGTGGGTCGTACACTTCCACCGGGGCATGAGCCTCAAGCCAGACTGGACGATCATCAGGTCCCTGTTCCGCTTCGGCCTGCCCACCGGGTTCCAGGGCGTGGCAATGAACGTGGCGGGGGTGCTCCTGATCCGGTTCGTGGGCTCCCTGGAGCAGAGCGCCGAGGCCCAGGCCATCTACGCGGTGAGCTACACCCAGCTGTTCTCGTTCATCACGTGGACCTCGGTGGGGCTCATGGGCGCCACCGCCGCGGTGGCGGGCCAGAATCTGGGAGCCGGTCGCCCGGACCGAACCCGCAAGGCGACGTGGTCCGCGGCCCGCATCGGACTGAGCGTCGCGGCAGCCATCGGGCTGCTCTTCCTCGCCATCCCGGAGCGGCTCCTGGCCATGTTCGGGCTCACGGACCCTGCCGTGGTCCAGCTGGGGGTAGAGCTGCTGGCCTACCTCAGCGTATCGGGCCTGTTCATCACCACCGCCCTCGCGTACACCGGGGGTCTCCAGGGGACGGGCGATACCAAGAGCCCCCTCTACATCTCCATCGTGTCCCAGATCGTCGTTCCCCTCGGCATGTGCTGGGCGATCGACGTGGTGCGGGGACTCACGCCCGGCGACATCTGGCTCGCCATCGTATTGGGTCACGCCACGCGCTGCTTCCTCAGCGTGTGGGTCTTCCGGCGAGAGAAGTGGCGGGAGATCAAGGTCGACATCGGGTCTGGCTGAGCCCCGATGCGTTATCTTCCATCCGTTTCAAGACCGATACCCGGACGACGACGGTGGCGAGTCAGCCGCACCTCCCGCCGGGATGAATCTCGAACCCAGTGCCGTGAGCCGTATCGAAGACGAAGTCGGACGTCGCCGGACGTTCGCGATCATCAGCCATCCAGACGCCGGCAAGACCACCCTGACCGAGAAGCTCCTCCTCTACGGAGGCGCGATCCGGCTGGCTGGCTCGGTGAAGGCACGCCGGGCCGCCCGGCACGCCACGTCCGACTGGATGGAGATGGAGCGGGAGCGGGGGATCTCCGTGACGTCTTCGGTCCTCCAGTTCGAGTACGGCGACTTCCAGGTCAACCTGCTCGATACCCCTGGCCACCAGGACTTCTCGGAGGACACCTACCGGACGCTCATCGCTGCGGACAGCGCCGTCATGCTCCTGGACAACCGGAAGGGCGTCGAGGAGCAGACGCGCAAGCTCTTCAAGGTCTGCAAGCTGCAGCGCACGCCCATCTTCACCTTCGTCAACAAGTGCGACCGATCGGGGGAGGAGCCGCTCAAGCTGCTCGATGACGTGGAGGCCGAGCTGGGTATCGGATGCGTGCCGTTCACTTGGCCCATCACCAAAGGCGATCGGTTTCTCGGCGTGTACGACAGGAGGGCGAAGGAGGTGCTGCTCTTCGACCGCGGCGGCGATCACGGCGCGCTGCGCTCGGACGTGTCGGCCGGCGCGTTGCACGCACCCGAGATCAGGGAGACCCTCGGGGAGGACGTGCACGACCGCCTCCAGGAGGACGTGGAGCTGCTGGATGTCGCCGGCTCGGAGTTCAGCGAGGACGCGTTCCTGGCAGGCGAGGTGTCCCCCGCGTTCTTCGGTAGCGCCTTGACGAACTTCGGCGTGGAGCCATTCCTCCAGGCCTTCCTGGAGATGGCGCCCCAACCCGGGGCCCGCCTGACCGCGTCCGGCACGGTGGAGCCCCAGGATCCGGACTTCAGCGGCTTCGTCTTCAAGATCCAGGCGAACATGGATCCGCGGCATCGGGACCGGATCGCCTTCGTGCGCATCTGCTCCGGCCGCTACGAGCCTGGAGCCGTCGTGACCAACGTGCGCTCCGGGAAGGACCTGCGGCTCTCGGCACCGCAGCAGTTCTTCGCGCGGGAGCGGTGGTCGGCCGAAGAGGCCTGGGCGGGGGACGTCGTGGGCGTCCTGGACCGTGGTAGTCTGCGCATCGGTGACACCCTGGCCACCGACGGGGGGCTGGAGTTCGCCGACATTCCCCGCTTCTCACCCGAGCACTTCGCGCGCATCCTCGTGCCCGACCCTCTGCGCCGCAAGCATCTCGATACTGGACTGCGCCACCTCTCCGAGGAAGGGGCGGCCCAGGTGTTCTATCGCGAGGGCACCACGGGCCCGGAGCCCATCGTCGGAGCCGTGGGCATGCTACAGTTCGACGTGCTGCTTCACCGTCTCCGAGGAGAGTACGGCGTCGAGGCCCGGCTCGAGGCGTTGCCCTTCCGCCTGGCGCGCTGGGTGGTGGGACCCGAGGGCGAGATATCGAGAGCCGCGGCCGTGCGAGACCGTAGCCTGGTGTACGACTCGAAGGGCCAGCCGCTGTTGTTGTTCACCTCCGAATGGGCATTGCGCGTCGCCATCGAGCGGTCCGAGAGCCTGACGTTCCACGAAGTCGCGCCGTAACGACCCGCTCGGCTGACGGAGTGGAGGGGGTGGATCACGCTCGATCGGGGATCTCGCCCTGCCCCGCGCCGGATCCCATCGGTCGCTCGACCAGGAGAATCAGCACTGCGGCGACGAGGACCAGGTCCTTCAGCAGGAACTGGCCCGTGCCGCCGATGGCCGGGAAACCGATCTCGGGGTGCCACCCAGGGAGCGTCACCAGGAAGGTGAGGGTCGTGGCGAACGTGGCGAAGGCCAGCGCCGCGCCCCACACGAACAGCGACGGCCGGAGCCACCAGGTGGCGAGGAACGCCACGGTCACCAGCTCCGTCATGCCGATGAAGTTCGACGCTCCCTGCGTGGAGAAGACGACGAGCAGCCACGACATGAATGGGCTCGTCCGTAGCAGGGGCTCGATCCCCGCGGCCTCCACCGCCGTGAACTTCATGGCGCCGATCCAGCCCAGGACCAAGATCAGTCCCACCAGCATCACGCTCTTGCCGAAGCGGCACAGCCCTGCGCGCTGAGGGGCTCCCGGGGGATAGGCCTCACTGCAGAGGTAGAGGGACACGCCCAGGATGGGCACGTATTTGAGCAGGCCCTGTCCGGAGCCGATGTACGGAAAACCGCCCATGCTCTCGATCCAGACAGGAGCCGTGAAGAACAGGGTCAGCGGCACGACCGCGAGGAAAGCCGAGAGCAGGGCGCCGACCCTCAACCGCAGTCCTGGGCGACGTCCCACGGCCAGCAGAAGCCCCGCGCCCACCTGAAGGATGCCAGAGGTCACGGCAAGGGCACCGGCGGCGCCGACGGTGCCGGAGAGTAGCCGGTTCTCCGTCAGAACCGTTTCCATGGCCGACGCCCCGTACGCCGTGAATCGCATGGCGCCCGTCCAGACGAGGACCACGACCAGGCTCCAGCGTGCGAGGGCTGCACCCACGTCGCCTTTGCGGAGCGACCGGGGCGGAGCGAGGTCCATGCTATCTCCTGTCCTGGCGGGAATGGACTGCAATGCCAAGAGGGTGGGGGCGGACGCGCACGTCAATAGAGAACACTCCCCCGGTAGGTGGATCGCCGTTCCCGCAGATCATACTTTGCCTCGCGGAAAGGACCGGCCTGCCCGTGGCCTCCACGGATCGCCGAGCCGTCTGCCCCGACTCGAACCGCTGATACCCCGAGATGCCGAGGCGCGAGATGCCCAGCTACTGGCTCATGAAGTCCGAACCGTACGTATACTCCATCGACGATCTCGAGAACGACGGAAGCACCTGCTGGGAGGGCGTGCGCAACTACGCCGCCCGCAACAACATGCGGGCGATGGCAGTCGGTGACCTGGTCCTCTACTACCACAGCAACGCGAAGCCGCCGGCCGTCGTGGGAATCGCGCGGGTCTGCAAGGAGGCATATCCGGACCACTATGCGTGGGAGCCGGGGCACAAGTACTTCGACGAGAAGTCCTCCGAGGACAAGCCCCGGTGGTGGATGGTGGACGTGGAGTTCGTGGAGAAGTTCCCTCACGAAGTGGGTCTTCCGGAGATCAAGGCCAGGGCGGACCTGGGCGAGATGGTACTGGTGAAGCGGGGAAGGCTGTCGGTTCAGCCCGTCCGGAAGGCCGAGTTCGACAAGATCACGAAGATGGGTCGGGGCTGATGCCTCCGGTCGGGCTCGACCAGGCCGGACGCCGGACGTGCCGAGGGGTGGGGCTGGAGCGACCCCACGGCGTCCAAGTGGCTGTCGCCCGTCTCACCGTCCAGGCTCCATGGCGTCGCCCGTTCCGGCTGACCGTAGCCGGCTTCGCCCTTCTGGTGACGGCGGTGGGCATGCTCGAGGCCCAGCTGCCGGAGGCAGACACCGTCTTCATCGAGGGGCTGGAGGCTCCGATCGAGATCCTCAAGGACCGTTGGGGCGTCTCCCACATCTACGCTCAAAGCGAGCACGATCTGTTCTTCGCCCAGGGATACAACGCCGCTCGAGACCGGCTGTTTCAACTGGAGATGTGGCGGCGACGGGCGACGGGGACCGTGGCTGAGGTCCTGGGACGCGACGAGCTGCGACGGGACCGGGGGGCCCGTCTCTTCCTGTTCCGGGGCGATCTGGAGGCTGAGCTGGCCCACTACCACCCTCGCGGCCAGGCGATCGTCCAGGCCTTCGTCGACGGCGTGAACGCCCGTGTGCGGGAGGCGCTGGACGACCCCTCGCTCCTTTCCGTGGAGTTCGAGATTCTGGGCATAGAGCCGGGAATGTGGACGCCCGCCGTCGTCATCTCGCGGCATCAGGGTCTCCTGGGCAACATCGGCGACGAGCTGCGTCTGGGTCGTGCCGTGGCCCGGTCGGGCCCGGACGTCGTGGAACGTGTGTCGTGGTTTCACCCCGGCGATCCGGAGCTGACGCTCCACGACGGCCTCGGCGGCGATCTCCTGTTCGACGACATCCTGGCGCTGTACGACGCGTTTCGAGATGGCCTTCGGTTCAGCCCCGACGACGTCGCTCCGCGCTTTCGGCGCGCCGATGTCGGCTCGGCCGAAGGGGCGGTGCCTCTCTCCGGCGAATCCGGACCTCCCGACCCCTCCGCTAACATACCCGGCGTGAACGCCGAGGACCTGGGGAGCAACAACTGGGTGGTCAGCGGTCGCTTGACCGAGAGCGGCTATCCCATCATGGCCAACGATCCCCACCGGGCTCAGGCTGCGCCATCACTTCGGTACATCGTTCACCTGAACGCGCCCGGATGGAACGTCATCGGCGGGGGTGAGCCCACGATTCCTGGCGTGTCCATCGGCCACAACGACTACGGTGCCTGGGGGCTCACGGTCTTCCGAACGGATGGCGAGGACCTGTACGTCTACGACACCGATCCACAGGACCCCACGCGCTACCGCTATGGCGACGGATGGGAGCGCATGACCGTCATTCACGAAGTCATCGCAGTGGAGGGCGAGGACGACGTGGAGGTGGAGCTGCGCTACACGCGGCACGGCCCCGTCGTGTATCAGGACGCCGCCGATCACAAAGCCTATGCCGTAAGGGCGGCGTGGATGGAGGTTGGCGGCGCCCCGTATCTGGCGAGCCTGCGAATGGACCAGGCCAGGACGTGGCAGGAGTTCCGGGACGCCTGCACGTACAGCAACATCCCGGGCGAAAACATGATCTGGGCGGGCCGTGACGGCACCATCGGGTGGCAATCGGTGGGCATCGCCCCGATCCGACGCACCTGGAGCGGGCTGGTGCCCGTGCCGGGAGACGGCCGCTACGAGTGGGACGGGTATCTGCCGATCGCCGAGAAGCCCCACACCGTAGATCCGCCGGAGGAGTTCTTCGCCTCGGCCAACAACAACCTCACGGCGCCCGACTATCCCCACATGGATGCCATCGGATTCAGCTGGTCCGATCCGTATCGTTGGGCTCGGGTCAGCGAGGTTCTGGGTTCGGGCCGGCGGCTGTCCATGGCCGACATGATGCGTCTGCAGACCGACGTCCTATCCATTCCGGCCAGGATCCTGGTGCCCCTCCTCGAGAGGACCGCCATCCACAATCCGGCCGTGGAGCGTTCACGCCTACTGCTTCTCGATTGGGACTACCGCCTGGAGGCGACCTCGGTCGAGGCGGGCATCTACGCGGCCTGGGAGCGACACCTGCGGAGGGCCGTGCACGAAGCCATGGTACCTCCCGAGGTCCGGGAGTGGATCCCGTCCGTGCCGATGAAGAGGGTGGTGGACTGGATGCTCGTGCCGCCGGGTGAGTTGGGCCAAGACCCGCTCGCCGCCCGTGACGCTCTGCTCGTCGAGGCCTTGACCCGCGCCGTGGCGGAGCTCACGGAGCGGTTCGGTGGCCAGCCGAGCGGCTGGGTGTATGGGCAGCCCGAGTACAAGCACGCGACCGTCCGTCACCCCCTGTCGCGCACCGTGGACGACGCCACCCGCCGGCGCCTGGACGTGGGGCCCGCACCACGTGGGGGCAACTCCTACACCGTCAACAACACGGGCGGAGGCGACAACCAGACGTCCGGTGCATCGTTCAGGATCATCGTCGACACGTCGGACTGGGATCTCGCGGTGGCGACGAACAGCCCCGGGCAGGGGGGCGACCCCGATGGGCCCCACTACGACGACCTTTTCGACCTGTGGGCCAGTGACCAATTCTTCCCGCTCCCCTACTCCCGCAGGGCCGTCGAAGCCGCCACCGGCAGCCGGCTGTTGCTGGCGCCCGAGCGATAGGGCGCCCGACCGTCGACGCGGGCCGCTCGCCGCGCCGTGCGCGATGAGGGGGTGGGTTCGGTCGCCGAGGGCTCGAACGTCATCCGGCTGCTACCCTCCCGCAGCCATCGTCGCGCCGTCATCGTCGCGTCGCGCTGCTCCGCTCGGAGACGAAACCAGCGGGCCACCAGCAGGATCTCGGCCGCCTCGTGGGCCTTCAGTCCCGCTGGACCCGGGTCGCCCTGCTGGAACACCTGCCGAACACGGGCGGCGACGGCGGCCCGCTGCACGTCGGTCGTGGGCGCGGGGATCTCGTCACGGATCGTGCCTCTACGGATCAGGTACAGGCGGTGGTCACCCTCGAAGCCCGGTACGGCGTACACGAACGAGAGGCTCTCCACCTGCCCCCGGAACGCCAGCAGCTCCTCCCGGAACCGGCGAAGACGGTCGCCACGGTCCCGCAGGATGGCGGCATACTCGAAGTCCAGCCGACGGGCTGCTTCACGCATCGCCTCGTCCACCCTGCGCACGGGCTCGACGCCGGAGCCGTCGAGGAAGTCCCGAGCCTGGCGCACCCTCTCCCGATAGGAGGCCGCATCGGCTCGGCCGCAGCACGGAGCCAGGCACGTGCCCAGGTCCGCCCGTAGGCAGCCCGGCGTTCGGTCCGGGCTCCAGAGGTCGAGCTGGTCCGCAAAGTGGACCGGCATGGTCGCGGGGCAGTCTCGCAGCTCCAACGCCTGGCCCAGCTCCCGGACGCTCTGGGCGACGCGGCCCACCGCGGGGAAGGGTCCGTAGTAGGTCGCTCCGTCTTCGATCACGCGGGTCACCGGCAGTACCCGCGGCGCCCGCTCGCGGGTGATCTTGACGAACGCGTACCGGCGCTTGCGCCTGTGCTGGACGTTGTAGGCGGGCTGGGATCGTTGAATGAGCTTCATCTCGCGCACGAGCGCCGCGAACTCGCTGGGCACGTATTCCCAGGCGATCTGGCGCGTCTCGCGGATCAGTTCCGATGCCTTGTCGCTCCGGTCCGCTCGGAAGTACGAAAGCAGGCGCCCTCGTACCCGGATGGACTTGCCGACGTAGAGCACCTCGTGGTCCCTTCCGATCATCCGGTACACGCCGGGCCGGTTCTGGGCGTGTGCGCGCACGTAGTCGCGGAGCGGGCTGTCTTCTGGCACGGCGCGGGGGTCGGCAGGCGAAGGGAGTGGGGCGACGGCTGCAGCGTGATGTTCGCTTTTTGTTCGGGTAATGTAGGGCGCACGCGGCCGGGGGCGCCAGCCTTTTCTTCGCAGGCGCGTTCGACCAGGATAACGGAGGCCGAGCAGGGGAGAGACCGAGTGTGCGGCGGGTGGCAAACGAGCCTGTCGAACCGGTCTTGCCTTCACGTGGAGAGGGAGGAGACTTGACCTCTGACAGGGACTTCGAGCGCTTTACGCCAGAGGCGGTGAAGGAGTTGGCAGCGGTCGAGCCGGGCACGTGGTCTCCGCTGCGCGCCGACTTCGAGGGCTGGCTTCTGGCCTTGATCCAGCAGGACGGACTGGACGGCCTGCGGCGGGCCGTGCAGCGGCTGAACGGTCTGGGCTTCGCCTTCGAGGAGGAGTCGGCGACGGAGGGCCAGCTGACCTTCGTGGCGCCTCTGGTCGGCACCGATACGACCGTCAGGATCGTCGGTTCGTCGACGGCGGGCACGATCTCGGCAGACGTCTCCATCGTTGGCCCTGCCACGCCGCCGGTGCCGGCGGACCCCAGACACGATCGCTTCTACGCGCTCAATGAGGATGTATGGGACGTTGACGCCGACCAGCTTGCGAGGCTCGATCCGCTGCGCCGGGCCGTGTTCCTGGTGGGCCTGCTCGAGGCCCAGCTGAACAACGGCGGGATCGGTCAGTACCTGGCCAACACCGAGGGCGTGCATCTGTCGGCTACGATCGAGGTCCTACGGCAGATGGACGCGCCGCGGACACGCCGTGTCCTGGAAGAGGCGTCGCGCCTGGTAGCATCGAGGCGGGTGACCATGGCCGAAGCCTGGGACGCGCTCACGCCCGAGCTGGCCGAGCTGGACGAGGAGTTCTTTCGGGCCGGTGAGGATCTCTCGGGCTCGGTCATCGACGCATTCGGTACGCGGATCGCGCCTGAGAGCTCGTCCGGTGGAGGACCTTCGTGAGGTCCGCGCCCCTCCTCCGAGACGTGGAACGCGTCCTCGTGCTGACGGGGGCAGGAATCTCGGCGGACTCGGGACTCCCGACCTACCGGGGGGTAGGCGGCCTCTACACGCAGGGACCGACCCCCGAAGGGTACGAGATCGAGGAGATCCTGTCAGGATCCATGTGGCGTCGCCGACCGGGGCTGGTCTGGCGCTACATCCGCGAGCTCGCCCTGGCGAGCGAAGGTGCCGAGCCCAACGCGGCCCACCGGGTCATCGCGGAGCTGGAGGATGCCTTCGCGGTCCTCACGGTGACCCAGAACGTGGACGGCCTGCACGCGCGCGCTGGAAGCGAGGCGCTGGTGGAGCTCCACGGCAACGTCCTCCGCCTGCGCTGCGAAGCGTGTTTCCACACCGGCCCGATCTCGGGTTATGGAGCGCTGCCGGACCGTCCCCCCTGCCCTCGCTGCTCGAGGCCCCTGAGACCGGACGTCGTTCTGTTCGAGGAGCTCCTGGATCCGGGGGATCTCGATCGGATGGGCGCCTTCGTCGAAGCGGGCGTGGACCTGGCGCTGGTCGTGGGCACGACGGCCCAGTTTCCCTACCTTCTGGAGCCCATCTGGCGGATCGCCGCCCAGGGGGGCCGCGTCGTGGAGATCAACCCCGAGCCCGTGCTACCGTCTGACATCGTGACGGCGGCGGTAGCCGACGGAGCCGCTCGGGCGCTTCCCATTCTGTTGGAAGAGAACGGACGATGACGGGAAGGACGATTCGGTCCGAGCAAGGCCTTCGTGCCGTCGAGGTGGTGCGAGGGCTGTGCAGTCGCCTACCCGAGGTCGAAGAGGCGGTGGACGCTTTCGGGCACCTTTCCTTCAGGGTGTCGGATCGGCCATTCGTCATCATCGGCGAGGGGCCGGAAGGGGCCTCGGTGGCCGTGAAGACGCATCCCAGCACCCAGGAGGCCCTGTTGCGGGTCGAGGGGCGTCGGTTCTTCCGGACCCCGTATATCGGGCAGCACGGCTGGGTGTCTCTCTGGGCGGAGACTCGACTGGATCCGCAGGAGCTGGAGGAGCTGATCGCAGAGGCGTACGAGCGGGTGGCGCCGAAGCGTCCGCTCGACGAGTCGAGGGGGGACTGAGGAGCGATGTACCACCGGATCGTGTGCCTCACGGAGGAGACGACCGAAGCGCTGTACCTCATGGAAGAGGACTGGCGCATCGTCGGCATCTCCGGCTTCACGGTTCGACCCCCCCGAGCCCGCCGGGAAAAGCCGAAGGTATCAGCGTTCACGAGTGCGAAGATCGATCGCATCGTGGAACTGAAGCCGGACCTCGTCCTGGGCTTCTCCGACCTCCAGGCCGACATCGCCCGCGATCTGATCCGCGCGGGGATCGAAGTGCATGTCTTCAACCACCGTAGCGTGGCAGAGATACTCCGGACCGTGCGGGCCCTCGGCGGCTTGATCGGGGAGGCCGAGAAGGGCGAGCGTCTCGCGTCGGCGCTGGAAGGCAACCTGGACCGAATCAGGGGGGCCGCATCGGAGTTCCCGGTCCGACCCCGGGTGTACTTCGAGGAGTGGATGGATCCCCTCATCTCCGGGATCCGCTGGGTTTCGGAGCTGATCGAGTGCGCGGGCGGGGAAGACTGCTTTCCCGAGAAGGCAAGCGGGTCGCTGGCCAAGGACCGAATCATCGCGGATCCCCTTGACGTCGTCGAACGTGCCCCCGACATCATCATCGGCTCGTGGTGCGGGCGGAAGTTCAGGCCGGAGCGGGTGCTGGCGAGGGACGGGTGGAGCGGGTTGCCAGCGGTCCGGGACGGTGAGGTCCACGAGATCAAGTCACCGTTGATCCTGCAGCCCGGGCCGGCGGCCCTGACCGACGGCGTCGAGGCGATCCACGCTCTCGTGGCGAACTGGGTCGGTCGCCGGGAGGGCCGACCGGTCTGAGCGCGAAGCGTGCGGGAACTGCGCGACCGATATGAGAGGCGCGTGCAACCCGGCAGCGAGCTGAGGCCGGGCGGGAAGGCGTGCGGGGGACCACGGGTGGAGCGGGTGTTGGGCTACCACAGGAGACCTACATGGATGAACAAGCCTACCTCACGGACCGCCTCGACGATCAGATCCAATGGCTGTCAGCGAAGGCGGGACGGAATCAGAAGATGTTTCGCAGGCTGCGACTGATCGAGCTGGCCGCCGCCGCTTCGATCCCTTTCGTGACCGGGCTCATCCGTGAGTCCGGCGACGCTTTCGCGCTATCCACCGGGCTCCTGGGTGTGGCCGTGGCGGTGATTGCCGGCGTCATGAGCCTCTTCCAGTTCCAGGAGACGTGGGTCGAATACCGTCAGACCGCCGAGCGGCTCAAACGAGAAAAGTACGTCTTCCTTACCCGATCCGCACCCTACGACGGGGACGATCGCCTGCACGTTCTGGTGCAACGGGTCGAGGCCGCGCTCTCCGATGAGCGCTCGTCGTGGGCGGACCGTGCCCTGACGACGGGGACGGAGCCGACGTCTGGGGAAGGCGCGGAAGGAGGGCCCTAGTCGGCGGTAGCCGCCGACCGGGGGCCCGCGCCCCGAGCACCCCCCGCCGCGGAGCTGCTTTCGCCCAGGGCTTCCACTCACCTAGGTTCTCTCACCGCCGAGCTCAGAAGGCGGGGAGAAGCCGTACGACCGCCGGTCCCAGGAGGGCCCCGATGACCCTGATCCGCCTGCTCACGCCCCTCGCCGGGCTCGCCGCGCTCCTCGTCGCATCGACCGCGTCCCTTTCCGGGCAGGCCCCTGCGGTGCCCAGCCCCGAGGAGTTCTTCGGCCATCAGATGGGGGCCGACCGGCAGTTGGCGCGTTGGGACAGGCTCGTGGAGTACTACGAGCTGTTGGGGCAGGCGAGCGACCGTCTGAAGGTCGTGAACATGGGTCCCACCACCCTGGGAAACCCGTTTCTTGCGCTCTATTTCTCGTCTCCGGCCAACCTGGTGCGCCTCGACGAGCTGAAGCGCATGAACGCCACGCTCAGCGACCCCCGCGGGGCGTCCATGGCGGAGGTCGAGGACGC
Source organism: Gemmatimonadota bacterium (assembly GCA_039586035.1). Lineage (GTDB taxonomy): Bacteria > Gemmatimonadota > Gemmatimonadetes > Longimicrobiales > Gaopeijiaceae > JBDHHQ01. The sequence goes on along the minus strand of JBDHLD010000004.1, from coordinate 1,401 downwards.
CGTCGCGAACGGTCGAGCCGTCATCGTGCAGTCCATGTGCCTTCATTCCACCGAGGTCGCCGCGGGGCAGACCGCTGCGGAGCTGGCGTACGATATGGTGAGCCGGACGGACGAGGAGATGGTCCGGATCATGGACAACACCGTGGGGATCATGATCCCATGCTTCAATCCCGACGGGCAGATCATGGTGGCCGACTGGTACCACGAGTGGGTGGGTACCGAGTACGAGGGTGCGGGTCTGCCGTGGCTCTACCACCACTACATCGGCCACGACAACAACCGTGACGCGTTCATGCAGAACACGGTGGAGTCACAGTACGGCGCCGAGATCATGTTCCGTGAATGGATCCCGCAGGCGTACGTGGACCACCACCAGATGGGCTCCTACACGGCCCGCATCTACCTGCCCCCCTACGCCGAGCCGGTGCGGCCCGAGGGCGATCCGCTGGTGTGGCGGGAGATGTCGTGGTACGGCGCCCACATGGCGTACAAGATGGAGGAGGAGAACCTGGAGGGGGCGGTGAACGCCGCCATCTACTCGGGGTGGGGTCACTTCGGCTTCCACTGGATCACGCCGTTCCACAACATCGCCGGGATGCTCACGGAGTCGGCCAGCGCCCGTCTGGCGACGCCCCTCTACGTCCACCCGGAGCAGCTGGGTGGATCTCGGCAACTGCCCGAGTACGAGGAGCAAACCACGTTCCCGAACCCCTGGGCCGGCGGCTGGTGGACGGTCAGAGACATCGTCGAGCGGCAGAAAGTCGCGTACCTGGCCACGCGCAGACGGAGCGAGGCCTGCAGGGCGAGATCAAGGCGTTCGTGATCCCGGCCGAGCAGCACGATCCCCTGACCATGCAACACATGGTGAACAAGCTGTTGGGCCAGGGTGTGGACGTGCAGCGAGCCTCGGCCGAGTTCGTCCACGAGGGGCGGGTTTACGGCGCCGGCGCCTACGTCGTGACCATGGCCCAACCCAAGCGGGGGGTTATCCGGTGGCTGTTGGGCCAGACGTACTACCCGGACAACACCTACACTCGGGACCGGGACGGCAACCCGATCAGGCCCTACGACATGTCCGCGGACAACATGGCCGAGTTCATGGGCGTCCGGGTCGACCCGGTGACCACCGCCGTCGAGGCACCGCTGGCGGCGGTCGACGGTTGGCTCGAACCGATGGGCCGAGTGACTGCCGGAGCCCATGGCTACGTCCTGGACGGACGGCAGAATGCGGCCTTCAAGGCCGTCAACCTGCTGTGGGACGGCGGGGTGGGCGTGGGCCGCGTCGCAGAGTCCATGGGCGACCTGCGACCGGGTGACTTCGTAGTCGATGCCGGTGCCCCACCGGACGTACTCTCCGAGGTCGCCACCGCCACGGGGGTGGACTTCATGGCGCTCGAGGTC
>JBDHLD010000070.1:0-16621 GCA_039586035.1 Gemmatimonadota bacterium | reverse complement strand
GGCGGCCGCACCGTTGGCGCCGGCGTCGTGACCGAAATCATCGAGTAACCGGACCGGGCCATGCGCGACAAGATCATCCTGGCGTGTCAGACCTGTCAGGAACGGAACTACACGCAGACGAAGAACAAGCGTCTCCATCCCGAGCGCGTCGAGTACCGGAAGTTCTGCCGTCGGTGCGGAACGCACACGACGCACAAGGAGACCAAATAAGAGACCCGGACCCGCCCCGGCGGCTCCCGTCTCCCGGATAGACCATGCTCGAGAAGATCAGCGAAACCAGAACGTTCCTCGAGGAGTCGTGGGACGAGCTCCAGAAGGTCACGTGGCCAGATTACGAGCAGCTCAAGAACGCCACGCTCGTGATCATCGTCTTCGTGATCGCGGTCAGCGCGATCATCTGGCTGATGGATGTCACGGTCCGGACGATCGTGGACTTCATCATGGGGATCTTCGGAGCCTAGCGGACTGGATCGAATGGCCGACGACGCGAAGTGGTACGCGATCCAGACCTATTCTGGACACGAGAACAAGGTCCAGAAGCTCATCCAGCGACGGATCGAGGACGAGCCCGGGGACACCCCGGAGGAGAAGGGGATCCGGGACGTGCTCGTGCCGACCCAGGAGGTCGTGGAGATCCGGAACGGAAAGCGGGTGAACGTCACCAAGCGGCTCTACCCCGGATACGTGCTGGTGCAGATGATGCTGGACGAGCGCACGCAGCACGTCATCAACAACATCCAGGGCGTCATCAAGTTCGTGGGGCCCGGCAACGAGCCACACGCGCTGCGGGACGAAGAGATGAACAAGATCCTCGGCATCGAGACCGAGGAGGAGACCGAGGCACGGGAGGAGATCCCGTTCCACATCGGGCAGGTCGTCGAGGTCATGCAGGGCCCCTTCACCGACTTCTCGGGGACCGTGCAGGAGGTCGACGCGGACAAGGGCAAGGTCAAGGTCGAAGTGTCGTTGTTTGGACGGCCGACCTCGGTGGAGCTCGACTTCACACAGCTGAAGGGATACTAAGGGGCACGATAGATGGCGAAGAAGGTCATCGGGTTCATCAAGCTTCACGTCACCGGCGGGCAGGCCAATCCGGCGCCGCCCGTGGGGCCGGCCCTGGGCCAGCACGGCGTGAACATCATGGAGTTCTGCAAGCAGTTCAATCACCGGACGCAGTCCCAGATGGGGACTACGATTCCGGTGGAGATCACTGTCTATGCGGACCGCTCCTTCACGTTCATCACCAAGACGCCTCCGGCTGCCGTGTTGCTTCGTCAGGCGGCGGGGATTCCGAAGGGCTCGGGTGAGCCCAACAGGGACAAGGTGGCGACGGTGACCACGGCGCAGCTCAAGGAGATCGCCGAGGTGAAGATGCCCGACCTGAACACGCAGGACATCGATTCGGCGGTCAAGATGATCGCCGGAACGGCTCGCTCCATGGGGATCGAGGTCCAGGGGTAGGGGACCACACCGGCTGAACAGGCCTGCTGACCACCCTGCTGAGAGCCGCCAGCGGTGGGAGGGCCAATCACGAGACGGCTCGAGAGATCATGCCGAAACGCGGAAAGAAGTACGCCTCCGCACGGGCCAACGTGCCGGCGGGCGTCAGGTTCGATCCGCCCGACGCGGTACAGCTCGTGAAGGACCTCTCCTTCGCGAAGTTCGACGAGACGATCGAAGCGGCCACGCGCCTGGGGGTGGATCCCCGCAAGGCCGATCAGATCGTCCGCGGCACCGTCGTCCTCCCTCACGGCACCGGGAAGACGAAGCGGGTGCTCGTGATCGCGCAGGGCGAGAAGGAGAAGGAAGCCCAGGAGGCTGGAGCCGACTACGTGGGCGTCGAGTACACCGACAAGATCAAGGAAGGGTGGCTCGACTTCGACGTGGTCGTGGCAACGCCGGACGTCATGGGCAAGGTGGGCCCCCTGGGACGCATCTTGGGCCCCCGCGGCCTCATGCCGACCCCGAAGGCCGGAACGGTGACCTTCGACGTCGGCCGCGCCGTGGGAGAGATCAAGGCCGGTAAGATCGAGTACCGGGTGGACAAGACCGGCAACGTCCACGCCCCCATTGGGCGCGTGTCGTTCAGCGAAGAGCAGCTCGTGGAGAACCTCGGGGCCTTCGTGGACTCGATCCTCCGAGCGAAGCCGTCGGGCGCCAAGGGGACGTACATGAAGAGCCTGACCGTGGCCAGCACGATGGGGCCCGGGGTGGGCGTCGACCCCAACTATTTCCGGCGGGGGAACTGATGAAGCGCACCGACAAGGAGGCCTTCGTCGAGGACTTCCGATCTCGGATCGAGAAGGCGCCGGTGTTCTACCTGACGGACTTCACCGGGCTCGACGTCAAGGCCATGACCGAGCTGCGCGCCCAGCTCAAGAACCAGGGCGCCGAATACGTGGTGGTGAAGAACCGCCTGGCCAAGATGGCGCTGGCGGAGCTGGACATCCCGGACGTGAGCGGCGCCCTCAACGGACCCACCGGCGTGGTGTTCGGATACGAGGGCGTGGTGGAGCCGGCGAAGGTTCTGGCGGATTTTGCCAAGGATCATGACCAGAAGCCCGTCTTCAAGATGGGCGTGCTCGAGGACAAGCTCCTCGCAGCGGAACAGATCGCCGCGCTGGCGAAGCTGCCTCCCCGGGAGGCGCTGCTCGCGCAGCTCGCCGGAGCGCTGGAGGGCCCGATGGCGGCTCTGGCGGCGGCTTTGGAAGGGAAGATCCAGGAGATGGCTGGTCTCCTGGAAGCACTACGCCAGGAGCGCGATCAGGAGAGCTGACGCTCTTTCGCGTCCATGCCAGCCACTCGTGACGAGATGAGGATCACCGAAGCTCAACCGCCGGCGCAGACCGGAGCAACCCAGGAGGACTCTGCAGATGGCTAACCAAGAGGAACTCCTCGAGACGATCGGCAACATGACCGTTCTCGAGCTTTCCGAGTTCGTCGACGCGTTCAAAGAGAAGTTCAACGTGACGGCCGCCGCTCCGGTGGCGGTCGCGGGCATGATGCCGGGCGCCGGCGGCGCCGAGGCCGCCGAGGAGGAAAAGGACGAGTTCGACGTCGTCCTGGAGGGCGTAGGCGACAAGAAGATCCAGGTGATCAAGGTGGTCCGCGAGGTCACCAGCCTGGGTCTCAAAGAGGCCAAGGAGGTGGTGGACGGCGCCCCGAACACGGTCAAGGAGGCGGTGTCCAAGGACGAGGCCGAGCAGATCAAGGCCAAGCTCGAGGAGGTGGGGGCCACTGTCGCCCTCAAGTAAGGCACAGCTCTTGGACCGTGTCTCGGGCGCCATCGTGGCGCCCGAGACACGGGTTCCGTGCGAGGGACGCACACGATTACAGGTCATCAGACCACCGGGCACGCAACGAGTCTCCACGGCGCCGTCGGCGCCGCCGGAGATCGTGCGCCCGCAGATCTTTGCGCGCGGGTCCGCCGCGCGCGCCAGCTTCGGACTCAGGGCCCTGACGCCGCGTAGGCGTCTCGGGGTCCGTGCGTCGAGCTCCCGGAGCCGACGCACCAGGGAAGGGGGATCCCTTTGAAGACTCGGAACGGCGCTCGTCCAGTCGTCAGTTTCGCCAAGCTCAAGCCGACCATGCCCATGCCGAACCTGCTCGATGTGCAGCTTCGGTCCTTCGAGAAGCTCGTCGAGACCGACATCGATCCGGTGGAGCAGTGGGACTTCGGCCTCGATCGCGTGTTCGGCGAGATCTTCCCGATCTCGGACGTGAACGAGAACTACACGCTCGAATACGTCGCGGCGACCCTCGGTGAGCCCAAGTACTCCGTGGAGGAGTGCATCGAGCGTGACATGACCTACGCCGCGCCGCTCAAGGCCACGTTGCGTCTGATCGTCTGGGAGGACCTGGAGGACGGCGAACGGCGACCCGGCGACATCATCGAGAAGGAAGTGTACCTCGGTGACCTTCCGCTGCTCACCGAGCTCGGCACCTTCATCATCAATGGTGCGGAGCGCGTGGTGGTCAGCCAGCTGCACCGCTCTCCGGGCGTGGTCTTCGAGGAGAACATCCACCCCAACGGCTCGAAGCTGAACAGCGCCCGGATCATTCCCTTCCGCGGGTCCTGGGTGGAGTTCACGATCGACATCAACGACGTCTGCTACGTCCACATCGACAAGAAGAAGAAGTTCCCCGCGGCGGCCCTCCTGCGCGCGTTCGGCTACGGCACGGACTCCGAGATCTATCAAATCTTCTACACGACGCGGGAGGCCAAAGTCGCGGCCGCCGACAAGCAGGGCGTCAGGGAGATTCTCGGCTCGGTCCTGGCCGAGGGGCTGGTGGACCCCGAGACGGGCGAGATCCTCGTCGAAGAGGCGACGGAGATCGACGAGGAGGTGCTCGGCATCCTCGACAGGGCCGGGACCAAGAAGGTCCAGGTCTACACCAGCGAGAAGAGCGGCGGCAGGGGCGAGAGCCCGGTCGTCAAGAACACGCTGAAGAAGGACCCGACCGGCAGCGAGGAGGAGGCCCTGCAGGCCATCTATTCCCTGCTGCGACCGGGCGAGGCGCCCAACATCGAGACCGCCCGGGCGGCCCTGGATCGCGTGTTCTTCAACCCGAAGCGTTACGACCTGGGCCGCGTGGGCCGGTACAAGATCAACCAGCGCCTCGGCCTGGACGTGCCGCGCAGCACGACCGTCCTGACGAAGGAGGACTTCGTCGCCATCCTCCGTTACCTGTTCGAGCTGAGCGACGGCCGCGGCTTCACGGACGACATCGACCACCTGGGCAACCGCCGGGTCCGGACGGTTGGCGAGCTGATCGCCAACCAGTTCTCCGTGGGGCTGTCCCGGATGGCGCGTCTGGTGAAGGAGCGGATGTCCATCAACACGGACCCCGACAAGATCAACATCGACGACCTGGTGAACGCCCGCACGGTGTCCGCGGTCATCCAGGCGTTCTTCGGATCTTCCCAGCTCAGCCAGTTCATGGACCAGACGAACCCACTGGCGGAGCTGACGCACAAGCGCCGCCTGAGCGCGCTCGGTCCGGGGGGACTGACGCGAGAGCGCGCGGGCTTCGAGGTGCGGGATGTCCACTACTCCCACTACGGCCGCATGTGTCCGATCGAGACCCCCGAGGGTCCGAACATCGGCCTCATCACCTCGCTCACGACCTACGCCCGCATCAACCAGCTGGGCTTCGTGGAGACGCCGTACCGCAAGGTGTCCAAGGGGCGCGTCACCGACCAGATCGAGTGGCTCAGCGCCAACGAGGAAGAGGAGGCCCGTATCGCACAGGCGAACGCGCCGTTGGACGAGAAGGGCAACTTCGTCAACGAGTTCGTTCTCTGCCGCGAGCGGGGCGACTTCCCCCTGCTCAGACCCGACAACATCGAATACATGGACGTCGCGCCCGACCAGCTCGTCTCCGTGGCGGCGGCCATGATCCCGTTCCTCGAGCATGACGACGCGAACCGGGCCCTCATGGGCTCGAACATGCAGCGCCAGGCCGTCCCGTTGCTGTACACGGACGCGCCCCTCGTCGGCACGGGTCTGGAATCCAAGGTGGCCGCGGACTCGGGAGCCGTCATCACGGCGCGGCGGAGCGGCGAGGTGGTCCACGTCACGGCGGACGAGATCGTCGTGGACACCGGTGCGGTGTCGTCCAAAGCCGCCGACCAGCCGTTGGCGAAGCTCTCTCAGTTCGACCGGTACCGCCTCAAGAAGTTCTGGCGCACCAATCAGGACACGGCCATCAACCAGCGCCCGCTGGTCAAGGCCGGCCAGAAGGTCGGCGATGGGGCCATCCTCGCGGACGGGCCGTCCACCGACCACGGCGAGCTGGCGCTGGGCAGGAACGTGCTCGTGGCCTTCATGCCCTGGTACGGACACAACTTCGAGGACGCCATCGTCATCAGCGAGAGGCTCGTCAAGGACGACGTGTTCACCTCGATTCACATCCAGGAGCTGGAGCTCCACGTGCGGGACACGAAGCGGGGGATGGAGGAGATCACCCGCGAGATCCCCAACGTGGCCGAGGAGAGCCTGGTGGACCTGGACGAGCGCGGCATCGTCCGCATCGGGGCCCGGGTCGCCAGCGGTGACATCCTGGTCGGCAAGATCACGCCCAAGGGCGAGACCGAGCTATCTCCGGAAGAGAAGCTGCTGACCGCCATATTCGGTGAGAAGGCCAAGGACGTGAAGGACTCGTCCCTGCGCATGTCCCCGGGGATGAGCGGCACCGTCATCGACGTGAAGATCTTCTCCCGGCGGATCGACGATCCACTCCTGGAGAAGGAGCACGGCGCACGGATCGGTGAGCTGCGCCAGGACGAGCGGGAGGAGATTCGCCGCATCAGCGAGGCCAGGGACGAAGAGCTGTCCGAGCTGCTGGAGCGCCAGACCATTGCCCTGTGTCTCAAGAAGGGCACTGTCGAGCCCGCGCTGGACGAGGGGACCAAGATCACCAAGGCCGTCCTCGACAGCGTCGAGTTCACCAAGCTCGACCTGTCCACGCTCAAGGTCCAGAACAAGGACGTCAACGAGCGGCTGCGACTCCTCGTGGACGAGGCGCAGCGCCGGATCGAGCGGGTCCGCGAGCGGACCGAGGAGCAGATCGACAAGGTCTTCCAGCCCGACGAGCTACCGCCGGGTGTGGTCCAGCTGGTGAAGGTCTATATCGCCGAGAAGCGCAAGATCTCGGTCGGTGACAAGATGGCGGGGCGGCACGGGAACAAGGGCATCATCGCCCGAATCGCCCCCGAAGAGGACATGCCGTTCCTCCCGGACGGAACGCCGGTGGAGATCGTTCTGAATCCGTTGGGCGTGCCGTCGCGGATGAACGTCGGGCAGATCCTGGAGACCCACCTGGGTTGGGCCGCGCGCATCCTCGGCTTCGAAGCCAAGACGCCGGTATTCCAGGGAGCCTCGGAGGACGAGGTCGGTGTTCTCTTGAAGGTTGCAGGCGTCAAGTGGGCGTGGGATGCCCTCGAGCTCGGGCCGGACCCGGTCGGAATGGATCCGGACAACGCGATCGTCTTGATCGGCGCCGCGCAAACGCTGCCGGCGTCCGAGTCGCAGAGCAAGAGCGGCGCCGCCGGAAACGGGACGCACCCGGAGGAGGTCGGGATCGGCGCTCCGCTGGACGCCTACCTGGGCAAGCATTCCACGGCGGAAGCCAAGGCGTTCGCCAAGGACCTGGCCAAGGCACTCGTGCAGGGCGCCAAGACCCTTGCGGAGCGCAGAGGCGAAGAGCTGGCGGATGCTTTCCCGGCCGCGGCGGCGCTGGCCAGCCAGCGGACGCCCAAGGAAGGGCTCGATGCCGCGTCGGTGGAGTTCATGAAGACGGCCGGTATCCTGCCCAGCGGCAAGGCGTGGCTGAGGGACGGCCGGAGCGGCCGGAAGTTCGACTTCCCGGTCACGGTGGGAGCCATCTACATGCTGAAGCTCTCGCACCTGGTCGACGACAAGATCCACGCCCGGAGCATCGGGCCTTACTCCTTGGTGACCCAGCAGCCGCTGGCCGGTAAGGCCCAGTTCGGTGGACAGCGATTCGGGGAGATGGAGGTGTGGGCGCTGGAGGCCTACGGCGCGGCCCACACGCTGCAGGAGATCTTGACCGTGAAGTCGGACGACGTGACGGGTCGGTCGAAGGTCTATGAGGCCATCGTCAAGGGAGACAACCTTCCTCAGCCCGGGATTCCCGAGAGCTTCAACGTGCTGGTAAAGGAGCTGCAGGCTCTTGGACTGTCCGTAACACTCGGCCAGGAAGAATGAGCATGGCCCGCGTGAGCACCGCGGCCCAGAGGATCGGGTTCACCGCACTCATGATGGACCGCGGTACGACGGCACGAAGTGCCGTCAAATCGGCACACTACTTCGTTGGGCTCCGGGCGCCGGCCTGCGACGTACCTTTCGGTACGCCTCGGCCGTCGTCCTCGCCCGCCTCGTATTGCACTCGATTTGACGCCTTCCTGGAGGGGACAACCCTCGAGGGCATTGAGAATCGCCGGGCGTCTTCGGTTAGCCCAGCATCGCAGAGTTCATCGGTATCACCCACCAGCCACGTTGGGGTGCCTAGAGCATGATTGATTTCCCAAGGTCACGGGATCAGCGCAGTGCGGACTTCGACTTCATCCACCTGAAGATCGCGTCGGCGGAGGAGATCCGCGGGTGGTCGTTCGGCGAGGTGGTGAAGCCGGAGACCATCAACTATCGGTCGTTCAAGCCGGAGCGGGACGGACTGTTCTGCGAGCGGATCTTCGGACCGGTGAAGGACTGGGAGTGCCACTGCGGGAAGTTCAAGCGCATCCGCTTCCGGGGGCATGTGTGCGACCGCTGTGGCGTCGAGGTCACGCTGTCGAAGGTCAGACGTGAGCGCATGGGGCACATCGAGCTCGCGGTGCCCGTCGTTCACATCTGGTTCTTCAAGACCCTCCCGAGCCAGCTGGGTTACCTGGTGGGCATGACGCTGCGTGACCTCGAGAAGGTCATCTACTACGCAGCGTACGTCGTGACCAACCCCGGGAAGCAGGATCTCCAGTTCATGGACCTGCTCGACGAGGACGAGTACTACGACCTCCGCGTCAAGGCCCGGGAAGAGGGTGACGAGGACTTCAAGGCCGAGATCGGCGCCGAGGCCGTCCGGACGCTCCTCAAGAACCTGGACGAGCCGGAGCGCTCCATCGACCAGCGCAACGCCGACGGCAAGGGCCTCGATCGCCTGGCCGAGTGGCTCCGGCACGAGATCGCGACGGAGACGTCCCAGCATCGAAAGAAGAAGAAGCTGAAGCGACTCAAGGTCGTGGATGCGCTGCGCAACTCGGGGGAGACGCCCGACGGCAGGAATCGTCCGGAGTGGATGATCATGGACGTGGTTCCGGTGATTCCCCCGGATCTTCGCCCACTGGTGCCACTCGATGGCGGTCGCTTCGCGACGTCGGACCTGAACGACCTCTACCGGCGGGTGATCAACCGCAACAACCGCCTCAAGAAGCTCATCGAGATGCGGGCGCCGGAGGTCATTCTCAGGAACGAGAAGCGCATGCTCCAGGAGGCGGTGGACGCGCTCTTCGACAACGGCCGCCGGTCCAAGGCGATCCGAGGACGGGGCAAGCGCCCGCTCAAGTCCTTGTCGGACATGCTGAAGGGCAAGCAGGGCCGCTTCCGCCAGAACCTGCTGGGCAAGCGGGTGGACTACTCCGGCCGGTCGGTCATCGTCGTCGGTCCGGAGCTCAAGCTGCACCAGTGCGGCTTGCCCAAGGCCATGGCGGTGGAGCTCTTCAAGCCCTTCATCATCCACGAGCTCGAGAAGCGGGGCGAGGCCGAGACGGTCAAGCGGGCCAAGAAGATCGTGGAGCGCGACGACCCGAAGGTGTATGAGGTCCTGGAGGACATCATCAAGGACCATCCGGTCCTCCTGAACCGGGCACCCACGCTCCACCGCTTGGGCATCCAGGCCTTCGAGCCCGTTCTGGTCGAGGGCAAGGCGATCCGCATTCACCCCCTCGTCTGCGCGGCCTTCAACGCCGACTTCGACGGGGACCAGATGGCGGTGCACCTGCCGCTGAGCTTCGAGGCACAGCTCGAGGCCCGCGTCCTCATGCTGGCCAGCAACAACATCCTCCTGCCTTCCAATGGGCGCCCGGTGGCGGCTCCGACCCAGGACATGGTGATCGGCAGCTACTACCTGACCAAGCCGCCGCTGGAGGTGAGTGACCTGGAGCGGGCCGCCGTCGACACCAAGCGTCCCAAGAGCGCGCGGGCCAAGTCCGAGGACCGGCTCAACGAGCTGTACGCGGACGTGCCCCGCTTTTCCACCTTTGGTGAAGCGGAGATGGCTCTCGATGCCGGGTTCGTCCAGTACCACGGCCTGTGCTGGTTCTGGATCCCGAGCGACCGCTCCGAGGAGAACGGCCACCAGGGCAAGTGGGTCCGGTCCACGGCGGGCCGCGTCCTCTTCAACTCCATCATCCCGGAGCAGTTGGGGTTCCTGAACCAGACCTTCGGCAAGAAGGAGCTCGGTGACCTGATCTTCGACTCCTTCACGGAGGTGGGACTCAAGGACACGACCGAGTTCCTGGACCGCCTCAAGGACTTCGGTTTCCGCTACGCCACCATGGGCGGCGTCAGCGTAGGGATCGACGACCTGGAGGTGCCGAGAGAGAAGCAGGAGATCTTGGGTGAGGCCGACGAGCAGGTGGCCCGATTCCAGCGTGCCTACGCCAGCGGGTACATCTCCAACGGTGAACGCTACAACAAGGTGATCGACACCTGGACGCACGCCAACAACGACGTGGCGGACGCCATGGTGCGACACCTCGAGCGGTCCAAGGACGGGTTCAACCCGGTGTACATGATGATGACGTCCGGCGCCCGCGGAAACCGGGACCAGATGCGTCAGCTGGCCGGGATGCGGGGCCTGATGGCCAAGCCTCAGAAGAAGCTCACCGGTGGGATCGGGGAGATCATCGAGAGCCCCATCAAGTCCAACTTCCGCGAGGGCCTCAGCGTGCTTGAGTACTTCATCTCCACGCACGGCGCGCGGAAGGGTCTGGCCGACACGGCGCTCAAGACGGCCGATGCAGGGTACCTGACCCGTCGGCTGGTGGACGTGTCCCAGGACGTGACGGTCACGTCGGAGGACTGTGGGACGATCCTGGGTCTCGAGATGACCGCTCTGAAGGAGGGCGAGGACATCATCGAGCCGCTGGGTGACCGCATCGTCGGCAATGTCGCGCTGGAAGACGTCTACGACCCCATCGACGGTGAGCTGCTCGTCAGCGCCGGCAACCTGATCGACGAGGAAGCGTCCGAGTCCATCGAGGACGCGGGCATCCAGTCGGTGAAGATCCGCTCCGTGCTCACCTGCGAGTCCAAGCGGGGCATCTGCCGCATGTGCTACGGGCGCAACCTCGCGACCATGCTCATGGTGGACATTGGCGAGGCGGTGGGCATCCTCGCTGCCCAGTCCATCGGCGAGCCCGGCACGCAGCTCACGCTGCGGACCTTCCACATCGGCGGGACGGCAGCGCGTATCGCCGCGCAGACCCAACGCAAGTCCAAGATCGACGGCACCGTGGAGTTGGACCGCGTGACGACCGTGGACACGCCCAACGAGGAGCGCATCGTCACGTCCCGCGAGGGCCAGATCATCCTGAAGACGGCGGAGGGCTTGGTCCGGAGCCGACTCTCGGTGCCGTACGGCGCTTCCCTGTCGGTCGACGCGGGACAGGCCATCGAGGCGGGCGACCTGCTGTTCAGCTGGGATCCCTACTCGGAGCCCATCGTGGCAGATTCCACCGGTCACATCCACTTCGTGGACATCGTCGAAGAGCAGACGATGCGCGAGGAGCTCGACGAGTCCACGGGCCGTCGCCAGATGACGATCACCGAGGACCGGGAGAAGCGACTACACCCGACGATCCAGATCTGGCGCACCAAGACCCGGACGAACGAGGCGAAGAACAAGCTTCGCGAGTTCATCATTCCCGTGGGCGCTCAGCTCACGCTGTCCGATGGTGCAGAAGTCAAGCCGGGCGACACGATCGCCAAGATCAGCCGCGAGGTCTACAAGACCCGGGACATCACGGGTGGCCTCCCCCGCGTCGCGGAGCTCTTCGAGGCGCGGCGGCCCAAGGACCCAGCGGTCATCACCGAGATCGACGGCGGCGTCACCTTCGGCGACATCAAGCGCGGCAAGCGCGAGATCATCATCGAGCCGGAGGCCGGCGACCCCAGGACGTACGACGTTCCGGTCGGCAAGCACCTCCGGGTGCACGAGGGTGATCAAGTGCGGGCGGGGGATCGCCTGAGTGAGGGTCCCATCAACCCGCACGACATCCTGCGCATCAAGGGGCCGCGTGCCGTGCAGGAATACCTGCTCAACGAGATCCAGGAGGTCTACCGCCTCCAGGGCGTGAAGATCAACGACAAGCACATCGGCGTGATCGTCCGACAGATGCTCCAGAAGGTTCGGGTGACCGATCCGGGGGAGACCGACCTGCTCGAAGGCGAGAACGTGGATCGCGTGGAGTTCCGGGAGGCGAACCAGCGGGGCATGCAGGAGGGCCTGGAGCCGGCCCGGTCCGAGCCCCTCTTGCTGGGGATCACCAAGGCGAGCCTCACGACCGAGTCGTTCATCTCGGCGGCTTCGTTCCAGGAGACCACGCGCGTGCTGACGGACGCCGCCGTGCGCGGCGCTCGCGACGACCTGCGGGGACTGAAGGAGAACATCATCATTGGCCACCTGATCCCGGCGGGAACCGGCATACACCGGTATCACGACGTCGAGTTCGTGGTGGACCAGTCCTACTACGACGAGGAGATCCTGCCCCTGGCCGAGCCAGACGAGTTCCTGCTCGGGCTGGCTGAGGAGACCGCCGACTGACGGCTCCGGCGGGTCCGCACACGAAAAGGGGGGCGCCTCGCACGGGCGCCCCCCTCTTCGTTCAGGTCGGTATCGGCTCGAGAGAGCCGCGCTGCCTACCGGCGGGCGTAGCGCCGGCGGATGACCCTCGGCGGCTTGTCCCGGGGAGTCCCCGTCGCCGGCTCGCCCACCCTGCTCTTCGTCAGCTCCACGACGCTCGCGATGGGCTCCACCGACGCGAGGCCCGAGCATCCCAGAAGCGCCGCCGTCCTCTCCTCCCCCGACGAAGGGGCGGCCGAAACGGCGACGACGGGAATCCGTTCGGTCCTGGGACTCTCGCCCAGTCGCTTGATGGTCGTCCACCCGTCGAGACCCGCGTCATCGACCCGGACGACGATCAACGACGGCTGGTCGAGGCTCGCCTTCTCGAGGGCCTCCAGCTCGGTGCCGGCCTCCAACGCCGCGTACCCCCCCTCGCGGTGGCCGTTGGCGAGGGCGCCGCGGACGTCTGGGTCCGCCGCGACGATCAGCACGCTCTTCGTCTGCATCGTTTCGTTCGTCTCCCGCTGAACCACTCCCTGCCACCCCGGTTCCGGTGCCGTTCGCCGGGCCCCACCGTACCGAGGCAGGAGCCGTGCCGCGGCGGAGGGCCCCGCGCCGGCACCGCATGCCGATAGCCAGTGAACTCAGGGCGCCTCACCGGGTCCGCCGGTCCCAGGCGACCGCTCGGCGGCCCCGTCGAAGGCACTCTCCAGGGGCTCCGGCCGTCTCGAAATCCCACGGCACGTGGCATCGTGCACGACGTGGAGGCGCACGCTGGTGCGGGACGCCGTCTGCCCAGCAGGGGCGGGCCTTTTGAACCCATTCCACCCCGTTGACACCGATATGTCGCATGGGTAACTTAGCAAGCTCTGTAAGAGAGGCGCCGCGACCTTCAGTCGGTCTGGCGTCCTTCACGAGGCGCGGCGGAGTCTGCTGCGCTTCTTTTGACGCAAGAACAGGGTTTCATGCCGACGATCAGCCAGCTCGTTCGGAAGGGCCGCCGGGAGCTCGTCAAGAAGAACAAGTCTCCGGCGCTTCAGAAGAACCCCCAGAAGCGGGGGGTCTGCACCCGCGTGTACACCACGACACCGAAGAAGCCGAACTCGGCACTGCGGAAAGTGGCCAGGGTGCGCCTGACCAACGGGTACGAGGTCACCGCCTACATCCCGGGGGAGGGACACAACCTCCAGGAGCACTCGATCGTGCTCATCCGGGGCGGTCGGGTGAAGGACCTCCCAGGGGTCCGGTACCACATCATCCGCGGGACGCTGGACGCGTCCGGTGTCGGAGATCGGAAGCAGGGCCGGTCGAAGTACGGCGCCAAGAGACCCAAGTAGAGGATCCAGCATGAGCCGTCGTTCCAGGGCAGAGCGCCGCGTCGTCGCGGCGGATCCGAGACACGAGTCCGTGTCCGTGTCCAAGTTCATCAACAGCCTGATGCTGGACGGGAAGAAGTCCACGGCCGAGCGGATCTTCTACCAGGCGCTCGAGCTCATGGAGGAGCGGTCCGGTCAGCCCGGCGTCAACGTGTTCAAGCAGGCGCTGAGCAACGCCAAGCCTGCGTTGGAGGTGAAGAGCCGGCGCGTGGGTGGTGCCACCTACCAGGTGCCCATCGAGGTCCGGCCGGAGCGTCGGCAAGCGCTCGCCATCAAATGGCTGATCACGTTCTCTCGCCAGAGGTCGGAAAAGACCATGGCGGAGCGTTTGGCCGGTGAGCTGATGGCGGCGAGCCGTGGCGAGGGAGCGACCATCAAGAAGAAGGACGACACGCATCGGATGGCAGAAGCCAACAAGGCGTTCGCACACTATCGCTGGTAGCAGATTTCGGCTCGTTCCTCCGGCCGTCAGGGAGTAGGCCCGAGGAGCACGCGCAGGGGGCACTGCAAGCGCCCACGCGGGCCTAGCGCCCGCGGCCGAAGCGTGAGAATCGCTGCCGCAAATGGAGACAGGTGCGGCACCAAGCGCGCTCGGACGGCTTACGTGGCCCCTGCGCATCTTTGTGCACCGATGTTTGATAACGAGAACGGACTGGGACAGGTCGAGATAGATGCCTAGGAAAACGCCGCTTCCGCAGCTACGGAACATCGGCATCATGGCGCACATCGATGCCGGGAAGACCACGACCACGGAGCGCATCCTGTTCTATACGGGGCGCCTGCACCGCATGGGCGAGGTCCACGAGGGTGCGGCCACCATGGACTGGATGGAGCAGGAGCAGGAGCGGGGGATCACCATCACCTCCGCCGCCACGACGGCATTCTGGCGCCGGAGCGACACCGAGTACCGTATCAACATCATCGACACGCCGGGCCACGTGGACTTCACGGCCGAGGTGGAGCGGAGTCTGCGGGTTCTGGACGGTGCTGTGGCCCTGTTCTGTGCCGTCGGAGGCGTGGAGCCCCAGTCCGAGACCGTGTGGCGTCAAGCGGACCGGTACGGCGTGCCTCGGATCGCGTTCGTGAACAAGATGGACCGTGTCGGGGCCGACTTCGAACACGTCGTCGGCATGATGCGCGAGCGTCTGGGCGCGAATGCCCATCCGGTCCAGTTCCCCCTGGGTGAGGCGGACATGTTCACCGGCGTGGTGGACCTGGTCCGCATGAAGTCCATCGTGTGGGAGGACGAGCTCGGTAACAAGTTCACCGAGTCCGAGGTGCCAGACTCCCTTCAGGAAAAGGTGGCCGACCTGCGTCACCACCTCGTGGAGGCCGCGGTCGAGCACGATGACGAGCTTCTGGAGAAGTACCTGGTCGGCGAGGAGCTGACGGAGGAGGAGCTCCGGCGGGCCATCCGTGAGGCCACCGTGGCCGGCCAGCTGTTTCCGGTGTTCTGCGGGACCGCCTTCAAGAACAAGGGCGTCCAGGCCCTCCTCGACGGCGTCATCGACTACCTGCCCTCTCCGGTGGACATCCCTCCGATCCAGGGCCATCCGCCCCAGCATGACGAGCACCACGAGGACAGGGAAGCGGACGACAACGCGCCTTTCGCCGCGCTTGCCTTCAAGATCGCCACGGATCCCTACGTCGGGAAGCTGACCTTCTTCCGCGTGTATTCCGGCTCGCTCGAGTCCGGCAGTCACGTCCTGAACGCTTCGAAGGACCGCAAGGAGCGCATCGGCCGGATCCTGCAGATGCACGCGAACAAGCGTGAGGAGCTGGACGAGGTCTACGCGGGCGACATCGCAGCGGCCATCGGCCTGAAGCAGGTGAAGACGGGGGACACGCTTTGCACCGATGATGCTCCCATCATCCTCGAAGCCATGAAGTTCCCCGAGCCCGTCATCGCCGTGGCCATCGAGCCCAAGACGAAGGCGGATCAGGACAAGCTGACCAACGGGCTCGTGAAGCTGGCCGACGAGGACCCCACGTTCAAAGTGCACACGGACGCGGAGACGGGGCAGACGATCATCTCGGGGATGGGCGAGCTCCACCTCGAGATCATCGTGGACCGGCTGAAGCGCGAGTTCAGCGTCGAAGCCAACATCGGTCGCCCCCAGGTCGCCTATCGGGAAACGATTCGCAGCCGGGCGGAGAAGGTGGAGGGCAAGTTCGTCCGGCAGACCGGCGGTCGCGGCCAGTATGGGCACGTGGTCATCAACATCGAGCCCACCGAGGCCGGCACCGGGTTCATCTTCGAGGACAAGATCCGAGGTGGAGCGATCCCCAGGGAGTACATCAGCTCCGTAGAGGCTGGCATCAAGGAGTCCATGGACAACGGCGTCCTGGCCGGCTACCCGGTGATCGACCTCAAGGTCGAGCTGGTGGATGGGTCGTACCACGACGTGGATTCGAGCGAGATGGCGTTCAAGATCGCGGGGTCCATGGCGCTCAAGGAGGGCATCAAGCGGGCGCGACCCGTCCTGCTCGAGCCCGTCATGGACGTGGAAGTCGTGACGCCCGCGGACTACATGGGTGACATCATCGGCGACCTGTCGTCCCGACGCGGCCGCATCGGCGGCATGACGGATCGGGGTGATGCAAGGGTGATCGGAGCGAGCGTCCCGCTGGGCGAGATGTTCGGCTACTCCACCACCCTGCGGAGCATGAGCCAGGGGCGGGCCGTGTACACGATGCAGTTCGCCCACTACGAAGAAGTCCCGAAGAGCAAGGCCGAGGAGATCATGTCCTCCAGCGGCTGAACCCTCTTCTAGCAGCGGGAACGGCGACACCGAAACCGAACGAGGGAAAGATGGGCAAGGCGAAATTCGAGCGAACGAAGCCGCACGTGAACGTAGGGACGATCGGGCACGTGGATCACG
>JBDHLD010000210.1:0-13666 GCA_039586035.1 Gemmatimonadota bacterium | reverse complement strand
TTGATGCATGAGGACGACACTTACCATCGAAGATGACATCGCCATCCGCATCGAGCGGATTCGTGAAGAGCGTGGCGATTCGCTCAAGGCCGTTGTCAACGAGGCCCTCCGGCGTGGCCTCGACGCCATAGAACGACCCAGCGAGGATCGTCCTCGGTACAGGATCAAACCGGTCGATCTCGGGCGCTGCAAGGTACCCAACCTGGATAAGACCTCGGCCGTCTTGGCCTTCGCCGAAGGTGAAGATTACCGGTGATCCTGGTTGACACCAACCTCCTCGTCTACGCGTGGAACGCCGGTTCCGCCCAGCACGCTCGAGCGGCCGAGTGGCTCGAGGACCGCCTCAACGGCGTAGCAGCCGTGGGCCTTCCCTGGGCGAGCCTTCTTGGCTTCGTGCGCCTGGTGAGCAATCCGCGCGTCTTCCATGGCGCGATGCCAGTGGAGGCCGCCTGGTCACAGGTAAACGAATGGCTCGCCCTTCCAAACGTGTTCACGCCCGAGCCCGCCCAGCGCCATCGAGAGATCCTGAGCAGCCTCGTGCCCGAGATCGGTCGTTCCGAGCACGTCCCCGACGCACATCTCGCTGCCCTCGCAATAGAGTACGGGCTCACGCTCCAGACGACCGACCGGGACTTCGCCCGCTTCAGCGGGCTGAGGTGGGAGAACCCGCTGGAAGCCTGATCCGGCGGCGAATGTGGCCTGCCAGACGCCGATCTGGATACCGTCCGCGGGTGTCAGCGCCAGATTCCGGACCGGCCGCAGAGCCCAGTTCTCAATGCCCGTAGATCGTCCCGAAGTCCTGGGCCATGGAGACCACGACCCAGCCCCGGTCAGCCGCCTCGTCAAGGCCTCGATCGAGCCGGCCCACGTGGGACTCCCGGTCGTACGCCCATTCGCGCTCGTCGTCGTCGTGGTGGAGGAGGAGACCCAGCCGAGCGCCGTCGCCGGTCGTTGTGTGCTCCAGCATCTCGAAGTCGCCATCGCTGTTACCGAACGCCAAGATAGGCCGCCGACCGATGTGGAGGTTGATGTTGACCGGCTTGACGCCCTTATCGTCGAAGCTCCCCACTTCGGGCAGCTTGACCATGGTGGGCGCGTTCGGGTCTGAGAGGTACTCGGCGGCGGTGCTGCTACCGATGACCTGTTCCGGCGGGATGCCGTACGCCTCCTGGGCGAAGGTCCTCAGGAACTCGACGCCACCGCCGGACACGATCCAGGTCTGGAAGCCGTTGGACCGGAGATAGGCCAATAGCTCCCGCATGGGCTGATAGGTGAGCTCGCGGTACAACCGGTCGAAGCGGGGATGCCGGGCACTGTCGAGCCAAGCCCGAGAGGTCTCCCGGAACTCGCTCACCGTCATCCCGGAGTGGGTGGCTGCCACGATCTGCATGAGCTCGGAGGTGCCGAAGGAAGCCAGGGCCTGCTGGTCCCCTCCGACTACCGTGCGGAACGGCTCCTGCTCCCGCCATTCGGGGTGATCTTCAGCGGTCGCCCGCACCCGGTCGAGGGCATAGACGAGCTGGAAGTACAGGGGCTGCTCGGACCACAGCGTGCCGTCGTTGTCGAACACCGCCACACGCTCGGCCTCAGGCCGATGGTCGGGATGGGCCGTGTTGGTCACCCGGTCGACGAAGTCCATGATGGCTGTCTTCGCAGGACCGTCGTTCCACGAAGGCAGGGGATCCACCTCTGCGGGGGACTCGCACGCCAGCGATGACCCGGCGAGCAGCAAGAAGAGAGCACGAGCCGTCACCGGTACGCTCCTGCGGTGTTCGAAGGCGCGCGGGGGACCACCGCGCGTAGCCGGGTCAGGTCGACTGTGGGCCGGGGCGGGTGCCCCGCCCCGGCCCCACAACCGCTAACCGACCAGGTCAGCCAGGTTCTCCTGAAGCTTGTCCCACTTGCTCTTGGCCCAATCGGCCAGGTCGGCCACACCCTGTGTGGTCCGAACCAGCGCGTAGTACGTCGCCACCGACTCCCAGTCCACCACGTTGAGCCAGCCCTTGATGTAGTCGGGCCGGCGGTTCTGGTAGTTCAGATAGTAGGCGTGCTCCCACACGTCGATGCCCAGGATCGGCGCCTTTCCGGCCGACACGGGATTGTCCTGGTTGGCCGTCTTCTCGACGCTGAGGCTGCCGTCGCGGTTCACGCACAGCCATGCCCAGCCACTGCCGAACACGGTACCCGCGGCCGCGCTGAACTGATCGTGAAACCCTGCGAAGGACCCGAATGCCTCGTCGATGGCGCCGGCAAGCCCGCCGGTGGGCGTGCCACCGCCGTTCGGGTGCATGACGGTCCAGAAGATCGTGTGGTTGAGGTGGCCACCCCCGTTGTTTCGCACCGCGGTACGAATGCTCTCGGGGACGTCGTCCAGGTGCATGACCAGCTCGAGGGCGGACCAGCTCGAGGGCGGTCTTGTCATGAAGCTCCGGGTGCCCTTCGAGGGCCGCGTTGAGCTTGTTCACGTAGCCCTGGTGATGCTTGGAGTGATGAATCTCCATGGTGCGGGCGTCGATGTGGGGCTCGAGCGCGTTGTAGTCGTAGGGGAGAGACGGCAGTGTGTGGCTCATTCTATGACCTTTCTTGGATCCTGGGCGACGCTCTCGGCTTCGGGACGTGCCCCGGGTAGAGGAAGCGCCTATCGAGCGTTGCCACCGCCCTCGTACAGCATCTCCAGCACGTTTCCGATCGTGAAGCTTCCGGGCCGCTGCCTGGGCGGGAACTGCTGGAAGGTCTCGAGGAACTCCGCCACGTAGCCAGCTGCCGGGCCGAACAGGAACATGTGGTCGGCCCAGTAGCGCCCGTACCCGATGGCTTCGTGCTCGGCCCGCTCGAATGGGTCCTGCCGAAGATTGAAGATCAGCGGAGCCCTGAGAACGTCGAACGGCTCCCGCCAGACCTCGATGCCGTGCGCCCGCTGGACGGTGAACATGACCTTCCAGTCGTTGTACCGGACTGCCGAGAGGCTCCCGTCATCGGTGAAATAGAACTTCTCCGATCGGGGGCCCGAATCCACCTGACCGAGGAGGTAGGGCAGGAAGTTGTACCCGTCCAGATGAACGTTGAACGTCTTGTCACCGTACTGCTTCCCGGCCAACAGATCGTCCTTCACGCTCTCATCGCCAGCTGCCGCCAGGAGCGTCGGCATCCAGTCAGTCATCTCGATGATCTCGTTGGACACCTGATCCGGGGCGATCTGCCCGGGCCAACGCACCATCATCGGAACGCGGAAGCCGCCTTCCCAAGTGGTGTTCTTCTCGCCCCGATACATCGTCGTCCCCCCGTCGGGCCAGGTCATGACCTCGGCTCCGTTGTCGGTGGAGTACATGACTATGGTGTTCTCGGTGATGCCCAGCTCCTCGAGCTTGTCCAGAAGCGCGCCGACATGGCCGTCGTGCTCGGCCATGCCGTCGGCGAAGATCCCCTGGCCGGTCGCCCCTTCGGATTCGGCCTTGAGGCGCGTCCAGACGTGCATGCGGGTCGAATTGAACCAGACGAAGAACGGCTCTCCCGCCTCGTTGGAGTCGTCGATGAAGCCCAGGGCCGCCTCGAGAAACTCCTGGTCCACGGTTTCCATTCGGGACCGCGTCAGCGGGCCCGTGTCCTCGATCCGCCCGTCCGCGAACGAGTGGATCACTCCCCGGGGGCCGTACCGTTCTGCCAGCGTGCGTCCATCGGCGAAGGTGAAGTCCGCCGGGTAGTCCGGGTGCTCGGGCTCCTCCTCGGCATTCAGGTGATAGAGGTTGCCGAAGAACTCATCGAAGCCGTGGGCGCTGGGCAGGTGCTCGTCGAGGTCGCCCAGGTGGTTCTTTCCGAACTGACCGGTCCGGTACCCCAGCGGCTTGAGCAGCTCTGCGATGGTCGCATCCTCGGCCTGAAGGCCCTCCGGTGCGCCAGGGAGGCCCACCTTCAGGAGACCGGTGCGGAAGGGGCTCTGCCCGGTGATGAAGGCCGCGCGGCCTGCGGTGCAGCTGTTTTCGCCGTAGGCGTCCGTGAAGAGGATCCCCTCTTCGGCGATCCGATCGATGTTCGGGGTCATGTACCCCATCGCTCCGCGATTGTAGGCACTGACGTTGTACTGCCCAATGTCATCGCCCCAGATAATGAGAATGTTGGGCTGGTCCTGGGCGTCGGCTGGCGCTGCAAACGCGGCTACCGCGACAGCGAGTGACGCTGCACTCCTTAGGAAAGCTCTCATGTCCTCTCCGTGTATTCGCTCGGATGAGCTCGCCAACACGTTGGCGAACCGCAAGGCTGCGACCGTTACTGGGCACCTGTGAGCACGGGGCCCTTGGGGACGGGGGTCTGTGGCGGGGTCAGCGAACATGACAGGGGCGGTGACTAACTGCAAGCCTCCGCCACGAGCCTGTCTCGACGCTTCGGCGACGGCGTATGACCATGCTCCAGATACCGCCCGTATTGATGTCCTCGGGCGGGCCGCCCCCGGCGCCGACTGTCCGTCGTTGCTTCGTCTCGATCGATGTCGGTAACTTTCCAGTCCCCCCGACGAACATCAGGCTGAGCCGCCGTCCTCTTTTTGACGCGGCCGCCATCCCTGAGCCCGCGAGGACTCCAAGACGTGAGGTCTTCCGAGATGTCGATCCGTGGTTTCGCCCGCACCGGCGCTCTGGCGCCACGGCCCGCCCGCGTGGGCGCCTTCGTTGCGTTTCTCGCCGTCGTCACCCCCGCCACCGCACAAGACCCGGCCACCGCCCTCGAGCCCGTCGCCAGCGTCGAAGGCATCACCGAGTACCGCCTCGACAACGGCCTTCGGGTGCTGCTGTTCCCTGACCCGAGCAAGCCCACCACCACGGTGAACGTCACGTACTTCGTGGGGTCCCGGCACGAAGCGTACGGCGAGACGGGCATGGCCCATCTGCTGGAGCACCTGGTGTTCCAGGGCACCCCGAATCACCCCAACATCATGGACGAGCTCACCGAGCGGGGCGCCCTGCCCAACGGCACCACATGGCTCGACCGGACCAACTACTTCGAGACCTTCCCGGCCACCGACGACAACCTGGCGTGGGCGTTGGAGCTCGAGGCCGACCGCATGGTCAACAGCTTCATCAGCGCCGACGACCTGGCGTCGGAGTTCACCGTGGTGCGGAACGAGATGGAGGCGGGCGAGAACCGCCCCTTCGGCATCCTGATGGAGCGGACGCTGTCTACGGCGTATCTCTGGCACAACTACGGGAATTCCACCATCGGCGCGCGCTCCGACGTCGAGAACGTGCCCATCGGTCGGCTCCAGGCCTTCTACCGGAAGTACTACCAGCCCGACAACGCCATGCTGGTGATCGCGGGCAGGTTCGAGGAAGACCGAGCCCTGGAGCTGATCCAGGAGACCTTCGGCCAGGTCCCCGCGCCGGTGCGCGAGGGCGACATGTACATCTGGCCCACCTACACGGTGGAGCCGACCCAGGACGGCGAGCGTTCCGTCACGCTCCGCCGGGTGGGAGACGAGCAGCACGTCATGCACGTCTACCACGTGCCCCCGGGCTCTCACGAGCAGTTCGCGGCTGTCGACGTTCTGGGCTTCATCCTGGGCGACAGCCCCTCGGGGCGGCTGTACAAGGCCATGGTGGAGACGGAGGCGGCCGCCCGCGTGGGCGCCATGAGCTTCCAGCTCAAGGAGGCCAGTCCGATGCTGCTCTTCGCCCAGGTCCGGGAGGGTCGCTCCCTGGACGAGGCGGCGCAGCTCGTCACGGCCACCGTCGACGGCGTGCTCACGGATCCGGTCACCGACGAGGAGGTCGAGCGGGCGAAGGCGGCGCTCCTGAAGAACAGCGAGCTCCTCTTCACCAACTCCGAGCGGTTCGGACTCCGGATGAGCGAGTGGGCCGCCATGGGCGACTGGCGGCTGTTCTTCATCCACCGGGACCGCCTGCGCGAGGTGACCACGACCCAGGTGCAGCGCGCGGCCCCCAGGTGCAGCGCGCGGCCATGACCTACCTGAAGCCGTCCAACCGCACCGTGGGGCTGTTCATCCCGACCGACGAGCCGGACCGGGCCGAGATCCCCGCGCCTCCGGACGTCGTTGCCCTCGCCGAGGCCTACGAGGGAGGCGAGGCGATCGCCATGGGCGAAGCCTTCGACGCCACACCCGCCAACATCGAGTCCCGCACGTCCCGCCGCGACATGGCTAGCGGGTTCAAGCTGGCCATGCTCGACAAGCAGACCCGTGGCGAGGCCGTCACCGCGCAGCTCACGCTACGCTTCGGCACCGAGGACGCGCTTCGCGGGCGAGCCACCGACGGCTCGTTCGCCGCCACCATGCTCATGCGGGGCACGGAGAGCCGGACCCGACAAGAGATCGAAGACGAGCTCGACCGGCTCAAGGCCCAGGTGTCCCTGAGCGGCGGACCCGTGGTCGCCACGGCGTCGGTCTCGACCCTCCGGTCCAACCTTCCCGAGGTCCTGCGCCTGATGGCCGAGGTGCTGCATTCGCCCTCGTTCGATGCCTCCGAGTTCGAGATCCTGAAGCAGGAGCGGCTGTCGCGGCTCGAGTCGCAGCTTTCCGACCCCCAGGCGCTGGCGTTTACGGAGTATCAGCGGCTCACGAATCCCCGGCCCGAAGATCATCCGTACTACACACCCACGATCCAAGAAGAGGTGGCGCTGACAGAGGGCGCGACGCTCGAAGGGGCGCGGACCTTCTACCACGAGTTCTACGGCGCCGCCGCTGGCACCATGGCCATCGTAGGCGACTACGACCCGGCCGAGATCGCCCCAATCATCGAAGAGACGTTCGGGGATTGGGTCAGCGACGTCCGATACGTGCGCACCGGCAATCCCTACCAGGAGATCGCCGCTCAGTCCGTGGAGATCGAGACCCCCGACAAGGCCAACGCGTTCTTCTTGGCGGGCACGGTCCTGAACATGGACGACGGCCACGACGACTACCCGGCTCTCGTGCTGGGCAACTTCATGCTCGGGGGCGGGTTCCTGAGCTCCCGCCTGGCCAACCGCATCCGTAACGAAGAGGGGCTCAGCTACGGTGTGAGCTCCATGCTCCAGGCCCATCCCATCGACGAACGGGGACAGTTCATGACGTTCGCCATCTCGGCGCCGGAGAACTCGGATCGGGTAGAGGCGGCCTGGCGTGAGGAGGTCCAGCGGGTCCTGGACGAGGGCTTCGCCGCAGACGAGGTCGAGGAGGCCAAAGCCGGCTACACCGAATTCCAGAAGAACATGAGAGCCCGGGACAACGTGCTGGCGGGACGGCTGTCGCAGGATCTCTACTTCGGACGGAACATGGACCGGGAAGCGGACATGGACGCCCGGATCCAGGCGCTGACGCCGGACGAGATCAACGCGGCGTTCCGGAAGTGGATCGATCTCGACGCCATGACGATCGTGAAGGCCGGCGACTTCGCGAAGGCCCCGGTGAGCTGAGCCTGACGGGCGCATGGCTCAGCCGGCCGCGGCGGCGGGCACGGACGGGCATCAGTCAACGCTCTGACCAGCCGTTCCACGGCGCCTCCCTCGAAGTCGCGCCCTAGTGCGGCCCGTGCAGACTCGCGTCGCGCTCCGGCAGTCACTGCGCCCCCTTCACGTGGGCTCGTTGGCGCTCGGATGCATCATCGGATTCGGGTGCTTCGTGCTCGCCGGCGACTTCCTGGAGCGCTCGGGCCCGCTGGGCGCGACCATCGGGCTTTGCGTCGGTGCGCTCTTCATGCTGCTCATCGCCGAGAGCTATGCTCCGTTGATGGAGCGCTTTCCGGTCGCCGGCGCCGAGTTCGCGCATGCGTACTACGCCGGCGGCCGGTACCACGCCTACGTCTGCGGGTGGTTCCTGACGCTCGGGTACCTGTGCATCATTCCGCTGAACGCCACCGCGCTCGCCCTCCTGGGCAAATTCCTCGCGCCCGAGCTCTTCGCACGCGGCTACCTCTACACGGTCGCCGGTTTCGACGTGTTCCTGGGCGAGGTGCTGCTCGCATCGGCCGCGATCCTGTTGATCGGGTACTTCAACTACCGGAGCGTGCGGAGCGTCGGGAACCTCCAGCTCGTGCTGACCGGCGTGCTCGTCGGATCCGTGGTGTTCGTGACTGCCGGCAGCTTCCTGACGCCGGGCGCGTCGATGGAAAACCTGGCGCCGGCCTTCCCCCCGGAGCGCCCGGCCCTCGGCGCCGTCCTCGCCATGGTCGCCATCGCACCGTGGCTCTTCGTGGGATTCGACACGCTGCCTCAGGCGGCGGAGGAGATGGCGTTTTCGCACAAGAAGACGTTCCGTCTCATGGTGGTGGCGATCCTTGCCGGAACAGCCATGTACGTGGCCGTCCTCCTGGCCACCGCGGTGGTCGCCCCGTGGCGCGAGCTCGTGGCCGAAGGCTCACCGTGGCTGACCGGAGCCACGGTGAGGAGAAGCCTGGGCAGCGCCGGTCTCGTCGTCCTCGGCGTCTCCGTCGGGGCGGCGGTGTTCACCGGGATCAACGGGTTCTACCTCGCGAGCAGCCGCCTCATGTTCTCCATGGCACGGGCCAGGCTGCTGCCGGGCGCCTTCGCGAGGCTACACCCCGACCACGGCACGCCCCACCTGACGATCGCGTTCGTGGCGGCGGCCTCTCTGGTCGCCCCGTGGTTCGGCCGCGAGGCTCTTCTCTGGGTGGTGGACATGGCCGCGTTGGGGACCGCGTTCGGCTTCGGTTATACCTGTCTCGCAGCGTACATCTTGCTGGGTAGGGATCCGAGTCGGGCGCGGAGCCGGTGGTCGAGGCCGTTTACTGCGACGGGAGCCGTCGTCTCGCTCGGATTCATCGTGCTCCTGACGGTGCCTGGAATGCCGGCGTTCATGGCCATGCCGTCCTGGGTGGCGCTGCTGGCGTGGCTCGCCCTGGGAGCGTGGTTCTTCTTGAGCCGCGCGGCCGAGTACCGGAGCATCCCGGCCGCGGAGCTCGACCACCTGATCCTCCAGGAACCCGGCCGTGAGACGCTCACCGCCGAGTAGCGCGGACGGATGGTAGTGTCGACGAATCGCCGCAACCCCAGCGGGCGTGACGCGGCGGGGCGCGGGACGATGAGCGTCTTGCGCCCCGCCCGAGGCGGGGCCTGGAGACGTCGATTCCTTGCCCGCCCCCACCGCGGCCGCCCACCTTGGTCTTGAAAGCCGTTGGCGACCCCGCGCGCCGCGGTGCATCGTCCCTCAGGAGCGAGGGCCAGCTTTGACCCGAGACGACGGACGCGCGTGAACCTTCCCGAGAAGTACCATTCAAGCCAGGATCTCGAGCTCGCTCGCACCAAAGCTCGCTCGCACCAAAGGGCAGGTCGTCGGCTGGATCCAGGGCGGCGCCGCCGTGATCGTCGGGGGGATTCTCCTGAATCTCCTGGGCTGGGTGCCCGCGGTGATCGTGGTCGGGGTGGTGGCGTGGGTCGCCTACAAGCTCGTGACCAGGGCGGCAGAGGACGAAGAAGAGACTCCTGACGTGTAGGCACAGGCCTGACCGTCCCGGTCGGCGTGGTGCACGGGCAGACGGGCCGGGCCTGAGCGGCTCGACCTTCGCGCCTCCACCCGCCCCGGTCTACGCCTGCGCCGGAAGCGACCGCAGGGGTGGAGCCGGCCGTAGCCTGAGCACCCCCGACCTCGCCTTCAAGATTCTCCCGACAGACCCGGAACGTGTGTCTGCACACATTCGGAAGGGCGATGACGCGCTCGGCACGTCAGAACGGTGCCGGCGGGTGGGTCTTGGATTCGGGAGGACGAGATGGAATACAAGGTCGACACGAGTAACGTCAGTTGGTGGTTCTGGGCGCTGACGCTGGTGGGGATTATCGCCGCTCTCGGCGGATGGCCCAACGGATACGTCGCGGTGATGGCGATCAGCGCGCTGCACGCGGCCTTCTACCTGCTCAAAGAGAAGAGCGCCAGCGCGTTCCCCACGCAGATACGTCTGGTCTATTTCGCCGCGACCCTTTTCGGGTTGTGGCCTGAAGTGAGGTTCTTCGTCTACCTGGTTCTGCTGGTCGGAACCTTCATGGTGACGTTCTTCGGGCGGTGCAGCGTCGCGGCCATGCTCAAGCACATGCCGTGGAACCAGCACCGCGAGCTGCGCTTGAACTAGTGGCTGGTCGGCCCCCCGCCCCGTAGCCTCGCCAGCATCGCGATCCCGTTCGAGTTGTTCGGGTTGAGCTCGATGGACTTCTCGTACAGCTCGATGGCCCGGTCGTTGTTCCCGGCGTTCATATGGGCCTCGGCCAAGCTGTCCCAGACGTTCCAGGACTGAGGATACGACTCGGTGTTCAGCTCGAATACCATCAGCGCCGCCTCGATCTGGCCGGTGTTCATGAAGCGATAGCCCAGGGCATTGGCCTCGAACTCGGTGTTGATTCCGCCGTTCGCGGGGTCGTCCTTGAACGCGCGATACGCCGGCTCGACGGCGTCGACGCCCCCCGTGTTCAACGCGGCGACGACCACGTCCGTGAGCGACGCCAGCTTGATCTGACGAACCACGCTCGTGCTCGCGGGCGGGATCAGCTCCGTGCCCAGGGCCCTGCGCCGGAATTCGTTGAGGTAGAGGCGGGTTCCGCTGGGGCTCGCGGCGATGCCGTTGGGAAAGGCCAGAGTGGCCTCCAGGGCCGGACCGTCCTGGCCGCCCGGCGCGCCCGTGCCCGCGAGGAGCGAGACCTCACCGGAAAGGGAGACGCGCCAGACCTGATGGCCCCGGAAGCTGGTGGCGTAGAGCGTCCCGCGGGCAAAGGTCACGTGGCCGTTGCCCCCGCCTGGAATCGTGGCGAACTCGGTGACCATCCCGTCCGGCGTCACCTTCAGCATCAGGCCGTTGCTGAAGTTCACGACGTAGAGGTTGCCCTGCGGATCGCGGGTGATCCCGTTGGGGCAGGCGAACAGCTCGCTCGCCGTGAACTCGGTCACGGCGCCATCGGGCGTGACCTTGCTCAACGTGTTGCCGTTGCAGTTGGTGACGAAGAGGTTGTCGTCAGCATCGATGGCAATGCCCACGGGACCTCGCAGCCCAGCGGCGAACTCTTCCACGTTGCCCGCTCGGTCCACCCGGGAGATGAAGTTCCCGTAGAAGTTGGACTGTAGCAGGTTGCCCTTCGAGTCGATGGCGTTGCCGGAGGAGCCGTACATGCTGGTGACGAACGTGGACACCTGACCGGAGGGCGTGACTTTCCAGACGGTCCCACCGAAATCGGCCACGTAGACGATCCCGGCCCCGTCGACGGTCACGCCCCCGACCCCACCCTCGAGGGTGTCGGTCAGGGTCACGACCTGGTCACCGCCGGGCACCGGCGCCTGAAAACCGAGCAGCGGGCTCGGATGTAGGAGCGCGCCGGGCGAGAGCGCGACGAGCGAGACGACGGCAGCGACGGCGTGCCTCATGGTCTACCTCCGAAGCGGGCGATGACGGTGAGAGGTATGGATCGAGCGGCCCACGACTCAGGGTACGGGCCGGGGCCGCGAAGCGTTACCGTGACGGGGCGAATCGCTGGACTGCGGATCGGTTCACCTCACTCCAATTCCGGTGCGGCGGGCTGGTAACCCACCTCGCTGGGGTCTGACGCAGCGGTGGGCTGAGCTCGCCCGATTCTGGCGCCGTGTGTGGCAACGGAGCTCGCTCGCGCGTCATCTATAGGTATGGAGGGGCCTCACGCACAGCCATGAGACCCCAGGCGGCAGGACCTCGAAGACGGGCTCGAGGTCGTCGGTTTCTCGAGGCAAGGGGAGGTCGTCCGATGGTGAGGATGCGGAAGGCGGTGGCGGTGGCGGCCCTGCTGGCGCTGGGCGGACTCGTCGTCGTGCTGAGCCCCCGCACGGCGTTGGACGGTTACGGCCGGTTCGAGCTTGCCGTGACCGCGCTGCTCGTGCCCCTCGTCATTGCCGTCGCCGGTATCGTGCTGGAGACCTTCTGGGCTCGCTGGTTGGCGCTGGCCATCGGCGTTGCCGTCCTGCCCTGGGGTCTCGTCTTGACCGTCGTGCCCCTGGGCATGCCGCGCCTGCGGCAAGCCGTCGCCCTGGGTGCGGCGCTTCTGCTTCTGCTGAGCCTGGCGGGCCGCACCATGATGGCGCGATACGAGGGACGCTCCGAGACCACCGATTGGAGCGGTCGGCGGATGGCGGTCGTACGCTGGACCATCATCTGCAACATCGCGTCGATCCTGTTCCTCTACCTGTTTACCGCCGTCTACGATTACCGCGTCGACTGGGTGCTGGCCGTGCCGGCTGCGCTGATGTTCGGGATGATCGGCGGCGTCGTCCTCCTCGCTCGAGGCAAGACCCTGGGGCTCCTGGCTCTGGCGGTCTGTTGCCTCCTGCTCGTCCCCGCCGGAACCTACTTCGTATGGACCGAAGCGAATCACCTGGGAGAGGTCTTTCTTTTCGCTCTCTCCTTCTTGCCCGGAATCCTCACGGGCTTGGCCAGCCTGGTCGTGTTCGGAGGTCCCATGTGGCGGTTCCTGCGCGCAGCGTAGGCTTTCTTGTCTTGCTGATGTTTTAATCTTGAATTAAGTTCTTTCAGCATCGAGACGGGGCGCACGCAATCACGGACCCCGGCCGCGCGGCGCCCGAAATCCATGGTGCCGCGCCAGAGACGTCGATGGCCCTCTCCCGTTTGCGAGCTCAACACGGTCCCGCGGGACGGAGGCGCATATGCGCGACCTGAAGACACTCGGCTTCCACCACATCACGATGGTGTCGCGAGACGCTCGTCGGACGCTGGACTTCTACGGCGGCTTGCTGGGACTCCCACTGGTGAAGAAGACGGTCAATTTCGATGACCCGTCCGCCTATCATCTGTACTTCGGCGACGGGCGCGGCGGACCTGGCACGATTCTCACCTTCTTCGAATGGGCCAACACGCCCAAAGGTCGGTGGGGCGTGGGCGGCGTGCACCATCTGGCGTTGGGTACCGCCGACGCCACGACGCAGCTCAAGTGGAAGCGCAGGCTGACCGACCACGGCGTCCCCGTCTCGGGGCCGTACGATCGGGGCTACTTCAAGAGCATCTACTTCGCGGACCCCGACGGACAGATCCTGGAGATCGCGACACGTGGGCCGGGCTACGGCTTCGACGAGCCCATGGACGCGCTGGGCCAGAGACGGATGCAGCCCGCCGCGGGGCGCCTGCCGGCCGGCCGGGACGAAAGCGCCATCGCCGCGCTGATCCATCCCGAACCGGTGTCCGACGTCACACCGGACATGCGCCTGGAAGGAATCCACCACATCACGGCCATCACCGACGATCTCGATCGAGCCCACGACTTCTACACGCAGGCTCTGGGGCTGGAACTGGTCAAGAAGACGGTGAACCAGGACGACGGGACGACGGGAAGACCCTGCACTACTTCTGGGCGGCCTACGACGGCTCGACGGTGGCGCCCCACAGCTCGATCACCTTGTTCGGCTGGCCGGGCTCCGACTACGTGGCCCGCGGCGGTTTCGGCCAGACGCATCACGTCGCCCTCCGGGCCGACGACGAGGAACAGCAGCTCGCGTGGCGGGACCATTTGCTGGGACTGGGACTGGACGTGAGCCCGGTCCTGGATCGGACCTACTTCCGAAGCATCTACTTCCGGGGACCCGACGGACTCCTGCACGAGATCGCCACCGACGGGCCGGGCTTCACGGTGGACGAGTCGGCCACTGCGCTGGGAGCGGACCTGAAGCTGCCGCCGTGGCTGGAGAGTGGTCGCGAACACATCGAAG
>JBDHLD010000209.1:0-8243 GCA_039586035.1 Gemmatimonadota bacterium | reverse complement strand
CCCGCCCCGCTCCTCCGTCCGCGTCAACTGGATGGTCCAGGCTCCCACAGTTCAAAGCGGTTCCCCTCCGGGTCTACAGCCCATCCGAAGCGTCCATAATCAAACTCTTCAATCCGTTCGACGACCTCGACACCCGCGCTGCGCAGCTGCGCCAGCATCGCATCGAGATCATTCACGCGGTAGTTCAGCATCAGCCTCGAGCTCCCTGGGCCAAAATAGTCCGTCTCCGTTGGGAACGCAGACCACACCGTGTGATCTCCGGGCCCCGTTGACTCGAATGAAGCGTACGTCTGACCTGCCGCCACCGGAATGCCGAGGTGATCGCGATACCACTCCGCCAGGGCCTTCGGATCCCGTGCTTTGAAGAACACTCCACCTACTCCTCGGACCCGCTCCATCATACTCCTCCAAGTCTCGGGCTCTTCCTCTCCGACAACCGGCCATCCGAATCCCACCCACTCAACAGCCGGCATCGACGCCTCATGCACCCCGCGGACGGCAGTTCCCGCATGTTTCCATTCGCGACGGGGCGGAAACCAGATGTCATGCGCGACTCCTGTGGCTCCTGGCGGCGAGTTGCCCGGCCGCCTGAGGCTCGAACCTAGTTGACCTCCCCCAGCCATCGATCGAACCAGTCCAGCGCCTCCCGAATGGAATCGTTCCGGTTGAACGACAGGACGAAGTGGTTCGCGTCCGTGACCACTACGCGCTTCTCCTCGCCCGACACGCCGAGGTGCTCCGCGAAGGGCACGATTGAGGCCTCGTAGGGGAAGAAGGAGTCGTATCGGCCGTTGAAGAGGAGGGTGGGGGCCGTCACGCGGGGCAGGAAGTTGAAGGGGTCTGCGGACGGCTGAACCTGTTGCATCATGAGGCCGCCGACGTAGAAGACCGCCGCCCGCACGCGCTCGTCCATGGCCACCATGATGGGACCCATGGCGCCGCCCCAGCTGATGCCCAGATAGCCCACGGCATCCATGTCCATGTCATCGCGGGTCGCCAGGTAGTCCACCGCCCTGCGGAAGTCCTTGCTCCACGAGATGACGTGATCCCGGTACATGGCGCTGGTGTTCTGGACGTCGGAGCTCAGCTCGGTCCCCCGCTCCCACGTCCCCAGGTAGGCTGGATAGATGAAGGCCCGCCCGCTGCGGATGACGAAGTCGAAGACGCCGGGGGAGAGGTTCGCGTAGTCCCGCTGATAGATGTCGCCGGACCCGGGGAAGAACATGATGGGCTGGACGGGACCGGACGCGTCCGCGGGGACGTACACGAACAAGGTCAGGCGGGGACCCTCGTACGCCGCATCCAGGTCCAGCCGCTGCCGGACCCACAGCTCGGTGGTGTCGGTGCTCACCAGCTCCGCGTTCAGCGCCGTCCGGTCATAGTCGTACAGCTGCCGGTAGACATCGAAAACCTCGTCGGAGACCGGCGCCTCGACCGTGTAGTCCCGGAACTCGGGCTCGATGCGCGCGCTGGCCGCCTCCAGGCCGGTCGAGTCCGGATAGAGGGCCAGACGGAGTCCGTTTGCAGCGGAGCGATCGAAAGGCGGAGAGGTGACGGCGTCGTTGAAGGCGTACCGGGGATCTTCCGACCCACCGCCGATGATGAAGCGGCCCTCTCCGTCGGTGTTCCGAACCCACTCACGCACGTTGCCCGCCATATCCAGCGTACCGCTCCGGGTCATGCCCCCGTACGAGCCTACCGGCGCCGGCCCCTCGCCGTCGAAGTTGCTGAGGGGGACTGCCGGAGCGCCCCGGAGGGGATCGGCCTCCCAATACCAGTGATAGACCGTGGGAAGCGACATTCCCCGGAAGCAGGCATAGGCCTCGGCCTCGTACCAGCTCACCCCGCCCACGGGATGATCGGCAGTCCCGTCGGGATAGGTCCCGGCCTCCCAGGTGCTGGGGCCGGGCCGGCCGGTCCGGTCCACGAACCGGTCCATGGCTTCTTCGAACGAGAGCGTCCGTCCGCCGTCCTCGAAGGGATGCGTCCAGCAGGCGGGGTCGTCGTACCCGCCTCCGTCCACGAACTCCTCGTATTCCCGGTTGGTCACTTCGAGGCGCCCAAGGAAGTAGTCGGGGATGTCGAGGGCAGGAAGCTGCTCCAGGCCGGGAACGAACAGGTAGGCCTCGCCGCCCTGGACAGGGATCATGCCCTCGGGCATGGATCCCGAAGGGGCCATCTGGAAGGGCCCCGCTTCGGCCAATACCCCGGACACCAGGGCCACCTCGATGGACTCACGCCCTTTCAGCTCCAGGCGGACCCGGGACCTGCCGAAGGGATACCGCTCCACGGTCACCGGGGTCGTGCCCAGCTCCTCCCACGGGGCGTCGATGGGGGCGTAGTCGCGGCGAAGGACCGTGGCGCCCGCCGGCTCGGAGGACACCGTCAGCGTCCTGGATACCATCTCCCACATGGCGGTGCGGACGGAGTCGTTCCCGACCTGCGGATCAAGCTCCCGGGCGATGTCGTACGCAGCGGTGAAGTCGGCGTCGTTCGTGAGGCGCTCGATCTCCTCAAGCCCCGCCACTACGTCCCATCCGTCGCCGGAGTCTCGGCTCGCGAGCAGCCACCCGGTGACGGCCACGCCCCAGACGGCCAGGGCCACCACGCCCCCCCGCACCAGGTTGGCCCAGGTGAAGATGCGGTGGGCACCGGAGGCCCGGTCCGCCGAAGGAGACTCCTGCGCCTGGGCCGCGGCTCGCCCTTGGATGACGGCCGTGGCGACCGTGACCGGCAGACCCGCCGCCAACAGCCCCAGCGTGAGTAGGAAGACCCACGAAGGCAGCGGGATGTTCTGGGTGAGAACGTCCACCACCTGGAGCAGGACCCACGATCCCGCGGCATAGAGGCCGAGGGCCTGCCAAAGAGTACGACGACGGGACTCGTTCGACATGGCGGTTCTCTGGGGGGACGGTCGCTGGAGACGCGGCAAGATAGAGACACGCATAGCGCGTGTCGATCAAGGCTTAGCAGTCGCTTCTCGGATGGTACCCAATGCTTGCGGTGCACTCGTGAGCGGAGCAGAGTTCGCGAGGCTGTATTCTCCCACGCCCGGACGACGGCATGAGCGGATCCACCGGAACTGAACGACGTGGAATCAAACTTGTCCTCGAGGGGATCGTGGTCGTTGTCAGCATCCTCATCGCTTTCGGCCTCGATGCCTGGTGGGACCGGGCGGTTGAACGGCGGGACTTGCTGGACGATCTGATCAACGTCGAGCAGGAGCTCGCGACCAACATCGTGACGGTCGGCGCCGCGATTGAATTCCAGTCACGGGCCATTGCGTTGATCGACACGCTGTTGGAGCGAGCGCGGCAGATCCCGATCGGCGGCCTGGTTCCTCTCCCGGATACCATATTGGTGTCTGCCCTCGTGTTCACACCGACCTATGATCCATCGACGGGCGCGGTCGACGCCCTGATCGCGAGCGGGAGACGGTCGGATCTCGACGATCCTGAGCTGAAGGGCATTCTGACGGATCTCCGAATGGCCGTCCTCGACATCCGCGAGGACGAGCTCAATGCGCGAGCAGCCGCCCATGACAGGGTCCTTCCGCTCTTCTGGGAGGTGCCCGCGATCGGCTCCGCCTTCGGCAAGGTCAACGACTATTACAGCGAGGATTTCGGACGGGTAGCCCTGCCTTCTGAGCGCGTGGAGCTCCCACACGTCGATGGGCTGCCCAACCGCCTTCTCTTGCGAAGGGCCTGGTTGTTATCGGCGCTCAGGGAGCTCGATGTTCACAAGGATCGACTGGAGCGAGCGGCTGAACTGATGGGAGAGCAGCTCGGCCGTGAAGCCGACTCAACCTGACGCGCCCGGAGCAAGGTCTAGTGGAACGTCGAAGTGACGGGCACGGTCGTCGAAGGCAGCGAGCAGCGCCCTCGCCTCCGGTGGCACGACGGCATGCTCTGGGTCGGGACCGGCGAAGCGCCTGATGGCCTCGACATCCGACCACTGGCTCTGGACGAGAGGATCTTGGGAATCATCACTTCTGTGAGATAGGCGAAGTACTCATCTCCTGACCCAGACCGAGCGGTGCCCTCCCAACTTCGAATCACCATCGTGGTCCATTCCTTGGAGCGCGTCATTACGGTCTTGCGATTCTGCTGCGCGACCTCGGTGCTGACCGCGCAGCGACCTGAACACCGTAGGTGTGAACCGAGCGAGCGATCAAGGCTCATCGCTCGGAGCGCGGCGCACCAAGTCCTCGACCTTCGCCCCCCGTCGGTACCAACCCAGCGCCTCACGTACGAAGTCTGTCTTGCCGTGATGGAAGTGAGCCCCAGGAACGTGCTCCCGCACGAGTCGAGCCTTCAGCGCCTCATACTCCGCGGCCAATCGCGGGGAGGCTCTAAGCGCATCCCGAAATGCCAAGGTGTCGATGAAGTAACGCGACGTCGGTTCGGCAAGAGAGAGATGGTGAGTCCGAAGGCCGTCTCGGCGCCCTCTGAAGTAGTGCCGATCGACGATGTCGTCTTCTGGTCCGTATTCGAACCCGAGCTTAGCGAGCAGCGGCACGCACTCAAGAGACGCTTCGAAGTCGGGTACGGCAACGAGCACATCGAGGATCGGCTTGGCTGCCAGACCGGGGACAGAAGTGCTGCCAACGTGATGCACGGATTCGACGCGATGCTTGAGATGACGGACAAGGCGACCTCGCAGTTCCTCGAACACGCCGGGCCAGCGGTCGTCGTACTCCACGAGCCGAAGCTGGCCTTCGACCATCCCCAACGATTCTGATGTCACCACGCCCCTCGCCGAATCCAAATAACTCGGTATTCCGACGCGCGGACCCTGAACCTACACGTCGCACGTCACTTCCCATGAAGCCAAACTGGCTAGCGACACCGCGCCGCAGTCGAGGCGCACCTAAGAAGCCCAGACAAGTCCCCTCCGGAACCCACGCCTCGACTGCTCGGCCCGATCTGCCGGAGGCCCGAGGAGCCCCACAGGGCTACGAGAGGCGCTAGACCTACGTTAGCTGACGTACAGACTCACTCGGTCCTTCGTGTCTCATCCGGCTGGTAGGCCCTACGCCTCGGCAACCATCGGCCTACTGCGCCACAGTAGCTCTGATACTCGCTTCCGAACACGCGATCCAGGGCTGGCTCTTCGTACGTCACGACGAATACGTGGGAGACCAAGAAGAACCCCACGGCAAACGCGGCCAGCCACCAAGTGCCGAAGAACAGCGCCGCTCCGGCTAGCGCCCCGACGGCCCCGGTGTACATCGGATTGCGAACGAAGCGATATGGTCCGCGGACCACGAGGCGCCTAGGAGGATCGAACGGAGCCGGCGTACCGCGACCGATCACGGCGAAGGTCAGGACGCACCAGATTGCCAACCCGAGCCCGAAGACAACCATTCCGATACCCAGAAGGTCGACCCAATCGACTTGGGCGGGTCGGCTGACTCCAGCCCACTCCAGAAGTTGTGTTGGGACGAAGAACAGGAAGAACGCGATGAACAACGACGCGTATGTGATTGCCCGCACCAGAGGAGCCATGGTTCCTTGCCGACTCCCTTCCCTCCCAACGGTTACGCTACCTCGCACACCCCAGTTGGACGCACAGGCCACGCCGGTCTTCGCGTGTCAGCTGACGCCAACCCCCACGAGGCCAATCCCGGCACCCAGGACAGGCCCGACAACTCAAGCTAGCTCCCGAGCCACGAGCTCCTTCAGCCGCTCCACGCGGGACACCAGCGACTGAAGCATCCTCAGGCGATTGAACTGGATGACGTAGAGTTGTCCGATGCCACGCAATGCGGCACGCTGCCTGAGGGCTCGATTAACCTCACCAGCC
The DNA here is from genome assembly GCA_039586035.1 of Gemmatimonadota bacterium. Taxonomy (GTDB): domain Bacteria; phylum Gemmatimonadota; class Gemmatimonadetes; order Longimicrobiales; family Gaopeijiaceae; genus JBDHHQ01. The sequence continues at coordinate 2,438 of JBDHLD010000209.1, read as the reverse complement.
TCCGCAGGCGGGCCGAAGGGAAGCATCTGCCCGATACCTCCTGCCAGTTCCACGGCGTCGGCGTATGGGCCGAAGTAGGCATTCTGCAGAAACAGGTTCACGTTGTCCGTAACCCTTTCCTGCATCGCTGGGAGAAGAGCCAATTCCCTGTTGAGCTCGGCGGGCAACAACGCCAACTGACCCGAATTGAGGGCTCCGAGATATGCCCCCATGGGCAAATCCGCCCAGTCGGACGAGGATACGAGAGCCTCCATTGCCAAGTCCGGGTCGACTTGGTCGCCCCCGTAGAGTGCCTCAAGTAGAGATTGGATCTGATCAAGTTCGGCCTGGACTGCGGCTATCTGCTCCGTGAGCAACTCTGCTCCGGCTTCAAGATCGCCACCCAGCGCGACGAGCAACTCGTGACGAGCGCGGCGCTCTTGTGCGGCATCCCAGCTCGCGTCAAGACCAAGTGCGATGAGGACCCCGACGACAATCACAGCTAGTTCGACAACTACGCTACGTTCCTTGTCGCTCAGTCGTCCCACGGTCGCCGCTCCGTTTCTGTGTCAGCCCGCTGGTCTTTGGCACTCCTACGTCCTGGCGTAGGTCGCTCAGGCAGGGTCGAGGGCGCTTGGCTTCGGTTTCGCACGAGCGAGCGCTTCGTAGGCCAGAGCGCCCGCAAACACGCCGACCGCGCCCGTGAGGCCAACGATCAGCACTGCGGGCAGCACGCCGGCGAACTCGATCGCAAAGAAGAGGTGAAACCACGTCCAGCAGTGCCCGAAGACACCGAATGCAAAGAAGGCAGCCCGCGCCCACATGCTTTCGAAGGGCAGCCCTGCGTGGAGGACCACATACATCCCGCCGACCCAGACCCCGAGCCCCGCGAGCACTACAAACTGCAGTGGCAAGGTCGGGACCAACAACAGACTCGACGCCGGAGCGACGGTGTCGGCGAGGAGGGTGGCTCCCAAGGAGTGCACCGCCACGAATCCCAAGGCAACGAGGAGAGCGGCCAGCCAAGGTCTCGTCGTCCTGTGCTCCGACCTCGGGACATCCCGTCCGATCGCTACGCCGATGAGCCATCCCGCTACTGCCCAAGGAATGAGATCCACCAGGCTGTTCAAGAGCTCCGCGCGGAGCGTCGTCCCGAGAAAGGCCCAGCCGGTGAGGAATCCGAACGACCACACGACGCCGATCCACGCTCCGAACGCCAGTCCCTTTACTCCAGCGCGTCCCGGCCAGCGCTCCTGCACGACCTTGTAGAACAGCGTCATGAGAACAAGCGCCACCGTCACGTAACCGACCTTTACGGGCTGGCGTAGCCCGGCAGCAGCGATCCAACTCGGCCTCAGATCGCGGACGAGGCTCTCGGGCGGAGTGTAGTCCAGGGGTGGGAAGGCGAGCCGAATCAGGACCCAGCCGGCGAGAGTCACGAGGATCGCGAGACTCGCGCGAGCAATGTCACGTCTGGTCCACATTAGACGGCGAACTGTGACTCATTCCTGATGCTGCAGTCGCATCAAATGGGTGGCCTAGATGCGTGGAGATGAGCGATCCGCCACACATCACCCTGTTGGACGAAGATCAGCGTCCGTCTACTTCGTGGGGCTTCATCCCCGAGGTGGAATGTGACGATCGCGGCTGTACGTACGACATCAATTCGAAGATCGACGGGATCGATCGTGAGGTAGGGCGGCCCTTCGAAGCGATCTGGAAAGTCAGCGAAGATCGATTTGAACGTGGCAACGATGGTGTCTCGTCCATCCAGACGCGCCGGGAAGTCAGGCACCGGCATGAATGCGGTGGCATCCTCCGCCCAGGCCTCCTCGAAGCGGTCCCAATCGAGGTCGTTGAACGCGTCGACGAACCCCTCCGCGGCTTGAGCGACCTGCGTCTGAAGCTCGCCCGGGTCTTGGGCTCGAGCCGGAGACGGAACCAGCGAGAGGAGCATCAGAAGGGCGAGAAGGGTGCGTATCATCGGAGCGATCGCTCGCCGTCTAACTAGTGAGTCTGCAGCGAAGACCCGCGTCGGCCACCCGGCTCACCACTGCCCTATCGGGACCGGTGACGCACAAGGTCCAAACCGACGTTGATCTGGCGAACCTGCACTAGAGCGGTGCCACTTCGCAACGGAATCGACTCGAATGCTGCCCGGCGTTCGCGTATCAGAGCCCGCGAGCTCACAGGCCAGTTGGGACGGAGGCCGCCGTCAGGCGGCCGGAGCCGGCCACTGTCTGTCAAGTGCAGTCGCGATCACTGAGGGGTATCTCGTCCTTCGGATCCTTCGGAGCCCCACTGTGTCTGGCCATGTCCTGTCTCACCATCCTCCTCAATCCACAACTCACTGAGGAACTCCACCACATCACCTTTGTCTGGTGAAAGAAGTCCCTTCACCCGTCGGTGCGCTACAGAAGACTGGACGTCAAGTAGCAGGACAGTTACGGGGAGCAACT
>JBDHLD010000208.1:0-4156 GCA_039586035.1 Gemmatimonadota bacterium | reverse complement strand
CGTAATGCAATACAACGAGATACAACAAAGATAACGGGGGCTTTGGCGACCCTCTCAGCGGCCACGAGAGGGCTCTCGGCAAGGTCGCGAGACTTCGCGGCCCTCGACGAGTCGCGGGCGCCTCCAGCGGAGGCGTCAGGACGCTCGAACGCGATCTTTAGGGGGAGTCCCGGAGGCGCCCAAGCGGCGGGGGCCAAATCCGTCCATGGCGTTTCGGGACACATGGGAACGGGCGGCACTGGAGAACGGTCTCGAGCGCATCGATGGAGACCGGGTTCGAGCGCACGGCAACCGCCAGGATCCCGCCGTTGATCAAGCCCTAGCCAGAAGCCTACGCGACGGGCATCTCTGCGGAACTACACCCGCCGCGGCGTGAATGGGCCCGCCACGAAAAAGCGTTGGGAGCGGGCATGACCCCGTGGAGAAGGCCGAAACACCCCAGCCCCGGGAAGTCACGGCAACGAACCCTCCGCTGAGACGTTTCCGCGGAAACGTGCCGCGGGGCTGCGCGTGACCCACCCAAGCGAGTCGAGGCGTGTAGACCGGTAGGTCTGCGCATCCCCGCCGCGAAGACTCGAGACAGGTGAGGCCAGTGGGTCCGCGCATCCCCCACCCCAAAAAGCCGAGACGGGTAGGCCGGCGAGTCCATGGGGTCTCGGTACGCCAGCGCTACCCGCCTCGTATCGCCAGGGTCGGGCACCCTGGCATGACAGCCAATTACATGGCCATCGCGTAACCCGAGAAGTGGTCCGGATAGAAGATCAGCAGGCAGTGGGTCTCGTAGACCGTGAAGGTCTCGACCACGTCAGCGCCGGTAACTGGATCGCCTTCATAGTAGACGGCCGTGAAGTACTCGCTGGGGAACGCCGCTCCCGAGACGCCGTTCTCGCATCCCTCGAGCGCCGGATCGTCCCAGGCCTCGGTGTCCATGCCGTCGAGATAGACCGTGATGGACTTGTTGAAGATCGTTCCGTGAGGTCCGAACTCGAAGGCCACGTAGTCGCCGGCAAGAGCGGTCGCGGTGATCTCTATGTTCTGGGGTACCGCGCCCTTGGGCACGCTCACCCGCGCGCTCGTGCCCTCGATCCACAGGCTGCAGCCGCGTTTCCGACACATGACCGTGGCGCTCTTGTCCTCCAGGAGCGGCTGGCGCCACTTCAAGGGTTCGAACGCAGGCTCACCCGGTGTGACGTTGAAGAAGGGCTGCTCGCCCACCTGTGTAGCCAGAGGGGAATCGGGGTTCGTGGGCGCTTCCGCACACGCGCTGATCACGACCACGCCCATGACTGCGGCGCTACTGAGTATCCTGAGGGTCCGGCCCTTGCTCTTCATTGGTGTCTGCTCTGTTCGGCAATGTGCCCGAAAGGGTGATTGGCGTTTTTTGTTTCGTCTGGCCGTACCTTGGGCAATCGACGTGCCAACACTGTCTAGTAATCCCCATATATATGCAGGACATACGTTTAGCTGCTTCTGCCCGGCTCGCCGTCCCGCGCACGTGGAAAGTTCTGTTCCACCCGAAAAGGCGTGACCCCGCCAGCCCTTCGCGGCAGCGCGACGCCGTGTGGAACGTTTCGTTCCAGGAGCGCGAGCCCGGGCAGAATCCCAGGCTGGGCAGCCGTGAGTGGCAGGCTGTCGGCCGGTGGGCGCACGCGTTGTCGGCCCTCGGTGGTCAGACCTTTTGCGAAACTTCTGAGACCCTGCTGGAACGTTGACCCCACACCACGCCGCCACTAGCTTCCCGCCATGATTCGATCGGTAGGCAACCGGCATCATCACGCTCATCACGCGCCCGGACGGGTCGCGTGGTGATGGGAGTGTGCGCCGAGCGCTGAGCTGAAGCGAACACTGCGATCGCCCGCCGCGGCCCGTCCGAATCCAGGACGGGCCGCGGCTTTTTATCTTCATGGCGGGATTCCCTGAAGGAAGCCCACCAACGACCAGGACCGGAGCACATGCTGACCATCGCGCTGCCCAACAAGGGGCGGCTCTCCGAGCCGGCGCTGAAGCTGTTCGCCCAGGCGGGCCTACCGGCCCGGATGCGGGGAGACCGCGCTCTCCAAGCTTCCCTGGGTCCCGACTACCGGGCCATCTTCGTCCGGGCCGCGGACGTTCCCGAGTACGTTGCCGACGGCGCCGCGGACGTCGGTGTGACCGGTGCCGATCTCGTCGCGGAGCGGGGCCGGGACATCGACGAGCTGCTGGATCTGCAGTACGGTCGCTGCCGGCTCGTGGTCGCGGCTCGGGAGGAAGCCTCGGCGCGCGAAGTGGCCGACCTACCCAACGGTACCCGGGTGGCCACCTCGTTCCCACGTATCACGCAGCGGTTCTTCCGCGACGCAGGGGTTCGGGTGGAGCTCGCGCCGGTCTCCGGAGCGGTGGAGATCGCGCCCCACCTGGGCGTGGCCGACGTGATCGTGGACCTCACCGCCACGGGCTCGACGCTCAGGATCAACGGGCTCCGAGAGATGGCCACGGTCATGGAGTCCACCGCCAGGCTCGTGGCCGCGCCCGGGTCCGTGAGCGACCCAGAACGGGGACGCGAGGTGGGCCATCTGGTCACGGCACTCGAATCGGTGATCCGGGCGAAGGCCAAGCGCTACCTGATGGCCAACGTGCCCCGGTCACGACTCGATGACGTCAGGGCGGTCCTGCCAGGGCTGTCCGGGCCCACCATCGTCGACGTGCTGGACCAGGGCGGATGGGCGGCGGCCCACGCTGTCGTGGATGCGGACGACGTGTACCGCACCATCACACGGCTGAAGGAGCTGGGGGCCGAGGGCATCCTGGTCACTCGGATCGAAAGGCTGATGCCGTGAAGATGTTCGTCGAGAGCCCTATCGAGGAGCTCTCTGTCACCGAACGGACCGCGCTGTTGCAGCGCACGGGCTCCGACGACGCGTCGGTGGCGGGCGGCGTGCGCACCATCCTGGAGCGCGTGCGGAAAGATGGGGACCGAGCGCTGCTCGCGCTGGCTCGCGAGCTCGATAAGGTCGAGCTCGACGCCATCGAGGTGCCCTCCAAGCGCTGTTCCGAGGCGGCGGCCACCCTGGCCCCGGACGTGCACGGAGCCCTGGTCCGCGCACGCGACAACATCGCCGCCTTCCATCGCGCCCAGCTCCAGCAGATCGCGACGCCCGTCACCCTCGAGGTGGAGCCCGGCGTCCGGCTCGAACGACGTACCGCTCCCCTCGCGGCCGTGGGAGTCTACGCGCCGGGTGGCCGGGCGGCGTATCCCAGCAGCGTGCTGATGGGTGTGGTGCCTGCGGTGGTCGCCGGCGTGGCGGAGATCGTGGTGTGCTCCCCACCGGGCGCGAATGGCCTGCCATCCACCGAGGTGCTGGCCGCGGCCCACCTGGCTGGCGCGACCCGCGTCTTCGCCCTGGGGGGCGCCGGCGCGGTGGCCGCCATGGCGTTCGGCACCCGTACCGTCCCCACGGTGGGCTCGATCGTTGGACCCGGGAACGCCTGGGTGACCGAGGCCAAGCGGCAGGTCGCGGGAGCCGTGCGCATCGACAGCCCGGCCGGCCCGTCCGAGCTGCTGATCCTGGCGGACCGGACCGCCGACCCGGAGCTCGTCGCGGTGGAGCTGCTCGCCCAGGCCGAGCACGACACTGACGCCGTCGTGGGACTCGTGACGTCGTCCAGCGAGCTGCTCGCCTCGGCGCGAACCGCCCTGGAGGGTCTCGTCGTGGACGCCGGACGCCGGGAAATCGTCACCGAGGCCCTGGCTCGCCGGGGCTTTCTGCTGCTCGCCCGTTCGCTGGATGACGCCCTCGCGTTTGCCATCGATTTCGCGGCCGAACACCTGACCGTCATGACCGAGGACGCGGAGACGCACGCCGACGCCGTGACGACCGCGGGAACCGTGTTCCTGGGCGGTGCCTCGTCGGTGGCCTTCGGCGACTACATGACCGGGGCGAACCACGTGCTGCCCACTGGCGGGCTGGCGAGAACCTACTCCGGACTTTCGGTGGAGCACTACCTGCGGTCGTACACGGTGCAGCGCATCAGCCCTCCTGCGGCGGCGGCGCTTGCCGGGCCAGTGGCGGCGCTGGCCAGGGCCGAGGGGTTGCCGGGCCACGCCACGGCGGCACTGGCCAGGAGCCCGCGATGACGGGCTTTCCCAGAGAGGACTACCGGGCCTTCCAACGTTACA
>JBDHLD010000207.1:0-4462 GCA_039586035.1 Gemmatimonadota bacterium | reverse complement strand
AGCATGTTGTGGAAGTCCGGCGCGCCCCGCATGGAGCCGTTCCACCACAGATCGTACACGATGCCACTGGAGACCCCGGGCTTGCCCTCGCGGGCGAAGCGCTTCTTCATGGCCTCCCCGATCTCGTTCAGGCTGGTGACGATCAGCGGGTCCAGGTTTGGGTTGACCGGGTTCTCGAATGGGGGCACCCAGATCCGGCCGGGGAAGGGGCCGCTCTGATGATGGTTGTACACGATCTGGGGGAACCACTCGTGGTACAGCTGCCGGGCCACGGCCTGGGTCTCGGACTGGGTGAACATGTACCAGTCACGGTTGTTGTCGTGGCCAATGTAGTGGTGGTAGAGCTCGGGCACCGGCGCCGTCTCGAACTCGGTGCCCACGTTTTGCATGTACCAGCGCTGGACGATGTTCAGTCCGTCCGGGTTCATGTTGGGCATGATCAGGACGATGGCGTTCTCGCGGATCCGCCGCGCCTCCTCGCCCTCGTCGGTCGCGAGCCAGTGGGCGAGCTCGGGGGTCATCTGCCCGTGGGCGACCTCGGTGGCATGGAGCCCACCGTCGATCCAGACGACCACCTTGCCGTCCCGGGCCATCGCCATGGCCTCGTCCTCGGCGATCCGGGCGTGCGCCAGTGCCCTGTTGGTCTGCTTGTGCCGCTCCAGCTCTCGCAGGTTCTCCTCTGACGAGATTGCCGCCAACAGCATGGGCTGACCCAACGTGCTCTCGCCGATCTGCTCCAACCACACCCGCTCCGAAGCCGCGTCCAGCGCTTCGAAGTAGCGAGTGACCGTCGGGTAGTCGGCGAGCTTGTAGTCGGATCCGGGGGCGAAGCCAAAGACGGATTCGGGTGTCGGCACCTGGGCAGCCGCTGGCGTAGCGCCGGCCGCGAGCACCAGCGCGAAGAGGACGACGCTCGCCCACGTGCAGGCGCGATGGACGATCAGAATGGCGCAGCCGCCCAACGGCGCGCGTGGTCTCTGACCGACGTCATGGCCGGCAGTGGCGAGGTCGAGGGGCGTTCGGCGGGCGATCATGGAGCCTCCCGGATGCTTCGGTCGCGACGCGAGGACGGTGCCGAATATAGACCTGCGGCCGTCCGTCCAGCCACGCAGTCCAGACTCGGCCGCTGCTCTGCTTGCGAAATGACTCGCGAGTCGTTCACATCGAATGGAAGCCTCCTCAGCCGGACCGACGTCAGCAATGCCCAGGAAAGCCTTCACCGTCCAAGAGGCCAACGATCTGATCCCCGTCATGGAGGGGGTCTTCGAGGGCATTCGGGAAAGGCGGGCGCGCCTGGAGGAGCTGGACGAGCGGATGCAGCTCCTGGACGTCCTCTGGGGCGAGCGGCTGTACAAGGCACAGAACCCGGACTTCCCCGAATTCGCGCGCTGTCGCAATCACATCCGGCGGATGGTCAAGGAAGTCGAAGGGATGATCCAGGACGAGATCCTCGCCCGTGGCGTGCGGTTTCCACCCGGTGGACTGGAGCAGGGCCTGTTGGACTTCCCTACGACCCTGGATGGCCGGTGGGTCTTCATGTGCTGGCAGAGTGGCGAGGCGCGGATGGAATCGTGGCACGAGCTCGACGGGGGGTTCGCCGGACGCCGGCCACTCACCCGGGACGTAGCCCGACGCATGGGGCAGGACGACACCCGTGACGGCGTGGAGGACCAATCCGCGGCATCTTGACCCGACGCTGAATCCAGCGACCATACTGGGTCGCGACTCGCGGGGACGCACCAAGCGTCCCCCTTCTCGTATCCAGCTCCCTCAGTGCGAATGAACGAACGCGCCTCACCGGAGCGCCGCCCCGGATTCCGCAGCATGATCCCCACCCGGGGAGAGCTCAACGAGGTGGTGCGTCTGGCCTTGCCCGTCGCCGGCGTGCAGGTGGGCATGATGGCCATGGGGGTGGTGGACACGATCATGGTGGGCCGGGTGTCACCCACCGATCTCGCGGCTATCGCCCTGGGCAACATCTACTTCTTCGCGGCCATCGTGTTCGGGATGGGCGTGATCATGTCCCTCGATCCCGTCGTGTCGCAGGCGGTGGGCGCCGGCGACCGCGTCGGCGTGGCGAGGGCGGTGCAGCGCGGGTTGCTGCTCGCGCTCGGCCTGTCGCTCATCGCCATGCTGTTGCTCACGCCCGCGGCGCCGATCCTCACCTTCCTCCGTCAGCCCGAGGACGTGATCCCGGTCGCCGCGGGATACGCGCATGCGTCGATTCCCGGCGCATTCCCGTTCCTGGCCTTCATGGCCCTGCGCCAGACGCTCCAGGCCATCGGCCGCGTGGCGCCCATCGTCTGGGTGATCGTGGCCGCCAACCTGGCGAACGTGTTCTTCAACTGGGTCCTGGTCTTCGGTCACCTGGGCTTCAGCCCCATGGGCGCCGTGGGCTCGGGCTGGGCCTCCAGCCTCAGCCGTTGGTTCATGCTGGCGGGAATCGCGTTGGTCACGTTGCCCCTTCTGAGGCCGTACCTGCGACCCATCCGGCCCGAGGCGTTCCGGCTTCCGCCGCTGGTGCGGATGGTCCGGCTGGGCGCCCCCATCGGCATCCAGCTCCAGCTCGAGTTCGGTGCGTTCATGGTGGTGGGCATCCTCATGGGTTGGCTGGGGACCGTGGCCATGGCGGGGCATCAGGTGGCCCTGAACCTGGCCTCGTTCACGTTCATGGTACCGGTGGGGATTTCCCAGGCGTCGGCCGTTCTGGTGGGGCGGGCCATCGGTAGGGAAGACCCCGCGGGCGCCCGACGGGCCGCGGGCGGAGGCGTGCTCCTGGCCGTGGCGTTCATGACCGCCACGGCCCTCCTCTTCCTGACGCTGCCACACCTGCTGGCCCGCATCTACACGGACGAGTTGGCAGTGCTGGCCCTTGCGGTCACCCTGATCCCGGTGGCCGGCATCTTCCAGGTGGTGGATGGCCTACAGGTGGTGGCGGCCGGAGTGCTTCGGGGCATCGGCGACACCAAGAGCCCGATGATCATCAACGTGCTCGGCTTCTGGCTAGTCGGGATGCCGGTGAGCCTGTACCTGGGGTTCCGGACTCCGGCAGGGCCGGTGGGTCTGTGGTGGGGGCTGGCCGCGGGATTGGGAGCCGTGTCGCTTCTGCTGCTGGTCCGAGTGCGCCACCGGATGGGACGCGATCTTCAGCGCATCGTCATCGACGACGAGCATCCGGCGCCTCCGACGCCCGCCAGAGCGGGGACCGGGGTCGAGGTCCATGGCGACCCCAGCGCCCTTCCCGCGTCAGGCGCGGAGCAGAGCACTTGAGAACAACGTGCCAGAGCACATGAAGGAAAACTATATAAAGGTCACGCGCACAGCGCGTTATATTACCCTGGGCTCGCCGGCGTCAGACACCCGCCAGATCTGGTTTTGCTGCCACGGGTACCGGCAGCTCGCCAAGCGCTTCCTGCGTCGGTTTCGAGCCCTGGACGACGGCTCCCGTGTTCTGGTCGCTCCGGAGGGCCTTTCGCGGTTCTACGTCGACCAGGCACCTGGGCCGCATGGTCCCGAGCATCGGGTCGGCGCCTCGTGGATGACTCGCGAAGATCGCCTGAATGAGATCGAGGACTACGTCCGCTACCTGGACGCCGTGGCGGAGCGTTTCGTACCCCAGAGCCCACACGCCCGTCAGGTCGTCCTGGGCTTCTCCCAAGGCGTGCACACCGTGTCCCGCTGGGTCACGCGGGGGACGGTGCATCCGAGTCGGCTGGTCCTTTGGGGCGCTTACTTCCCCCCGGATCTGGACATGGAAGCGGCTGCCCGAGCATTGGACGGCGTCACCTTGACCCTGGTGCGAGGCCACGAAGACGCGACGATCAGCGACGCCATGGAGGCGGCGGCCGTGGCCCGCCTGGAGGGGTGGGGCATCGCCTACGAAGTGGACACCCACCCGGGTGGACACGACATCGACGAGGCGCTGCTCAAACGGATCGCTGCGAGGGAAGGGTCGGCGGCGGGGTGACGAATCGTCGACACGGTAGGCGCGGCGCACGGACATCCTTGACGAGCCTGACCCGGTTCTTGCCCCTGCGACCCGCGCGATCTGAACGCGGGACCATGGACGAGCAGGACTGGCTGACCCTGATCTACTCCCCCTTCTGGGTCTTCGTCGCGGTTGCGGGTGCGGACGGGAAGATGGACGCCAAGGAGGTGGATTCGCTCCACGCTGTCCTGGCCGGTGCCGAGCCGGGTGGATCCCAGTTGCTCGGCGATGTCCTCGCAGCGTGCGCCGAGGACCCGGACGCAGCCTTCGCTGCCTTCCGCACCGACGGCCGTACCGTGGATGATGGACTGGCCCAGGTCCGTCAGGTTCTGGACCGGGAGCTCCGTGAGGATGGGGCGCTCGAGTTCAAACGGGGACTGCTCTCTCTCGGGGTACACTTCGCCCAGGCTTCGGGGGGCCGAATGCTGGGCTTCGGCAGCAAGGTCAGCCCCGAGGAACGATCGTCGCTGGCCC
>JBDHLD010000206.1:0-4711 GCA_039586035.1 Gemmatimonadota bacterium | reverse complement strand
TCTTCCGCTCGTCTGCGCGGCCGCTCTCGTCACGCTCGCCGTCCCCAACCGCGAAGCGCCGGAGCTGTTCCGCGCCTTCCTGGGCGCGGCGGCGGTACTCCTCCTGTGGAGCGGTGGCCTCTACGTGACGGCGCGGCGCGCCACCCGCACCCTGTCCCTGGGCTTCGCGCTGCACAAACACCACTGGGTGCAGGCCTGCGCCCAGCTCACGATCCTGTTCTACTGGGGCTGGCACGCGCGCTTCGTGTACGCGTTCCTGCCCCTGATCCTGGCTCAGGTGGTGTTCGCCTACGCCGTCGACAGCCTGTTGACCTGGTCCCGGCGCGACGCCTACACGCTCGGCTTCGGGCCCATTCCGGTCATCCTGAGCATCAACCTGTTCCTGTGGTTCAGACCGGAGTGGTTCCATTGGCAGTTCGCGATGATCGCGCTGGGGTACGCGGGCAAGGAGCTCATCCGTTGGCACCGCGACGGCCGCTCGCGGCACATCTTCAACCCGTCGTCCTTCCCGCTCGCGATCTTCGCTCTGGTCCTGATCCTGACGGAGGGGTCCGACCTGACGTTCGGCAACCTGATCGCCAACTCACAGTTCGATCCTCCGTACATCTACCTCGTCATCTTCCTGGCGGCCGTGCCGGGGCAATTGCTGTTCGGGGTGGCTTCGATGACCCTCTCCGCGGTCATCACCATGCTCGCGATCGGCGTCGTGTACTTCAGCGCGACCGGCACCTACCTCTTCTTCGACGCGTTCATCCCGGTGCCGGTCTTTCTGGGCATGCACCTTCTGTTCACCGACCCGTCCACGTCGCCCCGCACGGAGCTCGGCCGGGTCTGGTTCGGAGTGCTCTACGCGGTCCTCATCGCGGTCTTCTTCGTCGTGCTGAGTGGGCTCGGGATCCCCACCTTCTACGACAAGCTGCTGCCGGTACCGTTCATGAACCTCATGGTGCGGCGCATCGATCGGCTCGCCGAGTCGAGGCCCCTCGCAGCGCTGGACCCTGCAAGGGTGGGGCGCGCGCTGAGTCAGGGGCAGCGGAACGTCGCCTACACCTTCGTGTGGGTATCGGTGTTCATGGTCATGAGCGCGAATCAGGCCGTCGGAGACCGTCACCCCGGTCAGTACCTGCCGTTCTGGCGAGAGGCCTGCGGCTCGGGGATCGCGCGGGCCTGTGACTACACGTCGTACCTGACCCTCGCGTACTGTAACAACGGATCCGGCTGGGCGTGTAACGAGATCGGCATCGGCCTGATTCGGACGGAGGGCTCGGGCGACGCCCTGTTCACCCGGGGTTGCGAGCTGGGGTTCGCGCCGGCGTGTGAGAACGTCGGCTGGACGGGTACGGACACGGAGGGGATCGCCAGGGCAGGGCCAGCGGTCGGAGATCTACCCATCGTTCTGCGGGGAACGAAGCCCGCGCTGGAGGAGCGAGACCCGGCCAGGCTTTGGGCTCTGGCGTGTGAGCAGGGCTGGCCGGGCGCGTGTGAGGCGTCGGGCTGACCGGCCATTCGAAGACCGTCCACGAGCGGGCTCGCGCCCGGCCGCGGCGCCGCCGCACATTGGGGTGCAGTCCCTGAGACCCTCCATCAACGCTGGAGCGAGGATGCCGAATCGTGCGATTTCCCGGTTCGACGTGACCGGATGGGACCAGATGCCCTATGGGGACGAGGGGGAGAGCCCGAGCCTCTCCCGGGCCACCGTGAAGAAGGCGTTCCGCGGGGACCTGACGGGAGAAAGCACCGCCGAGCTCCTGATGTGCCAGGCCGATACGTCCGACTTGGCGGCGGGAGCCGGCTACGTCGCGTCGGAGCGCGTCGTGGGGCACCTCGGAGACCGGTCCGGCAGCTTCGTCCTTCAACATTGGGGCGTCAGCCACGCGCGGGGCCGGCGCACGGGCGGGCACGTCGTTCCGGGATCGGGCACGGGCGACCTGGACGGGCTGACCGGCACGGTCGAGATATCCGTCGACGCCGAGGGGGGCCACACGCTGATCCTCGACTATGAGATTGCGTGAGACGCCGTCGGCGGCCTGACGGAGGTGAACCGGACTTGACCACACCGCCCAATCCGCTGGAGAGGTTCATTCGACAGCAGGGCACGATCATCCTCGACGGCGGCCTGGCGACCGCGCTGGAAGCCCGAGGGTGCGATCTGGACGACGACCTGTGGTCGGCCAGGGTCCTCGTGGAGGACCCCGCGCTCATTCGTGACGTTCACCTGGAGTTTCTGAGGGCTGGCGCCGACTGCGTCCTGACCTCGACGTATCAGGCGACGATCGCGGGGTTCCGTGGCCGCGGCCTGACCGATGCCGAAGCCGAGGCGCTGATCCGGCTTTCCGTGAGCCTGGCCGTCGAGGCCCGGGACCTGTTCTGGAGCCGGAGTGAGAACAGGAAGGGGCGAATGCGCCCGCTGGTCGCGGCGAGCGTCGGCCCATACGGCGCGGCCCTGGCCGACGGCTCGGAATACCGCGGTGCCTACGGGCTGAGCACCGACCAGCTGCATGCGTTTCATCAGACGCGCTGGCACCTGCTGGCCGAGAGCGATGCGGACCTGCTGGCTTGCGAGACGATTCCTTCGCGGCACGAGGTGGAGGCACTCCTTCGCCTCCTCCGGGAGACGCCCCGACGCTGGGCATGGATCAGCTGTAGCTGTCGAGATGGCCTCCATCTCAGCGACGGCAGCCCGATGGCCGCGGTGGCCCGCATGTGCGACGAGAACCCTCGGGTGGCGGCCGTTGGCGTCAACTGCACCTCTCCGGACGTGGTCTCGACACTGATCGGCGAGATCAAGCGAAGCACGGACAAACCGATCCTGGTCTACCCGAACTCGGGTGAGCGCTACGAAGCCGCAACCAGAGGGTGGACGTCGTCACCGTCGGCGATCGACTGGGAGAGCGCGTCCGCGGAGTGGGCACGGCGAGGGGCCTCCGGAGTCGGGGGCTGCTGCCGGGTCGGCGCGACCGAGATCGAGCTCATGCGGCGTCGGCTGGTCACATGAGGTCGCTCGAGTCCGCAGCGCCGCCCAGGCAGTGGGGCCGAAGTGGTCCAAGCTCCAGCGGTCGACCGCTCCATCGGGCCGGAAGAACGGCGCCGTGTCGGGATTGATGCCGCCCAGGCGGATCCCATCGGACCGGCTCCTCCTCAGGTGTTGGGAGCCGGGCGACGCGCCTCTGCTCGACCGCGCCCTGAAGATCAGCTGGTCCGAGCTTCAGAAGTGGATCCCCTGGGTGTTCGAAGAACCCGAGGACTTGCCAGCGTTGGCGAACCGTCTCCGGAGATACGAGGGCGACTTCGGGGAGGGCCGAAACGCGCTGTACGCGGTCATGGATCCGGCCGAGAGCGAGGTGTGGGGTGGCGCGGGATTGTATCGTCGCGTCGGTCCGCGTGCTCTGGAGATCGGCTACTGGGTTCGCACCGACCTGGAAGGACGTGGTATCGCCACCGAAGCGGCCGCTCTACTGACCCACGCCGGTCTGGGGTTGCCAGGCATCGACCGGATGGAGATCCGGTGCGACCCCGACCATACGGCGAGCGCTGCGGTCCCCCGCAAGCTCGGGTATCACCTTCGCGAGGTCCTCCGCCAGGAGGCCAGCGAATCCTCCTCGGCGGAGCGGGACACCATGGTGTTCGAGATGTCCGCCCGTCAGTTTCGTGCTTTGGCGGCGAGTGGCGCGTACGAGTTGAAGGGACGCTCGCGTCGGACGTCACATCGACGGGAACGGGAGGGCGAAGGACCTTGAACGTGATTCTGTTCGGAGCCACCGGGATGATCGGGTCCGGCGTCCTGCGGGAATGCCTGGAGGACGAGCGGGTCGCCGGGGTGCTGGCCATCGGGCGAAGTCCCTGCGGCGTCACGCACCCGAAGCTCGCGGAGTTGATCCACTCCGATTTCACCGACTACAGTGGCGTCGCGGACCGGCTGGCCGGGTGCGATGCGTGTTTCTTCACGCTGGGCGTGTCCGCTGCCGGGATGAGCGAGGAAGCCTACCACCACGTGACGTACGACTTGACGGTGGCGGCGGCCGAGGCCCTCGTGGCCGCGAACGCGAAGCTCGTCTTCTGCTATGTCTCCGGCGAGGGGACGGATTCGACCGAGAGCGGCCGATTCATGTGGGCCCGGTCGGCCAGGCTTCGTCCAGCCCCTCAAGGGCGTCCGTTCGAAGACCGCCTTGTATCAGGCTCTCTACACGGTAGCGGGACCTCTCTTTCCACTGCTGCGGCGACTGTTCCCCAAGCACGTCACAACCACCGAGAATGTCGGTCGCGCCATGATCGAGGTGGCCGTGCGCGGGTACGAAACGCGCGTTCTGGAAAACCCCGACATCAACCGGCTGGCGGAGGAGCGATAGCCATGATGGGAACAGTCTGCCGAACGACCTTCGCAGCCATCGCGGTGTCGTCCATGTGGGCTCTCCACGGTCGTGCCTCCGCGCAGGAGGCCGCCGCCCCGCTCGACGCCGCTCACGAGCCCCCGACCATCCAAGCCACCAACGCCTTCTACTACTACGCCGATGTCGAGGGAGCGTGGACCTTCTACACGGAGGTGCTGGGCCTGGAAACCGTGGTAGACTACGGTTTCGCCAAGATCCTCCGAGTTGCGCCGGCCTCGTACCTGACCCTGGTGGACGCCGCGCGTGGCATGCATTCGGCCGACGAGCCGAAAAGCGTGACGCTGGCCATCGTCACAGAGCAGGTGGAGGCATGGTACGACTAC
>JBDHLD010000020.1:0-66566 GCA_039586035.1 Gemmatimonadota bacterium | reverse complement strand
CAAGACCCACACGGGGATTCAGTTCCGTCACGAGCTGGGGAAGGACGCGTACGCGCCGGGATTCTACCTGCACCTCGAGCCGGGCCAGGTCTTCTGCGGCGTGGGAAGCTGGCATCCCGACTCGACGACGCTCCGCAAGATCCGGGAGGCCATCGTCGACGACCCGACGGCCTGGAAGCGTGCGGTCGGCAAGCGGTTCCGGGAGTTGTACGACCTGGAGGGCGAATCCCTCAAGCGCGCGCCCAAGGGAGTCGATCCCGACCATCCCCAGATCGACGACCTCCGCCGCAAGGACTTCATCGGCGTCACACGGCTGAGCCAGAAGGCGGTGACCAGCGCGGGATTCGCGGACGAGTTGGCCAGCACCTTCAAGGCCGGCGGGAGTCTCGTGCGGACGGCGGATCGGACCCGACGGGCGTCAGCGCTGCGCCACGTCGATCAGGCCGTCGCGGATCGCTTCCCAGAAGATCTTGAAGAAGGGGGCGTACGGATCGGCCTCGTAGTCGACCCGTCCCTCGCGAGGAGGCTTGCCGTCGTCCGGCCGGTTGCTCCCGCGAATCACGAACGTGTTGGCCAGGAAGCTCGTCAGCTTCTGCCCGAGGCTCTGGTTCCCGGTGTTGCGGTCCTCTTGGCGGATCGAGAGATCCTCGTATCCCACCATCACGGCACCCGACGCGCCGCCGGGCCGATAGCGGATGTCCACGCGGGCGCTGTCGACGCGTCCGTCCGTCACGCGGATTCCCTCCAGGTCCGGGAGGATCGCGTTCACCGCCCCCGCCGGAAAGCGCCCCACGCTGGCGAAGAAGAACATGGTCGGTGGTGGTGCGAGGAGGGGGATGGAAGCCCGGACTCTCACGGGAGCGGCGTCGAACACGCGGGCTTCGGCTTCGAACATGGTCGGACCGTCAGACGCGATGCGGGCCGGATCGTTGGTCACGTTGGTGAACCGTGCCTGAACGTCCGTGAACGCGACGGATCCCGGACGCTGACTCTTGGGACCGCGCTCCGCATACGTCACGGCGCCGTCCACCACTTCGACGGTGTCTACCGTCACGCCCACGGGCAGCTCTCTCATGACGTCATGGGGCATGGCGGGTGGAGACGTGCGGTGGCCGCTCGGTCGGTGCTTGTCGCTCAGCACCGTCAGCTCCACGCTCTCGACCCTGACGGTCCGGGCCACCGCCTCCAGGTCCTGAGTGAGCCGATGAAACTGGAGGCCTTCGACCGACACGGCGCCCGTGGTCATGGCCACCCGGTCTCCTCCGGGGCCCTGGCCCGCGAGGTACTCGGCCTCGGTGCGCGTCGGACTCAGGGCGACCGACTCGATACGGATCGCGCCCGCTGCAGTGGACGCGGATACGGCGCCGACGTTCACCAGTGCTCGCTCCCCCCCGCTCAGCTCCATGCCGTCCATTTCGAGCCGCACGTCCTTGGACCACAGGAACCGATCCGCTGAAGCCGCCTCGTCAGGATCGATCCGAAAGTCGTGGAAGGTCAGTGACAGCCCTCTCACACGCTCCCTCAGGGGCGCCTCGCCACGACCGGCCCCGCCTCGGCGCAGCGTGACGATGGTCGCGTCGACGTCCTCGATCGACACGGTCCCTACGCGGATCTGTCGCAGTTGCTGCGCGACGGTCTCACGCAGGGTCTGGCCGGTCTCGGCCGAGTCCGCGCCAGCCACGGTGACCCCGCCCGCGGGCGATTCGGCCGGAGCTCGCTCCGGGGGCGGCGAGCTCGGGCCCTCCATGACCGGGGGCACCTCGCGCTCCAGGAGGATCACGGCCACTCGGGGGGCCCGAATGGTGAAGGCGTCCGCCTCCAGGTCCCGATCCAGGATCAGCCGGCCTATGCGCACCCGCTCGAACGACACCGTCTCCACGTCCACCGAGAAGCGTAGGGCGGGGCCGTCGCCGGCGTTGGGATCGTTCATGCCGAAGTCCTGGGGCCGCAGCCGGATCCCGCTCACCGCCAGGTCGCCCTTCCAGGGCGCAACGTCGACGTGATCGACCTGGACGCGGTAGCGCCCGTCAGTGGCGGGACCGATGGAGCCGTTCAGGACCTGCTCGAGCAGCTCGGCGTCCACCAGCTGCTCGGCGGCCACCGTCATGCCGACCCACACCAGCACCCCCGTGCCGAGGAGCGCGGCGACGACGAATACCACGCGGCGGAGGATCAGCTTCATGGCGTCCCGCTGCCCTTCTGCCTCAGTACTTGATGTCGGAGCGGCCCATGGTCATGCCGATGTTTCCGACGCGCGCCCCCATGGCGTAGAACTCGCCGCTGCCGGCCGTCATGCCGAAGAACGGCACGTCGTCGACGATCAGCCGGCCGGTCTCGTCGCAGGCGCCAGCGTGAACGGTGGTGGCGACGACGTCGGCCAGGAAGAGGGTTCGGCTGGGCGGCACTTCGTGGCGGTCGAACACGCGGCACTCCACGTGGATCGGTGACTCCTCAACGGTGGGGGCATCCACGGCGACCGCCTGACCCGCTGTGAAGCCTGACAGCGTGAACTTGTCGCCCACTCGGGACGAGGTCATGTCCACGCGGTCGAAGCCCTCCACCATCCTGGTTGTCGGCACATTGAGGACGAACTCGCCATGGAGGTCCACGAGCTCGCCAGCCACGTGCTCGTGTGCCGGGGCGATGCCGATCTGGGGCGGGTCGCCGTTGATCACGAACGTCCAGACCACCGAAATATGGTCCGGGTCGTCGTCCTTGCCCCGCACCGTGAGGAGCACGGCCGGGACCGGTGGGAGCATGGGACCGGGCTCCGGGAGCACGACGCGAGGGCCGGCTTGCAGGGCGATGGGGGCTGCACCCACTCCGTCGGCGCGCACCGCTCCCAAGGCGAGAAGTCCCGCCGCCGGGGAAGCCTCCAGGAGAAAGCGGCGGCGGGTCACGGGCCGGACCGGGGTGTCGGTCGTGTCGCGCGCGTCAGGTTCCACGATCGGTCGTCCTTTCGTGTGCAGGCGGGCGTCGGGCCGGGCCCCGGACGCTGACGAATCGGATGACCCGAAGCAGCGCTTTGACCCTGCGCGACGGCGTGCCTTTGCGTCCCCTGAATGTCAGAACCGCGAAGACCGGATCCACAGGTCGGAGCGGGGCCACGCCCGCTCGAAGCGCTGCCAGACTTCAGCGGCCTCCTCGTCCTTGCCCTGCGCCTCCAGGCTTTGCGCCAAGCCGAAGAGCGACCACCCGTTCTCCTTGTGGTGATCGAGCTGCTTCTCGTATTCCACTTCCGCCTCCGAGGGCCAACCCGCCTCCAGGAGGACCGCGCCCAGGACGTGACGCACGGGGATGGGCCAGGGCTCGGGCTCGTCGTAGTTGAGGTTGTCCTCCACCGCGGCCGCCGCTCGAAGCGCCTCGATCGCCTGATCGTAACGGCCCGCGGAGGCCTCGATCTCGCCGGCCAGGATCCCTCGGGCCATCAGCAGCAGGTCCCGCTGCTTGTGCCGGCGGAAGCTCTGGCTCATGGAGTCCGGCAGCTCGTCCACGACCCGGTCCACCTCGGCCAGATGCCCCCACGCGGTCTCCGCGTCCCCCAGCCGCAGCGTCGCCATGCCGCGGCTGAAGTCCCAAAGCGCGCCCTGGAACGGAGTGTCCGGACCGTCCGCTAGCTCCAAGACCTCCTCCCAGCGGCCGAATCGGACCAGCGCCAGCGGCACGTAGAAGGCCGAGTTCTCGGCGATCCGGGCCAGGTCCCGTGCCGCCTGCATGGCGACCGCGCTCTGTCCGTCGAGCCAGGCCCCGAACAGCATCATGTGGAGGTTGTGGCTCGGGTAGATTCCAGGAGGTCCGCCGTGGGCCGCTTTGAGGTCCGTGTGCCAGGCCTGCTGGTTGGCCCGCACGGCGTCGCCGTACCGTCCGATGTTCATGTAGATGTGGGACGGCATGTGATTGATGTGGCTCGCCCCGGGGATCGCGTTGCCCAGGTAGTTCGCGCACGCCTCGGCCCGCTCCGGCTCCGGCCCCGCCTCCACCAGATGAATGTAGTGGTGGCAAGCCCCGGGGTGCTTGATGTCCCTGGCCAGGACGCTCTCCAGGACGGCCAGCATCTCCTCCACCCCTGGCATGGGGTCTCCGTTCTCGTCCCAGAACCGACGCGGCCGGAGCAGCATGAGCGCCTCGCCCAACAAGCTGCCCGCGTCGAGATCGTTGGGAAACCGACGGACCACGCTCCGCATCGCGTCCGCATACGCGCTGTCCAGTCGGGCGCGGTGCTCCTCGTTCGGCTCGGGCTCGTACCGCGTGGCCATGGCCTCGATCAGCGCCCGCTCGACGTCCGTGCCCCGGTGCCGCAGCTCCATGGCCTTCTGGATCGCGGCATACGCTGCCCGCCCTTCGTCCTCGTCCATGCTGGAGTTGAGGTACGGCCCCTGGGCCCAGGCTTCGCCCCAGTAGCACATGGCGCACTGGGGATCCTGGCGTTGAGCCTCCCTGAACGACGGCAGGGCCTCGGGGTGGCCGTACGCGAAGGTCAGCTGCTTGGCCTGATCGAAATAGGCCTGCGCGAGCGGGGACGCGGTCGTGATGGACCGGGTGTGGGGACCCAGATTGCCGTAGAGGGGGATCGTGTCGCCCGAAGCATGACCGGCGGCCGTTTCACGCGCGGCCGCTGTGGGCGCGCCCCCCTTCTCGGCGCCAGCCGATGCTGACCGGTGCGCGGCGGCTACGGCACCGTTGTCCAGGACGCTCGAAGACGCCTGCACGTACGTGGCGCAGCCCCAGAACGAACCCAGAGCGATGGCGGTCCCGATTGCGAACACCGCGTCGAAGATCCCGGTACGTCGTTCCCGCATTCCGTGCTCCATGGTCACGTCGTTGCTTGTGTCGAGCCGTACGAACCACTCCGAACCCCAGCCTCGTCCGCCTCGAGCCTCGGCGTCTCGTGGCCCCACGCCGTGGCGCGTGTCACGGCCCTCCCCCCGCAGCGCCCATCGGCCACCAGCGGGACGGCTTCATGCGCTCCCCACGGCCGGACCGCTTGTCCAGCCAATTCATCAACCCCCGCAGTCTCGTCCCCGCCAGTTTCCGCCAGAGCCGATTGGGGAGCTTGCGGTAGTCCCGGTTGTATGGGCAGACGCGAACGCATATCGAGCAGTCGCTGTTCTGGTTCGCCCAGAACTTGAAGCACTTCTCCCCGTCGACGGTCCACTTTCTCACGCCTCGGATGTTGGAGATGTTGTGGACCTCCGTGCTGGGCGCGCCGCCGGGGATCGCCTTCGCCGGGCACGCGTCCGTGCAGGCTCGGCAGACCTCGCAGAACTCCCTCACGCCGAAGCGCTCGGGGCGATCGTGCGCCAGGGGCAGGTCGGTGAAGATCTTCCCGAAGCGAACGCGCGGCCCGAACTCCTCGGTGATCACGAGGCCGTGGCGCCCGTACTCCCCCAGGCCGGCTTTCAGCGCGTAGGGGATCGCCAATGCCGAGTCGTTCATGCTGGCCACGGCCCGGTACCCCAGGTTCAGGATGTACTGGGTGAGCCCGAGGAGGACGACGGTGTCATGGGCGTACCCGAGACCCGTTGCCGTCCCGCTCAGCGCCGAGGGCACCGTCCGGATCAGGTCCCGGTCCATGGACTGGGCGATGACGATGACGCTGGTCAGGTCGTCGGGGATCTCCTGGGGCTTCTCGTTCTCCTGCTGACGCGAGTACTTCCGGGTGTAGACCCATCGCTCGTCGTAATCCGTGATCCCCACGAGATCGGCGCCGAAGGTCCGTGCCACATGTTTGATCTCCGTGGCCATGGCCTCCGGAGACTCCACCTCGATCTTCTGGTCTGGTCCCTCACGGAGCACCGTGTACTCGTCCAGGAAGCCCTCCCGGCGGTCCCCATCCTCCTTGAGCTCGGCAAAGATGTCCGTCACGTGCCAGGCTGCGTTCCTGAGCGCGTAATCCCGCTGGGTGAAGCCCTCCACCTTCTTCCACTCGATCAGAGGGGTGCGGTAGGATTGGTAGAACAAGCCGGAGCGGCCCGACTTCACGGTGGGGTCCCAGAAGGACCGACAGAAGACGTCGTTCTTCTGGTTGAAGCGGCGAAAGTCGGCGTCGACCGTAAAGCCGGCTTCGGCGTCGGAGGGGCGGGTCTCCGAGGGGCCACCGTGAGCGGAGCGACCCGCATCCGACCCGGTCAACGTGCCCGCTCCTCGGGCACGGCCACGGCCGATCCCGCGCCCGCCACGTCGGATGCCCGGGCGGCGGCGCCCAAGCCGCCGCTGACGCTGACTGCCGAGGTGAGCGGTCTGTTCATGGACCGTCCTCTACTCGGGCGGCAACTCGGCGAAGCGGGCCTCCACGTCCACGCCGCTCGCCTTCAGAACCCGCCACTCCCTCAGAAATACTACGCTCGCCAGCGCCATCACCACGATCCAGAGCCATGTCGACCGGAAGTACCACGCGTCCACCGGAGCCCGCAGGTCCTTCACGACGTGCACGATCAGGAAGACGCCCAGGAGCACGACCCCCGCGACGGCGATGGGCACCTGGGCCCGCGGCGACGCGATCACCCGGACCTCACCTGCCAGCGTCGGATTCCGCCGCGGCAGGACGAGCACCGAAAGACACATCAGCAGGAAGTTCACCAGCATCGAAGTCACCAGGATGTCCACGCCCAGGAAGAAGTCCCCGGCGAAGTGGCTTCCGAGGATCCCCACCGAGGCCATGAGCCCGCTGGCGACGATGGCCACGTACGGAGTGTGGAGTCGCGCGTGCACCTTCGCCACCTGCTTGGGGAAGATGCCGTCTTCGGCCCAGGCGAACATGAGCCGGGACACCGCCAGCAGCATGGCCGGGAGGTCGTTGATCAGGGCAACGGCGGCGCCTGCGACGATGGCCACGGTCCAGCCGGCGGGTAGCACGTAGCCCAACAGCCCGGGGGCCGTCAGGTCCGTCTCCTGCGCGCGCTCGGCCACGAAGGTCCAGGGCACGGTGTGGTACACGGCCGCGGTGAACAGGATGTAGAAGCTGCCCACTGTGACCACCGCGATGCCGATAGCCAGCGGCAGAGCCCGGTTGGGGTTCCTCGCTTCGCCCCCCGCCTGGGCGATGGAGTCGAACCCGATGAAGCTCGAGAAGAGGAGCGCGGCGGCTGCCAGGAACGGTCCCAGGCGGAAGGGCGTGCCGGGATCGACCGGGACCTGAGCCCCCTCCCGCGCGGCGAGGGCGGCGGCGAAGTCGGCGTGGTCGAACGAAAATCCCGCGACGATGACGATGCTCCCCAGGGCGAACATCAGGAACATGAGCGGGACCAGGGTCCGCTCGTAGAGCTTGATGCCCCGCAGGTTGACGCCCACGAACGTCCACAGGAACGCGAGTGCGATCCCCACTCGGGCCGGGCCGGTGTCCAGCGCGGCTGCCAGGCCACCCATGTCCAGAGCCGAAGCGATGTCCCGCAGGAAGGGCACGACCACGTACGAGACCACGCCGATGGCGATGCACAGGCCGAACCACTGGGAGAAGCTGGCGACGAAGCCCAGATAGGGATGGAGCGCCCTGCTGGCGTACACGTAGCTGCCGCCCGCCCGTGGCATGGCCGAGGCCAGGATGGCGTATGCCAGGGCCGCGAGGATCGCCGGGAGAGCGCCGTACAGATACGCAGGCAGGACGTTGGGGCCGATCCCCGGGACGCTCCGGTGGATCATGATGGGGATGACGTTGATGGCGGCCCCGAGCATGGAGCAGATGCCGGTGGCGGCGAGCCCCAGGAGGCCGAGCTCCCGGGTGAGTCCGGTGGGCGCGCGGTCGATCGGCGCGGTCGTCGTGGCCTGGCTCATCGGGGCATGGTGGCGACGCAGAGGCCGATCAACAAGGGAGCGGCGCCTCGCGACACCCGCCGCCGTCCGTGCGCCTCGCGTTCGTCGCGGGGCCGTGGACCTGGTCCGCACGGCAGCGGGCCGTGACGATGTCCGGCGCGCTTCGCTCGTGTCGCGGTCGGCACCGACGCCCCCCGTCGAGTCGTCGGCCTATGCTTCGGCGGGCTCCTCCTCAACCAACCGCCGCACGACGGTTTCGACGCTGAGCCCCTGCACCACGATGGAGAACGCGACGACGACGTAGGTGATCGTGAGCGTCAGATCGCGCTCGGGGCCCGCCGGGAGGGAGAGGGCAAGCGCCACGGAGATCCCACCCCTGAGGCCTGACCATGTCAGGATCTCGGCTGCACGACGTGGCAGACCGTGGCGCCCCCGGAGCGCGGACAGTGGTATGCTCACGGCGATCCAACGTGCCAGCAGGGTCAGCGGGATCATCATGATCCCCGCGACGACCGCGGGTACCGAGAACGCGAGCACGAGCACCTCGACGCCGATCATCACGAACAGGAGCGCGTTCAGCAGCTCATCCACCAGCTCCCAGAATCCATCCAGGCGCTCCCGCGTTCGCTCGGACATGGCCAATCGGCGACCGTGGTTCCCGATCAGGAGGCCCGCCACCACCATGGCGAGGGGCCCCGAGATGTGCAGCTGACCGGCCATGGCGTATCCGGCGGTCACCAGGGCCAGGGTGACCATGATCTCGACCTGGTAGTTGTCCACGCTCTTCAGCATTCCGTACGCCACGATCCCCAAGGCCGCGCCCCAGACGACGCCGCCACCCACCTCCACCACGAGCAGCTGAAGCACTCCGGTCACGGTCGCCTCGGATCCGTGGCCTCCCGTCGCGATCCCCAGGAGCACGAGGAACAGCACCACCCCGACCCCGTCGTTGAAGAGGGACTCCCCCGTGATGGTGGTCATGAGGCGCGGCGGCGCGCCCAGGTCCCGGAGAATCGATCCCACGGCGATGGGGTCGGTCGGCGAGATCAACGCGCCCAACAGCAAGCAGAAGATGAGTGGCAGCCCGACACCCAGGGCGCCGAGGAGCCACCACGATCCGAGGCCGACCAGCGCTGTCGAGGTGACCACGCCCACCGTGGCGAGCAGCAGGATCACCCAGCCTTGCTCGGCCAGGTCGTCCAGGTTGACGTGCAGCGCCCCGGCGAACAGTAGCGCGCCCAGCATGCCGTGGAGCAGCGCTTCGTCGAAGTCCAGGGTCAGGAGCAGGTCCCTGAGCCCCTGGAAGCGCACCCCGGCGGCCCCGAGCATCACCAGGGCCAGCGAGAAGACCATCGAGATGACCAGGAGCCCGATGGTCGTCGGTAGCTTCAGGTAGCGGTGGTTGAGCCACGCGAAGACGGCGGCCAGCGCCATGAGAGCCGCGACGACGTTGAAGGCCTCCATGGTCCGTGCCTCAGGCGACCCAGACGGTCTTGATGTTCACGAATTCGCGAATGCCGAACGCGGAGAGCTCCCGACCGTATCCACTCTCCTTGATGCCTCCGAAGGGAAGACGCGGGTCCGAGCGTCCGAAGGCGTTCACGAAGCAGGCTCCGGCCTGGATGCGTTCGCGGGCGATGCGCTCGCCCCGCCCCAGGTCACGCGTGAAGACGGCAGCGGAAAGACCATAGCGAGTCCGATTGGCCAGCTGGATCGCGTCTTCCTCGTCTCGAGCCTCGATGAGCGTCGCGACGGGTCCGAACAACTCCTCGTCGAAGGCGGCCATGCCCGGGCGCACGTCGCTCAGCACCGTCGGCGGATAGAACCAGCCGGGGCGCTGAGGGATCTGGCCGCCGAGGAGGCAGAGGGCGCCAGCCCGGACGCTGCGCTCCACCTGATCGTGCAGCGTGTCCCTGAGATCCTCCCTGGCCAAGGGGCCGACGTCGCTTGCCGGATCCCGGGGATCGCCCATCACCGCGGCCCCCATGTTGGCCAATACGCGCGCCCTGAAATCGTCCATGACCGGAGCGACCACGATGAACCGCTTGGCGGCGATGCAGCTCTGCCCGGAGTTGATCAGACGGCCGGTCGTGCACTGGGCGACGGCCACGTCGAGATCGGCGTCCTCGAGGATCACGTACGGATCGCTGCCGCCCAGCTCCAGCACCGTCTTCTTGATGTGGGCGCCCGCCGTGGCAGCCACTGCCCTGCCCGCCCGGGTGCTCCCGGTGAGCGTCACCGCCGCTACCCTCGGGTCCGCGACGATGCCGGGAACCATGTCCACGTCCACCGGGAGGTTCTGGAAGACGCCGCCGGGTAGCCCGGCATCGAGGAACACCTTCTCGATGGCGTGGGCGCACCCCTGGGTGGTGGGCGCGTGCTTGAGGAGCGCCGCGTTGCCGGCCATGAGCGTGGGCGCGGCGAATCGCACGACCTGCCACAGCGGGAAGTTCCAGGGCATGATGGCCAAGATGACACCCAGGGGCTCGAAAGCCACGATGCTGCGGGACGCGTCGGTCTCGACGACGACCGGTGCCAGGTGCTCCGTCCCCTCGGCGGCGTAGTACTCGCAGACCCAGGCGCACTTTTCCACCTCGGCCCGAGCCTGTTCCAGGGGCTTGCCCATCTCCCGCGTCATGAGGCTTGCGAGATCCTCGAGCCGCTCACGCAGAACGCTCGCCGCAGCGGTCAGGACTCGAGCCCGGGCGGACGCGTCCGTGCGGCGCCATGAGCGGAAGGCCACCTCGGCCCTGGTCACGACGTCCGCTGCCTCTTCGTCGGTCAGCGATGGATACTCGGCGATCACCTCGCCGGTCGATGGATCGGTGCTGGTAAAGCGCATGGATCAGGCAGCTCCGTCACAGGTGCGGGCGTCGGGCACGGTTGCCATCGGCCCACGCTTGCGGTCAGCAAGGGATCTTCCACGCCGGACCAGGGCAAGCGGCGGGGGCGCGGCTGGGGCACGGAACCCCGATGGAGGCCCGAGACGCCGACTGGCCGCAATCCTCTGGAAACGGGGCACTAGTCTGCGGACTGGAGCTGGTGGGAACAAGACCGGGACGCGGAGGCCCGCGGGCTCCATCCGGAGCGCAGTGCCCCGCCCCGCCGCCGACCGCCTACGGGGCGCGCGCGGTCGCTACCCGGAGACTCTCCTCAGCACCCGTCTTCGCACCGCTCTCCGCGGAGCGCTTCAGCCCCCTCGTTCGCGATGATCGGGACCATGATCAAGGCGGCCACCGGATCGGCCCACCACCATCCCAGGACAGCGTTGAGGGTCAATCCACCCAGGAGGATCGCCGAGAGGTAGGCGCACAGCGAGGTCTGACGGGAGTCGGCCTGCAACGCTCGACTCGACAGAAGCGCCGCGACCCGCCGCTTCCGCCACGCCAACCAGGGCATGACGACGAGCGAAAGGGACGCGATGACGATCCCGGCGAGGCTCGCGTCGGGCGCGCTCTGCGACAGCAGCGTGAGTACGGCGTCGTATGCCACCCACGCCGCCAGGAGCAGGAAGGACACGCCCACCAGCTTGAGGGCTACCTCCTCCCGGGACTCGGCGTGCTCCGAGTCCTGCAGTCTCCAGAGCAGCGTGGCACCGGACGCGCTTTCGATCGCGGCGTCGATGCCGAAGCCGATCAAGGCCGTGCTGCCAGCCACGACGCCGGCCGCAATCGATACGCCTGCCTCAATGACGTTCCAGCCGATCGTCAAGTATTCGAGTCGCCGCCCTCGGCGGAGCGCCGCCCGGCGGGCGGGACGCCGTTCCTGGCTCGAGGCCGGAGTCGCGGAGCGGATCGCGCCATGAGTCGGTGGGAACATCCTTCGCTGACCCGACGGAGACCCGCTCGTGCCACACATCGACGGCACGGAGCCTCCCCCCTATTCTAACCCCTTCTCCCTATCCAGACCCGCACGAGCTATCCCCGGGGGACTCGACCATGCATGTCCGACCGATTCTGCCTGCACTGAGCCTCGTCCTCTGCGCCGGGACGCTGGCCTTCAGCTCCGTCATCTCGGCTCCCGCACCGGCGGCGGGACAGCAGGGACCCGACGACGCGCTCGCGGCGCTGGAGTTCCGCTCCATCGGTCCCGCCATCATGGGTGGGCGGGTCGCCGCAATCGCGGGCGTCCCGGGCGACCAGCTCACGTTCTACTTCGGGCACGCCTCCGGAGGCGTGTTCCGAACGCGAAACGGGGGCGTGACGTTCGAGCCCGTCTCGGACGGCATCGGCGTGCCCAGCATCGGTGCCATCGCCGTGGCACCTTCCGATCCGAACGTTCTCTACGTGGGCACGGGCGAGGGGAACCCGCGGAACAGCGCCTCGGTGGGCCGCGGCGTGTGGCGAAGCGTGGACGCCGGCGAGACCTGGACATTCCTGGGTCTGGGCGACACCGAGAAGATCACCCGTATCCGTGTCCACCCCGCCGATCCCGACGTCGTCTACGTGGCAGCGCTGGGTCACGAGTGGGGAGATCATCCGGATCGGGGCATCTTCCGCTCCACCGACGGCGGCGCGACGTGGGACAAGATCCTGTACGTCGACGAGACCACAGGCGCGGCCGATCTGGCCATGGACCCTGCCAACCCGCGGATCCTCTACGCCGCGATGTACGACTTCCGCCGCCAGCCCTGGTATTTCCGCTCCGGCGGGCCGGGCAGTGGGCTCTGGCGCACTGCGGACGGAGGCGACACCTGGGATTCGCTCACCGACGCCGCGCCGGACAACGGCCTGCCCGACGGCGTGCTGGGCCGAATCGGCGTGGCGGTAGCCCCGAGCGATCCCGATGTGGTCTACGCCATGATCGAGTCGACCCATGACGGTCAGGTCTGGCGCTCCGACGACCGAGGCAAGACGTGGCGGGTGGTCACCGAAGACGGCAACGTCAACTCCCGCCCCTTCTACTTCACCGACCTTCGCGTGGACCCGGCCACCAGCGAGCGTCTGTATTCCTTGAGCGGTCGGCTCATGGTCTCCACCGACGGCGGACGCACCTGGGAGCAGCTCGGTGAGGACATTCACCCCGACCACCAGGCCATGTGGATCGACCCCCACGATCCCCGATTCATCCTGAACGGGAACGACGGGGGCGTCTATCTGTCCCGGGACCGGGGCGAGTCGTTCCAGTACCTGAACCGCGTACCCCTGGGCCAGTTCTACCAGATCGGCGCAGACATGCGGGATCCGTACTGGGTCTGCGGCGGCCTGCAGGACAACGGGGTCTGGTGCGGCCCGTCAGAGACGCGGGAGACCGTGGGACTGTTGAATGACAATTGGTACATCATCCACTTCGGCGACGGATACTACGCGCAGGTCGACCCTACGGACTGGACCACCGTGTACACCAACGCGCACTACGGCAACATCGTCCGCGTTGACCAGACCACGGGTGAGAAGCAGTCCATCCAGCCCTATCCGGTCTCCCTCCGCGGGGCCGCGGCCGGCGACCACCCGTACCGCTTCAACTGGAACTCGCCGATCCATCTGTCGCCCCACGACCCGACGGTCGTCTACTTCGGCTCGAACATCCTGCACCGCACGGACGACGGAGGCCGGTCCTGGACGGAGATCAGCCCGGATCTGACGACCAACGACCCCGGCAAGCAGCTCGCTTCGGGGGGGCCGATCACCACGGACAACACCAGCGCCGAGTACCACACCACCATCCACACCATCTCGGAATCGCCGGTTCAGGCCGGCGTCATCTGGGTGGGGACGGACGACGGTCTGGTGCAGGTGACGCAGGACGCGGGAGGCACCTGGACCAACGTCACCGAGAACGTGCCTGGCCTGCCGCCGGAGTCGTGGGTGTCCCGCATCGACGCGTCCCATCACGATGCCGGTACCGCCTACGCCGCCTTCGATCGACACCGGCTGGACGACATGGCGCCCTACCTGTTCCGCACTCGGGACTTCGGACGAACGTGGGAGAACGTCACGGCCGACTTGCCGGAGTTCGGCTACCTGCACGTGGTCCGAGAGGATCCGATGAACCCGAACGTGCTGTACGTTGGGTCCGAGTTCGGGCTCTTCGCGTCCTTCGACGGAGGCGGGAGCTGGTCCGCCCTCAGCGGCGGCTCGCTGCCACCCGCACCGGTGAACGACCTCCTGATCCACCCTCGCGACAACGACCTGATCGTGGGCACGCACGGACGGAGCATCTGGATCCTGGACGACCTCACGCCACTTCAACAACTGGCCGAGGCGCGGGTGGCCGGCAGCTACCTGTTCGATCCACCCACGGCCACGCGCTTCCAGATGCAGTTCAACAAGCCTTTCCTGGCTCAGGGCGCCTTCAAGGGAGACAACCCGGGAAGCGTAGCGACAATCTCGTACCACCTGGATGCGGAGCCGGAAGAGAACGTCTCTCTCACGATCGAAGATGGCGAGAGCGTGATCCGGACGCTGGAGGCCACCGCACACCCCGGCGTGAACCGAGTCCACTGGACGCTGGACTACGATCCCCTGGGTGAAGACGGCGGCGGGAATCCGTTTGCGCAATCCAATCCGTTGGTGCGGGTGCCACCGGGTGTCTACACCGTACGGCTCGCGGTGGGCGAGGCAGAGCTCACCAAGCTGCTACAGGTCCGGATGGACCCGGACGCGCGCGTCACGGAAGCGGACGTCATCGCACAGGTGGAGGCCGCGCGGCGCCTCGCGCGGATGCGGTACGCCGCGGACACGTCCATCGAAGACGCCGAAACGGTCCAGGAGGGATTGGAGACCTTCGCCGATCGATACGAGGCAGAAGAGGGTCAGCCAGGAGTCCTGGCAGGGGACGCGCGCACCATCCACGAGGATCTGGAAACGGTGCGCGGCGAGCTCGTGAGCGAGCCCGGAGGCTATCGGTCACCGGCCATGCTCCGAGACCGCATCAGCGCGATGCTCGGCAACGTAGGGACGGTGAGTGAGAGGCCCAACGCTCAACAGGACCAGTGGATCGAGGTATTCGACACCTCGCTCCAGGATCTGAGCCGCGAGATCGAGAGAATCATCCAGGAAGACGTGAGCGACCTGAACCGCCGCATCCAGGAGGCGGGCCTGCCCATGATCGAGGCGCCGGAGCGGGAAACGCCCGTGATCTCGGACGACGAACAGGACGACCCGGTCGGGTGAGGAATCCCAACGACTCGAGATCAGGAGATGTGAGGATGATTCCCTCGGATCAGCGCTGGAGGACCGCGGGGCCTGCCGCCGGCGGGCAGCGGCGGGTCACGGCGCTTCAGGTCGGCCTCGCGTCGGCTTGGGCGATCGCGGCTCTTCTAGCTGTCCCCGCGCGCCCCGCTCTGGGGCAGGAGGGCGAAACCGTTGCGGTCCGTGCCGCCCGCATCATCGACGGCACGGGCGCCCCACCCGTCCCCAACGGCGCGATCGTCATCGAGGGGGAGCGCATCACGGCCGTGGGCGACGTATCCCTCATCCCGTCGGGCGCTCGCGTGATCGACCTCGGCAACGCCACCGTCCTGCCCGGCCTCATCGATCTCCACACCCACCTGTCCGGCAGCACCAACGTCACCTGGGAGGAGGAGCTCGTCACCACGACGCCCGGCTATGCCACGCTCTTTGGCGCGCACAACGCCCGGGTCACCCTGGAGGCCGGCTTCACGACGGTACGGGACATGGGCCCGACGTGGCCCTACACCGACGTGGACCTGCGGAACGCCATCGACGAGGGGCTCGTGCCCGGGCCCAGGATGGCCGTAGCCGGCAACTACGTGTCGGCCACCGGCGGCGCCGGCGACGCCCGCCAGTTCTCCATCTACGTGGACGTGCCCGTCGTACGGAATCTGGCCGACGGGGTCGACGCCGTCCGGGCAGCCGTCCGCACGAACTTCAAGCACGGAGCGGACTTCATCAAGATCCTCAGCACCGGCGCGGTCCTGTCCAAGGGCATTCCGCCGGGGGCTCAGCAGTACTCCGACGAGGAGATCGCGGTCGCCGTGGTGGAGGCCGACCGGTGGGGCCGTTTCGTTGCTTCCCACGCGCATGGCGCCGAGGGCATCAAGGCCGCGATCCGCGCCGGCGTCCGCACCGTCGATCACGGCTCGATGATGGACGACGAGGGAATCCGGATGCTCCTGGAGAGTGATTACACCTACTACGTGCCCACCCTCTACGTCGGGGCCGTCGTGGTCCGTGAAGGGGCCGAGCTCGGCATCCCCCCCTCCGAGATCGAGCGCTCCCGGGAAATGATGAAGTACCGAAACGCCACCTTCCAGCGGGCCCGGGCGGCAGGGCTCAGCATCGGATTTGCCACGGACGCGGGCGTCTTCCCCCACGGGCACAACGCCCGCGAGTTCGCGATCCGCACCGAGCTCGGCGAGAGCGAGATGGAGGCCATCGTGGCGGCGACCGGCCTCAACGCCGTGATCATGGGCTGGGACGACCGGATCGGCACCATCGAAGGCGGGAAGCTCGCCGACCTCATCGCCGTAGCCGGCGACCCGCTCGCGGACATCACCGAGCTGGAACGGGTGACCTGGGTCATGAAGGGGGGCCGCGTCTACCGGGACGGAGATCAGGGCGGCGGGTGAGCCTGGGTCGCCTGGTTCACCGGGACGGAGATCAGGGCAGCGGGTGATTCTCGAGGCGCCGCCGGCGGCGGTTGGCGACCGGGTGGCTCGGCGCCCTCATCCGGACGCCACGACGCTGCACCTCCCGGGGCCCTCGCCAACGACGAGTCGAAGGACTACTGTTCCCCCCGTTCCGACACCGCGGACCTCGGCACTGCCGTCTCGGGTCTCCCCTCGCCGGGTCGACCGGTGTCGTCCGCTCGGAACTCCGCCGAAGGCTCACGATTTCTGGGAAGTAGAACCTACAACGCAGTTCCGGGCTCCTGGGGGCCGGGAGGGAGAATTCCGATGACGCATGAGAACCACCGCCCGCCCACGATTGCCGACATCCTCTACGAGTCGTTCTACTCCGGCGCCATCGGCGGGGCCGTCGTCGCGCTCTTCTTCCTGGTCCTGGACACGGTGGGCGGTCAACCGCTCTTCACGCCCTCACTGGTGGGTAGCGTGCTCTTCTTCGGCGAGGCCGCCGACGCCGTGAGCGCGGTCCGGCTCGACGCGGTGGCACTCACCACGATCGTCCACCTGGTCGCGTTCATGCTCCTGGGGCTGTTGGCCTCCCAGGTCGTGCGTTTCGTCGAGGCACGCGCCACCTCGTTCTCTGCTTCCGCGGGCGCACTCTTCGTACTCGCTTCCGCCGGATTCCTCATGAGCGCCAGCGTGCTCATGCCGGGAGTGGCGGGACGGATCGGCGCGGGCAGCATTCTGGTGGCCAACGCGCTCACGGCCGTGGTCATGACGGCGTTCCTCAGGAAGGCCCACTTCTCCGCTGAGGCGGAGCAGGGGGAGGGCGCTGACGCCGGAAATGACGTAACGGATTTGAGCGGCACTCCGGCCTAGGCGACCAGCCGGCCAGGCGACCCGTCAGCCCAGGTCCTCGTCCGACTCGGAAGTCAGCTCCCGCCAGCGCTTCCTCAGCCACATCCCCGTTCCTCCCACGATACCCAGGGGCAGGACCGTCAGGGCGATGGCCGTCTTCATGAACGCCATCCGGTTCTCGGCGCTGGCGTCGAAGCAGACGGGGCAAGCCAAGAGCGTCTCGGGCAGGACCGTGAGGAGGACCAGCGCCAGTACAGGGATCCATCGGCGAGCCATCACACGTACACCTGGAAGTAGATCACCGGCCAGACGAGCACTACAAAATACCAGAAGATCCCCACGGTGTCGAAGTGGGCGGCGCTGAGCTCTCCCTTGTTCAGTCGGAGCCACGCCCAGGAGAGACCGAGGATGGCGGCCACGGCGTGGACCGCATGCGTGCCCACGATCAGGTAGAAGAACGCCCCGTAGGTGCTCGACGTCATCGTGAGGCCCTCGCGGATCAGGTCGATCCACTCCGCTCCCTGGGCCGCCACGAAGTACGCCCCGAGCAGGACCGCGATCGCCATGGGAACCAGGGCCTGCCGTGGGCTCTTTGCGTAGGCCAGCCGGGCGATGAGCAGCACCACGCCGCTCACGAGCAGCGCCGTCGTGTTCAGGGCCGTCTCCTGGAACGGCAGGCGAGGCTGCCCGGGGGGTGGCCACATCTCCCCGACGCGGCCGGAGAGGTAGATGACGTGGGCCGAGATCAACCCCGAAAAAAGCATGATCTCGGTGAACACGAAGAGCAGCATGCCGAGCACGCTGTTCGGGAGCAGCTGAGGCGACCGCTGCGGCTCCCGCCGCTCCAGGGTCATGGTCGAGGCTTCCATCACCGATCGCGTTCCGGCCGACCTGAGCCGAGGCTCAGCTGGAGGGCCCGAAGCTCTCCTTCATGTAGGAGACCAAGGCTTCGGCCTGCGCCTGGTCGTAGAGCGCGTTCCAGGGGGGCATCAGGGGCGACTTTCCGACGGCGGCCCCGCCCTGCAGGATTACGGTCACCATGTCCTGATCGGCGCGGGTCTCCCAGAAGGCAGGGTCGTTGAAGGCCGCTGGTTTGGGTTCCAGGGCGGCAGAGCCCGGCCCGTCGCCCGCTCCGGTCAACCCATGGCAGGTGGCGCAAACGGTCTGGAAGGCTCCCTCGGCGTCGAACCCGGCCGTTTCGGCCGCTGCCGCGACCGCGACCTCGGTTCCTCCTTCGGGCGCCGCCGCCTCGTCGCCGTGTTCCTCAGCCGCCTCGTCGCCGTGCTCTTCCCCGCCCTCGTCGTGCTCGGCGTCGGGAATCCCCCGGGCAACGGCGGCCTTCGCGGCGGTGTTCTCCCAGTTCGCGCCCTCGTGCTTCATCACGTCCGAGGCGACACCTGCGAACAGCAGGAACATCAGCACCAGGGAGCCGGCCAGAATCCACTTCACGATGCTGCGCTCCCACTTGAGGTGCATGAAGTTCTGCACGACCAGGGTCGCCTTGACGATGGCGATGCCGAATGCCGTCAGCAGCGTGACCCAGAAGATCCCCAGGAACGGTCCCGCCACGCTGATCACCAGCAGGACGAGCAGCGTGTAGTAGATCTTCTTGTAGTTCGGGTGATGCCCGGAAGTACCGGAAGTATCGGACATTTCGTACCTACTTCGCGATGTAGAGCAGGGGGAACAGGAAGATCCAGACCACGTCCACGAAGTGCCAGTAGATCCCGATCAGCTCGACCCGATGGAGCTCCTTGTTCTGCGCCGCGTCCCGGGCGATGAACGCCATGATCACGGCCCCGGCGATCACGTGGGCCGCGTGCAGTCCCGCCGCGGTGTAGTAGAAGCTCCAGAAACCGTTGGACGTGATGGTGTAGCCGTGGCTGATCTCGTACCACCACTCGTAGGTCTTGACCCCGATGAAGGTGGCCGCGCCGATGATCGTGAAGCCCAGGTACTTGGCCGCCAGCTTACCGTCACCGTGCTCGGCCGCCTGGTGCGCCAACACGGCCGTGAAGCTCGAGGTGAGCAGCACGAAGGTGTTGAAGGCACCGATCCAGGTGTTCGTGACCGCCGCCGCGTCGGCCCACTCGGGGTGGCCGAGGCGGAACATGAGGTACGACGCCAACAACCCGCCGAAGATGACGACTTCGGAGGCCAGGACCCACCAGATCGCCAGACGGCCGGTGGGGATCCCGGTGGCGTAGCGCGTGGTCGCGATAGGCTTATCCAATTGATCGGACCTCAGGCAGGAAGGTTCTGGGGCCAGTAATCCTCTTCACGGTCCGGGTGCCCGTACTCGTACGGACCGCGGTAGACCCGGGGCATCTCGTCACGGGGCCAGTTGCCGTGGGGCGGCGGCGATTCCGCCGTCCACTCCAGGGTGTTGGCTTTCCACGGGTTCTTCCCTGCCGCGTCTCCCTTCCGCATGCTGCGGAAGAAGTTGTAGAAGAAGACCAACTGGAAGAGGAGCATGACGATCAACGACACCGTGGCCAGCACCCGGTAGGGCTGCATGGCCGCCAGCTCCGCGAAGTTCTGGAAGTTGTAGATCCGCCTGTGCTGCCCGCCCAGGCCCAGCACGAAGAGCGGGATGAAGATGAAGTTGAACGGGATGATCGTTCCCCAGAAATGAATCTTTCCGAGTGTGTCGTTCATCATCCGTCCGAACATCTTCGGGAACCAGTACGTCAGCGCGGCGAACGTCCCGATGATGGCGATGGGGAAGAACGTGTAGTGGAAGTGCGCGAGCACGAAATACGTGTCGTGCAGGTAGATGTCGGCGCCGCTGGCTCCAAGGAAGATCCCTGTGACGCCACCGATCAAGAACTCCGCGATGAACGCGAGCGCCCAGAGCATGGGCGTATTGAGCGTAATCGACCCTCGGTACAACGTCGCGATGATCACGAAGCACAGCTCGGCGATGGGCACCGAGATCAGCAGCGTCGTGACCGTGAAGATGTTCGCCATCCGGGGGTCGATCCCGGCGATGAACTGGTGGTGCGCCCAGACGAAGAAGCTCAATACGCCCGTGGCTACGGCCGTATAGAGCATGATCTTGTAGCCGAACACCTTCTTGCGGGCGAACGTGGCGACCACGTCGATCACGATGCCGATGGCCGGCAATAGCACCACGTACACTTCGGGGTGGCCGAAGAACCAGAACAGGTGCTGCCAGAGGATCGGGTCGCCGCCGCGGGTCGGGTCGTAGAAACCGGTGCCGATCACCTGGTCGAAGAGCAGCATCACCGCGCCCGCGATGAGCGGGCCCACCGAGAGCATGAACAGGATGCTGGCGATCACGATCATCCAGCACACCAGCGGGATGTCGTAGGCCTTCATCCCCGGGGCACGCGAGTTCATCAACGTCGTGATGAAGTTGATCCCGCCGAGCAGAAACGCGACGAACTCCAACGCCACGGCCAGGAGCCAGAGCGTCGAGCCCAATTTGGTCAGGTTGTAGGCAGAGTTGGCAGACAGCGGCGGATAGGCCGTCCAGGCACCGCCGAAACCTCCGCCCTCCACGAACAGGGAGAGCAGGATCAGGACGGCGCTCACGAAGAAGACCTGGAACGAGAGCCGGTTGATCCGCGGGAACACCATGTCGTCCGCCCCGATCATCAGGGGGATCAGGAAGTTCCCGAAGGCGGCGATCAACATGGGCATCGCCACCCAGAAGATCATGATGGAGCCGTGGTTCGTCACGAGCGCGTTGTACTCGCCCGGCGAGACCACGCCGAACCCGGGCACCGAAACGCCTGGGAAAGCCAGCTGCATACGGAACACGTACGCCATCAGACCACCGATCACCCCCATGAACATCCCCGTAAAGAGGTACTGCATGGCGATGATCTTGTGATCCGTGGACCAGATGTACTTCAGAATCCCCTGGGGACCGTGGTGCTCGTGAGCGTGGTGCTCCGCACCCTCGGCGATCGTGGCGGCCTGAGCCATGTTGGTCGTCTCTCTCCGCTACTGGGTGTTCGACGGACTGTGGTCGTGGCCGTCGTGGTCCGCCGCCGGAGCAAGTACCGGCGCCTCCACCGGGCTGGCCTGTGCCAAGCCCGTGCCGCTTTCGGAGCTGTTCAGCGCGATCCAGGCTGCGTGATCGCTCTCGTTCTCGATGAAGATCCGAGCCCCCATCACGCCGTGACCGATCCCGCAGATCTCGGCGCACTGGATGTCGAACTCCCCGGTCTGCGTGGGGCGGAACCAGCCGGTGATGGTCCGGCCCGGGACCGCGTCCTGCTTGAGGCGGAAGACCGGCACCGAGAAGCTGTGGAGCACGTCGCGCGATTGGAGCTGGAAATGGTACGTCCGATCGTTCTGAACGTGCAGCTCGTCGGTCGTGAAGATGTCGTCGTCGGTGTCCAGCTCGTTGTCCGCTCCCGGATGCTGGAAGACCCATGCCCACTGCTGCCCGATGACGCGGACGGTCGCGTCAGGCTCGGGTAGCTGGAGCTTGACATCGTACCACACCCGGACGGCTCCGATCACGATGAAGACGTCGCAGAGCAGCACGAGCGCGTGGGGAATCGTGATCCACCTCTTCAGGTGCTTTTCCTTGCCGGTGATGTAGTCGCTCTTCACGCCGGGCTTCGCCCGGAACTTGAAGATCAGCCAGAAGAAGACGCCCTGAGCAAGGAAGAACCAGAACCCCACCAGGACGGCGATCAGAAGGATGACGCCGTCGATGGAGGACGCGTACGACGATGCTTGCAGAATCAGACTCTCGACCATGGACGCAGCGGTTCCGCTCGGGTCAAAGAATGAAGACGAAGACGCTGCCGATGAACAGGATCGCCATGATCACGGTGATCCAGAACGTCTTGCGAGCGTCGATGATGGATGGATTGTCTTCGTCGGGGATCGCCAGAAACGCGTCCTCGATGGAGGCCTCCTCCACCGACAGATTCTCTTTCGGGGCACTGACTTCGTTGCTCATGCGGGTACCTGTGTCCCTACTGCAAGGTCTGGATGTAGGCCAGGGCGTTCTCCACCTGCGCGTCGTCGTACAGAAGAGAATTGGGGTACATGGTCGAGCCCCACGTGTCGTTGGGGTTCGTACCGCGCCACCCCTTTCGGAACTTCTGGAACTGGGCCAGTAGATACCAATCGCTCTGGCCAACGAGCGGAGGAGCGTTCAGGGCCTCGTTGCCCCGGGCGTCCGCACCG
The DNA here is from genome assembly GCA_039586035.1 of Gemmatimonadota bacterium. GTDB lineage: Bacteria > Gemmatimonadota > Gemmatimonadetes > Longimicrobiales > Gaopeijiaceae > JBDHHQ01. The sequence goes on along the minus strand of JBDHLD010000020.1, from coordinate 44,254 downwards.
TGACAGGCGATGCAGGTCCCCTGATAGACCGTCTGGCCGGCTTGAGCGTCGCCGTGTAGCACGGGGGCCGGGTTCGTGGGCGCCATGCTGGCCACGTACTCTGCCACCGACTCCCGGTCTCCCTCGAGGTCGAGCGCCCGGGCCATGGACTTCATGCGAATCCCTACGGTGTCCATGGGATGGGCGCCCCTCCACCCCGACTCGAATTTCTCGAGTTGGGCCTCGACGTACCATTGAGGCAGCCCGGCGATGGCCGGAGCTCCGAGCTCCTGCTTTCCCTGACCTTCTTCGCCATGGCAGGGAACACAGGTGTCGAACAAGGCGTCGCCCCGGGCAAGGCCTGGAGTCGGCTCGGAGCACCCGCTCAGCGCCACGATGAGCGCCGCTGCGACTCCTGTGTTCCGAAGTCGTTCGGTCATCCCTTCCGCCGTCCTGGATTGGCTGCGTCTGAACCGGCACTGCGGGAAAACCCGCGGCCGGTATGGCTTTTCCGGAGAACCGGGGACCCGTTGACAGGGTCGTCTGGAACACTGGGCTTCAGTGCCCGGGTTCGGAAAAAATCGCCAGAAGATGTTGGTCTTAGAGGGGGAGCGCAACCTTGACGTGGGGCGGACCGCGAGCGCCCGGGCCCTGGCTGTATGGGGTGTCGTGCTGCGGCGGGCCTGGCTGCGTGACATCCGGGAGGCCAGACTATGCGTCCATGGATCTCGTCATTCAGGTCGTCGTCCCGGCAGTCGTAGTCTACATCATGGCCGTCGTGGGGCTGAGCCTGGCCCCGGAGGACTTCGGGCGGGTGGCGCGGTTCCCACGAGTCGTGCTCCTTGCCACGGTGGCTCAGCTCGCCTTGCTCCCGCTCGTGGCCGTCGGCCTCGCGATCCTGCTCGATCCTCCCCCTTTTTTGGCAGCGGGATTGATCATCCTGGCGGTGTGCCCACCAGCGGCCATGGTCAATTTCCTCGTGGATCTGGCGCGGGCGAATACCCCGCTGTCGGTGACGCTCACGGCGATCGGCAATCTGATCCTGCCATTCCTCTTGCCGATGCTGCTCGCTGTGACCTTCAGGCTCGGCCTGGGTCAGGCCGCCGCACTCGACACGCCCATCGTGCCCATGCTGGTCCAGACCTTCGCCACCATGATCGTGCCGCTGGCCGTCGGGATGGGCGTGCGGATCGCGTGGCCCGGCGTGGCCACCCGTGCCATGCCCGCCCTACGCAAGGGGAGCGTGGTCGGCATCTTGATGGTGGCGCTTCTGGTCGGATACGCGGTGCGGGATGCGTTGGTCGCCGAAGCTGTCTGGGTCGCCTCCCTGGTGCTCCTGTTCGCTCTCCTGACGCTGGGCCTCGGGTACGGCACGGCCGCCTTGCTCGGTCTCGACGCCGACGACCGTCTCACCCTCGCTCTCGACTTCAGCCTCCGGAACGGGGGTCTCGCGATCTTCGTTGGCGGGACGCTGTTGGGTCGGGTCGAGACGGCGGCCATACCCATAGGAGCCGTCGTGATCCAGACTCCGTTGCTCCTCTACCTGGCGATTCGTCTCGGTCGGGGAGCGGAGGGGGCGACCTGAGGCCGGGCCCCTGCCGGTCCCGTGGGGCAATCGGTCCCGAGCCAGGCCGTTGTGAACCCTTCAGACGCCTCAACGGGTTGGGTCTTTGGACGATGCCATCGTCCGTGCGTCCTACCAAGCGAACGATAGCGAAACACACGTTCGTTTGGCCGACTCCCTCGACAGGGGCAAGCCCCAGGCTCACGTGCGCCGGATCCGCATCATCCACACGCCCTCGGGCACCCTCCTGGCCGACGGCCCACTGGGTTGGGGAATAACCCCGTTCGAAGGCAACTACTACATAAGGCGGAAGTACCTGGAGACCGACGGATTCATCCAGAACTTCGTTCCGGGCATCTGCGTCTATAAGTTCTTCTACGTTGGGCTGGACCTGCGGCTCGAGGGACAGCAGCCAGTCCGGGGCCTTGGCTGGAAGTACTGGCTCCCCAATCCACTGCTGCCGTTCATCTGGTTCAGGGTGGCGCTCCCCGGCCGCCATCCGGAGCTCCTGATCGAGGAGGTCGGGGCCGAGGCGTAGAGGCCGGGATGCAGCCATCGATCGACGCGAAGCTCAGGCGCGGCGCCCGGCTGGTCCTGGCCGTGGGGCTGGTCGCATCGTCGGTCGCGCTTCTCTACTCCGTGCTGACCTACGAGCGCAGGCTGGGCGGCGTCGCGTCCGTGATTCTCTACTACGCGCTGCCGGCAGCCGCGGTGGTCGGCCTCGCAGCCGCGCGCCGGGCCTCCGGCGACACCCAGCTGAAGCTCGGACTGCTGCTGGCGCTCACCCTCGGTGCCCTCTACACGGCCGAAGCCGGGCTTGGCTACGTCCGGGCCACCCGCACGGAATACGGTCTTCCCGCGACCGTGGCGGACTCGGCGTGTCCCCGGGCGCTCCCGGAGCGCTGGATGTGCCTCACCATGGTGGCCGTCGGCGGAGAGTTCGACGCGCGCACCCGCATGCAGGTCATCGACGACCTGAGAGCAGCCGGACGGGAGGCGTGGCCCAGCGTCGACGGCGTCACGGCGATCTCCAGCGACCCGCCACGGATCGACGGACGCGCCATCGCCCCGATCGCGCCGGGAGTCTCGCGCGTCCCGACCCTGTTCTGCAACGAGCTCGGCGAATGGGGGATGTACCAATCCGACGAGTTCGGCTTCCGCAACCCCGTGGGACGTCACGTGCCCGATCGGGTCGCGGTCCTGCTCGTGGGCGACTCGTTCGCGCACGGCGGGTGCACCGCCGCGGACAGCGACATCGTTGGCGTGCTGCGGGAGGCGGTCCCGAGCGTCGTGTCGCTGGGCGTGGAATCGAGCGGACCACTCACGACCCTGGCCTCGATCCGCGAATACGCCGCCCACCTCCGACCACCCGTCGTCGTGTGGCTCTTCTACGAAGACGACGACCTCATCAACCTTCACGAGGAAAGCCAGCACGATATCCTGCGGCGTTATCTCGAGCCCGGATTCCGTCAAGGGCTCCGGCCCCTGCAGGAACGCCTCGATCCCGTCCTCAAGGAATGGGTGGTCGAGGTGCGTCGGGAGCAGGAGCGCACCCTGGCCGAACGGGTCCGCGTCCGTGAGGAGGCGGACCGGCGCATCAGAAACCGGCCCTGGATGAGATGGATCAAGCTCTGGGAGCTGCGGAGCGCGGTCCCACGCTGGCTGGAGGGCCCGTCGGTGCGACAGCATCCGCCAAACGTCGAGCTGTTCGGGAAGGTCCTGGAGATGGCTCGGAGCGACGTCCACGCCTGGGGTGGGGAGATGCTTCTCGTCTACCTCCCGTCCCGGAGGCGCCTCGCGGGGGAGCCCGGCAGCAACCCCTATCGGCTGGAAGTCCTGGCTCGAGCCGCCGAACTGGGCATCCGCGCGGCGGACCTGGTCCCCGTCTTCTCGGCCCACCCGGATCCCCTCTCCCTATTCCCGTACCGCGTCACCCCCCACTACACGGAGGAGGGCAATGGGCTGGTGGTCGACGCCGTGATGGAGGTTCTGCGGGAGGTGGGAACGCCATGAGCCGGACTCAGGCCCACGAGTCCGCGCACGCCCAACGGCCGCCCGCCCCGGGCGACCGACTCGCTTCGCCGAGCCAAGTCAGCGGGGGCTTCAACCTCCGCTGGGGCGTCGGCGTCGGAGCCGTCCTGGCCTTGTTCGTCCTGGTGGCCGGGGCATTCTCGGTGCCCATCTCCGACATCGACTTCTGGTGGCACATCGCCACCGGACGGACCATCGTCCAACAGGGCGAGGTCCCCGTCGACGACCCGTTCGGCATGTACGTCGATCCCGACCCCGTCCGGCGGGACGGCAATCTCCGCAGCCAATGGCTCGGGCAGGTAGTCCTCTACCTCACCTTCGACCGTCTGGGCGTCAACGGGGTCGTCGCGCTTCGCACCGGCCTCCTCCTGGCGTGCCTGGCCCTGGTGTATGCCCGCTGCCGGCACACCGCGGCGAAACCCGGGCCGGTCTGGGCGGTCCTGCTGATCACGGGCGCGCTCCTGACCGGCTTCACTGGCGAGCGCCCGCAACTCCTCTCGATTTTCTTCGCGGGCCTGCTGTTTCTGCTCCTCGACCGGGCCCGCGGCGGCTCGTGGAAATGGCTCCTGCCGCTCCCGCTGCTGGGCCTCCTGTGGGCCAACAGCCACGGAGGGTTCCTCCTGGGAAATGCGCTTCTGGCACTGGTATGCCTGGGCCGGCTTCCGGCGGCCGGAGCCCTCGCCACGGAGCGGCGCGCCTTCCGGCGCCTTCTGCTTCTGGCCGCGGCCTTCGTGCTCGCGACCCTCGTGACGCCCAGCGGGGTCAGGACGTTTGTCTACCTGGTGGCCTTGGAGGGGACGCTTCTCCAGGAGCGTACGTCCGAGTACACGAGCGCGCTGCTCATCCACCGTCTCGGCCTGGGCTGGATACAGGCCGGGATCTACGTGTATCTGGGCCTGGCAGCGCTGTCCCTCCCCCGGCTGGCCCGGCGCGACCGGCTCGACAAACTCCTGGTCGTCGCGTTTCTCGGTATCGTCGCCTGCGCCGCCTATCGATACCTGAGCTTCTTCCTCGTGGTAGCTGCTCCGTACGTCGCCGTGGGCTTGAGCGACGGGTGGACGAGCTTCGCTCGATCCCGCGGGCGGATCGAATGGCACGCAGAGCGGTTGCTGCTAGCCGTATTGGTGGGACTGCTGGGGCTCGGGATTCTGCGAGGAGACCTCTTCCAGGGCGGGATCGCCCCGGGCAGGTACCCGACGGAGGCGACCCGCGTGATCGCCGAGCGGGGGACCGAAGGCAGGGCGTTCAATACGATGAACTGGGGTGGGTACCTCCTCTGGCATCTCGGTGAGCAGGTGACGCCGTACGTGGACGGGCGGTTGCTCGACACCCGCATGCTGGCCCCCTACACCAACGCGCTCTGGGCGACGCCCCCGGGGCTCGCGTGGCTTCAAGACCAGGACTTCGTGCTGGTGATCCTCCCCGTCCGCGGCAGCTTCGACGCGGAACCCTACCCGCTGCCCTTCCACCTGGCGACTGACCCCGAGTGGCAGCTCGTGTACAGCGATCAGGGGTCCTACGTGTTCGAACGCGTGCCGTCGAGCTGAGCGGCGGGTAGCACGCCGTTCACGATGTCCTCCACCTGGCCGCGGTCGTTCGGGTCATACAGCCTGCCGATCCCCAGCGCGGGCATCCTCTTGAGCTGGCCGGTGTGATTCCTGAATGGCGAGCTGAACAGGCAGACCCGGTCCATGGGGAAGCGCAGCCTCTCGTCCAGGTATCGGACGATCCCGAGGCAGGACAGGGCGTCATTGTTGACCACCATCAGCGTGATCATACGGTCCACCATCTCGGGCATGGCCAGGAACGTGGGGTTGTTGGCCCAAACGAGGTCTCCCCCCAGCTCGGCGACGATCACCTCGGCGCCCAGGTCCTGGGCGTACCGGAAGGGCCGCACGATCCTCTCCCGGAAGACCCCGGCATCCCCGTAGGTGGTGATCAGGCCGCCGTCCACCTGGTCGAGCACGACGTGGGCGCCTGCCTCCCTGTGCAGGGATGAGTCCACGGTGCCGCCGGTACCGGTGACCTTGATGGCCGCCGTGCGGAGACCCCGGTCGACCAGCGTGCGGATCACCTTCTGGGTCAGCACCGTCTTGCCGGCCTCGGCCGATGTGGCTCCAACGGCGAGCATGGGGACGGACAGGCGACCCGTGTCCGGGCGGATCGCCCAGTCGTCTATGTTGGCGTTTCGTCGCCCCACGTGTTGCAGCAGACCGATGCAGTGGAACGGCACCGACGTCTCGATCCCCCTTCCCGAAGCCGGTTGCCCCTCGGCCATGAGCAGCCCCACCAAGCCGCTCTCGCCGGCTAGCCAATGGGCGTCGCGCCCGAAAGACACGTCCAGCCCACCCTCGGGGATTCCGCCGTTCACGTGGGTAGACGACTCGCGAGTGCCCAGCGGCGCCACGACCCGGGTCGGCGACTCGAGGACGTGGGGCCCCAGCTGTTGGTCGAGCACCGTTATGGAATCGCCGTCTCGAGGGCACACCTCGCCCAGAACCAGGTCGCCGGGCAAGCCGGTCCCCTCCCCGACTGACAGTCCTCCCGGATCGAAGCGCGGCCGTACGTTGGCCGCGATCAGGTAGGGCGCGTAGTGATCGAGAGGTCGAGACATGGCTCCGCTCAGGGCTCGGTCGTAGGGCATGCGGACGGCCGTCGGGGACAGGAAGATACCGTGGGTCCTGAGCGGCCAGCCAACGATCCCGATGCGTGGCGTGTCTCGCTCTTGACCGGAGGGCGCCGGCCCCGCAGGGTGGGAGGCTGGTTTGCCCGGCTCTTTGGGGGGGGTCCGTCGGCACGGCATGGACTTCCCTGGATGATCCACGACACGCGGGTGTAGTCCCGCAGCCAACGCCAGGGAGAAGCGCGAGGATGAGCGATACGCCCACGATAAAGAACCCGACGCTCACGTTGCAGACGCCGGTGCCTGCCGACATCGACATCGCCCAGGCGGCCGAGGCGCGGCCCATCGGCGAGATCGCCGAGGCCCTCGGTGTGCAGCCTGACGAGCTGGAGCTGTACGGCCCCCTCAAGGCCAAGGTCACGCTGGACGTGCTGCACCGCCTGGCCGACCGACCCAACGGCAAATACGTCGACGTCACGGCCATCACGCCGACCCCCCTGGGCGAGGGCAAGACCACGACGACCATCGGGCTGTCCCAGGCCCTCGGCGCGCACCTCGGCTACAAGACCGTGGCCGCCATCCGGCAGCCGAGTCAGGGTCCCACGTTCGGGATCAAGGGCGGTGCCGCGGGCGGCGGGTATAGCCAGGTGATCCCCATGGAGGACTTCAACCTGCACCTGACGGGCGACATCCACGCCATCTCGGCCGCCAACAACCTCGTGGCCGCCGCGTTGGACACCCGCATGCTGCACGAACGGAACCAGGACGACGAGAAGCTGTTCTGGCGCCTGTTCCCGGAGGGCAAGGACGGCAAGAAGTTCTTCGCCCGCGGCATGCTGGACCGGAAGCGGCGCCTGGGCATCGAAACCGACGACCCCGACGAGATGACGCCGGAGGAGCGGAGCCGCTTCGTTCGCCTCAACGTCGACCCCGACACGATCACGTGGCGCCGGGTCGAGGACACGAACGACCGGCTGCTCCGGGGTGCGACCATCGGCACGGGCCCAGACGAGTTCGGCTACACCCGGGAGACCGGTTGGGACATCACCGTGGCATCGGAGATCATGGCGGTGCTGGCCCTCACGACCGACCTGGCCGACATGCGAGAGCGCTTCGGGAAGATGGTCGTGGCCTCGGACATGGACGGCAACCCGGTCACTACCGAGGACCTGGGCGTAGCCGGCGCGGTGACCGTGCTCATGAAGGACGCCATCAAGCCGACGCTGATGCAGACCCTGGAGGCCACGCCGGTCCTGGTGCACGCCGGCCCGTTCGCCAACATCGCGCACGGCAACAGCTCCATCGTGGCGGACCGGATCGCGCTGAAGCTGGCCGACTACGTGGTCACCGAGTCGGGCTTCGGCGCCGACATCGGCATGGAGAAGTTCTTCAACATCAAGTGCCGCTACAGCGGCCTGGTGCCGGACGTGGTGGTCCTCGTGGCTACGATCCGGGCCCTGAAGATGCACGGCGGCGGTCCCAGGGTGACCCCCGGAGGCACGCTGGACCGGGCCTACACGGAGGAGAACCTGGAGCTCCTCGAGGCCGGCCTCGCCAACCTGACCCACCACATCCAGACCGCGAAGAAGTTCGGTGTGCGGGTGGTCGTGGCCGTGAACAAGTTCGCCACCGACTCCGACGCCGAGGTGGAGCTCGTCAAGAGGGCCGCCGTGGAGGCCGGAGCCGAGGAGGCGTGCACGTCGAGCCACCACGCCCACGGTGGCTGGGGCGCCCGGGAGCTGGCCGAGGCCGTCGTCCGTGCGGCGGACAAGCCCAACGACTTCAGCTTCCTGTACGACCTCGACCTCTCCATCAAGGAAAAGATCGAGGTCCTGGCCAAAGAGGTGTACGGCGCCGACGGCGTGACCTACGAGCCGCAGGCCGAGGAGCGGATCGCGCTGTATACGAGGCAGGGCTTCGACAAGCTCCCCATCTGCATGGCCAAGACGCATCTGAGCATCAGCCACGATCCGGCGCTGAAGGGCGCGCCCAAGGGGTTCGTCTTCCCCATCCGCGATATCCGGGCCTCGGTGGGCGCCGGCTTCCTGTACCCACTGGCCGGGACGATGCGGACGATGCCCGGCCTGGCGACCCGGCCGGGCTATTACAACATCGACATCGACACGGAGACCGGGCAGATCGTGGGGCTGTCGTAGCGTTGCGAGGGGGCAGGGCGGAGAAAGGGACGCCGTGGTGGAGCCGGCCCGGCGCGTGAGGAAAGGCTGCCGTGCTGCCCATCGGTCCCGGAGCACGGCGGCGACCGGGAAGCCATGCGGCCGATGAGCGCACCTCCGAACCCGCTGAGTCCGGCACCGGCGCCCCTGCCGAGCGGCTCATCTGTCACGCAGATCTCGCTGAGGGTGCGAGACCTCGGCCGGGTCACGCGCTTCTACACCCACGTCGTGGGTCTCGACGAGATCGACGCCGGGCGGGATTCCGTGTGGCTCGGCGCCGGCGACGTCCCGTTTCTCCAACTGGTCGAGAACCCCACGGGAGAGCCTCAGACCGGCGCCACCGGCCTGTTCCACCTGGCCATCCTCTACCCCTCTCGTGCCGACCTCGCGGCGGTCACGGCCCGTCTCGTCGGCTTGCAGGCACCCCTGCAGGGCGCATCGGACCACGGTGTGAGCGAGGCCGTCTACTTCGCCGATCCCGAGGGCAATGGCGTCGAGATCTACCGGGACAGGGAGATGGCGGAGTGGCCCGTGCAGAACGGGGAACTGCGCATGCAGACCCTGCATCTCGACCTCCCGGCCCTCCTCGACGAGGCGCCTCCGGCTGAGCGCTGGCGGGTCCCCTCCGGCACCCGCCTCGGTCACGTGCACCTGCGAGTCGCCGACATCGCCGAGGCGGAAGCGTTCTACCGGGACGTGGTCGGTCTGGACCTCATGCAGCGGTACGGCGGGTCCGCGTCGTTCTTCTCGGCGGGCGGGTATCACCATCATGTTGCGGTGAACACGTGGGCGTCGTTGGGCGCCCCCGCCCCGCCCGGGGACGCCTCGGGGTTGGGCTGGTTCCGTATCGAAGCGGCCGACCCAGCGGCTCGCCAACGCCTGATCGAGCGTCTCGATGACCACGACCGTCTCCGATCCCACACCGACGAGCTCCTGAGGGCCCTGGACCCGTCGGGCAACGAGGTCCGGATCTAGCCGAGCCGACCGCCGACTCGGCTGGGCAGTTGCCGGGGCCCGGACCCAGATGCGAGCCTCAGGCTCCTTGCTTCCCGCCCCCCGGTGTCAACCGGAGCTTGGCACGACAGCCCGAGTCGACACCCGGGATGTCGCCCGCCTGAATCTCCAGCCGCCGATTCTGGCTCGACCGAATAGAGGGCTCGAGATCAGGAGGCAGGATTATGCGCGCATTCGTTGCTGCATTCCTCACCATATTCGTGTTCACCGTCACGGCGTGCTCGGGAGACCCCACGACCCTGGGCCCGACGGTCGACGGAGGCACCCTCGCCGCGTCCGCCGCCAAGGGCGGCAAAGGAGGCGGGGGCGGAGGTGGCGGGGGCGGTGGACCGATCGTCCTTCCGGTCCTGCCCGGAGCGTCGGGTGGGGGCGCCCTCGGCGTCAATAACCTGGGCGAGATCGTCGGGTATTCGAATCTGGGCGGCTACCTGCATCCCACGTATTGGAGCTCGGTCACGGGTGCGCCGGAAGATCTCGGTCTCCCCGATGGCGTGCTCTATGCCCGCGCCCGCTCGATCAGTGATCAGGGCCATATCGTGGGCTCCACGGCCGAGCGAGTAAGCCTCGCGACCCCCATACAATTCCGGCCGGGGCCACCGGTCACGCTCGAACACCTGCGGCCCGCGGGTGTGGAGTTCGCGTGGAAGGTGAACAACTTCGGCGTCGTTTCCGGCTCGGCGCGTGATTGGTCGCGGAGCCGCCAGTACGAAAGAGCCGTCCGCTGGGAGGACGGCTCCATTCACGACATCGGCATGTATCCCGGAGGGGTCTGGACCATGGGGTACGGCCTGAACGACGCCGGGACGATCGTCGGCGCGGCCTTCCATTTCGACGAAGGCATGGTGCCGTACGTGTGGCACGACGGCACATTCACCGCCCTTCCTGATCTTGGCAGCGGAATCGGGGAGCAGCGAGCATACGACATCGCCAACAACGGCGATGTCGTGGGGGCGAGCCGCGACCCGTCTGGCGTCATCCACCCGGTCCTGTGGCGCAACGGTGAGCTCATCGACCTCGGCGTCTTCCCGGGCATCGTGAACGGCGGCTACGCCGAGGCGGTGGCCGTCAACGAAGTGGGCCAGGCCGTAGGGTGGGGTTGGGGCGAGGACGGCTATCGTCACGCGCTGCTGTTCAAGGACGGGAGCATCATCCGGCTGCCCGAGCCCCGAGACGCGATCGTGCCGCTCGCCCTCGCGTACGACCTCAATGACGATGGACTGATCGTGGGCGAGGGGTACGTCGACGACACGTACCAGATGCACCCCCTGGTGTGGGGGGTCGGCGGTGGTGGCCGGAAGGGTGGGAAGGGGAAGCGCTGAGCGCTCCGGACCTACCAGTTCCAGACGAAGTTGACGATCGGAAAGGCGAAGGTCTCGCCTCCGGTGATGGGTATGGCCAACCCCAGGTCAGCCGTGAGCCGCTCGCCGAAGAAGCGGGGTCCCAGGCTCACCAGCCCTCCTTCGCCAGGGAGGATGTAGTTCTCGCTCACCAACTTGATCCCGTTCGAGGCCGCGATCTCGCCCCCGACCATGACCACGGGCTTGTCGGACCATTCCGACCCGGTCCACCCCACACCGATCCCCGTGGTCAGCGCCTGCGCGTGGTCTCCGAAGGTGGCCACGCCGAACGCGATCCCCGCCACCTCACCGTTGCCCAGACCTCCGATCGCGATCGCCCCCACTGCCACGTCTACCTTTTCCCCGCCAGCGACCCGGAACTTCGGGGCGAACCAGAACGGGCGGTCCCCCCCACCTCCGAACACGAGTGGCGTTCCGCCGGATAGCACCAGATTGTCCACCGGCGCCACGGCCAGGAAGGGCACGAGGATCTCGTAGACCGCGAAGTACCCCTGTCCTTTTGGCAGCCCCCGCCCGGTCGGCGCGAAGAAGAGGCGAGTTCTGTTCGGGTCTTCACGCACGAACTTGCCATCGATGACCTGGCCGCGAGCACGCGTGATCTTCCGTATCCGAGACCGCTCGACCTCGAGGACGGGTCCGGAGATCAGGCGGAATTGGATCGGGTTACCTTCGACGACGACCCAGCCGCGCAACTCGGTGCCGTCCGACAGCTCGACCTCCTGTAGCGTGCTGGAGTCGGCGCTCACGACGTCGCTCGCCGGCTTCTGTGCGACCAGTGGTTGGCATAGGCACGAGGCTATCAGGGCCAGAGCGACTCGAGACCCGCGAGGCTTCCTCATTGCGACCTCCTGACCCATAGGGCCCGTTCCGTCATCCGCAGGGAGAGACGCAGCGGACTTCGTTCTCCCGACTCCGTTCGGCGGGAGGCACGTTGCCACACTGGGGTCAAGGAGGAGTCAAGCAGACGCGAGCACGGGAGGGGGCCTGCCGGGTCCGGTGCCCGGATTCGACCTCACGGGTGGGATCGCCAGTCGGTGCATTGCCGTGGCCGCCACGTCGTCCCGTCCGGGAGAGGGCGGACATCAGGTCACGGCGACAACGTCTTTCGGATCCCTTCCACTGTGTCAGGACCCGCGAGCTTGTCACCGTAGAGGTATGGCTCGCTCGCTTTCGTCGGAATCAGGTCGCGCAGCCGCTCTCCGTACCTCGCCTTCAACATCGCCGCGATGTCCTCGAAGCGGTCGATGCCTTCCCAGACGGCCAACTCTCTCCACACCACGGTGCCCGCGTGGCGAATCACCGTGTAGCGGATCTCGTCGTCGGTGACGAAATCCCACGAGAGCTCGAGGGTGTCGCCGTCGAGATCCGGCAGCTGCTCGGGACGCTGGAGGGCGAGGCGGCCCGCCTCCTCCATGAACTGCTGACGCTTCAGGACACCTGCGCGCTCCGGTGCGGGAAGCTCGTCCAGGTTCTCGAGCATCTCCACGTCGGTGGGGTAGGTCACGATGGCCAGGCAGGCGTCGCAATTCGGGCAGGAGAACTCCAGGAGAGATTCGTAGGGCTCGGCCTGCTCCGGGCGCAGGGGGCCGCGCCAGCCGCAGTCACACGGCAGCTCTGCGTGCCGCCAGGCATCGAAGTAGGAGAAGCGCCGGGCCTGGCGGGGGCCGCTCGTGGCCGGATCGAGAGATGCGGACCTGAAGAGGCCGCTCAGATAGCCGACGAGTCGCCTCAGGCCCGACGCGTCCATCCAGCGGCGGAACGCAGCGACGAGATCACGCATGCTCTACTCGCGGGTCATGGAGACCCCGAGATCGTCCTCGAGGAGGATGCCCTCAGTTCACTACCCCGCCCCGCCACTCCACCACCGCCGCCGAGATCGCGTAGCCGCCGCCGATGGAGGTCAACACGATCGTGGCAGGATCGGGCAGTGGGCCGTGCTTGCCCCGGAGCACTTCGTCGAAGGCCACCGGCACGGTCGAGGCGGACATGTTGCCGTAGCGCTGGATGTTGTGGACCACGCGCAGATCGTGCTCGTCGAGCTGCTTCTCCATCCCCTTCGTGATGCGCAGGTTGGCCTGATGGGGCACGACCACGTCCACGTCGGCCCAGCCCTTCCCGGCCTTCGCGAGCGCCTCTTCGGCGACCCGGACCATGGACTGGATCGCCCTTCGGAGGATCCTCGGTCCCCCACCCATGCGCAGCTTGGGATCGGGATCCTCTTCCGTTTCCCAGCCCTGCCCCAGAAGGAAGAGGGGATCACGTTGGTAGTTGCCCAAGATCACGGGAGGGGCGACGAGGCCGTCGCCTTCCTCTGATGGCGTCAGCACCACGGCGCCAGCACCGTCTCCGAAGAGAACCGCGGTGGTGGGGTCGCCATAGTCGGTGATGTGCGACAGGGCGTCGCCCGCCACCACGAGCACATTGCGGCCCATGCCGGAGCGGACCACAGCATACCCGGTCCCGAGCGCGTGGATGAAGCCCGCGCACGCCGCATTGAGCGTGTATCCCCCCAGGGCCGGGGCACCGATGAGCTCGGCCACCGTACAGGCGGGATTGGGCACGGAGTCCGAGCCGGTCAGGCACGCGACGTACAGCAGGTCGAGGTCAGCCGCCGTCATTCCCGCTGCGTCCAGGGCCATGAGGGACGCCTGGGCGCACATGTCCTCCGTGGTCACGCTGCGGTCCGTCGGCAGGACGCGCCGTTCGCTGATCCCGGTTACCTGCACCGCCCAGCGGTCGAAGACGTCGGGGGGTGACAGGTCGGGTGCGTCCGGCATGTCCTTGAGCGATCCCCGCGCGCGCTCCACGTCGAACGCTGCCTGTATGGAGGGCAGATCGTAGAGCTCGAAGTTGTCCAGCCTCCGGTCAGGGAGGTGACTGCCGGATCCGGCGATTCGTACCGCTTGGTGGCTCATGGGCGCTGCGCCTCGCTGGTGCGCACGTTGGGGGCGTGTGCCACGACTTCGCGACAGAAATAACCCGGCATCAGAGGGGAATCCAGAGGTCCGCCTTGATGATGAACACGTCGTCGCCCGGCGCACCGAACATCGCCCCCAGATCCCGACCGAAGTCGAAGTCGCCCACGTTCACGCGCTCGCCCTGCCGTCGCTGCCAGACGAAGAAGAGCCGTGATCCCGGTCGGTACTCCCAGCGCAGGACCGCCGTGGCCCGGAAAGACCTGACGTTGAAGTCCTGGTCCCGGAAGGAGTCGTCGACGCTGCCGTTGCCGTCGAAGTCCACGTAGCGCGTGCCCTCGCCGTCCGTGCACGTCCGACCCCCGAGGCACATCACCTCCTCGGCGTCCTCTTCGAACACCCCCTCCTCGAAGACGTCGAAGTCGAAGGTCTCGGGAAGGGACAGCTGCTTGTAGCTGACGTAGTTCCCCGACGACAGCAGGGGCTGGGCCCAGAGCTGCAGCGAGAGCGTCGGGCTGAAGGTCCAGTTCAGCCGCGTTTCCATGGAGAAACCGGTCTGGTCGAGGTCCGAGAACAGGTAGCGGTCCCCGAAGGTCGGCTCGTACGCCAGGGCGTCCGACGTGAAGACGTACTGCGACCCCGTGCTCCGCACACCGTAGCCCGGCGCTACCTCGACTTGCACCTGGGACGAGGGCTGCCAAACGACGGGCACGCGAGCATCGAAGGTGGAGCCGTCTCCCTGGGAACGCCGACTGAACGCCACGGACGGGCGAATGCTGAGCACCTGCCGGTTGTCCGTGTTGAACCCCAACTCCCACTCCACGCCGGCCGGCGACACCATGCGGGGGCCGCCGCGGGTCAGGGTCCGACTCATGCGCTCGGGCACGTAGTCGACCTCGGCCTGGATCCCCCAGAAGTTGTTGAAGATGAAATTGGCTTCCATTCCGATGCGGCCGGCGGTCTGGGCCCACTGGATCCGGTCCCACGTGAGCGAGCGCTCCAGCAGCTCGTGGCTGAGATTCTGGAAGGTGAAGAGGGAGACCGAATAGTTCCGGAAGATGCTCCCAGGCGTGACCTCCTGGAACGCGACACGCGCCCCGCCGTCCAGCCGCTCCATGTTGGTACGAAAGCCCAGGTCGTTGATCTCGTACCCCGACCCGATCTGCGCCGCCCAAAGCGCCCCGGTCCACTTGCCCCTGGCCTTCTCGAACTGGAGCCGCCACTCGCCTCCGTTCAGGGACGTGGCCGTCGAATCGATGGGGTTGAACTCGTTGTCCGGTCGCTGCCGGAAGTGATTGCTCGCCCGCTGCACCCGGATCATGGCGGTAGAATCGCCCTGGATGTAGCTGTAGGTGCCGAAGCCCCAGAGCCGCCAGTTGCGGTCGCTCCAGTAGTGCTCGAAATCCAGCCCCCCGGTGAGTGCGTCAGCGGTCAGGTAGTCGAACGTTCCGTCCGACGGCAACGCCCGGTTGAGGTACGTGATCATCCCGCCCACGGATGTGGCGCCCTGACGCATGTCCTGCTGGAGGCGCAGCACGGCGTGGCCCACGCGGGGCTGGACCGGAAACGATTCGATGACCTGGCCGTCGGGAAAGTAGGCGCGCCCGGTCTCCTTGGACGTCACGGCCGCCAAAGCACCGAGTGAGAGCCCTCCTGACGTGCGGCCCGTGAGCTTGGCCGCACCGAGAATCGTGGTGGCTTCCGGCACGTCGGTAAACGAAGCCCCCGAAGGCGACCGTCCCTGGGGCTCGCGCCCGACACGCCGCGTGTAGAAGAGGTCGCTGGCGCCTCCAGAGATGCGAAAGTCGAAGACCCGGGCGTCTTCCACGAAGAAGGGCCTACGCTCCTCGAAGAAGACCTCGAAAGCAGAAAGGTTGATGACCGCCGGATCGGACTCCACCTGCCCGAAATCCGGGTTGAAGGTGGCGTCAAGCGTGAAGCTGGTGCCGATGCCGTACCTGAGGTCCACCCCCACGCGCCCGTCCAGCTCGCTGCCGTCGAAGAAGGGATCGCCCTCCTGGGCGGTGCCCACGTGAGCGCTCGTGACCACGTACGGCCGCATCTCGAGGCGCCGTGACTTCTCCGCCACGACTCCCTCCACCTGCCCGAACTGGCTCACGCGCCCCGGCACGAGCTTCGACTCGAGAGCGAACCTGGTGAGCTCGTTGTCCTGCGACCTGCGCCGGCCGAAGTTGATCCCCCACGTCTGCGGATCCGAAGACGACTCGTATCTCATCTGGGACAGGGGGATCCGCATCTCGACGATCCAGCCTCGCTCGTCGATCGTGACCGCGGACTCCCAGACGGCATCCCAATTCGCGTCCTCCCCGCCGTCGTTGAACAGGTAGCGGTCGGTCTGAACGTTGGCCGACGTGGTCCTGAACCGGTAGCCCGTCAAGCGGTCCAGGTTGGGGTCGAACATCACCTCGAAGTAGTCGAACTGGCCGCCGTACGACGCGTCCCTGCGCGCCAGACCGGTGGGAATGGCCCAGGGCGTCTCGTCGTGGAGGACCGCGCCGACGTAGATGGCCGCGGCGTCGTAGAAGACCCAGACCTCGCTGTCGTTGAACGCCGGCGCGCCCTCGACCGGCTCCTTCTGGATGAAGCCATCCGCCGAGGGGTGGCGGGACCAGACCTCCTCGTCCAGGCGACCGTCGATGGTCAGGGCCTGATCCAGCGGATAGGCCCGCATCGTCGGGCGTTGGTCGCCAGGTGTCACCACTGGCACGCCCTGGTCGACCTTTCCCTGCGCCCCGCTCGGGGCGGGCCCGGCAAGCCAGAGGGCCAGCCCCATGCTGGCCCCGGCCAGGGTCGTCGTGAGCCTACGGGAGGCTTTGATCCTCATACAGAAATGTACTCGATGCCGATGATCGGGCGCCGGAGAGGAGCGACCCGAGGCCCGGCGTGTCGCCGCGCCCGGAGAACCCTCGATCTTCCTCGATCAGACGGTGGTCGACGCACTGCCACGTGAGGGCCCGCGCGTCAGAGCTCGACGATCAGAATCTCGTCGCCCATGAACAGCGGAATCAGCACTCGGTTCCGCGTGGCATCATAGCCGATGTCCGCCGGTGCCTCGACGCTGGCGACCTGCGTCTGTACGCCGTCCGCTCCCACCAGGAATACCCCCTGGTCGCCCCAGCTCGAGAACAGGAAGCTTCCATCCGGGAGGAACTCGATGCCATCGAGCTGCCGCTCCGACTCACCCGTCACGGGTGTCAGGCTGCCGTCGACGCCCACCTGGAAGATCTGTCCCGAGCCGAAAGACACCATGAACAGACCACGGGGACCCACGGCAAGGCCGTTGGGCACGCCGAGCTGGTCGCCGACGACGATAGGCGCCTGGCGGCCATCGGGGCTCATTCGGTGGATCGCGGCCGAGCCGGATGGCTCGAACCCGTCGGGGCCAGCCCTCATTCCCGTGTCGGACACGAACAGCTCCCCGTTGGGGCCGACCGCGATGTCGTTGAGGAACGTGGCGCCTTCGACGCAGATCTCCGCGGCCGGGGCGCCGGTCTCCCGGTCGAACCCCCGTACGCAGTCGATGTCCGACACGTAGAGCACGCCGTCGAGCAGCGCCATCCCCTTCGGCGCGCTGAGCGTCACGCCCTCGGCTTCGCCGTCGATCCACTTCAGCGCCGCGATCTCCCCCTCCGGCGTCACCCGCGAGATGAAGCCATTCCCGTCCTGGTCCAGGGGGCTGCCGTTGATGTTGGAAACCAGATAGACATCGGCCGCGGGATCGTACAGCACGGACTCGGGTGTGGAGAATCCTGCCACTCGGATCGCGCCAGCCGGATCGTCCGTGCCCGCGCCGCTCGCCTGATCGCTTGCGCCCCCTTCACCATCGCCCCCACAACCGCCGAAGAGAAGCCAGGCGGCGGCGATGGAGAGGGCTCCCCGGCGGCGCACTGGTGTATGCAGAATCGGCATGACTGGCTCCTGTTCCGTGTCGTAAGGGCGTGCCGGACACCGGCTCGCACCCAGGGTGTCAGAAGGTACCACCCCAACTCGTTTTCGCGAGTGGAAGGGACGACGCGAACGGTGGGACGCCGCCAACTGGCCAGGCCGGTCCGGCTGCGAACCCGTGGGGAGGAGAGAGCCATGTGGTACCAGGTGCGAAGCACCACGATCATCGGGGCGCTGTGGGTCGTGGCGACTGGGTGCACGGACATCGTCAGCAGCGTCGGCGACGTCGACAACACCGACTTCGTCGCCTCCGAATCCTTCGCGTTCACGCTGGACGTCACCACCCAGACCCGATTCCGGCTCGAGGGCATCAACGGCAACGTGACGGTGACCGGGGATCCGGACGCCACCGCCGTCGATGTATCCGGGCTGCGCCAGGTCGGGTCAAACAGCACCGCCGACGCCCGCGCCAACCTGGTCAACCTCAGGGTCGAGGTGGACGAGGGGAGCAGCGAGTTCGTGGTGCGCACGGAGCAGCCCGACAATACGCGGGGCCGGAATTACTCGGTCACCTATGACGTGACCGTCCCCGACTTCATGATCCAGTCGATCGCCAACGTGAACGGCAACGTGATCGCGTCCGGGATCTCCAACGACGTGGCCATCGGCAACGTGAACGGCAACGTCACGGCCTCGGGTGTGTTCGGGGACCTGTCCGTGGGTCTGGTCAACGGCAACGTCGTCGCCGACGTAACACTCCCACCCAGCGGCGACGTGGCTCTGGCCACGGTCAACGGAAACGTCTCCCTCACCGTTCCGCAAAACGTCTCCGCCGAGCTCGAGGCGACCTGGGTCAACGGCGGCGCGACGATTACGAATCTGACGCTGCAGAACCAGCAGATCACCGAGAACTCGATCCGGGGCGTCTTCGGCGCGGGCGACGGCACCATCAACATCGGCCTCACCAACGGCACCATCACCGTGGTGGGGCGCTGAGCCGGGTCCCGGCCCGCGGGCGGCATCGGTCTCGCGAGCCGGGGCCGGGGCTCCCGAGGAGCCACCTGGGTCTCCCGGCATCCCGCCTGGTCGCTTTGACCGTTCTCTCCGTCCGGCGGTAGCATGAGGGGCCGAAGGGCCCAGCGTGTCGATCGAGAACCCGTACCCGCCGGAGAGGGGACCATGTCCAAGAGTCGCAAGCAACTCTCACGCCGTAGCTTCGTCCACTCGAGCCTCGGCGCGGGAGTGAGTGCGTTCGCGCTGGGTCGGATGCCGGAGGGGCTCCTGGCACGACCGAGCCAGTCGGCGGGCCTGCCGATGATCATCACCAGCCACGACAACGAGACCGGGCAGAACGCGCTCCGGCAGTCGTGGGAGATCCTCTCCGGTGGTGGCTCGGCCCTCGACGCGGTGGAGCGGGGCGCCAACGTGATCGAGGTTGACCCCAACGATCACAGCGTCGGCTACGCCGGACTCCCCAACGAGCATGGGATCGTCCAGCTCGACGCGTCGATCATGGACGGCCGAACCTACAACGCCGGCTCGGTGGCCTCGCTCGAAAACATCAAGACGCCGTCGTCGGTCGCGCGCCTGGTCATGGAGCGTACCGATCACGTGATGCTCGTGGGTCCCGGCGCGCTCGCATTCGCCAAGTCCTTCGGCTTCGAAGAGGAGAACCTGCTCACCGACGAGGCCCGCGAGATCTGGCTTCGCTGGCGCGAGCGCCGCGGTCCCACGGACGACTGGGGTCCGCCGGACCACCTTCGGACAATGGCCGGCGAGGAGATGGGTGCGTTGATGGAGGGCCCTGTGCCCCATCACTACGGAACGACCAACGTGTTGGCGGTGGACGCCAACGGCGACGTCGCGGGCATCACGACCACGAGCGGGCTCAGCTGGAAGATTCCCGGGCGGATCGGTGACTCGCCCATCATCGGCGCGGGCCTCTACGTGGACAACGCGGTGGGGGCAGCCGGCGCCACGGGCCGGGGCGAGGACGTGATCAAGTCATGCGCGTCGTTCTTCATCGTCATGCGCATGCGCGACGGGCGCTCCCCCCAGGAGGCCTGCGAAGACGCCATCGAGATGATCGTGGAGAAGTACCGGAACGTGCACTCCGACTTCGTACCGTCGGAGAAGTTCGTGGCGATCAACAAGGATGGGGAGTACGGCTGCGCGATGATGGCTACGTCCGAGACGCCCTGGATGTCGGTTCACACCCCCGCGGGTCTCGAGCGATTCGAAGGAACGGCGCACTACGCGCCGTAGCACCCAGGAGAGCGCGGCATGGAGCTGATCCCTTTCTTCTTTTCGCTGGTCTTCGGCCTTTTCTTCACGTTCCTGTTCGTGGGCTCGATGATCGGCGGCTCCATGTACCTCTTCTCGCGGATCCGCGACCGTTTGAGCTACAGGGACCACGAGGACCTCGAGTCACGCATGCTCGACGAGCTGGACGTCCTCAGGATCCAGGTCGACGCCCTGTCGAACCGGCTGCGGGCCATCGAAGGTGGGGGAGAAGTGGAGTCGGAGCTGCTGGGGGAGCCTCGGGGGCCTGACTCCTCAGAGGTCGATCACTGACCCACGCGGTTGGGAGCGGTCAGCGAATCCCACCGAGCGCGCAGTCCGTGCGCGGCGGAGATATCTCGATAGGTTACGGACGTGGGTGCCCCCGGCATCGGGGGAAACGTGGACCGCCAAACCGGCCCGATGGACGGACTCAACCTTTTCTACCGCTTCGGCGTCGCGCTCTTCATCGGCGTCCTGATCGGCCTCCAGCGCGAGCACACCTATGACCTCGAGGAGCGTCCGCCCGGCGAGTCGTTCGCCGGAGTCCGCACGTTCGCCCTCATCTCCCTGGCCGGATGCACCGCGGCGCTGCTGTCGGATCTGCTCGAGTCGCCGCTGGTGTTCGCGGCGTTCCTGCTGCTCGTGGGCGGACTGATCGCCGCCAGCTACGTGGAGACCGCGGCCAAGGGGCGCATCGGCCTCACTACCGAGATCGCCGCCGTCATCGCCGCCATGGCCGGGGCGCTCGCGTACTGGGACCAGAACGGCCTCGCGGTGGCGATCGCGGTCATCGTGGTCGTGCTGCTGTCGATGAAGCTCGAGCTCCACCGCTTCGCCGAGCGCCTCACGCGCGAAGACGTTCTGGCCACGCTCAAGTTCGCCGTCATCACGGCGGTCATTCTGCCGGTCCTGCCCAACCGTTCGTTCGGACCGCCTCCGTTCGACGTGCTGAACCCCTACAAGATCTGGCTCATGGTCGTCCTGATCTCCGGGATCAGCTTCCTGGGCTACGTGCTCATCAAGGTCGTCGGCGCGCACCGGGGCATCGCCCTGACGGGGCTCCTCGGGGGTCTGGCGTCGAGCACCGCCGTGACCCTGGGCATGGCCGCGCGCAGCCGGCTCAACCCGGAGCTGGCCCGGGCGTACGCCATGGCCACCATCCTTTCCTGGTCGGTCATGTTCGTACGCGTTCTGGTAGAGGTGGCGGTCGTGAACCCGACGCTGTTGGGTCCGCTCTGGGCCCCTGTCACGGGAGGTGGCCTCGTCGCAGTGGTCGTTGCCGTCTACCTCTACTATCGGGGATCGCCCGACGGCGGCGAGCTCAGCGTCACGAACCCCTTCGAGCTACGACCCGCCATCGGGTTCGGGGTCGTTTACGGGCTGATCCTGCTGATCACGCGGACCGCTCAGATCCACTTCGGCGACGCCGGGATCTACGTGTCCAGCCTTCTTTCCGGTCTGGCCGATGTCGACGCGATCACCCTGACCATGGCCGAGCTCACCGCCAACGAGGGTCTCGCACTCGGCGTCGGTGCCCTGGCCGTCGTGCTGGCCGTCGTCTCCAACACGCTGGTCAAGGGGGGGATGGCCCTTGCCGGGGGCTCCAGGCCCTACCGCAGAGCCATCCTTCCGGGTTCTGTCCTGGTGCTCGTGGCCACCCTCGCTCTGGCGTTCCTGCTCTGACGGCACTCGCCCGAAATGGGCATACTCACTACGTTGGCCGTCCTGGTTTTCTGAACGAGCCGCCGGCGTGTTGGACTTTGTCCAGCTTCCGGGACGCACCCCGGACCCACGCCGGTCCCCGGAATCGCGGAGAGAGCTCTGTGGACCTGGCCTCGATCCAGGCAGTCATTCAAAGCGCGAAGGCCCGCGGTCGCGGGCCACTCGTCAAGTTCATCAGGGAGAGCCTCCCCGAGGCCACGCCCGATGAGGTCGAGGAGGCCGCCGAGACGGCCATCGAGATCATCGATACGGTGCCGCTCATTCTCGCGGCGGCGGCTCAGGAGGCAGAGACCCGCGACCTCACGGTCGTGGTGAAGCCGGTGCTCGACCATGCTGCCCGGTACTTCTTGGCCCCTATGGACCTCTTGCCCGAAATGACCATGGGCCTGGCCGGCCTACTCGACGACGCCTATCTGGTGCTCAAGGTCGTGGAGAACCTGCAGCAGGGTCCGGAGCCGCTGCTTGACTGGGACCTCGAATACCCGCTCGCCTTCATTCGCCGCCTGGTCGGACACAAGATCGGACGCCAGCTGGACGCGGTGGCCATGGCCGCCATGCACGAGATCTCGGAGAGCGTGAATCGGGTCTGGCAGCTCATGGCCCACCGGGCCTAAGTCCACTTTCATCCTCGGGGGATCCCCATGACCCGCTCCCGACTCGTCTCGCTGCCCGTCCTATGCGCAGCCTTTGTCCCTGGACTCACCCTCGTCGCGACCCCGGCGATTGCCGCAGCGCAAGCCCCGCACACGCTGGAAAACCCGTACCGGGTCGCCTCGGAGGCGTGGGGCGAGCTTCCAGACGGCCGTACGTACGGCGCCTCGAGCGCGGTCTATCCGACCCCCGATGGCATGGGCATGTGGGTGGCCGAGCGCTGCGGGACGAACCTGTGCGTCGAGAGCGACGTGGATCCGGTCATGCTCTTCGACCTTGACGGCAAGCTGATCCGAAGCTTCGGCGCCGGTCTGATCGCTTGGCCCCACGGCATCTTCGTGGATGGCGAGGGCAACGTCTGGATCGCGGACGCGGTGGGCTACGCGCCGGTGCCCGGGGGATGGGGGCACGTGGTCTACAAGTTCAGCCCCGAGGGGGAGCTGTTGATGACCCTGGGGCAGAAGGGCGTTGCCGGCGATGGGCGGGACACGTTCACGAAGCCGTCCGACGTGCTCGTGGCTCCGAACGGAGACATCTTCGTGGCGGACGGCCATGACGCCGGTGGCAACAACCGAATCGTGAAGCTCGCCAGCGACGGGTCGTTCATCAAAGCGTGGGGGACGACGGGTTCCGAGAATGGCGAGTTCCGGGATCCCCATGCCCTGGCCATGGACAGCCAGGGACGGCTGTTCGTGGGTGACCGTGGCAACAGCCGCATCCAGATCTTCGACCTGGACGGGAATCACTTGGCGACCTGGACCCAGTTCGGCCGGCCGAGCGGCCTCTTCATCGACGACGACGACGTGCTGTACGCAGCCGACTCCGAATCCAACACGGCACGAAATCCAGGTTGGAAGCGGGGCGTCTACATCGGCAGCGCGAACGACGGCTGGGTCACAGCGTTCATTCCGGACCCGGAACCGGACCCGGACAACGCAGGGACCAGCGCCGCCGAGGGCGTGGCGGTCGACGGGATGGGCAACGTCTACGGAGCCGAGGTGGGGCCCCGGACCGTGAAGAAGTACGTGCGGCGATAGATCCGCAACCCGCAGACAGGAGTACGGATGATGACCAAAGCCATTCCCGCCCTGGCCGCGCTCGCGCTGGCCGCGGCCCAGCCGGCCCAAGCGCAGAGCGACAACATGAGCTTCTTCATCACGAGCGCCGGCCCCGGCGACGGCGCGAACCTCGGCGGCCTCGAAGGAGCGGACGCCCACTGCCAGTCGCTGGCCGAGGCGGCGGGAGCGGGGGACCTGACCTGGCATGCCTACCTGAGCGGCGCGGGCATGGACGGCCACGAGGCCGTGCACGCCCGGGACCGCATCGGCGAGGGACCCTGGCACAATTACGCCGGCGTCATGGTCGCCGAGAGCGTGGACGACCTCCATAGCGATGACGCCAACCTTACGAAGGAGACCATCCTGACGGAGCAGGGCGACATGGTGAACGGTCGGGGCGACGATCCCAACCGGCACGACATCATCACGGGCTCCACCCTGGACGGTCACCTGTTCGTTGCGGAGGACGGCGGGGACGCCACCTGCTCCGATTGGACGAGCAACGCCGGTGACGGCAGCGCGCGGGTGGGGCATCACGACCGGCAGGGCGGCGGCCAGAATCCCACTTCGTGGAACTCCGCACACGGATCCCGGGGCTGCGGCCAAGCGGACCTGCAGGGAACCGGCGGCGACGGTCTGTTCTACTGCTTCGCGGCAGACACCGGACGCTAGCGCCACGCCGTCGCAGGCCACTCGCGTTTTGACGCCCGCCGGGATCGCTCGCGCCCGGCGGGCGTCTTCTCGCGCCAGTGCCCGTGGAGGGGCTCCCCGGGGGGGGCAGGCGGTCGCTCCCGCCGAGCTGCCCTGCTCGCGTCCGGCCCTACCCCGCCCCTCGTGCGGGCGCTCTCGTCATCCCCCAGCCGTCGCCATGGCGTCGTCCTGACCCAGCTTTCGGCCAAGCCACCGGTACAACCCGGACAGTCCCCACACCGTCCCGGCCACGATCAGCCCGAGCATGAGCCAGCGCATGAAAGTGGCCAGGAGCGACGCGTCCAGTATCGGCAGTCTGAAGTCGTATTGGAGCAGCCGGCCGCCGCGATTGGTCATCCAGTGCCAGGCCTCATGGGCCACCACGGCGGAAAGGACGATGACGCCCATCCGCTCGCTCACCCGCCGGAACAGCCAATTCAGGAGGGGGACCATCAACAGGAGCACGAAGAGCTGACCTAGCTCGACGCCGATATTGAAGAAGAGCAGTGACGACAGCAGGTGCCCACCGGCGAACTGCAGGGACTCCCTGAGCAGAAACGAGAACCCGAATCCATGCACCAGGCCGAACGCGAAGGCCAGGAGCCAGCGGCGCTGGGCGTTTGCGCCGAAGATGTTCTCCACCGCCATGTATACGATGGACAGTGCGATGAGGGTCTCGATCAGGGGCGGGAACCAGAGCGCGCTGGGCGTCAGGCCCAGGGCCGAGGCGATCAACGTGATGGAGTGAGCCACCGTGAACGACGTCACGATGGGGATCAGCGGCCCCACGCGTCGGAAAGGGATGACCAGGCAGAGGACGAACAGCAGGTGATCGATGCCCTCCAGGATGTGGTGAAACCCAAGCCGCGTGAACCGGAGGGCGGCCTGGTGCCAGCGCGGATCCAGCCTGACCAGGCCCGGGTTGCCCGTGTAATGGAACGCCCGCTCGGCACCGGACGGTGTCACGAATCGAAGCACGGTCAGCGTCCTGAGCCCCAGGTGTGCCCACTCCGGATCGATGGAGAACCGCGAGGTCGCGGAGGCAACCGGGACCTCCAGGAGAACGTCCAGAACCGCCTGCTCCCACGGGAGAAGGGTCGAGGACGGCAGCGGTGACCCCATGACGTTGGCGAGGGCCGTCTCGAAGGTCGAGAACGACGGGTCCGACGGAAGCGACACCCGTGCCGCCACGATCTCCTCGTCAGACAGGGCGCGCGCTTCTTCGTAGAGCTGGACATAGTCGGCGATCCACAGCCGGGCGGCGTCCCGGAGCATTGGAGCCACCCGGTCCAGGTCCAGGTAGCCGGGCCCGGTGACCGGCCAGTCGAAGTCCCGCATGGCCTCCAGCGGAACCCGCACGATCACGCGCATTCGCTGACCGGTGGCGTGCATGAATGCCTGAACGGTGACGTCGGCGGGGATCTCGTGCGCCTCGGGCCGGGAAGGCGCAAGCAGGAGCAGACCGACGGCGAAGGACACCGACACGGCGGCCCTGACCGCCTGTCCGCGCCGGGCTGTCGTCACGGGGTCGTCGGTCGAACCGATGGTGGATGGGCACGGCTCGCGAGCGGCCGAGCTGGACCCGGCGTCCCCGATCGGGAGCTGCCCCTCGTCCATCGCCCCGACCGGAACCACAGGCGCACCCTCAGTCCGCCGCGGCCTGGTGGACGTGCACATCCCGCTGCGGAAACGGGATCGAGATGCCCTCGGCGTCGAAGGTCATCTTCACGCTCTTCGTGATGTCCCAATGCACGTCCCAGTAATCGTCGGTCTTGCACCACGGCCGGACCACGAAGTCCACGGAGGATTCGCCCAGGCTGTGCACCTTGACCACGGGCTCGGGGTCGTCGAGCACCAGAGGGTGCTCGTCTACGATCCGGCGAAGCACCGCCTCCGCCTTCGGGATGTCGTCGGAGTAGCCAATGCCGAAGACCAGATCCACTCGCCGGTCACGCTGCGCCGTGACGTTGCGGATCACGCCGCCCCAGATCTGGCTGTTCGGCACGACCAGCCGCTGATTGTCGATCGTGAGCAGCGTCGTCGAGACGAGGCTCAGCGCCGATACTCTGCCGAACTCCCCACCCGCTTCGACCAGGTCGTCCACGTCGAAGGGCCGATAGATCAGGATCATCAACCCCGACGCGAAGTTGGCCAGCGTGTCCTGCAACGCGAACCCCACGATGAACCCGGCAACGCCCAAGCCGGCCAGAACCGGACCCAGGTCGAGCCCCACCTGGCTCAGGGCAATCAGGATCCCGAAGATCATGACCGCCCGCCCCACCCAGGACACGAATGTGTCCTGAAGCAGCCTCGAGATGTTCAAGCGTGACGTCGCCACCGCCCGCTGCGTGAGCTTGCGCGCCAGTCCCGCCAACAGGCGGAAGACGAAGAGGATCGCCAAGACCGCGAGGAGACGCACGACTGCAGAGCCACCGCTGTCGGAAACCCAGTCTCTCGCGCGGCCGGCGAATCTCCGTGCGAGCAAGCCCAGAACGTGTACGTCCACGCTCTCGGGAGTGAAGTCCCGGGAGCGCACCAGCAGCTCTTCGTTCAGCGTCCCCGTCTCCATCCCCCGTCGGTCCATGGCGTCGATGAGGGCTCTCAAGGCCTCGGTGGCGTCCGTGAAACGCGACCGTGCCACCTCGAGGCGGATACGCACGTCGGCTTCGGCGGCGTCTCCTGCGGCGGCGATGGCCTGCTCCAGCACCTCCATCTCCGTCGTCGCCAGGTCCATTTCGCCGATGGCCATCTCGGCCCGGCCAAGGAGGAAGCGGTCGAGGCGCTCTACAGCGAGGGGAGGCTCGATCCCCCGAGCCTCCATCCGCTCCAGGGTCTCGACGTAGTCCGAGACCCGGTCGGTGATCTGCTCGTAGAGCCCGTCCAGGCGGATCTGCAGCTCCAGCTGCGTGGACGGGGTCGCGTCGGCCTGGCGGCGCCGGATACCCACGGCCTCTCCGGACAGAGCCAGAGCCTCGGCTTCGATCCGCTCGAGCTCGGCCGCCAGCACGCTGTCCGCGAAGGCCGCGGTCCTCTGCGCCAACGAGTCCTGGGGCAGTCGTCCCGCCGCCTCGCCGAGCTCCCAGACGACCTGGCGTCTTTCCGTGGAGTAGCTGGCGGTGCGCGTTGCGACACGATCGCCGGCCTCCGGCGTTTCCTGGTCTGCGAGCTGTTCGAGAAGAGCCAGTGAGCCATCGAGCTCGACGAGCCGAGCGACGAGCTGGTTGGCCTCGTCGAGGGTCGATCCGGACTGCTGAGGCTCCTGACCAGCCAGCGAGGAAGACCCCAGAAAGACGACCAGCGACAGATTCCTCAAGGACCGGAAGGGGAACATCAGCTCCAGCTCCAGCCGATGGTGACGCCGTACTGGAAGTCCGTGGTGCTGGCGTCTGCGGACGGGGGCTTGCTGTCGTATCGGTTGATGGTGGTGAAACCGAGGAAGAAATCTTCGAAGATCTCCCACGAGACACGGCCGTCGAAATTGAGGCGGAAGCGCCCGCCGTCGGTCGGATTGGTGTAGGTGTCCAGGCTCGTGAAGATGTCGATGTCTCCGATGTCGAAGACGTCGAAGACGGCGGTAAGCAATACCTCGCCCGTCGTCTGGCGCTCTTCGCCGGTGAACTGCTCGTCGTTCACCGTGCCTCCCGCGCCGATGTTGAACTCGAGTCCCTGATTCCGGACGATGATGTATTGCCCCCCCAGGATGCCCAGGAACCGGGAATCGAGGTTGAGCTCCTCGTTCGTTTCGAACCGTCCCGACGCCGACGCCACCCAGCGAGCGCCGAGGAAGCGGTTCAGCGTGGCCTGCGCGCTGGCCCGGCTCGTCCGCTGCTCGAAGGTATTCCCCGCCGTGTCCACGGACTCCTGCCGCTGGACGTAGGTGTCTCCGTTGACCTCGAAGCCCCACTGGGGGCCTCGGTAGGCGAAGCGCCCTTGGGTCAGCAACGACGCCAGGCTGTTCGCCTTCGCCAGGTTGGCGCCGAGATCGACGAATCCGCTCGTGCGCGCCCAGAAGCTCGTTTCGAGAGACCCGATCTCCACCACCTCCTGGAAGTCGATCGTGTCCGACCGCTGTTGGCCCACGATGACCAGTACGGCAGTGTCGGCAGAGGCCAGGCTACCGAAGTAGCGCTCGCCACCCGACGTCTCGACCTCGAAGAAGAGAGGACTCGTCACGAACGCGATGTCGTCCCAATCGATGCCCACGACGTCCATCTCCGGCGTGTCGAAGTCGAGGGTGCCCCGCCTGAGCGACTTCACCTCGCCCACGACGGGGTTGCCGCTGCGCAGGATCACGAGGTCGGAGTCCTGGGCTGCCGCTTGGGTCGGGGTCAGAAGGCTCAGCGCCAGCTCGGCTGCCGCGAGGAGCACCATGATGGCGATCATCAAAGACGCCGGCATCAGGCTCGCCCGGGTCGGAGCGGCGTGGCTCGGCCGCCGGGATGGCTCAGCGCGGCGTCGGAATTGCCGCGAATCAGCTTCCTGCTGGAACGAGATTCTCATGGTTGCGTTGCAGTGAGGTTCGGCGCTGAGGGCGGGTTCGGCTTCCGGTCGCGACACAGTGGGGACTGCGAGCCACGCTGGAAAGGCCTGTGCCCCGCGCTCCGCCGCCGGCGCCCTGTGGCGTGCGCCGAGGGCCCTCCCGGAACGGGAAGCGGGCTGCTCCACGATCGGGGGCTTCAACGACTCCCTCCAGCCGGCTTCGCACCCTCCCCCGCGCTGCCCGTCCCACGACTGGACGAGGGGATGTCCTCCGGCCTAGGATGAGAGTTCACTCCAGAAGGGGCCACGGACGCCCGCGCCCGATCACAGGGGACACATGAGGCCCCCTACTCGCACGTGGAGAGAGGATGAAGCTGACGCGCAATCTGGTTCTGGGAGTGATCCTGCTCGGATCCATCGCCGCCCTGGGGTTCGGATCCGCCGCCCTCGAAGAGATTGCCGCCGACGGAGCGAGGGTCGACGCCCCCATGTTCGAGGTCGACCCGTTCTGGCCCAAGCCCCTCCCCAACCACTGGCTCATCGGCAACGCGGTGGGCGTCGGTGTGGACTCCCGGGATCACGTCTTCATCATCCATCGCCAGCAATCGCTGGACGAAGACGAGATCGGCGCCGCGATGGACCCACCCCAAGGTTCGTGCTGCTACCCCGCGCCCAACATCCTGGAGTTCGATCCGGAGGGGAACCTGGTTGGCTATTGGGGCGGGCCCTCCGACGAATACACCTGGCCCGAGTCCAACCACGGCATCACCGTCGACCCGAAGGACAACGTCTGGATCGGCGGCAACGGATCAGGCGACGCCCATATCCTGAAGTTCACCCGGGACGGGCGCTTTCTCATGGAGATCGGTGATCCCTCGCTCGTACGCGAAGGCGGCGAGGTCATTCCCGAGCGGGAGCGCGACAGCCACAGCACGGAGCGCTTCGGGCGCGTGGCCAAGATCTCGTTCGACGCGACCGGCGACGAGGCGTACGTGGCGGACGGCTACCGAAACCGGCGGGTTGCGGTGATCGACGCCAACACCGGGGAGTTCAAGCGGTTCTGGGGCGCCTACGGCAACGAGCCGTCGGACGAAGACATCGGCCCGTACGACCCCGACGCCCCGCCGGCCCAACAATTCCGGACACCCGTCCACTGCGCCGAGCCCTCCAACGACGGACTCGTGTACGTCTGCGATCGTCCCAACGACCGCATCCAGGTGTTCCGTACCGACGGCACCTTCGTCATGGAGAAGTTCATCGCACCCGAGACGCTGGGAGACGGGTCCACCTGGGACATCGCCTTTTCCCGGGACCCGGATCAGCGCTTCCTGTACCTGGCCGACGGCAAGAACGAGAAGGTCTACATCATCGAGCGAAGCTCGATGGAGGTCCTCACGACCTTCGGTGACGGCGGACGCCAGCCCGGCCAGTTCTACGCGGTCCACAGCATCGCCACGGACTCCAAGGGCAACATCTACACGACCGAGACCTACGAGGGGAAGCGGGTCCAGAAGTTCGTCTACAAGGGTGTGGGACCGGTCACCACGATGGACCAGGGCGTCCTCTGGCCGAAGCGACCGGGGGGCTGAACCGACGGCCTGACGCGAGCACAAGGCCCTGCACCTCGGTGAGCGTCACGCCGCGAGATGTGTCCTCTATTGTGGACAAAACCGCCGTGTTGTCAGCCACGGTCGTACACACGTATATCGTTGTCGCTTAATGTTTTACCTCACCATTTCAGCTCTTGGCATGGGCCGTGCCCCGCTCTGCGCTTCGAGGGCTCGCGATTTGGAGGAGGTGGACCATGCGGAAGGCAACGATTGGCGTCCTCGGATTGACGCTCGCGCTGGCCGGTTCGGTAGCACCGGCTCCGGTCGACGCACAGGCGGTGTACGTCCCTGCGGCGCGGCACGCGAAGAAGGGCCCTTCGTTCTGCCGCAACGGCAGGGGCCATCCCGTCCATGGGTGGCGCTGGTGCGCCCGTCGTGGGTGGGCGGTGAACCACTACCGTCCGGTACGAGCCCGGGCCTACCCTGCCGGGATCTGGGCCTCGGTCCGCTGGGACGGCGTGTGGCTCGACGCGGGGTACGCCCCCGGATATTACGACCACACCGTGCCGTTGCGCTCGTGGATCGGGAGGAGCGCGACGCGCCGCATCCGGCAGCACGCGAGGTGGCTCGGCCTCCATGGTCGGCTGTCGGGCCACTGGCTCGAGACGCGGTACGGCGGCGTCGCGGTGGAGGTGCGGGCGGGCCCCATCCCGGTGGCGCGCCTCATCGATCGGGAGCGAGACGGCCACGCCGAGGTCTTGCTGCTGCGGCGGGCGCGCTGACCCGAGGTTCGCAACACCCACGCGGATTCCGCGTATGAGCATGGGCGCGTCGCTTCTGCCGTCGGCTTGACGGGAGGGCGGCGCGCCCTGCCATCAGGCCCGAGGCTCCAACCGGTGTCACGGCCGCGCCGGTGAATGCGCGACGGAGGGTGATTCTGCATCTGCAACGACCATGGCTGCGGCGCCGCCCGG
This sequence comes from Gemmatimonadota bacterium, assembly GCA_039586035.1. GTDB lineage: Bacteria > Gemmatimonadota > Gemmatimonadetes > Longimicrobiales > Gaopeijiaceae > JBDHHQ01. The sequence goes on along the minus strand of JBDHLD010000020.1, from coordinate 13,283 downwards.
GCGGGGAGGTGGAAGGCTTGGATCCGTCACACAAGGCCGGGCGCCGCCACCGCGTACGGTCCCCAGGCGGCATTGCCAACGGCGGCGGCCGTCTCCGACGACCGATTCGCGCCCGACGCCTCGCCGTCGCGGCAGTGGGTCTCACCGCCGCGTTGTCCGCCTGCGAATCCACGGCCCCGGAGGACCCGCTGGCGTGGAGCGTCGCGCTGCTCCCGGCCGACGACGAGGGTGCCGCCCTCGTGGAGCTCGTCGGAGCTCCCGTCACGGCGGTCTCGGCCCCTGAGGGCCAGGTCTTCTTCCACAGCCGAGGCGACACGACGCGGGTCGTGGTGGTGCGAACGGTGCCGGGCCCCCTGGCGTTCGACTTCCGCGTCGCCGACCCATCCGCCTCGCCGGTAGCGTCCGTGCTCCAGGTGGCGGACGGGGAGAACCGACTCAGGGATTCGGCGTCCTACCGCCTGGAGCTGGGCCGGTGAGAGCTCTGGCGCGCAGCGGTGAGCGACGCTTCTTGCGGGAGGGATTCGCCTCCGTCCTTGCGCTGGCCCTGGCCTTGGCGGCCACACTGGGCCCAGGGGCCGTGCCCGTTGCCGGACAGCACGTGCCGTCCCTCGCTGAGCTCCGCCAGGACGACCGCGGGGTCCATGCGGGACAAGCTTCCGCCGGATCGCCTCACGACCGGCGGCTCCTCTACCAGTCCGGGTGGACCGTCCGCGCAGGGGCCCACGATGCCCCTGCGTCCGTGGCCGACAGCGAGCCGGTCGCAGGGACCTTGAGGGTCCTGGTGATCCCGGCGCTCTTCGCCGACTCGCCCGAGCCCGTCTTCTCATCGGACGACCTGCGGGCGGCGCTGTTCGACGGCCCCAGCGCCCAGGGCACGATCGGCGACCTCTACCACGAAGCCTCACGCGGCGCGTTGACGGTGGCGGGCACCGTGGTACCGTGGTACCGGGCCGGGCTGACGCTGGCGGAGGTGCGTGGTGGAGACTTCGCCGACGGCGCGCCCCCCCGGACCGGTGAGTACCTCCTCGAGGCCATTGCGGCGGTGGACCAGAGCCTGGACCTGGGGCAGTTCGACAACGACGGGCCGGACGGCGTTCCCAACAGCGGCGACGACGACGGGACCGTGGACTCCGTCTTCTTCCTGTACCACGAGGTGGGCGCGCACTGTGGGGGCACCGGGCCCTGGCCCCACTTCGGCGGACTGGCGCCTTGGAACGGCGACGTCCCCTATGCCTCGGACGACGCCCGCCCGGACGGCGCGCCCGTCGAGGTGAATGGCTACGTGCTGTCCACCGCGGTGGATTGCGCCGGACAGGACATCGGCGCCATGCCGGTGGCGTCTCACGAGCTGGGCCACGTGCTGGGACTGCCCGACTTCTACCACCCCATCGAGGGGTCTCAACCCACCGAGCGCCGCTGGGTGTTGGGGTGTTGGGACCTCATGGCGGCTGGGGCCTGGGGGTGCGGTCCCTCGGATCAGGTCAGCGGCAACTTCGGTCCCACGGGGTTCGCGCCGTGGTCCAAGGAGCGCTTGGGCTGGCTCGAAGTCCAGGAGGTAGGAAGCGTGCTGCACGAGGAGTTCGTCCTGGAGCCGGTCCAGTCGTCCGGGCGGGTGCTCAAGCTGCCGCTGGACTCCACCGGCACGGAGAGCTTCGTCGTGGAGTATCGGACCCGGATGGGCTTCGACCGCCACCTGCCGGCCTCCGGGGTGCTCATCTATCACTGGGACGAGGACGGTAGACGGTGGCCCGACCCGGACAGCGCCCAGACCTATCTCTTCTCGCTGGTCGAGGCCGACGGGAACCGTACCCTGCAGCGGACCCACCCCCAGGGTGGGAACCGGGGAGAGGCAGGAGATGCCTGGGCCGCCGACGGACGGCCCGCCAGCTTCTCCAACGCCACCCAGCCCCGGGCCCTGAGGGCCTCGGGCCTTCCCTCGACGGTGACCCTGCACGACATCCGCATCGAAGGAGGCGCGGCCCGGCTCCGGATCTCGACGGCAGAACAGACTACGGTCATCGGCGCTGACGAGTTGCCTCCGGGCCAGGTGCGCGAGCCCTACGAGCAACGGCTCGCCGTGGGCGGTGGGGCGCCGCCGTACATTCTCTCGTCGCACCCCGAGCTGCCCCTGGGGATCACGGTAGCGGTCTCCGGCGAGGAGCTGGTCGTGTCGGGGACCCCGGTGAGCACCGGGGACTACGAAGGCGACGTCGTGATCCGCGACGCCCGCGGATTCCGGACCCCATCGCCGTTCGGCCTCTTGGTGGCCAGCCTGGGCCTCGCCGTGGACCGCCTGGTCGCGCCGTTCCTGGGCAGCGAGGCGCTCCCTCCGTCGGAGGAGGACTCGGAGATCCTCGACAACGACGGCAACCGGAACGGGCAGTACGACGTGGGCGACCTCCGGGCCCAGCTGGTGGGGCGATGAGCGGAGGCGACCGGAGTGGATCGAACGGTGATGCGGTGGCGGCACGCCTCCTCTACGTCGCCGACCCCATGTGCTCGTGGTGCTGGGGGTTCGCCCCGGTTTTGGAGCGACTGCACGACGACTTCGAGCTCCCCGTCGAGGTGATCGTCGGTGGGCTGAGGCCCGGGCCGGCCGCCGAGCCCCTCGACAGCGGGCTGCGCACCTACCTCCGCAGCACCTGGACCCAGATTGCCCAGGTCACCGGGCAACCCGTCGACCTCGCCCCCCTCGACTGGGAGGGCTGGCTGTACGACACGGAGCTGCCCGCTTTGGCGGTGGTAGCGACCCGATGGCTCGCGCCGGAGCGGGAGCTCGACATGTTCACACGACTGCAAAGGGCCTTCTACGCCGAGGCCGTAGACGTCACGTCGGAAGAGGCCTATCCCCCACTGGTGGAGTCCGTGGGGCTGGACCTCGACGCGTTCCGCGCCCGCATGTCGTCCGACGAGAACAAGCAGGAGGCGTGGCACGACTTCGACCGGGCCCGCGCCCTCGGTGTGAACGGCTTTCCCGCCCTGTTCCTGATCGCCGGCGAGTCGGGCACGGTGCTGACGGCCGGATATCGGCCGTACGCCGCGGTGGCGCCGGTGTTGAGGCGGGCATTGGGGTCGAGGGGGCGCTGAGCCAGCCACTCGGCACGTTTGATCGACAACCGGAACCGCTTCGGCGCTGTCGACGTGGGCGAGCTGCCGATGGTGCTGCTGCGCCTGGCCGAGCTCTACGAGGAGCAGGGACAAAAGGGTCTGGCCCTCGACCACTGCAGCCGCTTCGTCGAGGTGTGGGATCAGGCCCATCCGGAGCTCCACGGGACTATGCGGACCGTTCAGCAGCGGATCGAGCGGTTGGCGGGAGAGGGGAGCTCGCGGTAGCCCCCGCTGCTGCCGTCACTCCGTGGCCGGCTCCGGCGCGGAGGAGACCGGATGCGTCAGTGGGGTCCCGGCGACCCCGGCGACCTTCCCGACCCGCGCACGACATCGACCTGGATCTCGGCCCAGCCGTCGATCTGGTAGTACCTGACTTTGAGGTCGTGGCGGCCGCCGGTGAGAGGCGCGTAGTCCACCGCCGAGCCGTGAGCTTCCCAGTGGTCGACCGCCAACTCCCCATCCACCCAGACGCGCACGCCGTCGTCGCTGATGGCGCGCAGCGAGTATTCGCCGGGCGGCAGCGTCACCGAGGTGGTCGCTTCCAGCGCCCACCTTCCCTCCGGTAGCTCGGTGATGACCGGCCGGTACCAGACGTAAGCCAGGCGCGCCTCCTGCCGGGTGAAAGACGCTGGACCCTCCATCATGGCCGCGAAGCCGCCGGGATGCTCGGTGGGGTCCCCGGCGCTGTCGGCCCAGGTGAAGAAGCGCACCGTCCAGTCCATGGGCGGATCGAAGCGCGTGAAGGAGAAGGGCACGGGGACGCCGGCCTCGAGGCGCTGTCCCCGTGGAGACACCGTCCTCGCACCCACGTACTCGAGCTCCACCCGCCAGTCGTGAGCCATCGACGCCGTCGGCGTCACGACCAGGGTGTCGCCCACCTCGCCCTCACGGTTGGACAGGGCATCCACGCCGAATTGGCTGGTGACGCGCCACCGGCCGGGAGGTCCGAGGACCATCAGGCGCGCGGGAGCCTGGGCCGTATCTACCGGCCACAGCTTGGGCGACGAGCCGTCGTACGGACCCCACTCGTCGACCACGATGGCGGAGCGAGGAGAGCGTGCCTCAGGCGAGGTGGGGATGTCGGCCTGAATCCCTGGGGGCGTTGCGGCGACGGAGTCGAAGGCCGAGCCCCTGAGCATCGTCGCGATCGAGTCGAACGCGGCACCAAGAAGCTCGTGCGGCCGACACGGACGGTCGGGCACTGCGGACAGCACCGTGTTGCCCACGGTGTCGTACCGCATGGTGCGATCCAGCCGCCATAGCGCGGCGTTGCCCGCCATGACGTTATCCGACACCCGGTGATCCCGGCTCCGGGTGTCCCGGTGCTGCGGGTAGCCCCAATCGGCCGGCTCGGACTCGCGGGACCACAGCGAGATCACGAGCGAGTCCCCGTCGAAGCGATTGCCCACAATCTCGTTGTCCTGGCCGTGCTCGATGGCAACTCCGAACTCGTTGTCGGCGAAGCAGTTGCCGCGGATCTCGGTCTCCCAGGAGTATCCGCCCCAGACGCCGTAGCGGCTGCCCTCGACCACGTTGCCGATCAATCGGTTCCGGCTGAACGTCACCTCGATCCCGTTCGTCGGCGCGAAGCTGAAGTCGTTGTAGAAGATCAGGTTGTCGTTGGCGCCACCCTCGCCCGTGTCCATGGTGCGCTGCCCGGCCCACAGGAAAAGGCCGTCCCCCGAGTGGGTCGCCGAGTTGTAGGCCACGACGTTGTGAGAGCTCTGGGCGTAGAGGAGGAGGCCAGCCGAGTCCTGGCCCCGCTGATAGGCGCCGTGACTGTAGCCGCGAACGTTGTAGTCCAGGCGATTCCCGACGATGACGTTATGGCTCGACCGGTAGAGCCCGATGCCGAGGCCGGAGTTGTAGGTGAACTCGTTGTCCCGGACGGTGACCGAGTCCGTGCCGGTCATGAGCAGGCCGTTCCCGCCCTGGACGGCTCGGTTGCCGCGGATCTCGCCGCCGCGAACGTCCTCGAGGTAGATGGCGGCGCCGTACCGCATCCACTCACCGTCGTCATTGTGGTGGTAGGAGAGCCAGTCCACGATGCTTTCGTGGCTCACCAGGCTGAAGAGCCGTGGCTTCCAGCTGTAGCTCAGGTCGCTGTCGAGGATGCTCAAGTTGCGCGTGCCACGAGCGAGGACGGCAAACCGGTATCCGCGGATCGCCCCGCCGCGGACCGTCACGTCACGCCCGCCGTCGATCCGGATCGCCACGCCAACCGCGGCGTCAGGGTCCGCCCACGACGACGTGCCCTCGAGGGTGACGCCAGTGAGATCGACGTGGACTCCGTCGCCCTGTACGACGATCAGCGCCGAATCGAGCGAGGCAGGCGCAGGCGCACGGAACGTGCCGGGCTCGATCCGCACGGATTCGGTGATGATCATGCCCGGCCGAAACCGCACAGTGGACTGGGCGCCCAGCGGGCCGGCGATGGATGCAAGCGTGGCGATGAGGACCGTGAGTCGCATGAGCAAGGCGGAGAGGTGAGCGTCCAGCTCAGCTTGACCGGACGCTCGAGCCGTCGCAACCCGGCGGATGAAGCCTACTCGGCCGCCAAAGCCTCCACGGTGTCCACCCGGGTGGCTCGCCGCGCCGGAAGCCACCCCGCCACCAGCCCCACGATCAGGAAGACCGTCACTGCCCCGGCGTAGGTCAAGGGATCCCCCGCCTCGACGCCGAAGAGCAGGGCCTCGATCCACCGACTCGCCACCCACGCCGCCAGAACGCCCAGGGCCACGCCCGGCACGGTGAGGCGCCACGCGTACCTCAGCACCATGCCGCGGATGCTCTCCCTGTCTGCCCCTAGAGCCATGCGGATGCCGAACTCACGGGTCCGGCCGGCCACGCTCGCGGCCAGGACACCGTAGGTGCCCACCACCGATAGCACGAGCGCGAGGAACGCGAACGCCCCCATGAGCATGACGGCGAACCGGTCCTGGATACGAACTCGCCGAAGGACTTCGTCGAACGGCATGGGCCGGAACAGTACGAGCTGCGCGTCGAGCGCCCGGATCTCCGACCGGACCGCCTCCCGCAGCGCCGCCAGGTCACCCTGAGCCTTCACCGTCTGGATGAGGGCCCAGTTCCGGTCTCCCGCGAACTGGGCGTGTGGTACGTAGGCCTTCCGCGACGTTTCACCCCGTGCGCCGTGGGCGATGTCTTCTACGATGCCCATCACCCGTCGCATCGCGTCGGCCACCCAAATCCGCTGGCCCACTCCGTCCCGTCCGCCGAAGACCTCCTCTACTGCGGCCCGGTTCACCCAGACCATGGGCTCAGCGGCGAGATCCGCGTCGACGGGGTCGATCCCTGTCAGGAGCTCGATGCCCATGCTGCCGAAGTAGTCGCCGGCGATGACGCGCACGTCCGTGTCATACCACGCCTCGTCGTTGGAGCCGTCCGGGTTCTCCGGGTCCCAGTAGAACATCCAGCTGTGGTACCGGCCGCTCACGGGGAGCCACGAAGTAGCGCCCACCGTCTCCACCCCGGGTAGGCCGGCGACCCGGTCCTGCAGCTGCACGTGGAAGGCGTGGCGGGCGTCCCCGTCAGGATACCGGGCTTCGGGCAAGTGGACTTCGTAGGTCAAAACGCCTTCCGCCTCAACCCCGAGGGGTTGGTCGAGGAGCGTCTGGAAGCTGCGCGCCAGGAGCACGGCGCCTGCCACGAGGACCAGTGCGGCGGCGATCTGCACCACGATCAGGCCATCTCGAACGCGGCGGATGGCCTTGCCCCGGGTCGACGAACGGTCACCGGAGCGTAGCACCTCGGCGGGCGCGACCCTCGAGAGTCTCAAGGCGGGGGTCAGGCCAAAAGCCAGAAGGGCCGCCACCGTGACGGTGAGACCGAACAGGAACACGCGTCCGTCCGTCTCCAATGTGGCGATGGCCGGCAGCGCATCCGGAGCCATGTACACCAGGAGCTTGACTCCCGCAGACCCCAGCACAAGACCGACGATGCCTCCTGCCGCGGCTAGAATTCCGTTCTCCGTCAGGATCCCCGCCAGGAGACGTCCACGGCCTGACCCCAACGCAGAGCGCAGGGCCAGGTCGCGGTCCTGGGTCAAGCCCCGCGCGAAGAGCAGATTGGCGACGTTCACGCAGGCGGTTAGAAGCACCAGGGCGGCGGCCCCCGCGAGGATGAGGATCATGGACCTGCGCGTGGAGCCCACGACGTCCGCTTGGAGCGGGATGAGACGCGGGAACGCGCCCTCGACGTCCGGTTGGGCCTCGGCGTAGCCCCTGGACAGGGTCCTCACGCGCTCCTGGGCCGCCTCGACGGTCAGCCCATCTCTCAACCGCGCGACGGCGGACAGATAGTAGTTCCCGTAGCCGTTGCTGCCGCCGGAACGAAGGTCCTGGGGCACCCAGACGTGGGCCTCGGAACCAAAGGGATTGTTGAAACCCTCGGGCATGACGCCCACGACCTCGAAGGCGGTGCCGTCCAGGTGGATCGTGTTGCCCACCAGGTCTGGGTCGGCGCCGTACCGGTCCACCCAGAGTCCGTGGGAGAGGATGGCCACGTCGCTGATGCGGGCCGTGGTGGAGGTGGCCTCCCCGGGGCCGAAGCTCTCGTCCTCGGTAAACGTGCGGCCGAGGGCGGGGGCCGCCCCAAGGGTCTCGAAGTACCCGGACGAGACCCGGACGACGTTGATCCGCTGGGGACTGGAGCCGTCCGTGAGATCCGCCCCCACCTCCCGGTAGGTGTAGAGGGCGCCGAACCCCTCGAACACCTCATCCCACGTCCTGTACTCGGCCACGACCGGAGCACGGAGGAACTGAGCACGCGTGGGATACTCCTCGTGGCCCTCGTACACCCGCACGAGCCGGTCCGGCTGGGCATACGGAAGGTCGTCAAGCAACACCGCGCTGATCACGGTGAAGATGGCGGTGTTCGCGCCGACGCCCAGCGCCAGCGTCGACACCACCAGCGCGGCGAATCCCCGGGCCCGCCCCAGACGCCGCGCCGCCCGCCGCGTTTCCGTCCACCACTCTCTGGGCGACATCCACCACCTCCTCACCTCTCCACGTGTTCTCTTGGCCGCCCGCGGCATGGTCCGGGCAATGCGCCGGCCTGCCTCGGCGGGGTCCCCGAATCGGGCGACCAGCTCTTCGGTCGAGCTGCCGGAGCGGAGGCCGTCCTCGAAGTGGGCCCGTAGCTCCCGCTCCACGTCGTGGCGTCCTTCGACGAAGCGGAGGGCGGCGGTGCCCAGGACCTCCGCGATGAGCTCTTCGATCCGCGCTGGAAGGGGAGTGCCCTCCCTGGGCGTCGTCACGTCGCCACCTCCGCGCCGCCGGCCCCCAGTCGGCCCAGCGCTTCGACCAGTCGGTCCCACTGGTCCCGCTGCCGCGCCAGCCACGCCTTCCCCTTCGGCGTGATGCGGTAGTACTTGCGGCGACGACCTGACGGTGCCTTCCGCCATACCGCTTCCACCTGGCCGCGACCCTCGAGGTTGTAGAGGAGCGGGTAGACCGTTGACTGACCCATGGCCAGGATCCCACCGGAATCGCGCTCGAGCGCTTCCACCAGCTCGTAGCCGTACATCTCGCCCCGCTCCAGCAGCGTGAGCACGGCCAGCGGCGCGGCACCGCGCATCCATTCCCGTTCCAGCGTCATGAAGCTGGTCTCCTCGGGTCCTTGGGCTTCGCGGTTCCACCTGCGAGACCCAGGAAGGCGTCGTCAGTCTCTATACTTGGTATCACATAGTATGCCCCACATACTATGCCTGCAAGAGGTTGGATACCGTTCTGGGTGAGATGGTTGGCATCGGTAAGGAAGGCGCGAGCGTCTCGGGTTGGATGGTTGAACCACTCCAGGCGAGAGGGCGGTCCCGGCCCGCCGAAACTTTGACCGCCCGGCCGTCTCCCGGTAGCTTCCGGGTGCGAAGCTAGGGGTGCTTCACGGACCACTTTCGGGCCAATGTGGGCCCGGCGGCCCGCGGAGCTGAGAAACACCCTTGGAACCTGATCCGGTTAGCGCCGGCGGAGGGAAGCTTCCTGCCTCTCCTGCGCCGAACCGGCCGCGCTCTCGCGGTCCGGCCCGCTCTCCGTGGTCAGGTTCGACCTTCGCCAGAATGCGATCCATCCAGCTCGCCACGGAGCGAAGTCATGAGCACTGTCACGAACGGATCCACCGCACGTCTCCACGCGCCCGAGGAAGTCCACGACCGGGCCCACGAGCTGGCCTCCGAGATGACCGAGCCACTGCCCGGATCGAGGCGGGTCTACGTCCAGGGGAGCCGTCCGGACATCCGCGTCCCCATGCGCGAGATCCAGCAGGCCGACACGCCGTCGCTCTTCGGCGAGGAGGAGAACCCGGCCATTTACGTCTACGACCCGTCGGGACCGTACACCGACCCCGACATCGAGGTGGACGTCCGTCATGGGATCGCGCCGCTCCGGGCAGCCTGGATCGAGGAGCGAGGCGACTCGGAGGTGCTGGACGGGCCGACGTCAGCCTACGGGCGGGAGCGGGCAACGGATCCGGCCACCGCTCACCTACGCTTCGACCACGTGCGGGCTCCCCGTCGGGCCAGGCCGGGCCGACGGGTGACCCAGATGCACTACGCCCGACAGGGCATCGTGACCCCCGAGATGGAGTTCATCGCTATCCGGGAGAACCAGCGTCGCGAGCTCTTCGACGGCACGGCCCTGGCCCAGCAGCATCCCGGCCAGTCCTTCGGCGCCGCCATCCCGTCGACCATCACCCCCGAGTTCGTGCGCGACGAGGTGGCCAGAGGCCGCGCGATCATCCCGGCCAACATCAACCACCCCGAGCTCGAGCCCATGATCATCGGGCGGAACTTCCTGGTGAAGATCAACGCCAACATGGGCAACTCGGCGGTGACGTCGTCCATCGCCGAAGAGGTCGAGAAGATGGTGTGGGCGACCCGCTGGGGCACGGACACCATCATGGACCTGTCCACCGGCAAGAACATCCACGAGACCCGGGAGTGGATGATCCGGAATAGCCCGGTCCCCCTTGGCACCGTCCCCATCTACCAGGCGCTGGAGAAGGTCGACGGCGTCGCCGAGGACCTGACCTGGGAGATCTACCGCGACACCCTCATCGAGCAGTGCGAGCAGGGCGTGGACTACTTCACGATCCACGCGGGCGTGCTGCTCCGGTTCGTGCCGCTCACGGCCAAGCGGGTCACGGGCATCGTGTCCCGGGGCGGCTCCATCATGGCCAAGTGGTGCCTGGCCCATCACAAGGAGAGCTTCCTCTACACCCAGTGGGACGAGATCTGCGAGATCCTCGCGGCCTACGACGTGTCGATCTCGCTGGGCGACGGGCTCCGGCCCGGATCCATCGCCGACGCGAACGACGAGGCCCAGTTCGCCGAGCTGAAGGTGCAGGGCGAGCTGACCAAGCGCGCGTGGGAATACGACGTCCAGGTCATGAACGAGGGACCCGGGCACGTTCCCATGCACCTGGTCAAGGAGAACATGGACAAGCAGCTCGAGTGGTGCGACGAGGCGCCGTTCTACACGCTCGGGCCGCTCACCACGGACGTGGCCCCAGGCTACGACCACATCACCAGCGCTATCGGCGCCGCCATGATCGGATGGTTCGGCACCGCCATGCTCTGCTACGTGACGCCGAAGGAGCACCTGGGCCTGCCGGACAAACACGACGTCCGTGAGGGCGTGATCACCTACAAGATCGCGGCCCACGCGGCTGACCTGGCCAAGGGGCACCCAGGCGCCCAGATCCGGGACAACGCGCTGTCCAAGGCCCGCTTCGAGTTCCGCTGGCGGGATCAGTTCAACCTGGGACTCGATCCGGAGCGGGCGTTGGACTTCCACGACCAGACGCTGCCCGCCGAGGGCGCCAAGGTCGCCCACTTCTGCTCTATGTGCGGCCCCAAGTTCTGCTCGATGCGGATCACGCAGGACGTCCGGGACTTCGCCAAAGAGCACGGCATCGAGTCGGCCGAGGACGCCCTCGAACTGGGCATGGAGGAGAAGGCCGAGGAGTTCCGGGAGAGCGGCGGGGAGGTGTATCAGAAGGCGTAGGGGGGCGGATGCAGGCGCATCGAAGCCCCGCAAGCAACCCGGAGGGCAGAAGCCGATAGGAGCGATGAGCCCCCACGTCGTCGGGATCTACACGATCGGCCAGACGCCGAGGGCCGACTTGCTCGAGACTCTTCCCGAGCTCCAAGGTCTGGCGCATCTCGAGGTACGCGGAGTGCTCGACGGGCTTGGCATCGAAGATCTACCGGTGTTTGAAGGCGACGGGTACCCGTTGGAGACCCGGATGCGCGACGGCACGCGGGTCGTGCTGGGTGCGCCGTTCTTGGAGCCTCGGCTCCAGAGCGCGATCACAGCGCTCGATCCGTACGTGGTGGCGCATCTGGTCCTCTGTGCCGGTCCCTTTCCACACCTGAGCGCCGAGCGCCCACTCGTCCGTCCCTTCGAAGCGGGCGTGCGTGCGCTGCGGGACCGATCCTGCGCGTCGCTGGACGTCATGGTACCGTTCCAGGCGCAGACCGCTCCGGCTTCGGAGAAGTGGCATACAGCCGGCTTCACATGCCGGACGCACCTGCTCGGGAAGGCAGACGAGCATTCGGTGGAGCGCGCCCTGGAGCTCCTGCGCGAGACCGGGGGCGACGCAATGCTCATCGACTACGTCGGATTCCCGGCCGAACCGCTGGAAGCCCTGCGAGCCGCGGGCGATCTCCCCGTGTTGGACCTCGGCCGGCTGGCCGTGGCCGAGATGGCGAGAATTCTCGCGAGCGCCTGAAGCAGGTCAGTCGGACCCTGACTGCTCCGCACGCAGGTGACGGATCCGCACGGGCGCAGCCTTGGTGGCCTTGTCCTCGTACACGAACTCGGACACGTCCTTCCCAGCCTCCCGGTCAGCAGCCTCGGTGATCAGGGCCTCGCCGGCGGCGGCGGCGTCAGAGAGCACACAGGCTACGACGATGGCCTCTCCGGCCATGTCGATGGACACCGGGCCGCTCACTTCCGTCGGCGACGCCATCCAGGCACCATCGTCGTCGTCGTCATCGAAGAAGAAGTCATCTTCCTCGTCGCCCCGAACCGAGAACAGCATCATGTCCGTAGCGTGGACGGCCGTCCCGTACGGCAGCCTCCCGTCCACGTACTCGGTGGGAGACCGGGCGGCCAAGGTCTCCGCTGCCGCGATGGCCTCGGCGGCGGCGTTGGTTCGGCCCCGCTCCGAGGGAGGCAGAAATCCGGGTGGGAATACGGCCATCAGGGAATCGCCGGCCGTATTCATGACGAATCCGTAGTGTCGCTGGACCGTCCGGCCCACGTCCCGCCGGAATCGTCGGATCGCCCTTACCCAGTCGGCACCCAGGCTCTGCTCGATGCCGGTGGAATTGCGGATGTCCACCACCAGCGTCGGCAAGACCAGCTCGGCCTGGCCCGGCATGGTGCGAATGAAGGTGTCGCAGTCGTCGCAGTAATAACGATTCAGGCGATTCCGACCCAGGTTCGGGCCGAATGGCCGATAGCAATACACGCACGCGTCGTTGGAACCCAGGGCCTCGTTCTCGGCCTGACGCTCCAAAAGGAAGGGCAGCCCTTCGGCCAGGATCTGGTGCCAGAGCTGGTTGGTCTCGGCGCCCTTGGCGCGCTCGTCCGCTGCGAACTGCTGCCACCCCGTGGCGGCTCCGATCCGGGGACCTGGCATCGACATGGATCTTCCTCTGGTGGTTGAATCGGTTGGCGGGTCAGCTCCGCTGATCGGCGTCCTCCTGGTCTAGCTCGACCAGGAGTCGCTTCACCTCGGCAAGCACGACGTCCCGGAGCTCATCGATGAGGGTCGGGATGATGTTACCGGTCTCGGTATCCGTGAGCCACGGGTCCATGTTGGTGGAGATCAGAAAGTCTACCGGCGTCTTGCCGTCGTCGTCCAGACCGAGCCGGCGCTTGTACAGGCCCACCGTCTCCCGGCCGTACGTGGCTGGATCGAAGGCTGAAGACGTCACGAAGAGCCCGGGGAGCGGGTCGTTGCTTGGCCGGAGCCGACTCAAGCGCTCGAAGAGCGCCTTGTTCAATCGATTGGCCAGATCCACCCGCGCGTTGAGCTTCCCGTCACGTTTGAAGTTGAACGAGTAGCTCACGATGATCTGGTCCGAGCCCAGGTTCCTGAACCATCGACGCCGCTCCTTCCCCTCCTGGCCCTCCTGGCCAAGGTAGGTCATG
>JBDHLD010000205.1:0-4297 GCA_039586035.1 Gemmatimonadota bacterium | reverse complement strand
CCGTTCTTCTATCGGTCCAAGGTCTTCACCGCCTACGAGTACCTGGAGAAGCGCTTCGACCCGAAGACCCGCTCGATGGCCAGCTTCATCTTCCTGGTGCAGCGGGGGCTGGCGGCCGGCATCGTGCTGTACGCGCCCGCCATCGTGCTCTCGGTGCTCATGGGTTGGGACGAGAAAGTCACCATACTGGTCATGGGCGTCGTGACGATCGCCTACACCTACATGGGCGGCATCACCGCGGTCATCTGGACCGACGTAATTCAGATGGTGATGATGTTCGTGGGGATCGGCGCCGCCTTGTTCATCCTGTTCGCGGCTTTGCCCGACGGCGTGAGCGTGGCCGACGTTGCCTACATCGGCGGGATCCACCAGATGTGGGAGTCCATCGATCTGTCCTGGGACCCCACCAACCGCTACACGCTCTGGTCGGGCATGATCGGCGGATTCTTCCTGGCGCTGGCGTACTTCGGCACGGACCAGAGCCAGGTGCAGCGATACCTGACCGCGAGCTCCCTCAAGCAGAGCCGGCTCTCGCTGATCTTCAACGCCTTCGTGAAGGTCCCGATGCAGTTCTTCATCCTGGCCATCGGGGTCTTCCTCTTCGTGTTCTACCACTTCGAGCAGCCGCCGCTGGTGTTCAACACGGCCGAGGTGGCGGTCGTCCAGGCGAGCGACCAGGCCGATGCCTTCGAGGCGTTGGAGGCCGAGCATGCGACCCTGCACGCGGGGCGGCGAGAAGCCACCCTGTCGCTCCTGGACGCGCGTCACGGGGGCGGAGACGTCTCGGCGTTCAGGCAGCAGATCGCGGACTACGACGATCGCCTAGAAGCGCTCCGCGACGAGTCCAAGGCCTTGGTGGCAGAGGTGCGGGGCGCCTCCTCCAACGACGTGAACTACGTCTTTCCGTCCTACCTGATCCAGTACGTTCCGGCGGGCGTGCTGGGGCTGATGATCGCGGTGATCTTCGCGGCCGCCATGTCGTCCCTGGACTCCGAGCTCACGGCCCTGTCCTCGGCCACGGTCATCGACTTCTACCGGCGCTACTTCAGAAAGGGCGATACGGACGCCCATTACCTCCTGGTCTCGAAGGTCACGACGCTGCTGTGGGGAGGGGTGGCATGCCTCTTCGCGCTCTACGCCGGGCAGCTGGGATCCCTCCTGGAGGCGGTGAACCAGGTGGGATCGTTCTTCTACGGCTCCCTGCTCGGGGTCTTCCTGTTGGCATTCGGGGTCAAGGGCGCCAACGGCCACGGCGCGTTCTGGGGGCTGGTGGCGGGCATGCTCGCCGTGGCCATCGTGTCCGTCACCACCGACCTGGCATGGCTGTATTACAACGTGGTTGGGACCTTCGCCACGATCGTCGTGGGCATCGTGATCAGCGGCTTCACCGGCGGTAGCGATACAGCGGTGACGAGTGCGTAGGCGCCCGCGTACCACCGAGGACTGACGCACGGCGCCGGCGACCGGAGTGACGCACCCGCCAAAGGATCCCTTGGCCCTGGCCGACTGGCGGCGCCGCGTCTTCGAGCTGTACACCCGGATCCGGGACCGAGCCGTCGCCGACCCGCGTGGTGCCCACCGGGACTTCATCGAGACGCGGAATCGACTCTTCCGCACGCATCCCTGCACGCCACTCGCCGAATCGGCCCGCAGAGCCTTCACGGGGCTTCGTCATGCACCGTACCACTCGGCATGGCGTACGGTTGGGCGCATCGAGCGCCACGTCGTCCGCGAATCTTTGGCCGTGGAGGCTGGCGTCGACGGCACCCTGACGCTGAGCCGAATCGGCCGGGTCGCGTTTCTCGGCCCCGAGGGCGACGCAGAGCTGGACCTGTTCTGGATCCCAGGCTACGGCGGCGGCCTCTTTCTCCCGTTCGGCGACGCCACGAACGGGCGGGGCTCCTACGGTGGGGGCCGGTACCTGTACGACACGATCAAGGGCGCGGACCTCGGCGCCGGCGAGACCGAGATGGTGCTCGATTTCAACTTCGCCTACAACCCGTCCTGCGCGTACGACGAGCGATGGGCCTGCCCGCTGGCGCCACCGCGCAACGTGCTCCCCTTTCCCGTCCCCGTGGGGGAGCGATCTCCCGGACTGGAGGCCTGAGAGAGCCCCGGTCCCCGAGCCCATCCTGCTCCAGTTCCGCTTCAGTGCCGTCGAGACTCCTGGATCGAGGGTCCGTTCGACCGAAACAGGAGAGATCGGCGCATGACCGACAGCGGTCGGGGTCGGGGGACACACCCGACTCCGGAGACCACTGAGTTCGACTCCGGGGCGTGGAGCCAGGCCGTGGCGTCCGCCATGGGTGCGGTCACCGAGGAGCAGGAGCGCCGTGACGAAGTGGTCGTGCGCCAGGTGGCGGCTCGGGACCGGCGCAAGCTCCTCTACGCCCTCGGCGCGGGGCTCGCGCTCGTGCTGTCGATCCTCTGGAACGTGATCGCCTGGAATCGGCCGGTCGTCGGCCTCCCGGCGGAGGCGACCGAGGCGCAGCTGCGCATCTGGGTCGCACTCGTGGTCGACGAAGTCGAGTCGTATCGGAAGGAGCATGGCGAGCTTCCGCCGAACCTGGAGGTCTTGGGTCTGCCCATCGACGGCTTCGACTACGTCAGGGACGGGCAGGAGTACTACGTGTCGGCGGAGAAGTCCGGGAGTCGCCTGGAGCACGTCAGCGAGGGCGAACGAGCGGACCTGCTGATAGGCACGGCGTTCTGGGAGGCTGCACGATGAACACCGTTTCCCTTTGCCCGCGGCGACACGCTACGGCCGGCTTCACACTGGTCGAGCTCCTCGTGACCCTGGCGCTGCTGGGGATCCTCTCCGGGATCGCGGTGCCCAAGATCCGCGGCGCGGTGTTCCGGGCCGACGCCGCCCACATCGTCAGCGATGCCCAGACCGTCCGACTCGCGGCGTTGGAGCACCTGGCCGAGACCGGGGCCTTTCCGCCTTCGTCCGACTGGGGCGCGGTTCCGAGCCAGCTTCAGTCGCGTCTCCCCGACGGCTTCGAGTTCCAGTACGAGGGCATCGTCGAGTACCGCTGGCGCCGCGCGGAGGACGGCGGCGCCTTCAACGCGGAGCACCTGGGGCGGATGGAGGTCCGGTATACGGGCCTCCAGGGTCTGGCCCAGGCCATGCGGGCCTACGCGGGCACCTTCACGACCTGGTCCGAGAGCAGCACGATCTTCCTGTTTCCGAGCTGAACCAGGGTCGTCTCACGGCGCCGCCCGCAGGGTCAGGGGCGCGAGGGCGCGGCCCTGCTCCGATCCACCGACACGCCTGCCCCGATGGCCTCGTCGAACAGCTCGAAGATTCTCCGATACTCGTCGGTCCAGGAGCTCGGCTCCCGGAAGCCGTGGTTCTCCACTGGATAGACCGCCATCTCCCAATCCTCCTTGCCCAGCTCGATGAGCCGCTGAGACAGACGGACCACGTCCGAGAAGTGGACATTGGTGTCCACCATGCCGTGGGCCATGAGGAGATGGCCTTCCAGTCCTTCGGCGAAGTAGATGGGGGAGGACTTCTCGTAGGCCTCGGCGTCGTCCTGGGGCTGGTTGAGAATCCGGGCCGTGTACCAGTGGTTGTAGTGGGCCCAGTCCGTCACGGACCGGAGGGCAGCGCCCGCCTCGAACACGTCGGGCTCGGTAAACAGAGCCATCAGCGTGATGAAGCCGCCGTAGGACCCGCCGTAGATGCCAATGCGCGTCGGATCCACCCCCTCCTCCGCTACGAGGAACCGGGCGCCGTCGACCTGGTCGCTCAGGTCCTTGCCACCCATCCAACGGTACGTCGCGGTGCGCCAGTCCCGGCCGTGTCCCGCGCTGCCGCGGTAGTCGATATCGAGGACCGTGTAGCCCTGGCTCGCCAGGTAGTGGTGAAACATGAACTCTCGGTAGTAGTTGCTCCAGCCGTTGTGGACGTTTTGCGTATAGCCCGCTCCGTGCACGAAGATCACTCCCGCGCCATTCGAGGTCGCGCCAAACTGATCCGGTCGGTAGATACGAGCCGGGACCCGAGTCCCGTCGGCTGCGGTGAAGCGTACGATCTCGGGCTGGATCCAGGGATAGGTGAGCCATTCGGCCGTGGGCGACACGGTCACCTGGTCGAGCTCGGCGCCTGCGCGATTGTCGGCCAGGAACAGCTCCGGTGGGCGATTCGCCCGGGAGTGGACCACCGCAATCCGGTCACCGTCCGGCGATGGCCAGCCCTCGAATCGCCCGTCACCGTCGAACAGACGGGTGCGGTCGGAGCCGTCGAAGTCCATGCGGTACAGGTGCCGGTCGAAGGGAGAGACCTCGCCCG
>JBDHLD010000204.1:0-6244 GCA_039586035.1 Gemmatimonadota bacterium | reverse complement strand
TGTTCTCGGTCCCCGAGATCGACGACTACCGTCGAGGATCCCCATCCCTCGAGGCGGTGGCGGAGTTCTCGGCCCTCTCCTTCACCATGCTGGGATACGACCAGCCCCGCCGTGTGCGGGCAGGTATCGTGACGGGGAACTACTTCGAGGTGATGGGACTGTCCGCGACCCTCGGCCGGACGGTGGGCCGCGAAGACGACGGAGAGGACGCGGCGGCGGTCATCGTCCTGTCGCATGCGTATTGGCGAACCGTCTTCGGCTCCGATCCGGACATCGTCGGGAAGACGGTCGAGATGAACGGGCGCACGGCGACATTCGTGGGAGTTGCCGAGCCGGCGCCCCCCTATCCCGAGCGCACCGACATCTACGTGAACATGGCGGCAAGTCCGCATCACCTGGATGCGTCGATGAACCATGATCGCATCCATCGGATGACCGAGGTATTCGCGCGTCTGTCGACCCAGGCCACCATCGAGTCGGCTCGCACCGAGGTCTCCGCCATCACCTCACGAATTCACGCGGACCACCCGGAGGCGTATGACGTTGGCTCGGGCTTCGAGGTCACCGTCACGCCTCTCAAGGCACAGCTGACCTCGCGTGCACGGCCGACTTTCCTGATCCTGCTGGGCACCGCGTTCCTGGTGCTGATCATCGCCTGCGCCAACCTGGCGAACCTCACGTTGACGCGAGTGCTTCGGCGAGATCACGAGCTGGCGATCCGGGTCACACTCGGTGGGAGCCGGATCGCGCTGCGGCGCGAGCTCCTGGTCGAGAGCCTTGTACTGGCAGGCGCGGGAGCGGCGCTCGGGCTACTCATGGCCTCGGTGAGCATCGATCTTCTCGTCACGTTCGCGGAGCGCTTCACATCGCGCGCTTCCGAGATCGCGCTCGATGCGTCGGTCTTTCTCTTCACGCTCCTGGCGGCCATCGCGGCCTCGGTCTTCTTTACGTTGGTGCCCGCGCTACCGGACGGTGACAGCGTGAGCGGCGCGCTGACGAGTGGCGGACCCCGGTCCACGGTCGGCTCGGGCGCCAGGCGCGCCCAGCGCGTGCTCGTGGTGGCCCAGATCGGAACGTCGTTCGTGCTCCTGATCGGCGCGGGGCTACTCCTGCGAACGATGATGCACCTGAACCAGGTGGACCCGGGATTCGAAACCGCCCAGATCCTGTCGATGGACATTCCGGCCAACACTGCAGGCCGTTCGGCTGCGGAGATCCGGGACCAATACCTGGGCATCCTGGACGACGTTGCCGCCCTCCCCGGCGTGGAAGGCGCCGCGCTGACCAGCTCGGTCCCGCTCACGAACCCGGGCAGCTTCACGACTCGCCTGGAGATGGATGTCGAAGGACACGAGCCCACGCCCGGCGCGCCTGCCCCCAGAGCGGATTTCCGCGTCGTCTCGCCGGGCTACTTCACGACCATGGGGATCGAGGTCCTTCGCGGTCGCGAGTTCATGACCACGGATCTCGAGGATGCGCAGGGCGTGGTCGTGATCAACGAATCGATGGCGCGTTCGTACTTCGGCGAGCGCAACCCCATCGGTCAGCGCATCGCCTGGACCGACGACACGTTCAAGTTCCTGGGCCTGAGTCCCGATTGGCGCACGGTCGTCGGTGTGGTCACGGACACCAGGGACGGAGGCCTCGACGCCGACGCGGGTCACGCGGTCTACAACCCGCGTGCGCGAGGTGGTTCTGGCCCGCGATCCGAATCAACCCATCGTCAACGTCGCGACGATCGCGGACCTGGGTGACGAGTCCGTGGCGCCGCGGCGGCTGAACACGATGCTTCTCGGCGGGTTCGCGTTGCTGGCCTTGCTTATCGCGGCGGTCGGTATCGGCGGGGTCCTCGCGTTCTCGGTCGGCAGCCGTACGCGCGAGTTCGGCATCCGGAGCGCCCTGGGCGCCGCGAGGCATCAGGTGTGGACTGGCGTCCTCGCGGAAGGTGCCATCCTGGCCACGGTGGGCGTCTTCCTGGGAATCATCGGCGCGGTGGTCCTTACGAGGTTCATCTCCGGGCTGCTGGTCGGTGTGCCGGCCTTGGACCCGGTGACGTTCGTCACGGTGGGCCTGCTGCTCGGAGGCGTCGCGATCGTGGCGTCCTGGGTGCCCGCCTGGCGGGCCGCCGAGGTCAGTCCCATGGAGGCGCTGGGATCCGAGTGACCGGCGCGCTTCACGGGCCCCACCCCTGGTCGGTTCTTGCGGGCTCGTTGGGCTGAATGTACCGGAGGGAGAAGCACTTGACGCCACGGGTGGCGCTTCGCGTGACCGTCAGCCACACAACCGCAGGAGGTCTTGCGCTTCCTTGACCATCGGACGGTACCTCCGGCGAATCGATGCCGGATGGGACAAGAAACGCCGTAGCAACGGCTCGGCCGTCGCCGGACGCCCGCTCAGCCAATGCGCGACTCCCTCCCAGAACTCGGGATCCCCTCCTCCACCGGGCCAGAGCCTACCAGCCCGTCTAGAGGCCCACACGGCTTCATCCAGGCCACCCGCTCCGGACGCCTGGTGCTGACGCACCAAGCCCTCGGCGAGATCCAGGTAGGGAGCGGGATCCTGTGGGTCGGCGGCCACGGCCTCCCGCGCGAGCCCGACCTGTCTCCCGTACTCGGCGGTCCGGCGCCGCCGCCCCCGGCACCTGGGGCAACGAACCGCCACCGAGTTGAGATTGAACTGAAGGGTCTCATACCAGTATCGCTGCTCCTTGGCCTCGAAGACGAAGGCCTCGCCGCAGTCTACGCACTCTCTGTCTTCGTCCAGATAGAAGTACTTCGGGGTGTGGAGCACGGAGCAATACGATTGCCTCGATGGATCGCCGCGGATCGCGCCAGGAGGCAGCTCCGGCCTGAATTCCGGATCAGGCTCGAGGTACGGATACGATTCACCGTCCTGACCCGTGATCAACCGTTCGACGAGCGGGATCGATCCGTACAGCTGGTGTACCCGTACCCTCGGCGAATCGGTCATGGATCCTCGCTGGACTCAGGCGTCGCTGCCCAACCGGACGACCAGCTCCAGCTGCACCGCGGCGCCGAAGGGGAGCTGAGCGACGCCGGTGGCCGTTCGAGCGTGGCGACCAGCGTCGCCCCAGAGTGCGATGAGCAGATCGGACGCCCCGTCCACCACGAGAGGCTGCTCCGTGAATTCCGGGCTCGACCTTACGAAACCGTTGAGCTTCTCGATCGACGTGATCTTGCTCAGCCGGCCAATGTCGTTCTTTATGATGGACAGGAGATCGAGCATCGTGTCACGAGCCGCTTCCCTTGCGGAGTCCGTGGAGAGATCGGTCCCCACCTCTCCCCGCGTTCTGCTCACCCGACCAGACACGAACAGAAGATCGCCTGATCGCTTCGTGCCGAGGTAGTTGGCGACCGGCGCCTTGGGGGCGGCCAGCTCATAGCCGAGCTCGCGAAGCCTGCCGTCGATCACGTCTCCCATGTCAGCCCGCTACAGGGGGGACAGCCACGGGGAGTTCGTAGCGTGAAGCAGGAGCACCACGATCGTGACTGCGACTGCGCGCCCCCCGAAATCGGTCGACGGTCGAGCCTCGCGTAGATAGAAAGCACAGGCCAGCGCGATGAACGCCAGCTCCACGAACCACCAACCCTGAGGCAGGGTCAGCCACAGGCCCAGTCCCAGATGGACGTCTGAGCCGGGCCACAGAGCCATGTCGGGAGGATGCATGGGGAGGTCCAACGGGAAGTGCGAGAAAGCGGCCACCCCCATCACCCCGGCCACTCGGGCTCCCAATCGTAGGAAGAGGGCAGCGTACAAGGCGGACCAGATCACCGACATGACCAGCGAGTGCGACCAGTCGATATGATCCAGTGAGAAGCCCGGCGAGATACCTGGCGTTACCGAGGCGCGCTCCCAGCCCATCAGCACGAAGGGCCCGAACAGCAGGTCCAGGAGACCAACGCCGATGAGGATGCCCCACATGGGAGCGCGTGGCTCCTTGGCCTTCAAGGCGAGGCCAGCGGCGAAGTGACCGGCGTACATCTACTGCCGCTCGGGCCTTGAGGAGCGCCTTGGCCGGTCTAGCCAATGAAGCAGTGGTACCGGCACCAAGAAGCCGAGGAACACGAATACGGCCAGGCCAACGGTAGTCATGCATGAACCCTGACGCGGTGGGTGATCCTCGCGTAGCCGGCCCGCCGCGTCTCTGCTCGCCAGCCAAGGCCCCAATAGGCCCGCCCGTCGGAATCGCTTCATGGTCACCCTACCAGTCCAGTCCACCTCGAGCCAGTTCTCGGAACGGCATGAAGGCCGCGACTGTGGCCGTCCGGCGTCCGGCGAGCCGAGCCAGTCTCGACCCGGGCTTTCCGTACGCGGCTGCTGGT
Organism: Gemmatimonadota bacterium; assembly: GCA_039586035.1. Lineage (GTDB taxonomy): Bacteria > Gemmatimonadota > Gemmatimonadetes > Longimicrobiales > Gaopeijiaceae > JBDHHQ01. The sequence goes on along the minus strand of JBDHLD010000204.1, from coordinate 1,901 downwards.
TGCGTTTGTCTCCGCATCGGTCCTGTGGGCGTCGGCGATCGGCGTCTGGTGGCTCTCGTCTCGAGACCGCGGTCCCGACGCTCGTCGCACACCTCTCGGCCAGCCCACGGTTGCGGTCCTGCCGCTCGAAAACCGGAGCTCGGTGCCCGACCAGAAGTACTTCGTAGATGGTCTGCACGACGAGTGCGGTCCGGTCGACCCTTCGGGTCGGTCCTGAGGCGTCGAGCGGCCCAGGATTTCGAGGCGAATCAGCGTACGCCCGGGCGACGCTGGCCAGGCGCGAGCCGACCTGGATGGGGGGAACACGCCGGGCTACCATTCGGTCAATGGTTCACATGGCCTTGCACCTGACGGTGCCCCTGTTCGTCGCGCTCGCGTTCTACCGTCGCTACTGGCGGCAGGCCGCGCTGATCCTCCTCGCGACGATGGTGGTCGACCTCGATCACCTTCTGGCCGATCCCGTGTACGATCCCACTCGGTGCTCGATCGGGTCCCACCCGCTCCACGCGGTGCCTGCCATCGTGCTGTATGCCGTCTTGTGTGTCCTTCCTGTCCTGCTGAGGCGCCGGGCAGACAACCCTGGCCTGCGCCCGGTCGCCGGCACGGTACATCTGATTGGGCTGGGGCTGCTGCTTCATATGGCGCTGGACTGGAGTGATTGCCTGACCTAGCCGACGATGGCGCGCCGGAGCTGTTCCAGCTGACGCAGATGGATCAACTCGTGCGCCGCGAAGTAGCTCGCCTGGTCGATCAGCGTGACGCGCCCGAATTCCTCGTGAACTCCCGTGCGGCTCCAGCCGTCAGGATCCATGACTTGAAGACGCGAAACCGAGGCGTCCCTGGACGAGATGTACGTTTCCAGGATCGAATGCGCCGACTCCGCCTGCCCCGTCCCCTGATTCGTCCACTCGAAGACCGCCTGGAACTCCAATGGGGGGTCGTCCTCATCCAAGATGAGCTCGATGCGTTGGGCCAACACGGACTGGGCGTCACGGACGTGACGAAGCACGTCGACCGCCGCCCAGGCCGTTCCGGCCGGCGTCCACTCCAGTCGATCCTCGGGCAGCCGATCGATCGCCTCGCGGAAGAGCGGTGGATTCTCGGCCAATCGCGTCATGACCTCGTGCGGTCGATAGAGGGTCATCCAGTAGACTGGCCGGAAGCGCTCGAACGTGAGCTCGTGAGCGCCGCACGTCTCGCAGCTGGACGTGGGCGTGTTCGCCTCGATCGCTCCGCAACGACGGCATACGTAGGGGTCGGGGAACTCACCGATGTAGCTCTGCTCGCCGCGAGCGATCAGCTTGGCGCCTAACTCCAGTCGCTCGCTGAAGGCTGGGTCGATTCCAGCGCCTTTGAGTCGATGCGCGATATCCACGAGGTCCCCGGCAAGCGACTCGGCATCGTGCGGAAAGCCGCGCGCCGCGGCCGCTTTGCGGACAATCGCCGTCGCGGAGGCACGGAGCAGCTTGCGACGCCACCAGATCTCCCGTTCGGTCAGGCTCGGTCATAGATCGCGCTCCATGGGGCAGTGCATTGCGGACACCCGTATTCTGGTGCCGTCTGATGGCTCCGCAACTCGACGACGCAACTCGAGCTGCTCGTCACCCAGCGATGCGGACAACGCAGTTGTGAACCGAGCGAGCCATCAGGGCTCGCCCTGTGACCGATCGACGCGCGCGACGAACATCCCCCGACCCGTCAGGCCCGCGGAGTCGTGGGCGACGTCGCTGAAGCCCGCACGTCGAAAGCACTCGAGGGTCTCAGCCGTGGTGAACAACCCGAGCTCGTGGCGCTCGACACGATGATCGATGCCCTCGGCCGTTCCGATCAGGTAGTGGAACTCGAGCTTCGAGATCCGACCCTCGACCTCAGAGTGACTCATGCGGATGACGCGTACATCG
>JBDHLD010000203.1:0-7651 GCA_039586035.1 Gemmatimonadota bacterium | reverse complement strand
CCAGATCATCAACTACCTGAGGAAGGCCGAGGTGGAGCTGGCGGGCGGCCGCACGGTGCGCGAGGTGTGCAAGGAACTGGGGGTGACAGAGCACACCTACTACCGTTGGCGCCGGGAGTACGGTGGGATGACGACGGATCAGGCGAAGCGGCTCAAGGAGCTCGAGCAGGAGAATCAGCGGCTGCGGCGTGCCGTGTCGGACCTGACGCTGGACAACCTGATCCTGAAGGAAGCGTCGAAGGGAAACTTCTAAGCCCCGAGCGGCGCAGACGCTGCGTGGTGCATGTGCGGCAGCGGCTCGGGGTCAGCGAGCGGCGGGCGTGTCGGGTAGTGGGCCAGGCCCGCTCGACCCAGCGACGGGTGCCGAGAGGGCGGCCTGACGAGGAAGCGCTCCGGCATGACGTGATTCGCCTGGCGGAGAGATTCGGACGCTATGGCTATCGCCTGGTCACGGGCATGCTCCGGGCCGAGGGCTGGTGCGTGAACCACAAGCGGGTCGAGCGGATCTGGCGGCAGGAAGCGCTGAAGGTGCTGCGCAGGCAGCCCAAACGCGGCCGGCTCTGGCTGAACGATGGCTTCTGCCTCAGGCTGCGTCCGCTCTACCGGAGCCACGTCTGGTCGTATGACTTCGTCGCGGATCGGACCCATGACGGCCGACCGCTGCGGATGCTGACCGTGCTCGACGAGTACACGCGGGAGTGCCTGGCCGTCGTCGTGGCTCGGCGGCTGACAGCCGACGATGTGCTGGCCACGCTGACGCGCCTCTTCGCCCAGCGCGGCCCGCCGGATTACATCCGCTCGGACAACGGATCCGAGTTCACCGCGCAGTCCGTCCGCCAGTGGCTGGGCAGCCTGGGTGTGGAGACGCTCTACATCACACCAGGCAGCCCTTGGGAGAACGGTTACAACGAACGCTTCAACGGAACGCCTGCCGAGGAGGTGCTCAGGCGCGAGATCTTCTTCACGCTGGCCGAGGCGAAGGTGCTGATCGAGCAGTGGCGGAGGGAGTACAACACCGTCCGTCCGCACAGTTCCCTCGGCTATCGACCACCCGCACCCGAGGGTCTGAAGCCTGATCCGATCGACCTGGACCTACCGGTTCTCCAAGGCCCACCGGCGGGCCGAGAATGTGTCCAGGTGTGAGACTGCGAGTGGTACCGCTAACGGGGGCAGGACACGATCCCGCCATACTCTATCGATCTCGAGTCGGCGTCGCGATCCGCACCAAGGCTCGCTCGATCCACGCCCAAGCTCCCTGCAAAGGCGGTCGTGCGCGCTCGCCCTCGAGCGCACGATGCACCGCCTGGTCGAAGCTCTGACGCTCTGGGTGCTCAATCAGCGACCAAAACCGGTCATCCCGCGCAATGAGGTCCGTCTTGAGGCCCACCACGACTTCACGAGCGACGGACCATTCAGCCCTCGTGACGAACCGCACCCAGTGAGAGGATAGCCTGGGGGAGAGAAACGGGACCTGAATCATGAGCGGCTTCCGTACGCCCACAGCGACCGCGGTACGAGCCAGGATCTCCCGTCCTGAAAGAACCTCCGGCCCAGGAACGTCGAACGACTCGCTCCCCGACATTTCGAGCTCGAGGGACCGCGCCAGTGCGATGCAGATGTCTTGAATGGATACGGGTTCGGTACGCGACTGAAGCCAACTCGGCAGGATCATTACCGGAAGTCGAGCCGCAAGATCCCTCACGATCATCCAGCTCAGACTCCCGTCGCCGACGATCATGCTTGCCCGAAGCTCGATCGTCGGCACGTCCCCGGCGCGCAGCGCCTCGCCAACTTCTTCACGGCTTTTCAAATGGTCCGAGGGATCGACGTCCGCCGCGACGCCACCCAGGTAGACGATGCGCTTCAACCGGGCTCGAGCCGCCGCTGCAGAGAATGTCTTGGCCTGATGGACTTCGGCCCGGCGAAAGTCCTCGGCGAGCGACGCCATGCCGTGAATCAAATAGAGGGCAGCGTCGCACCCCTGGAGGGCTTGCTCAACCGACTTGGCATCCTCTAGGTCGAGTCTCACCCACTCACGGTCCGGCCACCGCGCTTGAGCAGACGGCACGTCGCGCGTGGTGCAACGCACGGTCCAGCCGGCTTCGACGAGCGACTTATGGACGTGTCGACCAACGAAGCCCGTCGCGCCGGTCAGCAGCACCGTCCCTCCGGAAGGTACGTTCACAATTCACCATTCCTATTGAGTTCCCCACCCGCCAGATCCGGGGTCGCCCCTGAACGGCCCACCACGTCCGGCGTGATCCAGCCCGCGTAGAAAGCACGCTAGGGCGAGAGAGGCTCTTGGGTTCCGACCCCAACGCAGCACGCGAGGTGGCGATCCCACGACACCTTCCTCCGTGTCGATGTCGACGTCATCGAGCGGAGCTTCCCAAAGATCCGTCGCTCGGGCCAGCCGCGGTCGAATCGGCCCATGATCCACAAGATGCCGCTGTAGTCGCGGCCCGAGTTCGACTCCTCGAAGAATGTGCCCTCCATGGCCACAAGCTTCCGGCGATTGCACATAACTGTTTCTATCGGGCGGCCTGCCACATCACCTCAGATACCCTTCCAGGGCACCTCTCAGATCGCTGTTCTGCCCAAGCATCTCATCGATCCGAACCCCCCAGTTTGACGCGCTCAGTCCAAAGGTCATCAGTCGGGTCTGAAACTCAGCGTTGGAGGAGAGCTCACTCCAGGGTCGTAGCAACTGAAGACGAACTCCGTCGGGGAAGAGTTCAGTGGTCATAGTATCTCCAACCGTGATCATCCCTGACTCGGCCGTTCGTAAGAACGTCTCACGAAGAGGCCAATACTGCCTCTCAAGCTGCTGCATATAAGGCTGCCCCTTCTCGTAGTAGACCACCAACTGGCTTCGAAGGTCACGATCCAAGACGAGCCTCAGCCCTCCGGTGTCGCGGAGACCCACATACCCAGACCGAATGGGTTGGTAGAGCGAGTACATCATTAGACGACGCAGCTGGGAGATTGCTGAGTCTGCGGGTACGTCTCGGCCGAAGTTAGCCTGCGCCCAGAGCGCCGCATCGTTCTGCCATCGCATCCGGCGCCGCATACTCGCCAGTTCGACCGAGTCCTCCTCAAGGTCCCGCAGGATCTCCTCCAGGGCGGCCGCTTCGGTCTCCCGGTCTGCCTGCCGCGCCCTCCAGTCATCAGCGACCAAAGCGACAGTCACGCCCGCGAGAATCGCGAGAAACTCAGCTCCGATGCGAGTCCACGGCACCTGTCCTCTCATGGTCCTCCCAGTTCGTTGACCATCCGGTCCGTGGGTGCCCGATAACGTTCAAGGGCTCCGAACTGGCCCCTGCGAGCCGCAACCTACGGCTGTCCATCTCGGGGTGCAGCCTCCATCTACCGAAGCCCGTCCCGTCGGGGCCGGTTGCGTCGAGAGCCGAACGGCCCGAGCCGGAGGCCCAGTGTTAGGCGCCGCGCCTCTCCGGACCGGCTGCCAAGTCCTTCTTCCGTCGCCGTTCTCGACCCTCCCTGGATCTTGTGACGGGATGCTGACGTAATTACTGTTGTTATAACTACTAACGGAGGACTCCAATGGCCAAGCAGACTACCATCCGGGCCATCGGCAACTCGGCCGGTACGACCATCCCCAAGCCCATGCTTGAGCGGTACCACTTGGGTGAAGGCGACACCATTCATCTGGTGGAGACCGAGGAGGGCATCTTGATCACGCCATTCGATCCGGACTTCGAAGAGGCGATGGCAATCTATGCGGAGGGAGCCAAAAAGTACCGCAACGCGCTGCGCGAGCTTGCGAAGTGACCGAACCGCGCTGGCTCTCGCCGGTCTACATCCTATCGATCCACGCGGATCAGATTCAATCTCACGGAGGCTCCGTCGGGATCAGAGACCGGGGGCTGCTTCTTTCCGCACTGGAACGTCCTCGGAATCGGTTTCAGTACGAGCCCGATGTCGATCTTGCGGACCTGGCCGCGGCTTATGCCTTCGGTATCTCCAGCAACCACCCGTTCGTGGACGGGAACAAGCGGGTCGCATTCTTGGCCATGTACCTGTTCCTCGGGCTGAACGGGTTCAGGATCGATGCGGCTGAGGAGGATGTTGTGGCGCTCATCCTAGCGTTGGCCAGCGGTAACGTTCAAGGGCTCCGAACTGGCCTAAGCAACGTTCGGTTCTAACACCCTCTTCCTTCCTTCAAACAGATCCTGCTCACCGAGTCCACTCGCTCGTGGCCAGTTGGGACGGAGGCCGCGTAGCGGCCGCAGCCGGAGCCCGGTTGTTATGTACAGTGGCCTACCCTCCGGCTTCCGTCCGCACCAACACCGCCGACACTACCTTCTCCACCCCGAACTCGTCGGTGATGACGCCGATCGCGTAGTCCTCACCTACATCCATGAGTTGAAGCCCTTGAGGCGTACGACCGACGGCCACCTGTGAGCCGTCGGGGGCATACACGGCCCAGACGCGCGTCTCGGGACGTCCCGGCTCGAACTCCTCAACCCATGTGTTTCCGGCGCGATCACCGATCACATCACGGAATGCCGGAAGGGTGGCGGGGATGTCCATATCGGCTAGCACCGCGCGAGTCCGCTCCGCCGACTCCTCTGTCATCGGAGCGAGGATCGCTGCCTCTTCGGCCATCCGCGCCTCTCCGTCCACTGGTCGACGCGCTCCTGACCGACGGACGATCTGCAGCAGCTTTCCGGACGGGTTATGGAAGCGGAGCTCATAGGCCTCACTGGTACCCAGGACCAACCGGTCACCAACTGCCAGTCGGACGGAAGTTGTCCTGAACAGGGTCGGCCAAACCGAGAAGCCCCCCTCCGAGGCCCTGTAGTAACTCTCACCTACAGGGTGCAATCCGAGCTCCGTGCCCACCTCACCATCAGGTGTGAACTCATACAGCGGCGCCGAGAACGTGTGGCGGCCGGTGGTAACCTCACCCTCAAGGGCCACGCCACCTGCCGCCAAGAGAGAGCGGTTGGAGTAGATCCCCATCACGCTCGCGTACGGCACGGACTCCGTGGACTGGAGAGACAAGGAGCGCACGTACGCCCCCGCTCCGTCGAGGACATTCAGCCGTCTCAGCCTCCGATCCCAGACCGCCAAGGAATCGGTGCCCCACCTCGCCAGCAGAGCAATGTCCAGATACTCGCCCGGCCCCTCGCCTTCTCGACCTTGGGTACTCCTCATTCGGCCGTCTGGCCCGAAGATGACAACACGCATGTTGCCCGCATCGGCCACGGCCGTACCTCCACCTGGCAACCGCACCGCCCCTCGCACTCGGTACAGGTCCACATCCTCAGGCGAAACGGTTAGTTCGACTGCCCCGCCCAGTTGAACAGACCATTCGGCAGGCACTTCCCCCGGAGCCCCGTACTCAACAACCGCTACCCCGGCGCTGTCGGTACGAATCACTGCCGCTTCCGGAGTCACGTCCGCACACCCCGTGAGAAGAACACCAAGTGTCAGGTGAAGCCTCACGGTGCCGAAAACTCTTCCGCGACTACCCCTATTCGCCCTCAAGTCGCTCCGTCCTTGGCCATTGCACATAACGACTAAAGTCTCCGGCGTCCGCCGGAGGGCGCAACGCTTGCGTATGCAAGCGGTGTGACCGCAGGCGGATGACCCTAAGGGCCGCGCCCCGAACGGGGCGCGAGCGGAGACTAGTAGTTAGAAGAAGGCGCCTCCGGAGACGGCCGTGCTGCCACTCTACCATCCCGACTCATCGGTAGAGAGCGAAGCTAACGACTTTGCGGTTCTACTGCGTACCACGATGCCAACCCGCGTCGTGAGCTGCAAGGCCAACGGCGCGGACCTCTGGGCAGGCCGCGCCAGCAGCAAACGCTAGTTGAGAAGCGCGGCACTGGAGGGGAGGATCACCCGTCACTGTGCTCGGTCAGCATCCCTCCAAGTAGGGCTTGGAAGTCCTCATGAAACAGATAGCCGTCTGACTCCCAAGCCCACTTCAGCAGCCTTAGCCACTCTCCACCACGAGCGACGTCGAACTGCATATTCCGATACGTCGCGTCCCAGAGACTCTGGTCCAAGTTGCCATTGAGATACTGCCAGTGTTGGCCGGACCAATGCGAGAACAGGGATTTGAATAGGCTACGAGCCGCCGCGCGGTCCTCCAATCGAGCGTCGGAGAAGTCTTCGAGTTCCAGCATCCTCCTCACGACACTCCATGCTTCTGGGTCTGCCATCGTGAGATTCCAGGCCGCCCACGCATCGGTAAGACTCTGGGCCGTCGCCGCGCGTGTAGCATCAGCGTTCTGACGCACCTCGATTCCGACGAAGAGCAGTGATCCGATCACGGCGAGAATGCCGACCGTTTCGGACCATGCCTTGATTCGTGACGGCTCCAAGACTTGACTACCTCGGCTAGAGGGTGGGACGCGCTTCCTAACGACTTTGGAATTCTGCTGCGCGACTACAATGCTTCCACCGGTCGCGAGGTGCGAGCCGAGTGACCGCGTGGCCCTCACGCCCATCCCGCGACCACAGCAATTCCTTGTTAGGCAGTGCCGCGGTCTGGTAGCTACCCGGATGGCGCTTTCCCTCGAGGCGGCCTTCCCCCTAGACTGCCGATCGGTTGAAGAACAATGGCTCAGGGAAAGAGGGAACGTATGTCTGCCTCAAGCGATTGGCGGAGAATTGTGGCGAATGGAATCGGGATCGTCCTTTCGATCCTCCTGGCCTTCGCGATTGACGCCGCTTGGGATGCCCGTTCCGAGCGCTTGCAGAGAGATGCGTTGCTTGACGGACTCCGCCAGGAGTTCGCCGTCAACCTCGGAGCACTCGACGTGATGGTCGCGAGGTTCCAGCAGGAGGACTCGCTTCTGCTCCACTTCTTCGGTGCGCCGCCTCCCGTGTCGGAAGAGGAGGCGGAAGCGGCCGTCCGACGGTTCACGCTGGCCATCCTATGGGCAGACGATTTCGACCCCAGTATGGCCTCGCTCGAGATGATTCTGGGCGGCGATACCCAGGACCTTCTATTCCGTACCGACCTCGGAGCGCTGCTCTGGACCTGGAAGAGGCAATTCGAAGACACACAAGATGACGTTGGCGCCTTTAGCCTATTCATCCAGGACGGGCGAAGGATCCTCACCGAGTTGGGTGCTCGTGGTGTTCGACCAGACCTGCGTCCACCGTGGAGTCAGCAGTTCGACCGGATGCGTTCGAGTTATGAGCTCTCGGCGCTCGCGCAGACGATCTTGATAGATCGGGAGGAGTACTGGACCGAGCTCCAAGCGCTGCGTGGCACGACCGCGAAGGTACTGGCGACCCTGGAGTGAGGCCCGACCGCTCCAGCAGGCCACGCCACCCCTGGCACTGCCTAACTAACAATTCTGTTGCGCCGCACGTTTGGAAGTTCGGGTAATCAGCGCAAGCACGGTGTTCTCCGACGGATCGGTACGAGGACCCAGGATCGCTGCTCCCACTACCCGAGCTGCCCTGCCGTGCACGCTCATCGCGCTTTCTTCCAACGTTCAAGAACCTCCGAACCGGCCCCACCCACAGCGTAGTGGCAATCGGTCCGTCAGACCATCACATCCTGTTCATCGAAGCCCGCACCGTCGGGCCGGTTGGGACGAGGGGCGCCACCGGCGACCCGAGCCGGAGGCCCAGTGTTAGGCGGCATCCCTGTCAACTCTGCGCCGGA
>JBDHLD010000202.1:0-4318 GCA_039586035.1 Gemmatimonadota bacterium | reverse complement strand
GGAGGTCCACGACGGGAGGTCGGGATCATCCTGGGACATCGAGGCGTGGCGCGCCAGGCACGGAAGGCTCACGTATCGCCATGCTGGCGGTTCCGGTCCGCTCCTCGGGCGGGGCACCAGCCGTCGAACAGCTTCACCAGCTCCAGGGTCCGGATCGAGAACGGGCCGACCACGCTGCGCGCGGTCGACCCCGATCCATCGTTGGTGCTTAGACCCTGAAGCTGCTTCCTACGACGCCGGCTGCAACCTTCGCAGATCCTTGAACCGGATCAGCTTGTTATTCTCCGAATCCCACAGGGTGAGCCGGATGCACCCGAACGTCTCCTTGAGGGTGATTCGGGTCACCTTCTGGAACGCGGGGTTCTCGTCCAGGCACTGCTGCAGCTTGTAGTTCGGGATCTTGGCGGCGATGTGATGGATGTGGTGGATCCCGATGCTGGCCGTGAGCCACTGGAGCGGCTTGGGCAACACGAGGTACGAGCTGCCCTGGAGGCCCGCGTCGAAGAAGTCCCAGTTCTCGTGGTCATGCCAGTAGGTGTCCTCGAACTGGTGCTGGACGTAGAACAGCCACACCCCCAGAGCACACGCGAAGAGGGTGATGGGAAGCTGCACCAGCAGGAACGCCTTCCATCCGATCAAGGCCATCAGAACAGCGGCTACGGCCACCAGGGCAAGGTTGGTCTTCCAGACGCTGCTCCACGCCTGTTTCCAGTTCTTCGGTATGTCCCAGGGATAGCGGTGCTTGATCAGGAAGTGGAACGCGGCGCCCGGCCCGAACAGCACGAGGGGATGCCGATACACGCGGTAGTGGAGCTTGCCCAGCCAGTCCAGATTCCGGTATTCGTCGACGGTCAGCGTCGCGATCTCGCCGAAGGTGCGGAAGTCCAGATCACCCGAGTGGGCGTGATGGTAGGCGTGGGTCCTGCGCCAGTACTGATAGGGCGTGAGCGTGAGCACGCCAATCCAGAACCCCACGAAGTCCGCGGCCCTCTTCGACCTGAAGAACGAGCCGTGGCCGCAGTCGTGCTGGATCATGAAGAGGCGCATCAGGAACGCCGCGGTAGGCACCGCCAAGGCCAGAGTCAGCCAGTAGCTCACTTCGAGGCTTCGGTAGGTCGCATACCACAGCAGTAAGAAAGGGACAGCCGAGGTCAGCAGCTGCCCCACGCTCTTGCGCAGCTCGGGTCCGAAGTAGGGACGGACCATGTCGATGTAGGGATTGCCGCTCCCCGGGCTTTGTTCCGTGCTCAGAGGGATCTCCAGGCTTGGTCGATTTGATCTGGAAGTCTTGGGCCGGTGACCGATTCCCTTCGGTCTGCCCGACCCTAAACTTCTCATGAGAGGACGGAGGTGGCAACACCATCGGCTCCTGCCGCACTTGACCCGTGGCGCCGTCGGGCGCGAGCTTCGCGACTCCGGGCCACTTCGGCCACCGGCCTCCTCAGATCGCATGGTCATGATCAGATCCGTCGCGCTCGCCTTCTCGCTCCTGCTCCTCGCCTCGTCCTGGGCCGCCGCCCAGGAAGCTCTTCGCTCGAGCACGACGGGCTTCTTCCTGAACGGCCACGTGGGTGCGGCCGCGGGCAACGTCGAGGACGGTGACACCGAGGCGGGATTCGGCGGCGGGCTGCTCCTGGGGTACGGCATCGATCCGGTGTGGCAGATCTTCGTTGGAGGAGACGCCACGTCCATCGACGTGAGCAACCCCGACTTCACCGGCGCCTACACGCTGTACCAGGGAGACGTGGGAGCTCGGTTGAACTTCCCCGATCCCAGTGCCGCGTTCATCGGGTACATCGTGGGCGCGATAACGGGCCAGTTCGCGACGGGGACGATCGCCGCCGGTGACAACGAAGGGCGTGACGCCGAGCTGGGAGGGTTCGGAGGTACGGTGGGGACCGGCTTCCAGTACTTCTTCTCTCCGGCCCTCGCGCTGGACACGGTGGTGCAGTTCACCTTCGGACAGTATACGCACGCCGACGTGGACGATCCGGGCGTCCAGGGAGGCAGCCTGGCGAACAACCTCCAGAACTGGGTCACGCGGCTGAACGTGGGACTGACCTGGTATCCCGGGACGCCTCGGTAGAAGGCTCGGCCGAAAGCCGTCACTCTCCCGTCATTACCTTGCCGACGGGTGCGTCGCGAAACCCCGAGCAGCGGCGAAATCCGAGCACTTCCGACATCACTCAGAGCGGGTAGACAGCGCCCTCCCGGGCGATCTCGAACCCGCGCCGCCGCAGCTGCTCCGCCTCCGAGCTCCGGTCATCGAGCGCCGGGTTCGTGTTGTTCAGGTGGGTGAACACGATGCGCTTGCCCTGACCGGCAAGGGACTCCAGTCGAGTCATCGTGTCGGGCATCATGGGGTGGGGGATGTCCTCGATCCTCCGTCCCGGAACCTCCTCCGGGCGGAAGAACGCTCCATCCAGCAGCGCGACGTCCACCTCTTTGACCACGTCTTCGATGCGCCGGTCCCACCGGTTCCAGGCATCGATGTCCGGGAGGTAGAGGAGCGTGCGGCGTAGGCCGCGAAACTGGAACGCCACGGTGTCGGAGAACTCGGGCCGGTGGGGCACCGGCGTCATCTTGACCTGAAGAGCGCCATCCACGTCATGCCAGCGGTCCGGCTCGATCTCCGGGAAGTGCAGCCTCCCCTCCCGAACCATCAAGCTCCAGGGGCCGTTCTCCGTAAGGAACCGACGCATCTCGGCGGAGCAGTAGCACGGCGTGGGTGCGATGCCCAGCCCCTCCCTGCCGAGGAGCGCGAGGCCCAGGTAGTGGCCGATGTGAGCGTGAGTCAGGAAGATGCCGTCGAAGGGCCGCCGGGCTTGGGCCCGGGACCGAAAAGCCGGCTCGTCGATCAGGTCCATCTGTTGACGAAGGTCCGGGCTGGCGTCGACCAGATAGAAGCGTCGGGATTGGGGACGGGCCCGCTCCGGGAAGACCAGGGCCAGCGACGTCACGTACCTGGGATCCTGGTCGCGGGCCCGATCACAGGCATCCGAGTAGCAGCCGGCCTGGGGCATCCCGCCGTCCTGCACCGAGCCCAACACCAGGGCGTAGGGGGGCTCCTGCATCGAGGGGCGAAGCGACCGGACGCCCGCGGATGTCGTTGAACCGGACCCCCGGTCAGGCGCGAGCGCGCCCAGTCCCGGGCGGCTCGTCAAGATCCCAGCACCACCCGCCGTTCCCAGGGCGCCCAGGAATGCCCGCCTGCTGATCATGCTGCTGTCTCCCTTGTTGGGCCGCCTCCTTCCACGTGCTCGGGGCACTGGACCCGGCCCCATCCGGAGGCGCGCTCGACGGCTCCCTGCAGATTCGACGCCTTCGTCACCTTCCCATCCGCGATGGCGGCCGGAGGCTACGGGGGTACAAAAAGAAACGCCACCGGGTCAGCCGCCCCGGTGACGTTTCACATCTGTCGCAACCCGGCGCGAAGGCCGCTAACCGGCGCGAACAGCTACGATCTTGTCCGGCCTAGATGCCGAAGCGGCGATCGCTTGCCCGTGCAGGGTTGCGCACAGTACTTGGACTAGACAATTGATCACCTCCTTGATTCAGGACCACATCGGGCGGAACGCCGGCGGGGTCGAGCCCCGCAGTCCGAGCGGGTGGCCCCCTTTGGAGCCTCCCGCCCAGCCCAGACCGTGAAGGTCGACCCGAACATAAAGCGAATTCTGGGAAAGGGGAAGCGTTTCGATCGATACGCCCGGTTTCGCCCCCTTTTCACAGGCTGATCGGCCTGGCCATCGCCGGCCCACCGAGGACCACTCTGGACCGTTTCCGGAGAAGAGCGGCCTCGCCTGACCTCGGGAGCCAGCACCGGCTGACACCACGGCTCTCGAGCGCAGGCGGACGCATTCCGATCACCGCCCGCGCCGGGAGTGGCCACGGAGTCTCGAGAGGCCCATTCTAGGGCTTTGGTGGCTGGTGGCGCGCCCTCGCCACCGCGCTGCCGGTAGGGGAGGTCGGACCAACTGGTCGAACCGGAGCTTGTCGAACGCACCGAGGAGGAAGCATGAAGTCATCGCAAACGAGCGCCCGCTCCGTCACGAGCGGCGTGGCCTGCCTCGCTGCGGCGGTCGCCGTATCGCTGATGTGGGCCGGCACCGCGGAGGCCCAGCTCGAGCGGGTCGAGATGAGGCCCGTGCCCACCGAGACCAAGCAGTTCGGCGAGCTGGCCGAGGGTCCGTACGAGCGCCTGGTCATCCAGAACGTGATGGTCATCCCGGGCCACGGTGGGCCCGCGGCGGGCCCCTACGACATCCTCATCACCGGCAACGTCATCGCCGACATGCAGCGCTTCGACCCCATCTCGGCG
>JBDHLD010000019.1:0-107925 GCA_039586035.1 Gemmatimonadota bacterium | reverse complement strand
GTCCGCCTCTTCGCCGAGATCACCGGCGACTACAATCCCCTGCACTTCGACGAGGCCTTCGCAGCCGGGACCCGTTTCGGGAGACTGGTCGTTCAGGGGGGGCTCACCACCGGGCTCCTGCACGCCCTCGTGGCCATGGACCTGCCCGGTCCGGGAACGGTGTTCCTGAGCCAGGACTGGAAGTTCACCGCTCCCGTGTACATCGGGGACACGATCACGGCTCGAGCCGAAGTGCTGTCGGTGCATGAGACCAAGCCGGTGTGTCGACTCGGCGTCCAGGTCGTCCAGCAGGATGACACGACGGTGCTGGAGGGCGAGGCCTGGTGCTACACCTTCGCAGGGTCCGGCTAGCTGCCGAGTCAGTCGCCCCTACCGCTGAACCCGCAGGCACCCCAGGCGTCGTCGGCCTGGTTCCGGTCTCCGCCGACGATGTCCTGCAGCATCTCGTGTCGAGCGACCTTCGCGCTCGCCCTCGTCGCCGCGCTTCCTTGCTGCCGAGGCACACCGGCGGCATCATGACCGTGACCTCGCGCCGCGCTGTCGCCCCGCCGTTGGGCCGCGCCGCCGGGTGAGGGTCAGCCGCTACGATGGAACGAAGGAGAGGTCATGAACAACGCTCGTTCGCTCGCGGCCCTGGGGGGCCTGGTTCTGGCAACGGTGGTGACGCTGGGCGTTCCGGTGGAGGCCCTCGCGCAGCGCACCGCAAAACCGGTGCTCCACGGCAGTCACTGGATGGCCATCACCGGCAAGCCACTCGGCGCCACGGCCGGGGCCATGATGTTCCAGAAGGGCGGCAACGCCGTCGACGCGGCGGCTGCCATGCTGGCGGCCACCGCCACCATGTGGGACGTGTTGAGCTGGGGTGGCGAGACCCAGGCCCTGATCTACCACCCCGTCGAGCAGAAGGTGATCGGCATCAACGCCCTGGGCGCGGCGCCCAGCGGTGCGACCGTCGACTTCTTCAAGGAGAAGGGACACCAGTACCCGCCCAGCTCCGGTCCCCTGTCGGCCGTCACCCCGGGTACGCCCGGGGGCCTCATGACCATGTTGGCCGAGTACGGGACGTTGAGCCTGGCAGACGTGCTGGCGCCGGCGATCCAGATGGCAGAGGGATATCCCATGGAAGCCGATCCCATCCGTCGGATCAACAACAGCGCCGACGAGATCCGGGAGTGGCCCACGTCCGCCAAGGTCTATCTCACGCACCCCGACGATCCCGACCACCCGGGCCCCCGAGAGGGCGAGATCTTCCGACAGCCCGACCTGGCTCGGACGCTCGGGCGTCTCGTCGACGCCGAGGCACAGGCGCTCGCGGCGGGCAAGTCCCGGGAGGAAGCCATTTACGCGGCCTACGATCGCTTCTACCGAGGCGACATCGCCGAGGCGTTCGTCCAGGGGGCCCAGGAAGCGGGCGCGTTGATCACCATGGAGGACCTCGACGACTGGCAGGTCTACATCGAGGAGCCGGTGATGACGACGTATCGGGACATCGAGGTCTACAAGCTGACCACCTGGGTTCAAGGGCCCGTTCTGCTCCAGGCGTTGAACATGCTCGAGAATCTGGATCTGAAGGGCATGGGGTATAACAGCTCGCGGTATCTCCACACGCTTTATCAGGTCATGAACCTGGCTTTCGCGGATCGGGACTTCTACTACGGCGATCCGTACTTCCCGCCCGAGGAGCCCATCGAGGGGCTGCTCTCCAAGGACTACGCCAAGCAGCGGATCCAGCAGATCGACTGGGAGCGGAACGACCCGGAGATCGGGCCGGGCGATCCCTACCCCTTCCAAGGCGGCACGAATCCGTACCAACACTTCCTCGAGGGGTGGCGCACGGACCGCATCATCACGCCCGAAGCCAGCCCCCAGGAGGTGCAGGATTTCGAAGACGCCTTCTACGCCGGCACGACGTCCATCCAAGCGGCCGACGCCGAGGGTTGGGTGGTGTCGGTGACTCCGTCGGGTGGGTGGATCCCGGCGGTCATCGCCGGCGAGACCGGGGTGGGACTCAGTCAGCGTGCGCAGAGCTTCGTCCTGGACGAGCGTGAGAACCCCTACAACGTGGTCGAACCGGGCAAGCGCCCCAGGGCGACCCTGACGCCGAGCATGGCGCTAAAAGACGGCAAGCCCTTCTTGTCCTTTGCCGTCCAGGGCGGCGACGGGCAGGACCAGAACCTGCTGCAGTTCTTCCTGAACGTCGTCGAGTTCGAGATGAACGTTCAGGAGGCCGTGGAAGCGGCCAACATGAACAGCTTTCAGCTTCGCGGGTCGTTCGGCGATCACGAGTCGAGCCCCGGCCGGATGCTGGTGCAGGAGCAGACGCCACCCTGGGTCGCGAAGGAGCTGGAGGCCATGGGCTACGACCTGACCTTCCGGGAGCGGACCTCTGGCCCCATCAACGCCCTCTTCTTCGATTGGGAGCATGGAAGCTTCTGGGGCGGGTCGAGTCACCACGGTGACGACTACGGCATCGCGTGGTAGGACCGCTCGCAGAGGAGATCCCATGAGGCGGCTACCGATCCTCGTCACCCTCTGGGGTCTCGGCCTCTCCGGCCCTTCGCCCCTGGACGCCCAGCGCGTCCGTTGCGAGCTGGCCGGGCAGGCCGACGGCAGCTTCCAGGGGGATTGCCGCGGATTCGACGAGGGGCGAGGGACCCTGCAGCTCACGCCCGACGAGCCTGTCGTGGGAGGCAACGCCCCCATGGCCGTCCCGGTGGACGTGACATGGGACGGAGTCCTGCAGATCCCGGGCTGGCCCCGGCTGCGCGTCGAGGTCGAGAGCTTGCCGTACGAGCCCGATCCCGCGCCCGTCCTGAAGACCCAGGTGGCGTGGGTGCTGGTGGAGGAAGCGCTCATCGACGGCGTGGACCTGAGCTTCTGGTTTCAGTTCGACGAGGACGCGCCGCCCACGCACGACGATCTCGCCATCATCGAGCGCACGGCTGGAATCCTGAGCGACGAGCTCGTATGGGACCGCTCACGAGGCCGGCGGTGTGCCAGCAGCGCTCGCACGTGGACGCTCTACTGCGCCCTGAGGCAGGCCACCGTGGAGGAGACGGGGGAGTTCCACGACCGCCAGCCCGCCATCGTCATCACGAGCAAGGTGATCGGAGACGTCTTCCGCGACATGTCGTGGGAGGATCCCCTGGTCGAGTACAACGCCTACGACGACGCCATCCTCATCGAGATGCACCGGCTGCTCACCATGGCGTCCACCCGCGTGCGACGGGATCTGTAGCGCCCCACGCGGACTCCCCCGTGACGGCGTCCCGGCCGCCACCGCACTTTGAGGTCCACCCAGGCCAGCGGCAGTGCCTAAGCTCGCGGCGCCGGATCGTCCGACGCGCCGCTCCGGCGTTCGGCGGAGCGCATCTCGCCGCGGCCGGGCTGGGTCGGAGCGAGCTTGCGAGGATCCCGACCGGATCAACCACATATGTTTTCGAATCTGTATGCCTGGTACGCTCGGGCGCACGTGAGGGCGAGCGGCCTGGGGTGTCGCCCTTATGTCCTGCCGTACAGAGGCATGGGCACCAGCGGTGCGGACGACCGCGTCGGCGATCAGCCTCTTGACGAGGACGCGTAAACGGATGAATTCTTCTCACCCGATACGCGGCGACCTGGCTCCCCTAGTCGCCTGCCGCGGTGACGAACACCGTGGCTCGAGGAGGTTGATCATGCGAAGAGCTCTCGCGTCCTGGTGTCTGGCGACGCTTCTGGCTGCTCCTCTCGGAGCGCAATTGCCGTCGTGCTCGGATGGCACCCGCATCCGACAGTGCCAGATTCCACCCATCGCCGGCACGTTCGTCCCCCCGGACAGCGTTCGGGGTGACATGGAGTTCGACGGAAATGCGGTCTCGGTGTGGCTCAGCGCGGCAAGGCGGTTGACCGAGGACAGCACGGCCCTCGTCGTCGACCTGGAGATGGTCGCGATGGAAACGGTCCCTGACTCCACCTGGATCGCCGGCGCGGATACTCTCGTGCTGTTCACCGCAGAGGAGGGGTGGAAGATCAGCGAGCTCCCGGATCTCGCGCTATCGGTCGCCGACTCCACGTCTCTCCTGATCAAGGGAAAGTCGGAGATCAGCCTGACACCGGCGGTCGTCGCTCATGACCGGACCCAGCACGAAGGACTGTGCGAGCGTCATCCGAGCGACATCTGTCAGAACACCACCAACAACGGGCTCGTGGCCCGGTGGACGGTGTGGGGGGACTCGGGTCAGCGGGACCTGGGGGAGACCCGGGTCCACGTCCAGCTGGCCTCCATGACCGTGAAGGTGCGGCGCAAGGACGGCCGTTGAGGCAGTCCTTTCTTGCAGGACGGCGCGGGGAGCGGGCATCTTCCAAGATGAGCGCCCCGGGCCCCGCCCGGGGATAGCGTCGGCCCCCCACCGCCAGGTGCATGATCGGCCAGACCGTCTCACACTGCGAGATCCTCGAGAAGCTCGACGGGGGAGGGACGGGCGTGGTCAGCGGTGAGCCCGAGGGTGGGCAGACCGTTGCCATGGCCCACCACGACGGCGGTTCCTTTGGCCTCCGTCCGAGACCTGACCCCCTTCCCGTCGCCGGCGTCGGGGAGCGCACCGGCGTCCGGCTCTTGAACGTGGCGGTCCGGATCGGCAAGTTCCCTCCGACTCCCGGCCCCTGAGGTGCAATGACCCAAAATCCATCGCCTGTCGACGAAGCTCTGGCCCAGGAGCTCGGTGCCGAGTTCGACATCGAGCGGATTCTGGGTGAAGGCGGTCAGGCCAGGGTGTACCTGGCCAGGGAGCGAGCGCTCCAGCGCGCCGTGGCCATCAAGGTCCTGCAGCCGTCTCTCGCTGCCGACGAGGTGGCGCGCAAACGTTTCCAGCGCGAGGGTCGGTCCTCGGCACGCATCCAGCATCGAAACGTCGCGGGCGTCCACCGCGTGGGCGCGCTCTCCGACGGCGTGCCTTTTCTGGTCATGGAGTACATCGAGGGGCACACGCTGGCAGAGGAGCTGGAGATGGCCGGCCCCATGGACCCGACCGCCGCCCGGGACGTGCTGGTGCAGGTGGCGTCGGCCCTGGAGGCGGCACACGCCAAGGGAATCGTGCATCGCGACGTGCGGCCCGGCAACGTGATTCGGGAACGAGGCACCGGCCGGGTGGTGCTGACCGACTTCGGCCTCGCGGCGGTGATGGCACAGAGCGGGACCGCCGTGACGCGCTTGACCCAAGCCGGTGAGCTGCTGGGAGATCCCCGGCACCTGAGCCCGGAGGAGCTCCGCGGCGAATCCGCCGTCGAGGAGAGCGACGTCTACGCTCTCGGCGTCATGGCCTACGAGCTCCTCACGGGAGACGGTCCCTACCCGGGTCTTTCCGGCGTTCAGCTCGTGAGTGCGCACCTGCGCACGCCGGCGGCATCACTCGCCGCGCTTCGTCCGGGCGTGCCCAACGACCTGGCCGACATCGTGGAAAAGTGCCTGTCGAAGGCGGCGGAGCGGCGGCCCTCCGCGTCGACGGTGGCCCGGCGGCTCCGCGGCGAGCGGACGGACCGCGACATGGCCGCCATGGAGGCGAAGCCCCCCGGCGCCGTGGCGGGATTCCTCTGGGAGCTGCGCCGGCGGCGCGTCTACCAGGTCGCGGTCGCCTACCTCGGCCTCGCCTTCGTCACCCTGGAGGGCGCCAGCATCGTGTGGGACTCCCTCCCGGTGCCGGACTGGATGTTCGACGTGCTCGTTTGGGTGGCCCTCGCGGGTTTCCCACTCTCGCTGGTCCTGGCGTGGGTGTACGATCTGACGCGCACGGGGATTCGCAGGACGGAGGCGGCGTCGGGCGGGGCCGGGGGCTCGAGCCGCGCGTGGCAACGTGCGCTTCAGATCGCCGGCCTGGCTGTGGGCCTGGGGCTGGCGGCCATGCTCGGCCTATGGTTTCTGGGCCGCTAGCTCGCCGAAGCCCGAGGCGGTAGCCGGGTCCCCGCTCCGGCCCCGAGCTCGAGGAACGGATTCGGGGGCGCGAAGAGCCCGACCGGCCGGACTTCCGCCGCGACGGGCCTACGACTTGGGGATCTCCTTTCCGGGATCGACGAACGGCCGCGGCACGACGGTGGCCGACCGGTCGCCCACGACCGGGACGCGGACCGTCAGGCGTGTGCCGATGGCCGCTCGATCTGCCGGCAGCATGGCGTAGCCGATGTTCTTCCGGAGCCTCGGCGAATACACCGCCGAGGTGACCGAGCCCACGTCTCGTCCGTCCATCTCCACCGGCCACCGCGTCATGTTGAGGTCGAGTGGCTCACCCTCGATCTCGATGCCGGCCAGCAGGCGGGACGGCCCCTCGGCCTTGATCCGCTCCAGCGCCGCACGGCCGATGAACGCGGCCTCCTGATCGAGGTCCACCTGCCATCCGAGGCCGACCTCGAACGGGTTGGTGTCCAGCGTCATGTCGATCCCGTAGTTCAGGATGCCCGCCTCGATGCGCCGAATGTCGGAGGGTCCCGTGGGGGCGATGCCGTGCTCCCGTCCCGCGTCCATCACCCGCTCCCAGAGCTCGACGCCTCGGCTCCCATCTCGCAGGTAGACCTCATACCCGACCTCGCCGCTCCAGCCGGTGCGGGTGACCACTACGGGAATGCCGTCGAGATCCGTCTCGAGGAAGTAGTAGTAGCGCAGGTCCAGCACGTCCTGACCGAATAGCTTGGCCACCACCTGCTTGGATTTCGGTCCCTGGATCTGCATCGGGGACACGTCGGGCTCCCCGATCTCGACGTCGAGGCCCGAGTTCAGCGCGACGCCCTTCGCCCACAGCAGGACGTCGCTGTCGGCGAGCGCGAGCCAGAAGTGATTCTCGTCGAGCCGAAGCAGCACGGGGTCGTTGACGATGCCGCCGTCTTCCGCCGTGAGGATCACGTACTTGCCCTGTCCGACCTCACACTTCCCCAGGTCCCGGGGCGTGAGGAGGTTGGTGAACGTGAACGCGTCGGGTCCCTTGATCTCGACCTGGCGCTCCACGCTCACGTCCCAGACGGTGACGTCGTTCAGGAGCTTGTCGTACTCCGCCTCGAGATCGTCGTAGCGAGTGGGCAAGAACATGTGATTGTACACCGTATAGGCACGGCAGCCGTACTTCTGCGTCGCCTCGAAGTACGGTGATCTCCGAAGCCTTGCGCCCCGCTGAATCGACGCCATCTCGAAAGCTGCTGTCATGAGGATCTCCTTGTGAGTCGTCAGGCCCGGAGAACTTCCCGAGCCGCGTTGAAGCCCGGCGCTCCGGTCACTCCACCTCCGGGATGCGTCCCGGATCCGCACAGGTAGAGCCCGGCCACCGGCATGCGGTACTGCCCCCAACCGGGCACCGGCCGCATGAAGAGCAGTTGGTCCAGGTCCATCTGGCCGTGGTAGGTGCCGCCCTCGGTCAGCCCGTACTCCCGCTCCCAGTCCAGCGGCGTGATGAGGTGCTGATGGAGAATGCGGGCGGACAGGCCTGGGAGATGGGCTTCGAGGCGTTCCAGGATCGTGTCCGCGATCCGGCCTCGCTGCTCGTCCCACCCCCCCTGCTTCAGTCTGTAGGGAGCATACCGGACGGTCACCGAGAGAATGTGGTGGCCCGCGGGCGCCAGCTCCGGATCGAGCAGCGTGGGGATCACCATGTCCAGACAGGGACGGGCCGAGAAACGCCCGTACTTCGCATCGTCGTACGCCCGTTCCAGCTCGACGAGGCTCGGGCTCACGACGACGTGCCCGGTGATCGGCTCCATACCGGAGGTGCCCGGGACCTCCGGCGGACCGTCCAAAGCAAGATGCAGGGCCGCCGTGCTTCCTCGGTAGCGGATGTTGCAGATTCTGCGATTGAGCTCCGGACCGAGGGTGGGAGCGCCGAGCAGTCCGTGGAGGGTGCGGCGGGGGTCGACGCTCGAAACCACGCGGTGCGCGCTCAGCTCCTCTCCAGTGTCGAGCCGCACGCCCATCACCGCGTCGCCTCGCACGACAATGTCAGCGACGCTCGTGCCGGTACGGATCTCCGCGCCCTGCGCCCTGGCGGCGGCGGCGATGGCCTCCGACAGGCGGCCCATACCGCCCCGCACGAAGGCCGACGAGCGGAAGCCCCCGTTTTCCGTTCCGAGGTAGTGGTACAGCAGCCGGAACGCGGTGCCCGAGGCAAGGGGGCCCTGCATGCTGCCCAGGACCGCGCTGGTGCCCAGCGCGCCTTTCAACGCGTCGCTCTCGAACCAGTCGTCGAGCAGCTCGGCGGCGGACATGGGAAGGATGCGCAGGAACTCCATCATGTCGCGCCGGCCCATACCCTTGAGTCGCAGGGCCGGCCGGAGCCAACGCATCAGGTCCCGCACCGAGCCATCGTGCGGTTCGGGGGGCGTCAGGGTGACCGTGCCACGAAGGGCACGGGCCATCCGGCCCATGTAATCCACGAAGTCCGGATACCGCTCGGCGTCCCGTGACGACCAGGCCCCGATCTCCTCGCGGCTCCGGTCGACGTCTCGCCACAGCGTCAGCGCCGGGCCGCCGGGCTGGAGCGCGCAGACCGCCGCCGGGCTCTCGATCAGCTCCAGCCCGTGCTCGTCCAACTTCAGGTCACTCGCGATCCGCGGCAGGAACAAGCCGGCGTCCGGAGCACCCGTGTTGACGCGAAAGCCCGGGAAGAGCGCTTCCGTGGCCGCGGCGCCACCGAGCACGTCGCGCCGCTCGAGAACCAGGACCCGCTGCCCCGCCATGGCCAGGTAGGCGGCCGCGACGAGCCCGTTGTGCCCCGCGCCGATGACGACGGTATCCAGGCTCATGGCTTCACGCCTGCCCCCTCCGGCCGGCGGGCCGGCCCGCGTCCCGGAGGACGGCGGCGGCGGCCAGGCGCCCGGGTGCTCCCATGATGCCGCCTCCCGGGTGGGTGCCGGAGCCGCATTGGTAGTAGCCGCGTACCGGCGTCCGATACTCGGCGTGGCCGGGAGCCGGCCGCAGGAAGAAGAGCTGCGACAGGCTCAGCTCGCCCTGGAAGATGTTGCCCTGCGATAGCCCCACCGTCTGCTCGATGTCCCAGGGCGTCACCACCTGACGGTGCAGGATGATCTCCTTCAGGTTGGGGATGTAGCGGGCCAACGTATCGACGACCGTATCTCCGAACGCCTCTCGCTTCTCGTCCCAGGTGCCCTCTCGCAGCTCGTAGGGGGCGTATTGCACGAAGCACGACATGACATGCTTGCCGGGGGGAGCCATGTCGGGGTCGATCATCGAGGGGATGATGACGTCCATGTAGGGCTCGCGGGAGAAGTCGCCGTACTTGGCGTCGTCGTAGGCTCGTTCGAGGTAGTCGACCGAGGGGCTTATGGAGACGGCGCCCCGGAGATGCGGTCCGTGGCCGGGCATGCAGGCCAGGTCCGGTGCCGCGTCGAGCGCCAGGTTCACCTTCCCCGACGAGCCCCGGAACTTGAACTTGCCCACGGAGGCCAGCAGCTCCTCGGGGAGCACCGAGGCGTCGACCAGGTTCAGGAACGTCTGCCGGGGATCGAGGCTGGACGAGACGATCTTCGCCTCGAGCACGTCACCGTTCTCCAGAGCCACGCCGGTGGCGCGGCCGTCGCGAACCACTACCTGGGCCACGGGTGCGTCCGTCCGCACCTCCACACCGAGCTCACGGGCGGCGCCCGCCACCGCATTCGCCAAGGCGCCCGTTCCACCCTTGGCGAAGCCCCAGGCCCGAAAATGTCCGTCGATCTCTCCCATGTAGTGGTGAAGGAGCACGTAGGCCGTCCCCGGGGACCGGGGTCCCAGGAACGTTCCGATGATACCGCTGGCCGAGAGCGTAGCCTTGAGCACGTCGGTCTCGAACCACTCGTCCAGGAAGTCGGCCGCGCTCATGGTCATGAGCTTGACCAGCGCGTGAAGCTCGTCCTTGCGTAGACCCAGCATGTGCCTCGCGAGGCCCAGCATCCCCGACAGGTCCTTCGGGCGGACCCGGGTCGGATCGGGGGGCGCGATCCCCAGCAGGTATTTCACGGCCCGAGCCATGAAGAAGAGGGTCCGGCCGTACTCATCGTACGCCTCCGCGTCGCGCACCGAGAAGCGGGCGATGTCGCGCCAGGTGCGGTAGTGGTCCGCGTCACGGTAGAGGCGGTCGCCGTCCGGCAGCGGCGTCAGCGTGCTCTCCAGCGGCAGGATGGTGAGCCCGTGCCGAGGGAGATCCAGCTCCCGAATGATGTCCGGCCGCATCAAGCTGACCACGTACGAGTACACGCTGTACTTGAAGCCGGGAAACAGCTCCTCGGTGACGGTGGCACCCCCCACGAGGTGGCGGCGCTCCAGGACCAGCACGTCCATGCCGGCACGGGCCAGATACGCCGCGTGCACCAGACCGTTGTGGCCGGCCCCGATCACGATGGCGTCATACGTGCGGGCCACGGGCTACGCTCGCTTCCGTTCGGGATCGAAGAAGGGTGTGTCGACGACGCGGGCCGGCACCTTGTGGCGTACGAACTCCACCGTCAGCTCGAACTCGATCCTCGTGCCCGGTGTGGCGAAATCCCGCTCGATCGTTGCCAGCGCGACGTACCGCTTGAGGATCGGCGAGAACGTGGAGCTGGTGGCGTAGCCGATCTGGCGTCCCCGGCCGTACAGCGGCACACCGGCCCGAGACGCCGCGCCTGCCACGAGCGGCGGCAAGTTGACCGAATTGAAGAGCTTCTCGATGGCTGGCCAATCCACTTCGATCCCGGCCAGCGTCCAACGCGAGGGGTGTCGCGCCTCGGTCTGGAGCGCCCGTGCACCCACGAAGCCCCGCCTCTCGCCCTGCTGCACCGTCCACCCGAGGCCGGCTTCGAACGGCGACGACTTCCGCGACTCGATCAGCGCCGTGGTCGTGGAGATGTAGTCGACCTCCTTGAGGATCAGCGCCGCTTCGATGCGGGCGATGTCCAGTGCGTCCAGCCCGGCCGGCGCGATCCCATGGCCCCGCCCCACCTCCATGAGGGCATCCCAAAGGGCCTCGGCGTGGCTGGGCGCAACCCAGAGCTCATAGCCCAGATCGCCGGTGTAGCCCGTCCGAGATACCGTGACCGGGATTTGGCCGACGGTCGCATCTGCCATGTGGAAGAAGCGGAGGGCGTCCAGGTCCACTCCCGTGACCACGCCCTTCAGGATCTCCCTGGACGTCGGCCCCTGCAACGCCAGGGCGGCCAGATCCACGGTGACGTCCCGCGTGACGGCGTCCATACCGAGGCCGCAGTCCTGGAACCATCGGAGGTTCGGATCTGCGGAGGTGATCCGGAACAGGTTCTGCTCCAGTCGCTGGACGGTACCGTCGTCGATCATCTTCCCGGCTTCATCGCACCACGTCGTGTAGAGCACCTGCCCGACGCGACACCGCGCCGGGTCCCGGGTGATGATCCGGCTCACCAGTGAGGCGGCGTCCGGGCCGCTGATCTCGTACTTGCGGAGGGGCGATACGTCGAAGAGCCCCGACCCGTTGCGCACCGCGTAGTACTCGTACTCGTGGGTGGGCTCGTACGTGACGACCGCCGCGTAGCCCGACCAGTTGCGCCACCGGGCGCTCTTGCAGAGGTCGGAGGTCCGGGAATGGAAGGGCGTGGGCAGCAACATGCTTCGCGGCGGTTTGGTGGTCAGTGTCGCAGACACCGGGCGCTGGGCGCGGGACGACTCACGACGATGCCTTGGTCCGTAGCAGCTTGAAGGCGATGTCGCGGCCGTGCGCCCCGGACGTGGAGAGGAAGATCCAAAGCACCGCAAGGTGCTCGAGGGCGCGAGCGTGGCTCAGCCCTCCGGCGTCCACGGGCTCGAAGCCCAGGTCACGCGCCAGTTCCATGACTCGCGACCGGGCCGCCTCGTCGTTGCCGCACACGAACATGTCTGCTGGCACCTCGCCGAAGATGGGGTCGGCCATGTGCTCATAGCCGATCGTGTTGAAGGCCTTCACGATCCTCGCGGTGGGGATCATGTCCTGGATCTCTTCGGCCGCGGACCGCTCCGTGGCCACACGCAGACCGTAGGTCCAGTCGAGGTGGTTCGTCGTGTCGACCACGACCTTGCCGTGCAACGGGCCGGTCTTGCGGAGCACACCGTCCACCGCGCGGAACGGAACGGCGAGCACGACTACGTCCGCACCCTCCACGGCTTCGGCGTGGCCGGTGACCGCCGCTCCGGTCTCCGCCTCGAGGGCCTTCTCCTTGTCACTGCCGGCGTCCCGAACGCCGAAGGCCACCTCGTGGCCGGCGCCCAGCCAGCCTCGACCGAGGGTGCTACCGACGTTGCCGGCGCCAAGCACCGCTATCCTCATGAGCGTGATCCAGCTCGTCGTGGGTTCCGCGAGCGTGGCCGGCCGTGCGCCAGCCTGCTCGACGTTCGTCATCCAGATCACCCGTGGAGCCCCGAGCTCCGGCTCTGGACCCCGGACGGCAGCCTAGGGTGACGCCCCGAGGCCGGCAAGGCGCGGCGCGTAGGATGCCAGGTCGCGCTGGGCCGGTGGTTGTGCGCGCTGATGTCGCTCGTGCGCCAAAGCGGACCTCGCATCGGTCAGTTGCGGGAGTTGGGGGGCTCCGTTCCACGGTCGCCCGCTGGAGCGCCGTGAACGCGTTGGACCGTCTGCACCCCGTCCATGGCCATGGCGGCGGGCCGGGCCTCGGGCGATGTTTTCCGTACGCCGTTCCTGCTGTACGCCTCCATCCCGACCCCCGCCGTCCATGGCCATTCCGTGTGCCGGCTGCGGCCGTCAATACGACGTCGCCCTGTTCCAGTTCGGCCGGACGATCCAGTGCACGTGTGGCGCCCGGGTGGGTCTGGAGACACGCCTGGGCCCGCCGGTCACCGCCGACCGCCCTCGGTTCATCGCCGACGCCATGCTCGGTCGTCTGGCTCGCTGGTTGCGGACGCTGGGGTTCGATACGGCCTACGACGCCGGCATCTCCGATGCGGAGCTCGTGAGGAGGGCGTTGGGCGAAGAGCGGTACATCCTGACGCGGGACCGGAAGCTCCCGGAGGAATGGCGGATCGAAGGGTGCCTGATCGTCCGGGCCAAGCGGCCACTCGAGCAACTCGCCGAGGTGGCAACCGCTTTCGGCCTCGAGGCGCCCGCCCACCTCTTCACGCGTTGCAGGGCGTGCAATCGGGTCCTCGTGCCGGCGGACCGGGACGCCGTGGCGCGGCGCGTGCCTCCGAGGGTCATCGAGCGCGAGGCGGCCTTCGTCCAATGCCCCGCGTGCCATCGCATCTACTGGGAAGGCTCGCACACGGACCGGATGCGGGCGGTCATCGCGCGCGTGTTCGGTGGGGCCCGAGCGCCTCGACCGAACGGGGGGACGTGAAGCTCCGCCGGTGACGGCCATACGTAGACCCCTACGTCCAAGGGTGGCCCTGGAAGTCGGCCAGCCAGACGGGCAGCTGTCGCGCCCCCCACCCCCCGGGAGCTGCTTCGAATACGCCCGCGCACGTCGTGCCGCACCCGCGGCACGCCCCCCCGCACTCCAGGTTCCACTCGACGATCCGGTAGCCGTCCCGGCCGATCAGGACCTGGCCGCACACGTGGCAGAACGTGCTCTGCCCCTGCGGATCGCGGACATTGCCGGTGTAGGCATACCGGATGCCGTTGGCCAGGGCGATCTCGCGGGCCCGGGTGAGGGTGGCCGGCGGCGTCGGGGGATGGTGGACCATGCGGAAGTCCGGGTGGAAGGCGGTGAAGTGCAGGGGTACGTCCGGACCCAGCTCCTCCCTGACCCACTTCGTCAGGGCGTGGAGCTCACGGTCGCCGTCGTTTTCGCCCGGGATCAACAGGTTGGTGATCTCGAGCCAGACATCGGTCTCGTGCTCGACGTACCGAAGCGTGTCCAGGACCGGGGCGAGGCGGCCCTTGCAGATCCGCCGGTAGAAGTCGTCGGCAAACGCCTTCAGGTCGACGTTCACCGCGTCCACGTGCCGGAAGAATTCGGCTCGGGGCTCGGGATTGACGTATCCCGCCGTCACGGCCACCGACCCGATGCCCCGCTTCCGGCACGACTTCGCCACGTCGATGGCGTACTCGTGGAAGACGACGGGATCGTTGTAGGTGTAGGCGACGCTACGGCAGCCGAGCTCCGCCGCGGCTCTGGCCACCGTCTCCGGCAGCGCCTGGTCCGCCAAGGTGTCGACGTCGCGTGACTTCGAGATGGACCAGTTCTGGCAAAACGCGCACTGGAGGTTGCAGCCCGCCGTGCCGAAGGACAGCACGGGCGTCCCCGGCAGAAAGTGGCTCAGCGGCTTCTTCTCGATGGGGTCCACACAGAACCCGCTGGACCGACCGTAGGTCGTCAGCACGACGCGTCCGTCCTGGCAGCCCCGTACGAAGCACAGTCCGCGCTGTCCCTCTCTGAGCGCACAGGCCCTGGGGCAAAGGTCGCATTCGACGCGCCCGTCGTCGCGACGATGCCAGTACCGCGTCGGGTGGACGCCTTCGAAGGTCGTGACTCGCGCGGTCATGGCCGGGATGGCCCGTTTCGCATGGCACGATCCTCACGGTACATCAGAGGGCGATCCAGCGTCGCGCTCGCAGCGACGGGTGGGGACGCCGCTCGTCCAGCCTGCCGAGGCCCAACTCCCGAGCGATCGCCCGGGCCTGCTCGAGCTCGGTCGCCTCGAGGCGCCGGTTGATCTCGGGGTAGGCGTCTTCCGCCACCTTCCCGGCGGGGTAGAACTGATCCATCAGGTTCACGTACGTGCCGGGGCCGAGCCGGTCGGCGATCCACTCCAGGACGGCGCGGGTCTCGTCCAACATGCCGGGCATGAGCAGGTGGCGGATCAGCAGTCCCCGCCTAGCGAGTCCGTCGGCGTCGATGACCAGGGGCCCCACCTGCCGGTGCATCTCGCTGATGGCTGCCCGGGCGGCCTCGGGATAGTCCTCGGCCTTGAGGTAGGTACGGCTGGCCGACGCGCTCCAGAGCTTGAAGTCGGGCATGTAGATGTCCACGACCCCGTCCAGCCAGGTCAGGCTCTCCAGGGCGTCGTAGCCGCTCGTGTTGTAGACGATGGGAAGCCGGAGCCCCCGCTGGACAGCCGGAACCAGGGCCTCCAGCACCTGGGGCACCACGTGCTCCGGTGTGACGAAGTTGATGTTGTGGCAGCCCTGCGCCTGTAGCGACAACATGGCGGCCGCGACGGCCTCGGGCGGCATGCCCTCATCGGACAGGCCAGGCCGAATGCCCTGCGAGATGTCGTAGTTCTGACAGAACACACAGCGAAGATTGCAGTGGCCGAAGAAGATGGTGCCCGACCCGTTCCAGCCTCGAAGGCAGTCCTCCTCGCCGAAGTGGGGGAACGCGCTGCTCACCACCGCGTGGCGGCCGGTCTTGCAGGCGGCCCACTTACCGTGCAGCCGGTCGACGCCGCAGTCGCGTGGGCAGAGGCGGCAGTCGGCAAGGGCGGCTACGGCTTCATCGGCCCGTCGTCGGAGCTCGGTCTCACCGAGCGCGAGGTAGGCGGCGGTCACCATCGTTCCCGTGCCCTTACGGGGGAGTCGCTACTGTCCCTTGAAGATAACCGGGGGCAGAAGGTCCCGCCTCGGCCAGGCAAGTCCCGGGGAGCCATCCCGCTGGCCGATGCCCCGGAGCCATCGAGACGCAGGCGCTTCCGGCCCGCCGGTCTACGACTCGTCCAGCGCCTCGGTCAGCAGGGCCCGCACCCGCTCGGGGTTGGCCTTGCCGCCGGAGCCCCGCATGACCTGCCCCACGAAGAAGCCCAGAAGGGCCGTCTTCCCTTCGCGGTAGCGCCGGACCTCGTCCGGGTGCCCGTCGACCACCGAGGCGATGAGCGGCGTCAGGGCCTCGTCGTCCGAGATCTGGCGTAGGCCCAGCCGCTCCACGATCTCGGACGGAGGGCCGCCGCCGCCCACCATCTCGGTGAAGACGTTCCGTGCGATCCCGACCGACAGGGTGCCATCGTCGACCAACTGCAGAAGCTCTGCCACCGCTGCCCCATCGAGCGGCAGCGAATCCAGTGGCGTGTTCTTGGCGGCTCTGAGCAGCTCGTTCACCAACCAGGTGGCTGCGGCGGACGCCGAGGCGCCCGCCTGTACCGCCTCGTTCAGGTAGCGCGAGAGCACGGGGTTGGCCGCCAGCGTGTAGGCGTCGTCCTCGGACAGGCCGAGGTCGGTCGTGAGCCGCTCGTACCGGGCCTGTCCCTCGGGCCCGAGTGTGCGCGGCGGCGGGCGCTCGCCCTCCCGGTCCAGCGGTGATCTCACCGAGCTGTCCTCCGCCGCCGCCGGCGGAGCCACGGCCTCACGGGTCGGGGAGGCCCTCTTCGCCCAGGTGTCCCGCAGCGTGACGATTCGGTTGAACACGAGCGCGTCGGGCGCCGAGTCCACGGGGTCTCGCCAGAAGTAGCCCAGCCGCTCGAACTGGTAACGAGTGTGCGCAGGGTCGAGCGCGATGCTCGGCTCCAGCCGGGCACCACTCGCCACCACAAGAGACTCGGGGTTCACACGGTCGCGGAGGTCGGTGCCCTCGGGTCCGGCTTCGGGATCCGGCGCGGTGAACAGCCTATCGTACAGTCGTACCTCGGCCGGAAGCGCGTGCTCGGCGGACACCCAGTGAATGGTCCCCTTGATCTTGCGCCCGTCGGGCGCGCTGCCCCCGCGGCTGCCGGGGTCGTGTGAGCACCGGAGCTCCACCACCCGGCCGTCGTCGTCTCTCACCACGTCGTAGCATTTGATGATGTACCCGTACCGCAGCCGTACCTCCCAGCCCGGTGCCAGACGACGCCATCCCTTCGGGGGATCCTCGGCGAAGTCCGATCGCTCGATGAGGATCTCCCGCGTGAACGGCACCTCGCGGGATCCCTCCAGCGGGACGTCGTGCGGGTAGTATGGCGCGTCGAGCCAGTCGGTCTCGCCGTCGGGGAACGTCGTGATCACCACGCGAAGAGGCTCCAGCACTCCCATGACGCGCGGGGCCTGCCGATTCAGGTCGTCCCGGATGGCGTACTCCAGCTTGGCCAGGTCCTCTCGGCTGTCGCTCTTGACGACGCCGATCATGGCGCAGAACGCCCGGATGGCCTCGGGCCTGACCCCGCGTCGCCGGAAAGCGGCCAGGGTGGGCATGCGCGGATCGTCCCACCCGCGGACGCGGCCCTCCTCGACCAATGGAATGAGCTTGCGCTTGCTCGTGACGGTGTAGTCCAGATTCAGCCGATTGAACTCGTACTGATGAGGGCGTGGGTCGGTGTAGCCCACCTCGTCCAACACCCAGTCGTACAGCTCCCGGTTGTTCTCGAACTCCAGCGTACAAATCGAGTGGGTGATGTCCTCCAGCGCGTCGGAGAGGCAGTGGGTGAAATCGTATAGCGGGTAGACGCACCATTCGTCACCCGTCCGGTAATGGCTCGCGTGCCGGATCCGGTAGAGCACCGGGTCACGCATGATCATGTTGGGCGACGCCATGTCGATCTTGGCCCGCAGCACATGGGCCCCGTTCCCGAACTCGCCGGCCCGCATGCGCCGAAAGAGGTCCAGGTTCTCCGCTACGGATCGCTCCCGATACGGACTCGGGCGGCCCGGCTCGGTCACCGTCCCCCGGTGCTCCCGGATGTCCTCCTCGCTCAGGCTGTCGACGTACGCCTTGCCCTTGTGGATCAGCTTTTCGGCGAAGTCGTAGAGCCGCTCGAAGTAGTCGCTGGCGAAGAAGAGACCGTCCCACTCGAACCCCAACCAGCGGACGTCCGTTTTCGCCGCACGGACGTAGGCCATGTCCTCCGTCTCGGGATTCGTGTCGTCGAAGCGGAGGTTGCAGGCTCCCCCGAACTCCTCGGCGATTCCGAAGTTCAGACAGATGGACTTGGAATGCCCGATGTGCAGGAAGCCGTTGGGCTCGGGCGGAAAGCGCGTGAGGACTCGTCCCCCGTACAGCCCCGTTCGGTTGTCCTCCTCGACCTGGGCGCGCACGAAGTCGCTTCGGACCCTGGCCGAGGGCTCCGCCTCGTCCACCGTTCCGGCCACGGCGCGCTCGTGCCCCGGGAGCCTACCGGTAGGGGCGCGGTCGACGCGATTCGGTGGTCGGGGCTCGGTCGCCGCGTCGTCCGCCGCCCCTCGGTCCTCGGCGTGTTTGGATTCGGCCACGGGGGCCCTCCCTGGAAGTTCGTCGCTCATCGGGGATGTACCCGCCGGGTTCCCGCATGGCTCTCGTGGGCGTCGCCAAGACACGGGCGCGGATGCCGTACGCACCGCGGTCGGCGTGTCTGCCGCACGAGCGGAGCGGCCGGCCTGGACACGGCGAGGGCCCTGGCCGACGGGGTCGGCCAGGGCCCTATGATACCCGTGTTCGGACGTGGGTTTCTAGTGTGGTGCCAGGCGGGCCCGCCGCCCCGAGCGCACCAAACCGTTGGGGCGCGGGCTCAGTTCCCCCGCTCCACCGGGGCTCCGACCAGGTTGCCCCACTCCGTCCAGGAGCCGTCGTAGTTCTTCACGTCGTCGTAGCCGATCAGATACTTGAGAACAAACCAGGAGTGACTGCTCCGCTCACCGATCCGGCAGTAGGAGATGATGGGCTTGTTTCCCGTGATTCCGGCGGTCCGGTAGATGTCGATGAGCTCGTCGACGGTCCGGAACGTCCCGTCGTCGTCGTTCACCGCCTTGGCCCAGGGGATGTTGGAGGCACCCGGGATATGGCCCCCACGCTGACAGGTCTCCGGCAGCCCTGGAGGTGCCAGGATCTCGCCGCTGAACTCGGCGGGGCTGCGGACGTCCACGAGCTCGATGGCGCCGCCCTGGACGCTGGTCCGGACGTCCGGCAGGAAGGCGCGGAGGGAGTTGTCCGCGTCTGCGGCGACGTAGGCCGCGGGCGAGATCGGCGGTGTTTCGGTGGTCATGGCCCGTCCCTCGGCTGCCCACTTCCTCCGCCCGCCGTCCATGAGCCTGACGTCGTTGTGGCCGTATACCTTGAGTTGCCAGAAGGCCCAGGCGGCGAACCAGTTGTTGCTGTCGCCATAGAGAATGACGGTGGAGTCGTTGCCGATGCCGGAGCTCGAGAGCAGCGCCTCCAGATCCGCCTTCGAGAGGATATCCCTCCTGACGTTGTCGCTGAGCTGGGTCTTCCAGCTCCAGCCGATGGCGCCGGCGATGTGACCTTGGTCATAGAGGCCTGTGTCGACGTTCACCTCCACGACGACGACATCCGGGTCGTTCGCATGCTCGGCGACCCAATCGGTGGAGACGAGGACTTCGGGGTGGCTGTAGGAACCCATCGGGACCTCCTCGGGAGCCAGTGAGGACTCTGCGGCGGGCCAGGGCGCTCAGAGGGGGGAAGCGCTGCGTACCCGCATCGACGACTCGATAATACACAATCCGCAAGGAACTGCGACGGTTTCACGCGGGGACGCGACGATGCCGGATGTCGCGTCGCTCACGGCCGGCGGGATCGGTGGCCCGCCCGCGTTCCCGCCCCGGCTCGAGGGCCGTGCGGTCATCCGGTCTCGGGGCCGTGGAGGGCGCGGGGCTGCGTCGGGCCCGCTACGGCGCTACCGTGAGGGCAGCAACCCCGGGAGGGGGGCTTCGGCTGAACCGGGAGGCGGTATGGATCGCAGGCGATGGCTCCGATCCGCTGGTGCGGTCGCGCTGGCGACTGTGGCGTCGGGCTGCTCGGGGCGGACGGGTGGGCCGGAGCCGGTGACGGTGGCACGGCGCCGATCGCCCGTGCCGGTGCGCGCCTCGCGGGACCGCGTGATCCGGACCGTGGTGGGGCATCGCCCGTACCGCCCGAGCGGCTTTCGGGTCGAGGCGGAGCGGATGGGCGACAAGCTGGTGGTCCACAACTACGGTCACGGCGGCGCCGGCATCACGCTCTCCTGGGGTACCGCCGAACAGGCCGTGTCCGAAGCCAGTCACGCGGAGGGCCGCAGCGCCGCCGTGCTGGGCTCTGGCGCCGTGGGCTTGGCGACTGCCCGTCTGCTGCAGCGCAACGGGTGGCGGGTGACGATCTACGCCCGCGACCTTCCGCCGCGCACCACCTCCAACGTCGCCGGCGGGCTGTGGGCACCCACGTCGGTGGCGGACACCGCGAGCATCGCCGGCGAATTCGGACGGTCGTACCGCGAGGCGTCGCGGCTGGCCCACCGACACTTCCAGGATCTCCCCCGGACCCGGTTCGGGATCCGATGGCTGGACAGCTACCTCTTCGGTCCACGGCACGTGAGCAGGCCGTCCTGGATCGCGGAGATCCCCGAGCTGTATCCAGGATTGAAGAGCCTGTTGCCCGGCGAGCACGCCTTCGGAGATCGTCACGCGCTTCGCTTCTTGACCATGGTCATCGAGCCGCACATCTACCTCGGCGAGATGCTGCATGAGGTGCGTCGGGCCGGCGGCACCGTGGTGGTGGGGGAGCTTCGCAGCAGGGACGAGGTCGTGAGCCTGCCCGAGCCCGTCGTCCTGAACTGCACGGGGCTCGGGGCTCGGGCGCTCTTCGGCGACGAGGAGCTCGTGCCGGTGAAGGGCCAGCTCCACGCGTTGGTTCCTCAGGACGACGTGGACTACATCACGTTGGCGGGGGGCCTGTACATGATCCCACGCAGCGACGGGATCCTGCTCGGCGGAACGTTCGAGCGGGGGGACTGGTCGATGGAGCCTGACCCGGACGCCGAGCGCCGCATCGTAGACGGACACGCCGAGTTCTTCCAGGGGATGGCGAGCTGACGCGGACCGGAGCCGTATTGTCCCTCCCGCCTCAACCTCCTGGCCAACCGGCTGACAGGCCGACGTAGACGGTACGCGTCGGACCGGGTTCGAAGAAGCGGCCCCCGAAGGCGTTGACCACCACCGACGCCACGTAGGTCTCGTCGAACAGGTTGTTCACGCCAACGAAGGGCGACAAGACCAGCCCGCCGACGGCGAGGTCGGCGAATCCGCCTCGCAGGTCCACGAGACCGTAGCTGTCCGAGGACGCCGTGTTGGCGTCGTTCACCGGAATGGCGTCCATGAACAGGTAGCGGAGCTCACCGTACCCGCCCCCCTGGTCGATGCGGAGCAGGGCCTCCAGCCGATGCGGAGCCTGCCCGGGGATCTTGTTGCCGCGCAGGTCCTCGCCGTCGACGACGTAGTCCTCGAACTCGGCATCCGTGAAGGTATAGGTGACCCGCCCGCTCAAGCCCCCGCCGATGGCGCCGAAGAGTGAGGCTTCCACGCCCCGGTAACGGGACGATCCCGCGTTCTGGAAGAAGGTGCGGCCCGGCTGCTCCGGCGACTCGAACGGAATGAGCTCGTCTTCGAGCTGCGTGCGGAAGAACGCGACCTCGTAGCCCGCCGCCGCCCCCAAGACCCCCCGTGCGCCGGCCTCCAGCGCGAAGCCGGTTTGGGGGTTCAGCTCCTGGTTGAAGCCGCGCGACCCGTCGGCCTGGTTCGCGAGCTCCGTGGTCGTGGGCGTTCCGAAGAGGGAGGAGGCGCTCACGAAAGCGGTCTGTCCCGCACCGGCATCGAGGCTGAGCCCCAACGAAGGGCTCAGGGCGTCCATGGTCCGGTCACCGGAGGCGTCTTCGAGGCCCTGCCCGGGAAAGCGCTCGGGAAGGCGGTCATCGGCCTCGAAGCTGGACCGGTCGTAGCGAAGGGCGCCGACCACACGCAGCCGCGAGCCCACCGCCAAGCCTCCCTGGGCGAATACGCCCACCCCCCGTACACGCTCCAGCTGGTCCAGCACGACGACGCCGCGCTCGCCGCCGTCGTTGTCGTAATTGAGACGGTCGTCGCGCTGGAGCTCCAGGTCGGCGCCGACGAGCCAGCCGGCCTGCGCCTCCGACCTCACCGAGCCGCTCCCCAGGGTGGCTCGGACGCCCCCGGCCCGTCGATCGAGGTCGATGACCACGGGCGGGATCGGGTTGTCCAGCGTTCGCGTGATGCCATAGGCAGTGACCTCTCCGCGTAGCGAGCCTATGGGGCCCTCCCAGCTCACGCCGGCCTGGCCCTGGTTCACTTCCTTCCGGGTCTGCTGGATGACGTTGAAGCGGAACGCTTCGCGGTCTCCAACGGCGAGGAGCGAATCTGACAGCGAGCCGGGGTTCTCGGCGTCCAGGTGAAGCGCGTTCACCGTCAGGCCGAGTCTCCCGCCCCAGAGGTCCCACCCGAGCTGGCCATTGACGTTCAGGCGTTCTGCCCGGCTGTAGGGTTGGCCCTCGCGCTCCAGTGGGTTGGTGCGGAACCCGTCGTAGCCGAGCCACGAGACGTTGGCCAGGTATCGCGTGGCTCCAGCCGTTCCGGCCGCGGTGCCCTGCAGCCTCACCAGTCCATCGCTTCCCCCGACGATCAGCAGGTCGGGGCGGAACGGGGTCGTCGGGGGGGGTGCGGTGGAGAACGAAAGCACGCCGCCGGAGGCGTTGCCGTAGAGGGCCGACGCGGGCCCCCGCAGGATCTCCGCCCGACCCAACGAGCCCAGATCCAGGTGATCGAGGGTGGACTGGCCGTCCGGTAGGGTGGCCGGAATCCCGTCGATCAGCACCTTGAGTCCCCGAACGCCGAACTGGGCGCGTGCCCCCAGCCCTCGGACCGCGACCCGCTCTCCCGTCGAGTAGTTGTAGCGGTTCTGGAGCTGCACCCCCGGAAGGGCCTGCAGGGCCTCTTCCAGCGAGACTCCCGCCTTGCCCCTCCGCAGAGCCTCGGTTCCGGCCGTGGACACGGAGAAGGGTACGTTGCCCAGCTGCACGGGGGTGCGGAGCACCTGCACCACCAGCGTGTCGACGGCGACCGGAGGCAGAGTGTCGCGGGCCG
Source organism: Gemmatimonadota bacterium (assembly GCA_039586035.1). GTDB lineage: Bacteria > Gemmatimonadota > Gemmatimonadetes > Longimicrobiales > Gaopeijiaceae > JBDHHQ01. The sequence goes on along the minus strand of JBDHLD010000019.1, from coordinate 85,240 downwards.
GCTCCTGAGCCCGAACCGGGCCCGCCCGCAAGAGCAGCGTGGCGGCTGCGGCCAAGCTGAGACCGGCCCTCATGATCACGGCGCTCCGCACTGGTCTCTCCTCGCTCTTCGACGGGTGATTCCGCTGGACCGTGAGACCGCCAGGCCGCGGCTCACGTCCAGCTCGGTGGACCCGCACGGCGTCCCGGCGGGTCCGCACACGATAACGCGTGCAGAGGAGAGAGTGGAGCCCAGGACGTCGTTCACGCGTGCAACGGCGCCCAGACGCGCCGGCTTTTCTGCACGCCGCCGGCCACGCGTCTTGAGGCCGACCCCCGAAAACGGATAAGTTCCACGCGCTTCCGGCCGTCCAGGCACGGCAACGAGGGCCACCCGGTCGGCAGCGAACGTGCGGGCCCGCCGCCCGCCGTCGACCTGCAATCCGGAGTCCCGATGGATTACCGCAGCGTGAAGGGGGCGTGCACCGCCACCTTGCTCGCCTTCGTTCTCGTGACGCCCGTCGCCGGCCAGTCACGAGGCTTCGCGCCGACCGACTACTACCGGCTTTCCAACGTGGGACAGGTGGCCATGGCGCCGTCCGGAGACCTGGTAGCGTTCACGGTGACCACGGTCGCCGAGGCGGAGAACCGCCGTCACAGGGAGATCTGGATCCAGCGTCTGGAGGCCGGGCGGCCGTCGGGCGATCCGTACCGCCTCACCTCGCCCACCGAGGAGTCTTCCGATCCCGCCTGGTCGCCGGACGGCGCCCTGCTGTCGTTCAAGTCCAAGCGCGGCGACGACCCCAACGACGTCTGGTTCCTTCGGATGGACACGGCGGCGGTCGGAGAGGCCTTCCACATCGCGGGTGTGGAAGGTGCCCCTCGATGGTCGCCTGACGGGTCCCGGATCGCCTTCACGCGGGTGCCGGAAGCATCGGAGGCCGACGGGTCCGAACGGGAGGGGTGGATCGCCGAGGACGCGGTGACCCTGACGCTGGACCCGGATCGCTTCGACGGACGGGTCATCACGTCTCTGCGCTATAAGCGGGACGGGACTTCCGACCTCTTGCCGGACCCCTCGGCCCGGGGGAAGCGCCAGCTGTTCGTGGTCCCGTCGGAGGGCGGCGAGTCACGGCAGCTGACCCGAGGGCCGTTCGACGTCGACGACGTTACCTGGGCGGCCAACAGCCTCCACCTGTTCTTCGCCGGAGACGAGCTGGAGGACGACGCGTACCGGACCGAGCCCGACGTCGACCTCTGGGTCGTCTCGGCGGCCGGTGGTTCCGCCCGCCGCGTAGCCGACGCCCCTGGCTCACAGCGATCGCCGGTGGTCTCCCCGGACGGGACGCGCCTGGCCTGGTTGACCACCTCGCAGCGGGGCGCCGAGACCGACGTCTGGGTGGCGGAGCTGGGGCCCGACGGGACGACCGGCACCGCATCCACCAACGTCACGGAGAATTGGCCACTGGAGCCGGGGCCGGTTCAGTGGAGCGCCGACGGACTCACGATCACCTGGGGTGCCAGGATCGGCGGAAATGTGCACGCGTTCCGCACGGCAGCGTCGGGCGGTGGTGTGCAGCAGGTCACGGAGGGTGACCGGCAACTCCGCGACCTGTCCCTCAGCAGGGACGGTGCGGTCATGGCCTATGTGGCCACCGACGTCACCTCCCCGGTCGAGCTCTTCGTGGCTCGCGGTGACGGCTCGGAAGAGGTCCAGGCAACGGCCTTCAACGACGCCCTGGCCCGTGAGATCACCTTGATGGACGCCGAGCGGATCACGTGGACCGTGCAGGACGGTTCCCAGGTCGAGGGGTGGATCATCAAGCCCGTGGGCTTCGACGCCGGCCGACGCTATCCTCTGGTCCTCAAGATTCACGGTGGGCCGCACTCGGCCTACGGCAACAGGTTCTTCCCGACCTTTCACGTTCTCTCGGCAGCGGGCTTCTTCGTCCTTTACACGAACCCTCGCGGATCGGCCGGCTACGGCAACGCCTTCGAGTATGCTACCCGAGGCCAGTGGGGAATACTGGATCGGGAAGACTTCCTCACCGGGCTCGACGCTACCCTGGCTCGCTATCCCGAGGTGGATCCGGACCGCCTGGGCGTATCCGGCGGGAGCTATGGGGGATTCATGACCAACTGGCTCACGGCCACGACGGACCGCTTCAGCGCAGCCGTGACCTCGCGGTCGATCTCGAACTGGGAGAGCTGGTGGGGGACCAGTGACGTGCCGGGCCTCACCGAATTCGAGTTCGGCGGCGCGCCCTGGGAGCAACGGGACCTGTACCGCAGGCTCTCGCCCATCTCCTACGTCGAGAACGTCACCGCGCCTACGCTGGTCATCCACAGTGAGCACGACTACAGGACCCCCATGCAGGACGCCGAGCAGTGGTACCTGTCGCTCAAGAAGCGGGGCATTCCCGCCGAGCTCGTGCGATACCCCAGGTCCTCGCACGGCCTGTCCCGCACCGGCGAGCCGTGGCTCCTGGTCGATCGGCTGGAGAGGATCCGTAGCTGGTTCGTCCATTTCCTCATCGACGAAGCCGGAGCCGTGACAGCCTCGCGCTGAACGAGAGGGCTGGATTGGGTATGGGATTGGAGCGATTCCGGGCCGGCTTCGGCCCCGAGACGTTCTCGGGGCGAAGGAGTCGGATCTTCGATCGATTGGACGGCGGCGTCATGGTGTTGCCCGCCTCCGCAGTGAGGGTCCGTTCCGGGGACTCCGAGTACCGGTACCGACCGGACAGTGAGCTGCTCTACGCCACGGGCATGGAGGAGCCGGGCGTCGTAGCGGTCCTGAGAGATCACGCGGACGAGGAGAGATTCGTGCTCTTCGTCCGGGAGCGGGACGCCGAGGCGGAGCAGTGGTCCGGTGCGCGCCTGGGACCGGAGGCCGCTCTCGAAGCGTTCGGCGCGGACGCAGCCTTTCCCCTGGCGGAGCTCGAAGACCGACTGCCCGGACTGCTTCACGGTGCCTCCGCCGTGAGCTTCCGGCTTGGAGTCGACCAGCGCGTGGAGCGGCTCGTCGTCGAAGCCCTTCGGTGGTCTCGGCGTCGCGGTGCTCGGGCGGGCCAGGGGCCCCGAGCGGTGGTCGACCCCGGTGAGATCCTCAACGAGCTGCGTGTCCGCAAGGAGCCCGAGGAGTTGGACTGCGTCCGCCGTGCGGCGGCCCTCACGGTCGAGGCCTTCCAGCAGTTGGCTCGGGCCACGGCACCGGGTGTGGGCGAGTGGGAGCTGGAGGCGATCCTGGACGGGCGCTTCCGGGCAGGAGGCGGCGAAGGTCCGGCGTTCGCCAGCATCGTCGCCGCGGGCCCGAACGCGTGCGTGCTGCACTACGTGGCCAATCGGGCCCGCCTGGCCCCAGGCGACTTGCTGCTCGTGGACGCCGGCGCCGAGGTCGACCACTACGCGGCCGACGTCACCCGTACGCTGCCCGTGTCCGGCACCTTTTCGCCCCGCCAGCGTGACGTGTACGACGTCGTGGACCGGGCACGTCGTGCGGCGATCGAGGCTGCGCGGCCCGGGGCGCCCGTTGCCGGCGTCCACGATGCCGCGGTGGGCGTGATCGCCGAGGGCTTGAGGGACCTCGGCGTGATGGCAGACTCGGTGGACCAGATCGTGGAGTCACGGGATTACCGGGCATTCTATCCACACCAGACCAGTCACTGGCTGGGGCTGGACGTGCACGACGTCGGCGACTATGCGCGACAAGGCTCGAGCAGGCTGTTGGAGCCGGGTATGGTGCTCACCGTGGAGCCTGGTCTCTACTTCCCCCAGAACGTGGCGGACCGGGCGGGCCCCTACGCCGACCTGGGGGTCCGGATCGAAGACGACGTGCTCATCGGCGAGGACGGTCCCGAGCGTCTCACGGGAGGGCTGCCGACCGAGGCCGAGGCCGTGGCGGCGCTGGTGGGGACCGGGGATCAGAGCCGGTGAGCGATGACGCCGAGGTGAGGCGAACGTCTCCCGTGCTCTCCCGTCTCCGGGAACCAGGGCCCATGACCTCGGTGGAGCTGCGGCCGCCGAAGAGCCGGCTCTCGCTCGAGGAGGGAATGGACGTCTGGATCGACATGCGCCACTCGCTCCGGCACCTCACCCGGAAGGGCACGCCCGTTTTCCTCACCGACAACGCAGTAGGCGCGCACGAGGAAGAGAGCCTGACCCACCTCAGCCACAATCTGGGCCGTGAAGTGGGGTTCGAGCAGGTCGTACCCTTCCTCACCTGCAAGCATCCGTTGGATTACTGCCTCATGTTCGCCCGTCGTGCGGCGTCCCTGGGGTTCCCGGCGCTCACGGTGTTGGGAGGTGACCCCTCCGTTGGACCCGCACGCTGCGTGCCCCACGCCAACGAGCTTCGGCAGCGAATCCGCGAGGCGGTCCCGGAGCTGGTTCTGGGCGGCTGGGCCAACCCCCACCGCGATCCAGCGGAGCAGGTGGGCTTCATCACCAGGGGCGACTTCGAGGCCGAGTTCATTCTGACCCAGGTCGTGTCGCACCACAGCCTACCGGCTCTCGAGGCGTTCATGGCGGAGCTCGCCCGCCGAGCGCCCGACATGCCGGCCGCGTTCGGCGTCTTCTTCTACCGGAGCGCCAATCCCCGGACGTTGGAGCGACTGAGCGCCTTCTTCCCGGTGCCGGTCGCCGAGCTGACCCGGGAGTTCGCTGGGGGGGCCACGCCCATCGAGGTTTGCGCGCGCACGCTGAGGGCCCTGCGGCGTGTCGGAGCGGACAAGGTCTACGTCAGCAACCTCGGCTTCCGCCGGGTCCATCAGAAGCTCGGGGACATCCTTGCGGCGGTAGAGCGCCTGGACGAGGATGCCTTACCTTGAGGCGCGCGTGAACGCTGCCGCCTGCGGGGCCAGCCCTCCGACCCAAAGGAGCTCATGAAAAGCCTGCTCTTTCGAATCTTCGCCAATGCCGTGGCCCTGTGGCTCGCCGCGACCCTGATCGACGGCATTCAGCTATCGCCCGTCTTCGGCGAAGTCGTGGTCGTGGCGTTGGTCCTCAGCGCCGTGAACGCCCTCGTGAAGCCCGTGATCAAGGTCCTGACGCTGCCGTTCATCCTGCTGACCCTCGGCCTCTTCTCTCTGGTGGTCAACGCGGGGATGCTCATGCTCACGGACGCGTTCACGCCCGCCCTCGCCGTGGCGGACTTCAAGTCGGCCTTTCTCGGCTCACTCGTGATCTCGCTGGTGAACGTCTTCATGGGTGTCGAGCGCGAAGACGAGTAGCGCGGGCGTGCTCCGCCGGACGTCCGCCGTGGGGGGCCGACCGATCGGGGCCTCCGGGACTTTCCAGATCTCGGGGCCTCATCCATCGTTCGCCGGGTCATCCTCCAGCAGAGAGATCGCTTGCTCGCAATGAGCGCCTTGGGCAATACGCTTCTGGTCGTCGTCGACCTGGTCGTCCTGTGCGGCCTGGTTCTGTGGCTGCATCGGCTCAGCCCCAGGTACGGCCTGGCGCCCCTGATGCTGTGCCTGGCAGCGATCGTCACCATCCTGCACACTCTGGGTCCCGTGGGGGTCTTCGTCGAGGCCCTCCCGGGGATCCACGTGATCATCGTGTCCGTGGCGCTCGTCCCGGCCGCACTCCTGGGCATGCTCGCGATCTACGTGGTCCAGGGCACGGCCGCCGCCCGCATCACCCTGTTCGGCATCCTCGGCGTGAGCATCCTCGCCCTGGGCCTCCACCTTCTCCAGTCCGGGCACCTCGCCATGCCGGGCGGCGGCAACATTGCCGGGCTCCCGGCGGACCATCGCTCCCTGACCCGGTCCCCATCCATCACCGTCGGCTCCCTGGCCGCATTCGCGCTGAGCCTCACGGCGATCGTGGTGGTCTACCAGACCGTGATCAACTTCCTACCCAGGACCCCGGCCTGGATCACCCCGGGCCTCGCTCTGCTGGCCGCGCTTTGGACGGACACCTTGGTGTTTCGTCTCGTCGGACTTGGCTGGATGGGGTTCATGGACGGGGTGGGGGTCACGCTGGCGCAGAAATCGGCGGCGGGGCTCGTCGTGTGGCCTTTGGCGGCCTGGTACCTGGTTCGGGTAGCCCCCCGCATGCCCGGGTACGTCGCGGACCGCGACCGGGGCGCGCTGGACCTCCTGCTGGGAACGTATGGCCGGCAGGCGCAAGTGCTGTCCACGGTGGAGGCGGCGCGCAGGCTCACCGAGGACGAGCTGCGCCGAGCGGAGACCTGGATCGCCACCATCGTGTCCAACGCGCCCATCGTTTTCTTCGCCTTGGATCGGGAGGGCCGGTTCACCCTCTCCGAGGGGCAGGGGCTGGTGACGCTGGGGTTGGAGCCGGGCCAGGTGGTGGGACAGTCGGCCTTCGACCTGTATCCCGAGGCGGGGGACGAGATTCGCCGGGCTCTCGGGGGCGAGGTCGTGAAGGCGACGGTCCGCGTGGGGCAGCTCGTCTGGGAGACGGCCTACACGCCGATTGTCGACGAGACCGGCGAGGTGTCCGGCGTGACGGGCGTTGCCCACGACCTGACGGAGCGCGTCGCCGCCGAAGAAGCCCTACGGGAGAGCGAGGTGCGGTTCAGGAGCACCTTCGAGCAGGCGGCCGTGGGGATCGCGCACGTCGACATCGACGGCCGCCTCCTCAGGGTCAACCAGCGGTATGCAGAGATGCTCGGCTACGAACGGGCCGATCTACTGAACGTCTCGTACGAGTCCCTCACCCACCCGGAGGACCGAGCGGCGACCGCCGAGCGTCTCGAGCGGCTTCTGGCAGGCGAGCTGGAGTCGTTCAGCATCGAGAGGCGCTACGTGCGACAGGACGGTGGCTCGGTCTGGGGTAACCTGACGGCCGCACTCCTGCGCGACGAAGCCGGTCAACCGGCATACTTCGTCTTTGTCATCGAAGACATCACGCGGCGTCGGCAGACCGAAGACCAGTTGCGCCAATCCCAGAAGATGGAGGTGGTCGGCCAGCTGACGGGCGGCGTTGCCCACGACTACAACAACCTCATGACCGTGATCATGGGGGGGTTGGAGCTGGCGCGGGCCGACGTCGGCGAGGGACACCGCGCGGTGAGCGCGCTGGATGCCGCCATCGATGCGACACGGCGCGGAGCCTCCCTGACCCAGCGGCTCCTCGCCTTTGCCAGGCGCCAGACACTCCGGCCCACCGTCGTGGATCTCGGAGCGTTGCTGACCGAGATGCAGGACCTGCTGACCGCTAGCCTCCGGGAGGCCATCGAGGTGCGCTCCAGCGTCGCGGCTGACCTCTGGACGCTGCGGGCCGACCGCCCCCAGATGGAAAATGCCATCCTGAACCTGGTGCTGAACGCCCGAGACGCCATGCCGCGGGGCGGGCACCTCGAGATCCGCGCCTCGAACGCGGTGTTGGACGATGGCGAGACCCCGGCGGAGGGAGCTCCAGCCGGCGAGTACGTGCTGCTGGAGGTGAGCGACGACGGGGCCGGCATGCCTTCGGAGATCCTCGAGCACGCCTTCGAGCCGTTCTTCACCACCAAGGAGGTGGGAAAGGGGAGTGGTCTCGGCTTGAGCATGGTGTACGGGTTCGTCAGCCAATCGGGCGGGCACATCTCCATCGAGAGCGAGCAGGGGAAGGGGACCACGGTTCGCCTCTACATGCCCCGCGCCGAAGGTGCTCCCTCCAACCAGGCTCATCCCGTCGCCTCCGTCGCGGAAGGGCTGGATGGCGACGCGGTGATTCTGGTGGTAGAGGACGACCCGGACGTGCGCCGTCTCGTCGTCCGCTTGATCGACCGGCTGGGCTACGAGACGCTGGAGGCCGAAGAGGCCCACGCGGCTCTCGCCATCCTGGACGTGCGCCCGGACGTTGACCTGCTCTTCACCGATCTGGTGCTACCGGGCGGGACAACGGGGGCGGAGCTCGCTCGCGAGGCCCGCAGACGCCGACCGAGCCTGCGGGTGTTGTACAGCTCCGGCTACTCGCGGGACGTCCTGGCCGGTGAAGGCCGACTGGATGACGAGGTCGCTCTGGTCGAGAAGCCCTTCGAGAAATCGACCCTGGCTCTCGCCCTGCGAGGGGCGCTGCACGGCTAGGACGGCGGTCAGGCGGTCAGCGTTCGCCTGGCCCACGGCAGGTCTCTACGGTTCCCGTGTCTCGGACCAGAGCCAAGCGGCTCCCCGGACCCCGCTGGAGTCGCCGTGCATGTGGCGAACGACCCTGGTCCGCACCTCGTCGGAGAAGACGTAGCGGGGCACGGCAGCCGCGACGGATTCCGGCAGGCCTCCCACATTGCTCAGGCCGCCGCCCAGGACCACGACGTCGGGGTCCACGATGTTGATCACCGAGGCGAGGGCCCGAGCGAGACGGTCCCGATACCGACCCAACACCTCTGCCGCGCCAGCGTCGCCGGCGGAGGCCCTCTCCGTGATCTCCGGGCCACGCAGATCCTCCCCCGTCAGCGCGCGGTAGTCTCGTTCGAGCCCCGGTCCGGAGACGAAGGTCTCGACGCATCCTCTCTTGCCGCAATAGCAGGTGGGGCCCGGGAGCTCACCGTGGCGTGGCCAGGGGAGGGGATTGTGCCCCCACTCTCCCGCGATACGGTTCGGCCCTTCCAGGCACCGTCCCCCCACGACGATGGCGCCTCCCACTCCCGTTCCGAGGATCACCCCGAAGACCACATCGGCGCCGGCGGCGGCCCCGTCGGTGGCTTCCGAGAGCGCGAAGCAGTTGGCGTCGTTCATCACCCTCACGGGGCGCGCCAACGCGGCCGCGAGATCGTCGGCCAGGCGGCGGCCGATGAGCCACGTGGAGTTGGCGTTCTTCACCTTCCCCGTCGCCGGTGAGAGGGCGCCCGGAATCCCCACTCCCACGCTCCCACGCTCAGCCGTCTCCGCCTCGATCCACGCCACCAGCTCGACCATGGCATCGAGAGAGGCCTCGTAGCTCCGGGGCGTGGCGATTCTGCGGCGGCCGAGCTCTTCGCCGCGAGTCGAAAGCCCCACGACTTCGGTCTTGGTGCCCCCGAGGTCGATGCCGATGCGCACGGTCGCTTCCGTCTACGAGGGTGAGGGGAGCCGGAGCGGCGTGGGCCGCGGCGCCCGTGACACGGCTACCGGCCCCGGTCGGAGGCCGGCGGGTCCAGCGCGCGCACTTCCACCCGAGCCGTGCCCGGTCCGACGATCCCGAGCCTTTCGGCCGCTGCGAAGGACACGTCGATGATCCTGTCGCCGTGGAAGGGCCCACGGTCGTTGACGCGCAGAATCACCTGGCGGCCGTTGTCGAGGTTGGTAACCAGGACGTAGGTGGGGAGCGGCAGGGACTTATGGGCGGCGGTGAGGGCATGCATGTCGTAGACCTCACCGTTCGAGGTACGTCGGCCGTGAAACGGCTCGCCGTACCACGAGGCGATGCCTTCCTGCACGTACCCCCGGCTCGAGTCCAGAACCTCGTACCGCTGCCCGAATACGACGTAGGACTCCGGGTTGCCGTAGCGGCTCTTCGTCTCCGCACGGGGAATGGCGCCCTCGGCCGCTGGTGACGGCGCGGTGCCGGCGACCCGATCAGGTCCCGTCGAGGCGGGCGCCCGGGTGCCGGCGTCTGCAGCCTCCTCTCCCACGTCCGGCCGGGGTGGCTCGAAGGGCGTGGTTCCCTCGGAGGCGAGTGAGCAGGCGCCGCTCGAGATCGTGCCGGCGATCAGCAGTACGGCGATCGCAGCGGGATTCCGTCGCCGCCGAATCGGTTCGGACATGCCCGAGCTCTCCTGGGATGCGGTGTTCCATCCGGGAGCCGTACACAAATGTTTACTTCAGGGTCCCTCGGCACCACCCTGGGCGTCGAGCCCTCGCCGCAGTGACCCTCGAGGACGCCGCGCTCAGTCGTCGGTCGGCTCTTCGGGGTCGTCCTTCCGTCTGCGGATCCGGATCTTCACCGGACCGGGGCGGTCCTCCCGTAGCGCCTTGATGACCACGGCGCGTCTGTGGGTCACGGGTGCGCTTTCGTCGTCTCCGACCAGGTCCAGGCCGACAGGCGGAAAGTGGTCTTCCCCCGAGGCCCGCAGCGCGATACGGATGCGGGCAAAGGGGCTCCGGCTGGAGCCGGCCGCCTCGTTCCGCCGCTCCACCGCCGTGCGGGCACGCTCCACGCCGGTCAGGGCTTCATCGATCTCGTCGGGGCTGGGCGGGCGATCCGGCCCGTACGCGCGAACGAACTTGTAGTCGTGCAGGAAGAGACGGCTTCCGGGCCGTCCGTCCAAGGAGCGGAACAGCCGATCGTGCTCCACCACGAGCGACACGTGGAGCTGGCCGAACGCCCGGTATGCCGAGACCTCGACGCATCCTCGGCCGGGTCCGTCGGGGAACGGGAGGTCTTCGAGGTGGACGCGAAAGATCTCGGCGGAGTCTCCGTCGGGCGGAAGCTCGACGACCTGACCTCCGACCCTCCCCGCGTAGGCCTCCAACCGGTCCACCGCTTCGGCGCGGAATCCCTCCGCGTCGAAGAACGGAAAGGGGTTCTCGGCGATCACCGTCCAGATCGAGCGCTTTGCCAGTGCCGTGCCCATTGGAGCCTGCCTGCCAGGGTGCTGTCGATGCTCCGGTCGAACGATCGAGCGTCCGACCTCTCTTCTTTGAGTATCGACGGCTCGGCGGCGGGGCTTAGCGCGGCCTACGCCACGAGGGTTGGAAACTACCCGTCAGGGGGCCGCTTCGGGCGGCGGTATCACGCCGGCGGCGGCCAGCAGCTCGATGGCGCCGGACACGGCTCCCGGTGTGCCCACCTGGACCCCAGCCACCAGGGGACGAACAGCATCGATGACCTCGCTGGCGATGGCCATGCCCTCCCGCTCCGCGGCTTCGCGGCCCTGCGCCTCGGCGGCCCTCATGCGCCCGACGACGGAGTCCGGCACCCGAACGCCAGGGACCTCGTTGGCCAGGAACTCGGCGTTCCGAAGAGACGTGAACGGCCAGACGCCGGCGACGACGGGAATCGCCCAGTCCCTGCTTCGCTCCAGGAAGCGAGCCAGGTCCTCCACGGCGAAGACGGGCTGGGTGACGGCGAAGTGGGCACCCGCCTCGACCTTGTAGGCGAAGCGCTCCAGCTCCCGCTCTATGTCCCGGGCACCTTGGTTCAGGGCCACGCCGATCACGAAGCGAGTGGCTTCGCCGATGGAGCTACCACCGGGGTCGACGCCCCGATTCAGATGGTGAACGACGTTCGTGAGCCCGATGGAGTCGATGTCGAAGACGGGCGTGGACTGGGCATACGGACCTTCGGTGGGGAGATCGCCCGTGACGAGCAGGACGTTGCGGAGTCCCGCCGCCGCCGCTCCCAGAAGGTCACTCACCATGCCGATCATGTTGCGGTTCCGGCAGGTGTAGTGGACCACGGTCTCGATTCCCACGTCTCGCTCCACCACCAGGGCCGCAGGCACCGCCGCCATCCGGCCCTGGGCCAGCGGGCTGTCCGGAATGGCGGCCGCGTCGACGCCGGCCCGGCGCAGGGCCCGCGCCGCCTCGACCACCTCGCCCGCGTCCCAGCCGCGTCCCGGCAGGACCTCCACGCTGGTCACGAAGGCGCCGGTTGCCAGCTTTCGTCCCCAGGCGGACCGGGCGGCCAGGGGCGTCTCCTCGAGGCCCGGCGGCGCCGGGGGCTCGGGTGCCGCGCCCACCGCCACCGTGACCGGCTTGGGCTGCTCGGACGTCACGGTCTCCCGGATGCAGCCGATGTGCTCCGGCGTCGTCCCGCAGCAGCCGCCGACGAACCGCACGCCGGTCTCGAGCAACCGACGCGCGTATTGAGCCATGTATTCCGGGCTCGCCATGTAGATCATCCGGTCGCCCACCGCGCGGGGCAGTCCCGCGTTGGGCAGCGCCGAGAGGGGCCGGTCCGTGACCTCGGCCATACGCTCGGCGGCATCCAGGATCACCGCGGGTCCCACCGAGCAGTTGAGGCCTACGACGTCGGCTCCCCAGTCGGCCATTGTCCAGGCCGCGACCTCGGGCGCGGTGCCGTACGCGGTCAGTCCGTCCTCGCCCACCGTGATCTGTGCGAACACGGGCAGATCGCACAAACCTCGGGCGGCCCGGTACGCCTGTTCGAGCTCGCTGAGGTCGCTGAACGTCTCGAGCACGAACCCGTGAGCCCCCCCCTCGAGCAGCCCCTGGAGCTGGCGGCGGAAGAGGGCCTGGGCCTCGTCGCGTGACGTGGGCCCCCACGGTTCGATGCGGATTCCCAGGGGCCCGACCGCACCGAGGACCGCAGCCTTCCCCCGGGCCGCGCTCCTGGCCAACTCCACCGCGGCTCGGTTGATCTCCTCGGTCCGATCGTCGAGTCCCCAGCTGGACAGCTTGACGGGGTTGGCCCCGAACGTGTTGGTCTCGATGATCTCTGACCCGGCGCTCACGTACGCCTCGTGGACATCCTGAACCAGGCGGGGCTCGGTGACGTTGAGCTCGTCGTAGCACACGTTCACGAAGACGCCCCGGGCGTACAACATCGTGCCCATCGCGCCGTCCATCACGTGGACGCGGCCGTCGCCGATGAGCTCCAGGAGATCCGGTGCGCTCATCGGTCCGCTCCATCGCGGTCATATGCGAGGTTGGGTGAGAGCCAGCGCTCCACCTCGGTGACGCTCATGCCCTTGCGGCGGGCGTAGTCGCTGACCTGGTCCCGGTCGATGCGGCCGACGCCGAAGTAGTGGGCTTCGGGGTGGGAGAAGTACCAACCGCTGACGCTGGCCCCCGGCAGCATGGCGCAGCTTTCGGTGAGTCTCACGCCGATCCGCGCGGGGGCGTCCAGGACCTCGAAGAGCGAGGACTTCTCGGAGTGGTCCGGACAGGCCGGGTACCCCGGCGCCGGCCGGATCCCCCGGTACCGTTCTGCGATCAGGCCCCGGTTGTCCAACGCTTCATCGGGCGCGTAACCCCAGAGCTCGGTCCTCACGCGCTGATGCAGCCGCTCGGCGAAGGCCTCGGCGAGGCGGTCCGCCAGGGCCTTGGCCAGGATGCTCTGATAGTCGTCGTGGCGGGATTCGAAGTCGGCACAGAGCTCGTCCAGGCCGATGCCCGCGGTCACCGCGAAAGCACCGACGAAGTCCTCGACGCCGCTTTCCCGGGGAGCCACGAAGTCGGCCAGGCACAGGTTGGGCCGTCCGTCGGACTTCTGGAACTGCTGACGAAGGCCTCGGAACGTGGCGAGCAGGGACCCGTGCTCCGCGTCGCCATAGACCTCGACGTCGTCGTGTCCGATGGTGTTCGCCCGGAACAGCCCGACGACCCCTCGGGCCCCCAGCAGCCGCTCGGACGCGATGCGCTCCAACAGCGCCAGCGCGTCGGCGTGGAGCGCCCGCGCCTGCTCGCCGACGGCGTCGTCCTCGAGGAGCGCGGGGTACGCCCCGGGCAGGTCCCAGGCCTGGAAGAAGGGTGTCCAGTCGATGAAGGCGCGGAGCTCGTCGACGGGGTAGTCCGTGAAGACCTCGGTGCCCGGGCTCGCGGGAGCCGGAGGCGCATACGTCGACCAGTCCTGGCTGAACCTGCGGTCGCGAGCCTCGTCGATGGGGAGCAGGTGGCGGCCCGCCTTCCGTCGGGCGTACGACACTCGCGTCTCTTCGTAGTCGGCCCGTACCCGCGCGGCGAAGTCCGTCCGGCGTCCGGGATCCAGGAGCTGGCTCACGACGCCCACGCTGCGGGAGGCATCGAGCACGTGGACCACCGGCCCTGGATACTCCGGAGCGATCTTGACCGCCGTGTGGGTGGCTGAAGTGGTGGCTCCCCCGACCAGCAACGGCACCTCGAAGTCGAGCCGCCGCATCTCGGCGGCGACGTGCACCATCTGGTCCAGGGACGGGGTGATGAGCCCCGACAGCCCGACCACGTCCGCGGCCTCCTCACGAGCCACCTCCAGGATGCGCTCGGCCGGGACCATGACACCCAGGTCGACCACACGGTAGTTGTTACACTGGAGCACCACCCCGACGATGTTCTTGCCGATGTCGTGGACATCGCCCTTGACGGTCGCCATGACGATCGTCCCCGCAGCCCGGCTCTCTTCGCCCTCGGCCTTCTCGGCCTCGAGGTACGGGACCAGGTAGGCGACCGCTCGCTTCATGACGCGGGCGCTCTTCACGACCTGGGGAAGGAACATGCGGCCGGAGCCAAAGAGCTCGCCGACGGTGTTCATGCCGTCCATGAGCGGCCCCTCGATGACGTCCAGCGACCGTTCCGCGGCCCGACGGGCCTCTTCGACGTCCTCGTCGATGAAGTCCACGACGCCATGGACGAGCGCATGCTCCAGGCGACTGCCGACGGGGTGATCTCGCCAGGCCATGTCGACCTCACGCCGCCGCTCGGCGCCTCGGTGGGCCTCGGCCAGCGCCGTCAGGCGCTCGGTGGCGTCCGGGCGCCGGTTGAACAGCACGTCCTCCACCGCTTCCCGCAGCTCGGGGTCGATGTCGTCGTAGACCTCCACGGCGCCGGCGTTGACGATCCCCATGTCCATGCCCGCCCGGATGGCGTGGTACAGGAAGGCCGCGTGCATGGCCTCCCGGACTCGCGGGCTGCCTCGAAACGAGAACGAGATGTTGCTCACGCCGCCGCTCACCAGGGCGTGGGGCAGCGTGTCCTTGATGGTCCGCGTGGCCTCGATGAACGCGACCCCATAGGTGTTGTGCTCTTCGATTCCCGTCGCGACGGCGAAGATGTTGGGGTCGAGGATGACGTCCTCGGCGGGGAAGCCCACGTCCTCCGTGAGGATCCGATAGGCGCGCGCGCAGATCTCGATCTTCCGCTCGTACGTGTCGGCCTGGCCCTGCTCGTCGAAGGCCATGACGACCACGGCGGCGCCGTACCGCCGCACGAGGCGCGCCTGCTGTCGAAACGCGTCCTCACCGTCCTTCAGGCTGATGGAGTTGACCACCCCCTTGCCCTGAACGCACTTGAGCCCGGCCTCCAGCACGGCCCAGTCCGACGAGTCGATCATGATCGGCACACGGGTGATGGCCGGCTCGGATGCCACGAGGTTCAGGAACCGGCTCATCGCCTCCACGGAGTCGAGGAGCCCCTCGTCCATGTTCACGTCGATGATCTGGGCGCCCCCCTCCACCTGCTCCCGCGCCACCTCCAGGGCGGTCTCGTGCTCGCCGTCGCGGATGAGTCGCGCGAACCGTCGGGAGCCCGAGACGTTGGTGCGCTCGCCCACGTTGACGAACAGCGATCCAGGCCCGATCTCCAACGGCTCGAGCCCGCTCAGCCGGGTGCGAACGGGTCGATCCGGCACAGACCTGGGCGCCAGGCCCTCCACGGCTTCGGCGATGGCTCGTACGTGGTCGGGAGTCGTGCCGCAGCACCCTCCTACGACGTTGAGGAAGCCGGCTTGGGCGAAGTCGCGCAGGGTGGCGGCCATGTCGGCAGGGGAGAGGTCGTAGCCCCCGAATTCGTTGGGGAGACCCGCATTGGGGTGACAGCTCACCGGGAGCTCCGCCACCTGGGCGACCTCTTCCAGGTGGGGCCGGAGCGCCCCTGGTCCGAGCGCGCAGTTGAGCCCGATGGCAAAGAGGTCGGCGTGCCGCACCGAGTTGTAGAACGCCTCGGGCGTCTGACCGGTGAGGGTCCGCCCGCTCGCGTCCGTGATCGTTCCCGACACCATGACCGGCGTGTCGAGGCCGCGCTCCTCCAGCAGGCCGGTGATGGCGAAGAGCGCGGCCTTGCAGTTCAGCGTATCGAACACCGTCTCGACCAGCAGAATGTCCACGCCACCGTCCAGGAGCCCCCGCGCCTGCTCCGCGTATCCGGTCGCCAGCTGATCGAAGGTGACGTTCCGAAATCCCGGGTCACCGACTTTGGGTGACAGAGACGCGGTGCGGTTCGTGGGTCCGATGCTGCCGGCCACGAACCGTGGCCTGGAGGGATCCTTCGCCGTGCACTCGTCGGCGGCGGCCCGGGCGACCTGGGCGGCGGCGCGGTTGATGTCGTACACGTCTTCCTCGACGCCGTAATCGGCCATCGCCACGCGCGTAGAGGAGAACGTGTTCGTCTGGACGATGTCGGCGCCGGCCTCCAGGTACGCCCGGTGGATCTCGCCGATCACGTCAGGTCGGGTCAGGGAGAGGATGTCGTTGTTGCCCTGGAGCGGGACCGGGTGGTCCCGGTAGCGCTCCCCACGGAACTCCGCCTCCGAGAGACCATGAGTTTGGATCATCGTGCCCATGGCGCCATCCAGTAGCAGGATGCGCCGAGAGATGAGATCTTTGAGAAGAGCACGTCGGCCTGACATGGGATCCGCGATCCTTTCGACCGGGGAACGGCCCGGGGCGAGCGGCGACGACTCGCCCTTCCGGACCACCGCGAGAGAAGAGGTGGTCGAAAGAAAACGCTCGCCGCAAGAAATGCGCCGAGGGGTGGCTTTTTAGCGGTTTCTTTGACAGGGCCGCAATATGCCGCAAATCACCCCGGACGAATCATCTGAAGAGAAAGGTATCATGCCCGCCAACGGCTCGCCATTGAGTGGTGGCGCCTCGCCCTCGCGGCGGCCCGGATCGGTGTTCCGATCGATCCACGGGGCCTCGTTCGCGGCATCCCTGGCACTGATTGCGGGCCTCACCCTTTGGTCCGCGGTCGAGGGACGGGCCCAGAGCCTCGAAGCCACCGTCATCGGACGCGTGCTGGACGCCGAGACGAACGAATCGGTGGAGGGCGCGGTCGTGGGCGCCGCAGGCGTGCCCGGGAGCCAGGTGACCGACGACCTCGGACAGTTCCGCCTGGAGCGGCTGCGCCCGGGATCCTACGAGATCCAGGTCCGGCACCTCGCCTACGGGCTGCAGTCGGACTCCCTGGTCGTCACCGCCGGCGAGCAGGTCATGGTGGAGTTCCGCGTCGCGACCCGTCCCATCGAAATCGCCGGCCTCTCCGTGACGGCCCGCTCGCGGGAGGTGGACGCCAGTGTCGCTCGGGGAAGCCGCTTCGACGGCATGAGCTCGGAAGAAGTGGATGCCGTGCGCACGCGTGTCGCCACGATGGGCGACCTGGTTGCAGCCGCCCGCGTCCCGGGACTCACGGTGCGACAGCGCCCGGACTCGATGTGCATCGAAAGCAACCGATTCCGCCGCCGCTTCGCGAATGGGCCGACCTGCCATATGGTGCAGGTGGTCGTGGACGACCTCCTCATGCAGGACGCCATCAGCAGCCTGATCGCCATGGACCCACAGCGGGTCGACCGGTTCGAGCTCGTGCCGCCCATCGAGGCCGGCGTGCTCTACGGCGACATGGGGCGCTACGGGGTCCTCCGGATCTACACCGAGGACGGCCGAGGCCCGGCGCTCGGGTTGGACGACCATGCGCCCATCGGTCCGCGGTGGACGCTCTCGTTTGCCGTAAGCGCTCGGGGCACCACGACGCTCTACGACGGGACCGTGTTGATCCGGCCCAACGGCAGGGACCCCCGGGCCACGTTCTATACCGAGGAGGTCGGCGCCGGGCCCGGTCTCGAGGGCAGTGTCCGATGGAACACCGGTAGGTTCGGTTTCTTCGGGCTGTCCGTGTTCGGAGGGACCGCTTCGTCGACGGGCACATACCAGACCCCGACGCTGTCGACCCAGACGTTCGACAGAAGCTTCCAGAGCGCCGGCGCCGACCTGTGGTTCGCCTTCAACCTGCTTCGCGGCGAGGCATGGAACGCCCAGCTGGGCTTCGGCCCGACGTTCATGTGGCAGCGTCTCGAGCTCAACCGCGGCAGCAACAACCAGCTGGCCGATCCCATCGCCGAGAATCCCCCCCAGGTGGAATGGACGGACCGGACCTGGTTCGCTCCGGGCGGGCATCTGTTCGCCGACCTGACGTACGATCTCGGACCCGCCTCGGGCATCTTCGCGGGCCTCGTCTTCCGCGCGGTCGCCACCGGGGGAGACACCGTTTCGTGGTCCCGGCAGGATGCCGAGGACATCCTCCGCTCCACGGGGAACTCCGTGGACGTGCAGTATTCCGCCGGAGTGGCTACGTCGCTGTCGCTCCGTACCGGCGTCCGTTGGTATCCCGGCAACAAGGCCCTGTTCTGAGCGGCCCGCCCGGCCGGGCCGCCGGTGGACGGTGTGCGGAGTGATGGTGACGGGCTCCGAGCTCCCCATGGCCAGTCGCGGCTACTTCAAGGCTCACGGCCTCGGCAATGACTATCTGGTCTTCGCCAGCGGCACGGCGTGGACGCTACATCCGGCCGCCGTGCAAGCCGTCTGCCACCGCTGGGAGGGTGTAGGCAGCGACGGCATCGTCCTGGAGCTTCCACGTCGTGGTGATGTAAGGCGGCTTCGGATGTTCAACCCGGACGGATCGGAGTTCGAGCGGAGCGGCAACGGCCTGCGCGTCTACGCGACGTTCCTGGCGGCCACGGGCGCCGTGGGCAAGGAGCCGTTCCGGGTCGAGGTCGGGGGCGAAGTGGTGGGCATGCGTGTGCATGGCCGCACGGACGACGGCACGCACGACGTCTCCGTCGAGATGGGACGGGTCTCGTTCGACCCCGTCGCCGTGGGCCTGGAGGCCGAGGCGCTGGACGAAAAGGGCCGCATTCGCGTGCCTGGCGGGCCCGTGGCCATCGCCCCCGTCTCGGTGGGCAATCCCCACTGCGTCGTGTTCACCGAGGACTTGTCCGACCGAGCCCTGCACCAGCTCGGGCCGGCGTTGGCCACCCACTCCGCGTTCGGGAACGGCACCAACGTTCAGCTCGCCTGGCCGGCCGGGGAGGCGGCGGTGCGGATCCGGATCTGGGAGCGGGGCGTCGGTCCGACCACGGCGTCCGGCACGAGCTCGTGTGCGGTGGCGGCCGCGGCCGTGCAGAAGGGGCTGCTGCGCCCCGGCCCGGTGGCCGTGCTCATGGACGGCGGCCGTTTCGACGTGGAGGTGACGGAGGGCTTCGAGGTCACGCTTCGCGGTCCGGTACAGGAAGTGGGTACCGGTGAGCTGGCCCGGAGCTTCTGCGCGGGGCTCGAGCGACGGCGCCCGTGACGGGCCCAGTGGATGACCCCGGCCGGCTGACCCCGGCGCGATCGTCAGGTGCGGACGCGAGCCAGCAGAAGCAGCCCCGTCACGAGGAAGACGGCGTTGGGCGTCCACGCCGCCAGCTGCGGAGGCATGGCGCCGGCGGATCCGGCCGCCAGGGCGACCTTGAATAGCGACATGTAGAGGATGACCGATGCCAGCGCCAGCCCGATGCCGTAGGCGCTGCCCCCTCGCTTCGCGCTGGTGGCGAGCGGCGCCCCGAACAGAATGATGACCAGCGTGGCCACGGGGATCGCGAGCTTCTGCTCCCTGAGGACCCGCAGCCGACGCGCATCGCCGCCCGTCCGCTCGATGATCGACACCAGCCGGCCCATCTCCGCGTAGGTCATCTCGTCTTCGTGGGGCGGCGTCTCAACGAGCTCGTCGGGCCGCTCGGTGAAGGAGCGGGGTTGGAGCGCGTCGAAGCGGAACGCCATCTCCTGGCCCTCCGGGGTGAACTGCCGGTAGTAGCCGTTGAGCAGGGTCCAAGAGCCGCTGGCGCTGTCCCACACGGCCTCCTCGGCCGTGGTATGGCGGTTGGGCTCGACATCCGAGCCCACCGACTCCATGGCCAGCCCCGCCAGCCGTCCGTTGGAGACCGTGAGCCGGCGGGCCGACAGCGTGCGGCCGTCGAACGCCCGATACACGAAGTTGGACCGCCACTCCCGCCGGGGGTCTTCGTTGCGAAAGATCTGTCCCGCTCGTTTGTTCGACGCGGGTACGATGTCCGTGAGGTAGAGCGCGGCGCCCGTCAGGCCGACCCCCAGCACCGCGAGCGGCAGGATGAGGCGATGGAAGGAGACGCCGCCCGCCTTGGCGGCCACGACCTCTCGGTGGACGGTCATGCCCTGGACCGTGAACACCGCGGCGATCAGCGCCGCGATCGGGAAAGACCAGAGGACGAAGAGGGGCATCTGGTACAGGTAGCCCATCGCCACGTCGGCCAGGCTCAGCCCCTGGTCCAGATAGCGGTGTAGCTTCTCGGTGACGTCACCCAGGATGAAGAGCCCCGGGGCACCCAGGATGAAGAGGATGAAGATCCGCAGGAACGTCCGGGCGACGAGGCGGTCGAGGATCCGAATCACGTCGTTCGCCTCGAAGGTCGGGCAATCAGGCGTACGACCGCCTGACGGACGGTCCAGAAGAGCTCTTCCCAGCTCCCGCCCCGGTTGTTGCCGGCCTCCCGCCCCATCTGCCGCGCACCGACCGCGCCCAGTATCAAGAAGATCAGATTCGGCAGCCACATGGCCGTGAACGGAGTCACCGTGCCCCGGTCGGCCATGCGCTCGCCTCCTATGAGCCCGACCCAGTACACGCCGAAGATCATGAGCGCGAACGCGATCACCATGCCCACGCCGCCCCGAGGGAAGCGGATCGCCAGGGGCGCGCCAATGAGCACGAACACGAGACACGTGAACGAAAGGCTGAACTTCTTGTGGATCTCCACACGAAAACGGTTCGCAGACTGGCTCATGACCTGCTCACGGCTCGCCTGCGTGCGGAGATTCAGGGACACGTTGCGGATCACCGGGTCGGCCGGGAGACTCCCGTCCGAGCGCTTCTCGGCTCCGATCTGCATGGCCGCCGCGGCTTCTTCCGTCATGGAGTCCGGCGGAGCATCCGTGAGACCGAGCGCCCGTTCGACGGCCCAGCGCGACCGCCGATAGGACTCGTCGGCGATCTCGACCAGCTGCTCGTCCCGGTTGCGGGCTTCTTCGGCCAACATGGAGATGGTCATCTCCCGGTCGCTCCGCTGCTCCCGCTCCCGCTGCCGCTCCAGCTCGTCGCCGACGCCACGGAGGGGGATGACCTGCCGTTCGAAGAGGATGCGCTGAAACTCCTCCGGACGCGCTTCACCCGCTTGAAGGACCACACCGTCGGAGAGCGTGAGAAACAGGTCCGTCCGATGGACGTTGAATGCCATGATGCCGTGGTCGGCATAGATGGTGCGAAAGCGCTCCGGGCGGCTTCGGTCGTAGATGACCACGTCGGCAAGTTGGTTCGTCACCGGATCGATCTGCGCGGCCTGGAGGAAGAACTTGCTGCGGCCGTCCTCGGCGTCGATCTCGTTCAGCACCTGCTCCCGCAACTGGAACGTGGGGCTCTTCTGACCTATGTCCAGGAGGAGGCCGGCCAATCGGTGGTTGGCCGCGGGAAGCACCCGATCATTGAAGTAGAGCATGCCGAGCGCCAGAATTAGTCCTACACCCAACATGGGGATCATCAGCCGCAGTGGCCGGACCCCGCCCGCGGACATGGCCGTGAGCTCGCTGGCGGCCGTGAGGGTGGAGAAGGTGTACAGCACGGCCACCAACACGGCCATGGGCAGGGTGAGGGCAACGGTGTGGGGAAGGGACAGCAGCGCGAACTCCGCGATCGTGTTCCAGCCCAGCCCCTTGCCGAACAGATCCTCCAGCCTCTGTGCAATGGCGTTGACGAACAACAACCCGGTGAGCGCGGACAGAGCGAAGAGGAACGGCCCCACGTGGGAGCGAATTAGATATCTGGTGAGAATCCCCATCCGCGATCGATACCGGGACCGGACAGACCGGCTCTGGGCTCGGCGTATCCTAGCGTGACTCTAGAGCGGTACAGAGCACCCCCCTCAACACCCCCGTTACACCCCGGAGCCCCGTCCGGTCCGGTGGGTGGCTCCGCGGGCGCACGGGGCGGGCGACGCCCGCTGCTCCCGGCCACGGGGCTGGTGCTCCTTCTGTTGTCGGCCTCCGGGGCCCACGGCCAGAGCGCCGATTCCCTGGCGACGCCAGCGTCGGACTCTGCGGTGGCGGGAGTGCTCCTGGACTCGGCTGCAGCCGAGCCGGATTCGCCACGGGCAGCCCCTCCGCAGGAGGTGGGCGGGGAAGAGCCACCGTTCCTGCAGCTCGGCCTGCGGCGGGTGCCGCTCCCCTTCGCCATCGACTTTCCCCCGGCCCCGGGTGCCGACAGCCCCTGGTTCGCTCCCTTGGCAAGGCTCTCGTCCCCGCCGCTGGCCACGGAGCTGAGGCCGCGGGTGGGGCGGCGGGTGGCCGGCGACCCCGGAGCGGCCGACGAGGTGGAGGCGGACGCCGTGGCGTTCCTCCCTCCCGACCCCGTTCGAGAGCCGGAAGAGGACCGGGACAGCTTGGGCACCGGTGCAGCTCTTCAGGACCTGTTCGCGCAATACACCGACCTGCAGATGCGCCTCCGGGGCCGGGCGGAGATGGGCGGGGATTGGACCTCGTTTCGCCCCTGCGACTCCGGTTTTCAATTCACGTGCAACGCGCCCATCATTCCGCGCCTGACTCCGGAGCTGCAGTTCGGTCTGCAGGTGGGCGGGACCGTGTCGGAGCGGGTCCACGTCAACGTGGACTTCGACCAGACCCGCGAGTTCTCCGCCGCGAACAACATCAACGTCTACTATCAGGGCCTCGAGGACGAGATCCTCCAACGCCTCGAGGTGGGGGACGTCAGCTACCAGCTACCGCCGAACTCGCGTTTCCTCACCGAGGGCATTCCGGCCGGGAACTTCGGCTTCCAAACAACGGGACAGCTCGGGCCCGTCGACTTCCAGGCCGTGTGGGCGCAGCAGAAGGGGGACCTGTCCACCCGGGAGTTCCAGCTCAGCGGCGCCGGCGGGCAGCAGGCCTTCGTCCAGGAGGACACGTTGGTCCTGGATGACGCCGACTACGTAGAGGGTCAGTACTTCTTCCTCTTCGATCCGGCGGAGATCCAGGATTACCCCCACTTCGACATCCTGTCCCTCGACGGATCCCGGGCTCCTCGCGAGCTGGTGCCCGGCACCGAGCAGGTGCAGGTCTACCGATTCGAAAACGACCCGATCACCAGCCAGCAGGTCCAGGGCTACATCCAGGCCGACGGATTCGCCGAGATGGACGGCGACACCATCCAGGAATCCGGGTGGTTTCGCTACCTGCAGCCCGACCAGGACTACTTCGTCCATCCGAGCGGTCTGTGGATCGCCCTTCGCAGCCCCCTGCGTCGGGACGAGATGCTGGCCGTCACCTACATCACGGCGACCGGGGACTCCATCGGGGACTACAACCCCGAGCGCCTCCACAACGAGGGAATCCGCCCGCGGCTGCGGCTACTCAAGGCGTCCGGGGCGAGCCATCAGCCCGGCACCCCGACCTGGCCCCTGGAGATGCACCACGTGTACCGCATCTCCGGCTCGAACGACGTGGAAGTCAACTCGGTGGACGTCACCGTTTCCCTGGGCGAGCTCGGGGCAGGCCGCACCTTCAAGCGGGCGCCCACCGGCGAGGACATCACCTTTCTCAAGCTCTTCGGCCTCGATGAGGAGTCCCCGTTCGACCGGCTCGATCGGGCGCAGGTCTACCGGCCCGTCGACGACTCCTTTCAGGAACAGCCACCCGTGTCCGGCACGTTCCTCGTCTTCCGAACGCTGCAGCCATTCCTGGAGCCTCCCCCGGTCCCCTCGCTCAACCTGTCCGCCGACGACACCAAGGCGATCCTCGGCGACGACGCGAACGGCGTCATCTACGAGTCACAGGACCCGGTGGAGCGTGGCGGAGGTGGGGTCTTCCGCCTGACGATCCCGTTTCGCGTGCGGAGCGAGGGCCTCGTGTCCACGTTCAATCTCGGAGCGCTGGGGATCCGGGACGGCAGCGAGCGGATCTACCTGGGAGAACGGAGACTGGAGCCCCGCGTCGACTATATCATCGACTACGACGTGGGACAGGTGACCCTCCTGGACGCCCAGAACCTCTTCGCGGTAGCTCCCAGCGCCGACATTCGGGCCTCGTGGGAGCAGAAGACGGTATTCCAGATCGCTCCCACGTCGGTGTTCGGCTTCAACGCGGACTACGACATGGGTGCGCGGGGCAGCCTCAACTTCCTCGGGCTGTTCCAACGTGAGAAGGCCCTGGTCCGGCGCCCACAGCTGGGCGTGGAGCCGAAGGCCGTGGCGCTGGGAGGCGTCAACGGGCGCATGGACTTCGGTGCCTCGTGGCTGGACCGTTTCCTGGATCGGGTACCGGGTCTGCATTACTCCGGCACGTCGTCGATCCGAGTCAGTGGCGAGCTCGCCTTGTCCCTACCGAATCCCAACACCCAGGGCGACGTCTACATCGATGACTTCGACGGGAACGCGGACGTGCCGCTCTCGCTGCTCAGCACCGCCTGGCGACTGGGCAGCGTGCCGGGACGTCGCGACGGGGCGGGCACGATCCTCCCTCCCGCGCTGGACGAGACGGACAACACGTCGCTGACGTGGCAACACGCCTGGGTGCAGGCCGATGGTCGGGTGTTCGAGGGAATCTTCCCCCAGGACATCGACCAGCAGATCAACGTGGCCGGGACGAACACCCGTGATCAGGTGATGCTCGCCACCGTGGGGGGCGGCGAGGACCTCACCCGCGACAGCTGGGCGTCCTTCACAACGGTATTGAGCACCACGGGGCTCGACCTGACGCGGATGGAGTTCCTCGAGTTCTACGCGAGCGTGGCGAAGGACGACTCGGTCGTCATGATCGTCGACGTCGGCCGGGTCAACGAAGACGCCTTCTTCGTGGATTCGGCCGGGGCCACGAGTGGCGTAAAGGACAACGGCCAGACGTGGGGGCTGGGCATCCGGGACGAGGAAGCACAGCTCAACCTCGGCGAGGTGTGGAGCGATCAGGCGGACGCACGGGGTAACTGGGGCGAGGGCTGCCTGGCCACACCCGGGACCATCTACATCGTCGGTGCCCCCGAGGCCAACTGCACCCGGGGGAACGGGCGCGCGGACACCGAGGACCTGGACGGCAACGGGAATCTCGACGGTGCCGAGCGATACTACCGCTACGTCGTGGAGTTCAATGGCGCCTCTCCCTTCCTGGCCCGGGGCAAGGACGAGACCGCCACCGACTTCGAGCTGTATCGACTCGCCCTCCGGGGCGACGACGCCACCAACGTCGACGGTCTGGTCACCGACGCCGATTGGCGCTCTGTGAAGCACATCCGGATCACCTTCGTTGCGTCTGCCTCGAACGCCGTGCTCCTGACTCGAATGAAGCTGGTGGGCTCCCGCTGGGTGAAACGCGCCCAGACGGGGATCGTGCGCGGGCTGGGCGGCGACACGATCGGCAGCGGAGGTCGCCTCGAGGTGAGTCCGGCGAGCAGCTTGACCAAGGGCGGCGCCTACTCGTCGCCGCCGGGGGTGCTGGAGGAGCTGGACAACCCCACGTCGGCCCTGGGCGCCACCTCCGTCGAGTTCAACGAGCAGTCGCTGGGCTTGACCTACGACGGCGTGGCTCCCGGCGAGCGGGTCGAGGTCTTCAACCGGTTCCCTCAACGGCCCCGGAACTTCCTCACCTACCGACAGGCTCGAATCTGGGCCGTGGCCCGGGAGGGGGATTGGGATCCGGAGCTGCCGGTGTACTTCTTCGTGAAGGTCGGTAACGACTCCGAGAACTTCTACCTCTACCGCTCCCGCCTCACGCCGGCCGCAAACCCCGAAGCCGTGGTCCAGAGCGACTGGGTGCCTGAGCATCTGATCGACTTCGAGGTCTGGTTCGACCTGCGCCGGCAGGCCGAGGAGGAGCTGATCCTGAATCCACCGGCCACGGGTGATCCGCCCAGGGAGGTCTGGAGCGCCGATTCGACGTACGCCGTGGTCCTGAAGGACCGGGGGAGGGCGCCCAACCTCTACGCGGTCAGGGAGATGTCCCTTGGTGTCCTGAACCAGAGTGACATCCCCATCGAGGGGGAGCTCTGGATCAACGAGTTCCGCCTGGCCGGCGGCGTCCGCGACCCTGGCCTCGCCGGCTACGTGGACCTGGATCTGCAAGCGGCCGACGTCCTCACGGCCCGGGTGTCGCTGTCGGACCGAGGGGCGTTCTTCCGCCAGCTGAAGGCGGATCCCTCGTACCAGAGTGACCAGCTCGTCAGCGTCAACTCCACGCTTCAGCTCGGCCGCTTCGCTCCCGCGCCCTGGGGGCTGGAGGTCCCCTTGACGGTGCAGCACACGTCCACGGGACTGGATCCCTTCTTTCTCCCTCAGAGCGACATCCAGGCGGGGGAAATCCCGAACCTCCGTGAGACGGGATCTCGAAGGACGCGGGTCCAGATGGCGTTTCGGAAGCGGACCCCTACGGCGAGCACGATCGGGTCGATCTTGTTGGACGGTCTCGACGCCCGCCTCGGCTACTCCTCGGCTCAATCGACCACCGTGACGTCACGCAGCCTTTCGTCCGGGATGGACGGAGCCGTCGGATACGGCCGCGTCCTGGATTCCCGGGAGGTGGACTACATTCCGTCCTTCGTCGAGCCGGTCATCCGCTTCCTGTTTCCCCGACAGCTGGAGGAGCAGATCCTGAACAGCCGCCTTCGCTGGACGCCGGATCGCTTCTCGCTGCGCGCTACGTACAACCGTCAGGACAACGAGGCGTTCAGGTTCGAGCAGATCCTGCAGCTGCCGGCGGACAGCATCGTGGCGGCCACGCTCTCCCCCCGGGAGGGCCTGGAGACGTCCGCCGACCTGTCGCTTCGGCCCTTTGCCTCGCTGACGGCCTCCCTCGCCATCTCGGAGACCCGGGACTTGCTGCCGCCGGACGAGTCCGTCCGTGACACCGTGGCACAGGGCGTGATCGCCGAAGAAAGATCGCGCTTCCTGGGGCTGGACGTGGGCTGGGAGACGAACCGCGTCGTACGGACCCAGCTCGGCTGGAGGCCGAGCGTTACGGACTGGCTGCGCTTCGACCTCGGGATGAACACGAGCTACCGTTCCGACCGCAACCCCTCCTACGTGCAGACCACCGTCACGCCGGTGGACAGCATCATGCAGGGCGACTCGGTGATCGTGATCGCGGATACGGTGTCTGCCCTCGGGCGGAACGCGAACAACCAGCGCGATCGGCGCGCCGGCATGACCCTGGATTCCCGGGTCCTCGCTCGTTCGGCGCTGGGAGAGGTCGCCCAGGAGGGCGAGTCCAGGCTCACGGGCGCGGGACGGTGGGTCCTCCAGGCGTTGGCGCCCTTCCGGATCACCTGGCTGGACGGCATCACGTCGCGCTTCAACCGGCAGCTCGTCGAACCGGGGGCCGGATATCAGCTGGGGCTCGGCGGGAGGGATCGATTCCGCTTCCTCGACGGGGACACGGCCTCCTTCGTGACCGACCGTGAATCGCTGACCCTGGCCTCGGGCCTTCAGCTGCCCCTGAGCTTCTCGGTGGACGTACAGTACGCTCGGTCCAACGTGAACAGCCTCGACAAGCGGATCGGCCGGGGAAACCGCGAGCGGACATGGCCCGACGTGCAGGCCGGCTTCTCCAATCTCACGTTGCCCGGCGCCGCCTCCTCGGTGGTGAGGCGGCTCACCCTGGCCTCCGGGTTCCAGGAGGTGCGGCGGGAGTCGGCTCAGGGCGGAACGGCCGAGCAGCTACGAGTCCAGGAGGACCAGCGCATCCCGGTCAACCTCTCGATCACCTGGGCGGGCAACGTCAGCACCTCGTACTCGGGGAGCTTCCAGCAAGGGGATGGTCGCGATCCGGCGGGCGACACCGAGCGCGAGCGACAGACGCACAACGTGTCCGTGTCTTCCTCCTTCACGCCGCCGGGGCGGCTTGGCGAACGGATCGACCGGCCCATCCAGCTCATCGCCAGGTTCCAGTACACCTCACAGTTCGACTGTCGGGTCACCGCCGGTCAAGGGGCATGCACGGCCTTCGTGGACCAGATCAACCGTACGCTCAACGTGTCCATGGATACGGCCGTTCAGCGCTTCGAGATGGGGCTCAACCTCACCTTTACCGATCGCCAGTCCTTCATCGGCACCCGGGCCGGCTCCTCTCAGGTGCAGTTCGGGATCTGGGGTCAATTCAACCTCCAGGCCGGCCTCGTCCCCTGAGGTCCCTCGAGGCCATCGCCTCGCCCACGGATTCGCCCGAGCTTCGTTCACGGCGTGGCTCCGGCCCGCCCCCGCTCGAAGGGGACGAGGGTGACCGCTTCCGAAACTCGTGCGTTCTCGACAGCCGCAGCGGTCCTGCTCGTGGCTTCGATCATCCGATACGGCGCGGAGCTCCGGCGCGTCGAGCCGCCACTGGTCTGGGACACGGCTGACGCCCTCCCCGGTCTTCTCGAGGAAAGCCGCGTGGCGAGAGCCGAGGAGGCGCTCCGACAACGGCCCCTCGGCGTGGGCGAGCGCATCGACCCCAACCGAGCGACCGAGGCAGAGCTGGACCGGTTGCCCGGTGTGGGGCCCGGCGTCGCCCGATCCATCGTGGAGGCCCGGGCCTCGGGAGGTTTCCACAGTCCGGAGGACCTGCTGCGCGTGCGGGGCATCGGGCCGGCCACGTTGGCGAAGGTCCGCGACCGGCTGGACCTCGACGCCGGCGTGCCCCTGGAGCTCGGCCGGGTGCCAGCGGCGAGCCGAGCCGAGCCGTCGGCGGCTATCGACCTGAACCGCGCCGACTCGGTCGCGCTGCGGTCTTTGGCGGGAGTGGGCCCGGCTCTGGCGCGGCGCATTGTCCGGGCCCGGGAGCGGTCGGGTGGCTTCCGGTCCGTCGACGATCTCCTCCAGGTGCGCGGGATCGGGCGGGTGACGCTCGAGCGCCTCCGCCCGCACGTGAAGGCGGGTCCCGGGAGAAGGCCACCGTAACGGAGGGAGAAACCGTGGGAGAAGAGGCAAAACATATGTTTC
The DNA here is from genome assembly GCA_039586035.1 of Gemmatimonadota bacterium. Lineage (GTDB taxonomy): Bacteria > Gemmatimonadota > Gemmatimonadetes > Longimicrobiales > Gaopeijiaceae > JBDHHQ01. The sequence continues at coordinate 56,660 of JBDHLD010000019.1, read as the reverse complement.
TCCGCCATCGGCACGCCCCTTCGCCAGCGCTACGCTTCAACGGACCTCTTGCCGATAAAGGAAAAGTCGGTGAGTGGAAGGCTCCCGCCGCGGCGGGTCCAATCGGAACGTCCAACGACCGCACTCGATGCCAACGCAAGTCGCCCAAGACCGCCTCGGCGATCACCTGGTGAGCGAGGGCCTCATCACGGAGCTCCAGCTTCGCGAGGCCCTGACCGATGCGCGAGATCACAACACGCGTGTGGGATTCGCCCTGGTGAAGCTCGGCTTCATCGCGGAGGAAGAGATCACGCGCATGCTGGCGCGGCAGTATCGCGTGCCGGCGGTGGACCTCGACCGCGTCACGGTGGAAGAGAAGATCGCGCGGCTCATCCCCGGCGAGGTGGCGTTCAAGCATCTGGTGCTGCCCCTGCGGCGTGTCGGTCGCACCCTCACCGTGGCCATGGCCAACCCGTCGGACCTGGGGGCCATCGACGACGTCAAGTTCATCACCCGGTTGGAAGTCGAGCCGGTCGTCGTCGGCGAATTCACCCTCAGGAAGCACCTCGAGAAGTACTACGACCAGGCCGACGACCGGATGGCGGAGATCCTCAGCGACCTGATCGCGGAGGACGTCGAGTTCGTCGAGGACGAGGAAGAAGACGTCAACATGGCGTCGCTACAGGAGCAGGTGGAACAGGCTCCTGTGGTGAAGTTCATAAACGGGCTCCTGACCGACGCCGTGAACAAGGGCGTCAGCGACATCCACATCGAGCCTTTCGAGAAGGAAGTGCGGGTCCGCTACCGGATCGACGGAGCTCTCGAGGAGGTCATGAAGCCGCCCATGAAGATGAAGGCGGCGCTGACCTCTCGCATCAAGATCCTGGCTGACCTGAACATCGCCGAGCGACGCGTGCCCCAGGACGGGCGCATCAAGCTCCGGATGAAGAAGCGTGTCGTCGATTTCCGCGTGTCCACGCTGCCCGTGATCTTCGGCGAGAAGATCGTGCTCCGGATCCTCGACCAGGGGAATCTGACCTTCGACCTGCAGAAGTTCGGAATGGAGCCGAAGGCCGAGACGGACTTCATGCAAGCCATCGCCCAGCCCTACGGCATGGTGCTGGTCACGGGGCCGACGGGATCGGGGAAGACGACGACGCTCTACTCGGCTCTCTCCAAGGTGAACACCGAAGACACCAACATCATGACGGCCGAGGATCCGGTCGAGTACAACCTGCACGGGATCAACCAGGTCCTCGTCCGACCCCAGATCGGGCTCACGTTCGCCGCGGCGCTGCGCGCGTTCCTCCGACAGGACCCCAACACCATCATGGTGGGTGAGATCCGTGACCTGGAGACCGGCGGCATCGCGGTGAAAGCGGCGCTGACCGGTCACCTCGTGCTGTCGACCCTGCACACGAACGACGCCCCCTCCACCGTCACCCGCCTCATCGACATGGGTCTAGAACCGTTCAACGTGGCTGCAGCGCTCTCACTCGTCACCGCCCAGAGGCTGGTGCGCCGCATCTGTGAAGGCTGCAAAGTGGAGGCGAGCTACACGGACGAATACGTCCAGGCCGCGCATCTGCCTGACGGATTCATGGATCGCGTGACCCTCTATCGCGGCGAGGGGTGCGACCAATGTGGGGGCAGCGGCTACCGCGGTCGTCAGGGGCTGTACGAGGTCATGGCCATGAGCGCTCGCATGAGGAAGCTCGTCATGCAGGAGGCTGGCACGGACGACCTTCGCGCAGCTGCCATGGACGAGGGCATGCTGACCCTGCGCATGGACGGTCTGAAGAAGCTGGAGCGCGGATTGACCACCCTGGAAGAGGTCCTCAAAGAGACGTCGGCGGTGACCTGATGAGCGTAACGTCCAATGCGGCCCCGAGGGGCACGAACGGCATGGAGCAGGAGCAGCAGGAGCTCAGCCTCCGGGCCCTCCTACAGGAGGTGATCCAGCGCGGGGCTTCCGATCTTCACGTGACGGTCGGGGAAGTCCCCAAGCTGCGCGTCGATGGCAACCTCGTAGATTCCGCCATCAAGCATGTGCTCACGCCCAAGGACACCCTGAACCTCGCGTACTCGATCCTCACCGAGGCGCAGAAGAAGCGCTTCGAGACGGAGGACGAGCTCGACTTCTCCTTCGGTGTCCAGAACCTCTCCCGCTTCCGGGGCAACTGCTACAAGCAGCGCGGATGCGTGGCCCTGGCCATCCGGCAGATCCCCTACGAGATCAAGTCCATCGGAGAGCTGGGCCTTCCGGCGGTGGTGACCCGCTTCGCGGACAAGCCCCGCGGGCTGATCCTGGTCACTGGGCCCACGGGTTCGGGTAAGTCGACGACACTGGCGTCGCTCGTGGACAAGATCAACCGGGAGCGGCGTGGCCACATCATCACGGTGGAAGATCCCATCGAGTTCATCCACCGACACCAGAACTGCATGGTGAACCAGCGCGAGGTGGGGGCCGATACACACAGCTTCGCAGCCGGGCTGAAGTATGCCCTGCGTCAGGACCCTGACGTGATCCTCGTGGGCGAGATGCGCGACCTCGAGACGATCTCCGCCGCGCTGACGATCGCCGAGACGGGACATCTGGTGCTCGCGACGCTCCACACCAACTCGGCGGCCGAGTCCGTGAACCGTATCATCGACGCGTTTCCCGCTCACCAGCAAAGCCAAATCCGGGCCCAGCTCGCGTTCGTGCTCGAGGGCGTCGTCACGCAGTCGCTCATCCCCCGGGCCCGCGGGAGGGGGCGCGTGGCCGCAGCGGAGGTCATGGTCTGCACCCCGGCGATCCGAGCGGTGATTCGGGAAGAGAAGGTCCACCAGATCTACTCGCTCATGCAGGCCGGTAAGAAGCACGGCATGCAGACCATGAACGATTCGCTGCAGATGCTCTACCTGAAGGGAGAGATCTCGCTGTCGGACGCCGTGAAGCGCTCGGGCGATCCGAATGAGCTATTGAAGGCGGTGGGTGAGGATTGGCCCGAGCTCTAATCAACCGACGACCAGGACAACCGACTGATGCCCACGTTTTCCTATAGCGCACGGCCCGCCACCGGGGGTGACATCCGGAGCGGTGAGATCGAGCTGGAAACCAAGGAGGAGGTGCTCCAGTACCTTCACCGCCAGCGGCTGATTCCGGTCACGGTGCGCCAGAAGGAGCGTCAGATCTCCTTCAAGATCGGGACCGGGATCAAGACCCGGGACATCGTGATCTTCACCCGCCAGTTCGCGACGATGATCAACGCGGGCCTGCCCCTGGTGCAGAGCCTCGACATCCTGGCCGAGCAGACCGAGAACACCAATCTGCGCTCCGTGATTCAAGACGTGCTGTACGACGTGGAGTCCGGTCACACGCTGGCCGACGCCATGCGGAGGCACACCAAGGTGTTCTCCGATCTGTACGTCAACATGGTGGCTGCGGGTGAGGCCGGGGGTATCCTGGACACGATTCTTCTGCGACTGGCCACGTTCCTGGAGAAGAACGACGCGCTGATCCGGAAGATCAAGGGCGCCATGATCTACCCGGGCGTGATCCTCACGGTGGCAGTATCCGCCGTGGTGATCCTGCTCCTCTTCGTGATCCCGACGTTCCAGCAGATGTTCGCTTCCGCGGGGATCCCTCTGCCGCTGCCGACGCGCGTCGTGATCGCATCCAGCGCCTTCCTACAGGCCTACTGGTGGGCCTGCGCTGCGGCGGGGGGGGCCGGCGCCTTCGCCCTCAGACAGTTCTACCGCACCGACGAGGGACGCTTGGTCATCGACCGCCTCCTGCTACGGGTGCCGATCATGGGGGACCTGCTGCGGAAAGCGGCGGTGGCGCGCTTCACCCGGACGCTGGGGACCCTGGTTTCCTCCGGCGTGTCCATCCTGGAGGGGTTGGAGATCACGGCCCGGACGGCCGGGAACAAGGTCATCCACGACGCCGTGATGGGCTCGCGCGCGTCCATCGCGGGCGGCGATACCATCTCTGGGCCGCTCAAGCAGTCGGGCGTCTTCCCGCCGATGGTCGTCCAGATGATCAACGTGGGAGAGCAGACCGGTGGGCTGGACGACATGCTCTCCAAGATCGCCGACTTCTACGATGAGGAAGTGGACGCCGCGGTTGAGGCGCTGCTCTCCGCCATGGAGCCCGTCATGATCGTGGTGCTCGGCGTCGTGGTCGGCGGCATGATCGTGGCGATGTATTTGCCCATCTTCGACATGATCAACGCGGTGCAGTAGCAGGGGACTCTATCTCGGCGCAGGGCGTCGTTGGGCTCCTCGCCCCCTGTGGGGCGGGGCGCGCAGAGCGGCGCAGGGCGTCGTTGGGCTCCTCGCGTCTCCTGCGACGTACCTTTCGGTACGCCTCGGAGCGCGCTCGTCGCCCGCCTAGCCCTGTATCCAAGCTGGAGCCCCCTGTGGGGCGGGGCGCGCAGAGCGGCGCAGGAGGTCGTTGGGCTCGCGTCTCCTGCGACGTACCTTTCAGGTACGCCTCGGAGCGCGCTCGTCGCGGCCTACTCCTGCATCCACTCTGCGCCCCCAGGATGGGTGGGGCGTGCTACGGCGGGTCTTGGCGCGGGGCGGTCGGTGGGGCCGGGGGCACTCCTCGCCGGCCTAGGGTGTAAAACGCGTCCCTCTCTTTTCACGAGTGCCGCATGAGTCAGAAGAGCCAGCCGCCCCTTGGACGGGCCGTCGATATCCTGGAAGGCGCCTTTCCCATCCGTGCAGTCGCCTCCTTCGAGCCGCTGCTGGAGTTCTGGCGGCAGGTGGCCGAGGAGGGGGGCTCGCCGGTGCGCGAGCACCTCGCGCGCACGATCCTGGACAAGGTGGAAGGCGTGGAGGCGCTCCGGGGCGACGTCGAGGACCTGTCGGCTCTGGAGGAGCACCGGTTCCTCGTCGAGATGATGCTGATGGGGGTGCTCCCTCTCGCCCTGGGCGACCGGGTCTTCGCGGGGGCGGTGGTGCCGTTCAAGATGACGCCGGTGTTCATGACGCGGGCGGCGAGCGAGCGGCGTCTCTTCGATCCGGACTCCTTCGAAGAGCGGATGGACATGCCGGCCGACCTCCTCAAGGCCGGCAAGGCCATCTTGGCCTACAACGTGGCGCTGGGCTGGCTGTATGGCGTAGCGGCCGACATCCACTACCCCATGGTGCTGACGCTGGAGGACGAGGACACCGGTCTGCAGCGGCACCTCCAGGTCGGCCTCGATCCGCGCTTCGTGCGGGTCGAGCCCACAGGCCCCCTCCCGGAGCTCACCGACGAGGACATCGCGTCGATGATCTCCGATCCCTCGAACCTCGAGCTCTGGATGGAGAAGCTCCCGCCCACGTCGTTCGAGTTCCGAGGCCTGACGCTGGTGGGCGCCACCGACGTGACCCATCAGGAGTCCCTGTCCCGGCTGAAGAACGACTTGCTGCACTCCGAAGCCTTGACCTCACCCGCACGCCTCGACCGGGTGCGAGGCCGCCTCCGCAATTTCCTGGGCCGCCCGCAGCTGGAGTTCGGCTTGATCGCCATCGAGCGGGGCCAGGATGTCGACGATATCGTGGGCGCGCATCCCGTGGGCCGGAGCATCCTCATGCAGGGGAACGCCGTCCCCGAGTGTTCTCACAAGAAGGAATCCTTCTACGCCCGGGCGTTCGAATCCTCGGATCCCGTCGTCGTGCACGATCTGGAGACCGAGGCGAAGACCGGGTTCGAGCACCACGTGCTGGCGCAGGGGTACCGGAGCCTCGTGATCTATCCGTTGAAGCTCGACGGTCGCTTGCTGGGCTTCCTGGAGGTGGCGACGCCTCAGCGGAAGGGGCTCAACGCCCTGGACAGCCTCAAGCTCTACGAGGTCGTGGATCTCTTCGCCACGGCCATGAAGCGGACGCTCGAGGAGCAGGAAGACCGCATTCAGGCCCTGATCAAGGAGCAATACACCGCCATCCACCCGGTGGTCGAGTGGCGCTTCCGCGAGGCCGCTCACGCCTACCTGGAGCGGCAGGCTCAGGGAAAGGTGCCGCAGCGCGAGCCCATCGTCTTCAAGGATCTGCATCCACTGTACGGATTGACGGATCTTCGCGGATCCTCGGAGCAGCGCAATACCGCCATCCAGTCCGACCTGATCTACCAGCTGGACCTCGCCGCCGGTGTCATCGGAGCCGCCACCCGGGCGCGCCGCCTGCCGATCCTGGACGAGCTCGCGTACCGCATCCGCGCCCTCAACGAGGCGATCCAGGACGGGCTCACGGCCGATGACGAGTCCACCGTCCTCGACTTTCTCCACGACGGCGTGGAGTCCCTCTTCGACCGCGTCGCGGACTATGGCGACGAGGTTCGCAGCCGCGTGACCGAGTACCGGGAGGCCCTGGACCCCGAGCTGGGGATACTCTACCGACGGCGCAAGGAGTTCGACGATTCGGTCTCCCTCATCAACGACACCGTGGCGCTCACCCTGGAAGAGGAGGAGGTCCACGCGCAGGCCATGTTCCCGCACTACTTCGAGATGTTCAAGACCGACGGCGTGGACTACAGCATCTACGTAGGGGACTCCCTCCTGGAGCACGGTGGGTTCGATCGCCTATACCTCCGCAACCTCAGGCTGTGGCAGCTGATGCTCATGTGCAGGATCGAGTGGAAGCTCCGCGAGGTCCGGCCCGAGATGACGATTCCGCTGAACGCCACGCACCTGGTGCTCGTGCAGAACGCACCGCTGTCGATTCGGTTTCGCTCCGACGAAAAGCAGTTCGACGTGGATGGTGCCTACAACATCCGCTACGAGATCGTGAAGAAGCGGATCGACAAGGCGCACGTGCGCAACAGCCAGGAGCGGCTGACCCAGCCCGGCAAGCTGGCGATCGCCTACTCCCACGAGAAGGAGGCGGAGGAGTACCTGGGTTATCTGGACTACCTCGAGGCCGCCGGGTACACGATGCCGGGCGTGGAGACGCTCGAGCTCGAGGACTTCCAGGGCGTCTACGGTCTCAAGGCGCTGCGCGTGGCCATCGCCGACGAGCCGGCGGACCGGCGGCGCCGGGAAGAGGGCGTCCGACCGGAGATCCTGGGTCTCGCGGGTACGGGCAGCTCGGGGACCACGTAGTCGGGGGCTTCACGCGGCCGCGTTTTGACCGGCGCATCCCACGGGCGGCCGTAGGACCCGAGGCGCGCGCGGCGCCCGACGCCGCGTCAGAAGTGCACGTTGATGAACGGCAGATACCGGAAGGGAGCCGGGTTGTTGTCGGCCCGGTTCAGCAGGCCGATCTGGATGCCGCTCAGCTCCCGCGCTGAATTGTACAGCCCGATGGCAAGGCCGCTGTGCCGCCCGCGGACTCTGTTGAATCCAGCGACGGTGAACCCGTCCACCCGGGCCGCATCGAGGTAGCCCAGAGACAGCGCCGTGCCCGTGATCTCCGGCGACTTGATCCTCGCCAAGCCGGTGGCGATGCCGCGGAGGCCCTCCGCCGCCACAACGCCCCCCACGCTCACGGCGGCGCCCCGCACCTCTCCCGAAGTCACGACCGCGCCTCCGCCGACGGCTACGCCGCGAATCCCCCCCTGGGCCACCACCGCACCGACCGACCCGCCGAACCCGTGGAGGGGGCCGCCTACCAGAGCCAGGCCTCCAACGTTGAGACCTGCCACCCTCCCTTCGCTGACCGCGGCCAGACCTCCTACGTTGACACCGGTGAGAGGGCCCTGACCCACGAGGGCCAGGCCCGCTGCGTTGATGCCCACGACGGGGCCCTCCGCCACCAGAGCCAGCCCCGCGGCGGAGACCCCCCTCAGGGCTCCTTGCCCGACCACGGCCATGCCCGCCGCCTGAAGCCCTTCGACGGAGCCTTCGGCCACGGTCGCCAGGCCGGTCAGGGAGACGCCTCGGACGCCGCCCTGCGAGACCACCGCCAGGACGGAGGCACTGGCGCCGCGGGCCGCTCCCTGACTGACGACGGCCAGCCCGCCGACGTTGATGCCGGTCTGATCTCCCTGGGACACGGTGGCCAGGCCACCCAAATTGAAGCCGGCCATGTCACCCCGCGTGACGCTGGCCAACCCCCCGACGTTGACCCCGTAGGCGTCACCGGACGAGACCACCGCCAGGCCACCGACGCTCATCCCGGCCAGCCGCTCCTCCCCTACGACCGCACCCAGGCCAAGGGCGGCGCCATGGATCCGGGCCGCCTGGGGAGCCAGGATACCCAGAGCCAGACCGTTGACGTCCCCTCCCACCTGCCCCCGCGCGGCCCAGAGCGTAAGGTTGATGCCGTTGACGCGCTCCAGGTGGTCGTCCCGGAAGTTGATGCGGAGGCCGTCGGCGCGGGTGGCGTTCCCCACCGTGAGGCCCACGCCTCCCACCGTGACACGGAAGGCACGTTCGTCCCGCTCCTCCTGGCTCTGCGCGCCCAACGGCGGGGCGAGTGCCGCGATGGCCAGCGGGACCGCGAGGGCGGCAAGGGAACGCACGGCCGAGCTCTCCCGGTTGCTTGTGAAGGGGCACGTCACCGTACGGGAATCGGCGAAACGCGGTTTCGGCCGAGGTAGCCAACTGCTTGCCCCGCCTGCCACTTCGGGGCATAGTGTGCGTCTGATTCGGGCGACGAGATGCCTGCATACGGGCCAGATGCGGTGCCACTCGGGGCGATCCGGACGTCGCTGCTCGGGACGATACCGCACGTAACGGGGGAGCAGAATGGAGTTATTCCAGACGCTGTCGGAGCTCGGGAACCGCTACATCGTGGAGCTCGGCTTCCGTGTAGGGGACGAGACCGTGCCCTTCATGGTGCTGCTTCTCCTGGGGACCGGCATATTCCTGACGCTCCGCCTCGGGTTCATTCAGCTCCGCCGGCTAGGGCACGGCTTCGCGGTGACGGCGGGCATCTACGACGACCCCGAAGAGCCCGGGGACGTCTCCCACTTCCAGGCGCTCACCACCGCGCTGTCCGCGACCGTGGGCATCGGCAACATCGCGGGCGTGGCGATCGCCATCCATTGGGGTGGTCCCGGCGCTCTGTTCTGGATGTGGGTGACCGCGGCCCTCGGCATGGCAACGAAGTTCACCGAGGTGACGCTCGCCCAGAAGTACCGGCAGCTCGAAGGGGTGGACCGGGACGCCCACGCGTGGGAGGGGACGGTGTCCGGCGGTCCCATGTATTACATCGAGAAGGGGCTGGGCCCCAACTGGAAGTGGATGGCCGTCTTCTTCGCGGGCATCCTCGGCGTGACGGCGTTTCTCACGGGCAACGCGATCCAGGCCAACACCGTCGCGGACACCATGCAGACCACCTTCGGGATTCCGGTCTGGGCCAGCGGACTGTTGACCTCCGCCGTCGTGGCGGCCGTGATCCTCGGCGGGATCAGCCGCATCGGCAAGGTGACCGGTATCCTGGCGCCCGCCATGGCGGCCCTCTACGTCTTCGGCGCCCTGGTGATCATTCTGATCAACGCCGGCGAGGTCATCCCCACGTTGGGGCTGATCTTCCGGGAAGCCTTCAATCCCACCGCCGGCGTGGCCGGCACCGGCGTCGGCGCGTTCCTGATGACCATGATGTGGGGGGTGCGACGAGGCCTCTTCTCCAACGAGGCCGGGCAGGGCTCGGCGCCCATCGCCCACGCGGCGGCCAAGACGGACGAGCCCGTGTCGGAGGGCGTGGTGGCACTCCTCGAGCCGTTCATCGACACGATCGTGATCTGCACGATGACCGGGCTCGTGATCCTCACCACGGGCGTCTGGAACGACCGGATCGCCACCGAGATCACGCTCACCGGCGGAGATCTCGCCTGGGTATCGGTATCGAATACCGGCAACAACAACACGGCGAGCGCTCCAGCGGAGATCCGCATCCAGGACGGGCGCCACGTCGATACCGACCCCGGAGCCGTTCAGGTCGGTTGGCACGACGTCGTGGTGGATGAGCTGTTCGTCGATGCGGAGATGACCCAGCCATTCTCTGGCGTGGTCAGGCCAGGCAGCGCGACCGGTGACGACGGCCAGGAGCACACCTCGCTGTGGGGCGAGGCCGTGGAGAGCGGCGCGCCGCTGACGATGGAGGGATTTCGGCGGGGCCTTTCGGGCTTCGGCTCCTGGGGTCACATGATCGTGGTGATCTCCGTGCTCTTGTTCGCCATCTCCACGGCCATCGCCTGGAGCTACTACGGTGACCGTTGCGCGAACTATCTGTTCGGCCCCGGTGCGGTGCTCCCCTACAAGATCGTCTTCGTGATCATGCACTTCGTCGGTGCGGTCTTGCCGCTGACCGTGATCTGGAATCTGGGGGACATCTTCCTCGCCGTCGTGATCGTTCCGAACCTGATCGCGCTCATCCTGCTGGCTCCCCAGGTGGCCGAGGAGACCCGCAGCTACTTCGAGCGGAAGCCGTGGCTGGAGAATGCCGAGGTGCACAAGCGCCTGAAGCGGCAGGGCAAGCCGAGCCACTGATCGGCGCCGCCGGGGGCCACCGGCTCTCGGGGTCCGGGCGCCCGGCCGCGCCCGGACCACGGTAGCCCCTGCGGCTCGCCCACGGATTCTCGTGTCCTCGATCTCGGACGCACGGCCCGACTCGCCCCAGTCGGCCATCCCGCCGTCGTGGTTTCCCCTGGCCGAGGCCATAGAGGCCTTCCTGGACGGGGACGGCTCCGCGGCTTTCGTGGTTCACACCGACGTGTCGGAGCCCGAGATCGTGCCGGTGCGCCTGTTCTTCCGCGACGAGTCGGCGTTCCGGCCGGTGGAGCGGGAATCCCTCGCTCGTTGCCAGGGCCGGGTGCTGGACCTGGGCGCCGCCGCCGGAGCTGCGGCACTCGCCCTCCAGCGGCGGGGGCTCCGGGTGACCGCCCTGGACCCCCTGCCCATCGCCGTTACCGCCATGCGGCGCCTCGGCGTCACCGACGCGCGGGTGGGAGACGCCTTCGCATTCGTGGACGACGAGGACTACGACACGGTCCTGCTGCTCATGAACGGATCGATGGTCGCGGGCACGCTGGGTGGGCTGAGCCGCCTGCTGACCCACCTCGCGGGAGTCGTCGGGAAAGGGGGGCGGGTCCTGATGGACTCCACCGACCCCCGGGACGGCGGCGCCATCTGGGGCCCGGACGGACGGTACGTTGGAGAGGTTCATTACCAGCTCGAGTACGGAGGCCGGCGGGGCCCGCCCTTCCCTCAGCTCTTCGTGGACCCGGAGACCCTGTCCACGGTTGCGGACGACGTCGGTTTCGCCACGGAGATCGTGTTCCGGGACGCCGACGGCGCCTTTCTCAGCGAGCTGACACGGCGTCCATGAAGCGGCGCACTCGCTCCGCATCCACCGCCCGACCGGCGACGCCGTCCTGCTCCAGCGCGCTTCCCACGATGATTCCGTCCGCCGTCCGCAGATGGAGGCGGGCCGTCTCAGGAGTCACACCGCTCCCGACCCAAATCGGCACCTCCCGCACGGCTTCCCTCACGCGGGTCACGACCGCCGGATCCGTAGGGAGGCCCGTCGAGTCTCCCGAGACGATGAGCGCGTCGGCCAGCCCTCTCTCATGAGCGTCCCGTGCCGCGTGCTCCACGCGCGTTCCGGGCGGCGGGGTGGCGTGCTTCACCAATACGTCCGCGAATACGGCTACGGGCGCCCGCAGCGTCGCACGAAGCCGTAAGGTCTCGTGGGCTTTGCCGGAGATGAGGCCCTGATCCGTGAACATGCTACCCGTGTGGACGTTTACGCGGATGAACGCTGCCCCTGCCGCCGCCGCCACGGCCAGGGCACTCGGGCCGTCGTTCCGGAGCACGTTGACCCCTAGCGGGACCTCGACCTCCCGGCGGAGGGCCGTGACCACCGTGGCCATGGCCGCCACGGTTTCGGCGGGGACCGGCCCGGGGAAGTAGGGGACGTCGCCGAAGTTCTCGATCATCACGCCGTGGAGTCCTCCCTCGATCAGCGTGCGAGCGTCGAGCGCCGCCCGGTCGACCACTCGGTTCATGGATCCGCCCCACCGGGGCGAGCCCGGTAGGGGGAGAAGGTGCACCATCCCCACCACTGCGCCGGGACCGAAGAGATCGGTGGGGGTCATGATCCGCCCTTGACGATGCGGCCCGGGATCACGGCGCGGTCTCCGAACTTGCCTCTGAGGTCGTCGACCGTCCGCGCGAGGGCCCGCTGCCTGGCGGTTTCCACGACCCCCACCTCACGGAACAGCCCGAGCTGACCCGGCTCGTCGCGGTCCGTCAGGTTGCTCAGCCCGATGCCGAGCAGCCGAGCGGGGGTGCGGCGCTTGCGTCGCAACTGAGACAGCAGGTCCCGAGCCACGGAGAAGATCACGCCGTCGGACTCCACCGCCTCGGACAGCGTCTGGCTGGCGGTTCTCGTGCGGAAGTCCGCGTCCCTGAGCTTCACGGTGACGGTGCGGGCGCGGAGGTGTCCCTTGCGGAGGTGCCGTCCCACGGAGACCGCGAGCTTCATGAGCTCTCGCTCCAGCGTCCCGTCCGATCGCAGGTCGCGGGCGAACGTACGCTCGGAGCTCACGCTCTTTCTGGGCTCGTGGGGGTCCACCCGCGAGCCATCGATGCCCCGTACCCTCCGGAAGAGCCAGCTCCCGCGCGTCGGTCCGAACCACCGCTGGAGCCACGCCTCCTCCACGGGGAGGGCGTCGCTCACGGACACGAGTCCGCGGCGCCGTAGGGCGTCCACGAGCGACGGGCCGACGCCCGGCAGGTCGGCCAGGGAGAACTGCCGCATGAAGGCGTCCTCCTCGCCGAATGGAACCACGTGCACGCCGCCGGGCTTGGCGAGTCGGGTGGCCAGCTTCGCGACCAGTCGGGTCGCCCCCCCGCCGACCGACACGGAGATGCTGGTCTCGTCCAGCACCGTCTCCCGGATGCGCCAGGCCGTATCGTCCAGGTGCTCTCCCTGGAAGAGCCGCTCCGTCCCCCTGAGGTCGAGGTAGAACTCGTCGATGGAGGCGGCCTGCACGACGGGGGAGAGTCGCTCGAGGACCGCCTTCACGTCTCTACTGCGCCGAGAGCAGGCCTCACGCGGCACACCCACGACCGTGGCCCCCGGGCACAGGCGGAGCGCCTGGGCCGTCGGCATGGCGCTCCGCACCCCGTAAGCCCGAGTGGCGTAGGACGCAGAGGTCACGACGCCCCGGCCGGTGGCCGAGCCGCCAACGATGAGGAGATCAACGGCGCCGGCCCCCTCCGGATCCTCGAGTTGCGCCACCTGGACGTAGAACTGGTCGCAATCCACCAGGAGGATCCGGCGGCGCGGCGGCTCGGAGGGGAGCGCCCCGCCGCTGGCGGACGGCGTGGGGGATGCCGAGGCGCGTGCCCCGCTTCCAGGCTCCCGAGTTGGATTTGCCAAAGTGGTCCGGTCTCCGTAATTCCCTTCCGCCTGAGGAGGAGGCTGGGCCGCCCTCGCTCCCCACCCCGAAGATATCCCGAGGGTGACATCTCGAAAACCAGGTTCGATCCCACAGCGACACCGCACCAAGGAGGATTTCGATGGCCTACCCGTTCCAACTCCCCGAGCTGGGATTCGATCACAATGCGCTCGAGCCCCACATCGACGAGCGCACGATGCGGATCCACCACGGCAAGCATCACGCAGGCTACACGAACAAGCTCAACGGAGCGCTCGAGGGCTATCCGGCCTACCATGAATACTCCGCGTCCCAGCTCCTGCTGGGGTTGCACGCCCTGCCGGACGCCATCCGGTCCGCCATACGGAACAACGGCGGGGGGTATCACAACCACTCCCTCTTCTGGGAAGTGATCGGCCCTGGTGGGTCGTCGGCTCCTTCCGGCGACCTGGCGGCGGCCATCGACGGGGCGTTCGGCTCCCTGGACGGCTTCAAGGACGCCTTCAACGCCGCTGCAGGCGCCCGCTTCGGGTCCGGCTGGGGCTGGCTCGTGGTGGACCCGTTCGGTGAGCTCAAGGTCTGCTCCACCGCCAACCAGGACTCTCCGTTGACCCAGAGCGACACGCCGATCCTCGGCGTCGACGTGTGGGAGCACGCCTACTACCTGAACTACCAGAACCGTCGGCCCGACTATCTGACCGCGTTCTGGAACGTGGTGAATTGGGATGCGGTCGCCGCGAAGTTCGAGGTAGCCAAAGGCGGTTGGATCCACTCGGTGGGCTGACGCCTCGGCCGCACGAGAACGCGGTGACCCTCCACGCTGTCGCCAGCCGGTATGGAGGCCAGGCCATCCCGGGACGGTCGGGGCCCGCGGTCCGTCGCGTCCCCGTCCTCGAGGGCTCCGTGAGTCACGTCACGGGGCCCTCCATGCTGCGGAACTCGAGCGCGCGGGCTGGAGTTAAACGGGCGGGACGACGTCGATACGGGACGCCGATGGGCCGATACTCCAGCAAAGAGGCCGGTCCCGCGAGGGGAACGTTTTTCCTTGTGTTCCGAGACACATCTGTTTAGACATTGTCTTCCGGAAGGCCCCGTGGGGTGGTGACGCAACGCGGGCGGCCATAGGCAGATGGCCGATCGGCACCGGTCCGCGGGGGCTGGGAGAAGCAGAAAAGAGCAGGAGATCCGGGCGCGTTGAATGGTCAGGGCTGACTGGTATCGAAACGGCCGCCGGGCGGCCATTAGCCTCTCGGTGGGGCTCGCGCTCAGCGTGCCCGCCGAGGCGGCTCAGGGACAGAGCCTGAGGGGCTCGTCGAGCTCGCTGGACCGCCAGAACCGCGTGGCAGAGGAGCACGACTACACCTACATCCGAAGCTCCTCTCAGGTGGATCGGTTCGCCACTGCCGGATACCTCGTCCGCGTCAGGAGCGACCGGGACTTCCGCCTCCACGACGTGTCGTTCCCCTACACGCGCCCCGAGGTCGCCCTCTTCATACAGCGCCTCGCGAGGCAATACCGGCACGCGTGCGGTGAGCAGCTGGTCGTCACGAGCCTCACGCGACCACGGTCGCGTCAGCCGTCCAACGCCTCGTCCCGGTCGGTCCATCCGACGGGAATGGCCGTGGACCTGCGAAGGAGCAACAACCGCGCGTGCCGCTCGTGGATCGAGAACGTCCTCCTGTCGCTGGAGGGAAGAGGCGTCCTGGAGGCGACGAGGGAGCGGCGTCCGCCGCACTACCACGTGGCGCTCTTTCCGAGGCAGTACGCGGGCTACGTGAAGCGCATGGCCACGGAGAGCGTCGCCGAGGCGACGACGCGGGTCGTGGAGGTGAGCCCGGTGGAGTATCGGGTGCGCTCCGGGGACTCACTGTGGGGCATCGCCGAGCGACACGGAACCACCGTGGAGCGGCTCAAGACGGCCAACGAGCTCCGGGGCAGCAGGATCTACGCCGGCCAGCTTCTCACCCTCCCCGGCACCAGGTAGGCCTTACGGGGCCGGCGCGCCTCGAGCCGGCGTCGGCGGCATCAGGCTGCCCAGCCTCACGGCGGAAGGGACCGCCGGCAGCGGCACCACGCACAGGTCGTCGGACGCCTCTTCTCAAGGGTCCCCCGACCCGGTAGCTTCGGCCTCACGATCGTCCCGGATCGCCGCCCTCGGGCGGTCGCCTGCCTTCCGCTCCCCCTCCCAATGGGCCATGAGCGCCAACACTCGGATCCTGGAGACCGGCGCCCTCACGAACCGGCAACGTTACCAGCTCCTCACGTCGTTGGTCGTGCCGCGCCCGATCGCCTGGCTCGGCACCTGGGGGGCAGATCGTGTGCCCAACCTGGCTCCGTTCAGCTACTTCTCCGCCCTCTCTCCGACGCCAATGCTCGTGGGCGTCTCCATCGGGCGTCGCAAGGACGGCCCGAAGGATTCACTGGTGAACATTCGGGCGTCCGGGGCCTTCAGCATCAACGTGGTGACGGAAGGCCACCTCGAGGCCATGAACGCGACCGCGGCCCCTCACCCGCCGGGTGTCGACGAGTTCGAGGAGGCCGGCCTGCCAATGGCCGCCGCCGAGGTCGTGGACGCCCCGTACGTCGAGGACTGCCCGGCGGTGCTGGCTTGCCGGCTCTTCAAGGAAGTGGATCTGGGAGACTCCGCCGCCGCATTGGTCATCGGCGAGGTGCTGGCCGTGCGCCTTTCCGGGCAGCTCGAGCTGGCCCCGGGCAGTCTCCATGCGGAGTCGGCCAGTCTCCGCCCTGTCGGCCGGCTCTTTGGGTCGCGCTACGGGCTCCTCGGCCGCATCATCGACTTGCCTCGTCCCTGACCGGAGGCCAGATGCGGGCCATGCCCTCCTCGTAGGGCACGAGTAGCGGAGGGCGATCCGGGCCTCCGGGGACCAGCATCGCGGCTCTCCGGTCCACGAACCGCGCCAGGATCTCGGCGTTGCGCTCCGGGCCCCGGTCCCTGACGAAGAGAGGAGCGCCTTCTTCCACGCCGGGAAGGTCCCCCTGCCAGAGAAGGGGGGCCAGCTCGACTACGCCCAGTCGGTCGGCAGCAGCCTGCCGTCGGCACTCGTCCGACGGCGTCACCGTCCGATCGACCCGCACCGTGCTGCCGGGCGAGATCTCGACGATCTCGAGTCCCGGTGCGTTGCCCGGGAGCGGCCGGAAATCCAGCCCGACGCTGGCGGCCGCCGGTTCCCGGGCACCCGTCTCCGACCATGCCGACAGAAAAGTCTGGACGCGACACGCGTCGTTGCGCCGGATGGCCGTCTCCACGGAATCCAGGCGCATACCGAGGCCCGCCAGCTCTGCGGACAGGCGGCCCGACCACCCGCCGTGCACGAAGATCAGACTGTTGCCGGACGCCGTGGGCACCTGCATGCGGGCCAGCGCATCGGGGCTCCACCGATAGCTCTCGATCCGGCCAGGCACACCCAATGCCAGGGCCCAGGCTACCGACAGCACCACCGCCCACCGACCCGACCGGGCCGGCCAACCGTTGGGGAGCATGGCCATGAGCCCGCCTACGGAGATGGCCGTCAGCAGAATCCAGGCAGGCGCGGCCTCGAAGAGCATGCGGGGGCCCAGGTGGTATCCGTGATGCCAGTAGACCGCGTTGGCCGCCACCGGCAGGGTTGCCCAGGCGACCAGGATTCTGGCGCCGCTCCCCAGGCGAGGGGCGAGGAGCAGGAAGGCGCCGACCGCGGCGGTAGCGGGAATGGGTGTCTCGAAGAGATGTACCCCGAGCTGCAGCAGGTCCGCCGCCGTGTACCCCAGGGACTCGAGTGGGCCGTAGGCGTTGCCCCAGGGGTCGTCGTGCCACCCGAGTCCGTGTCTCGGACCCTGGGCCACCGCATAGCCGAACCGGAGGGGGGCGCCGAACAGGCGGGTGTTGTATGCCGCCAGCAGGATGCCCCCGGGTGCGACGCCTACGGCGGCGAGGGCCATTCGGACACTGAGCCACCGGCCTCCCGCACCCTCCCTCCAACGCGGTACCCAGATCCCGGCGGTGAAGAACCCTGACAGCACCAAGGCGGTCCAGGGACGGGTCGCCGCGAGGGCGCCGGCTCCGAGACCCGCGAGCAACGCCCAGCCGGCGCTCCCGTCACGAGCCCGCAGGCCCGCCCACAGGCCGGCCGCGGAAAGGGCCGCCGCGGTCACGTGGCTCAGGTATCCCGCCCCCAGGGCCAGGACGAACGGACTCGTCGCCGCCAGCACCGCACCCCACCGGACGATGGACGGCTGCTCGGGCAGGAGTCGCCGCGCGATGGCGGCGGTGCAGAGCAAAAGGACCAGGGTGGCAAGAGGGCCCGTGAAGCCCAGACCCCCGAGCGCGAGCGCCAGCGACAGCAGGGCCGTGTGGAACGGAGGGTACTGCGACACCCACCCCGCATCGGTCACCAGCGTGTTCTGGATGATCCAGGCGGCAGCCGGGTCCGGGTGGAGGCCGGCCAGCCGCCCCGCTAGGAAGAACCGAGCGTGGAGCAGTTGAGCCATCTCGTCCAGCAACGTGGGATACCCCTGAAAGACGAACTGACCCACCGCGAGGGCGAGGAGAGCACCGACGACCGCAGCGGTCAGCGCGAGGCGGGATGGGTGGAGTCGGGCGAGCTGGCCGTCCAACCGCGACAGCAGGTCGGCGGGGTCGGCCCTGGGAATCAGGCGTCCAAGCGCGAGCGCCACGGCCCCGACGATCAGGAGACTCCACCATACGAGAGAGAGAGTCGCATCGCCGAGCCGCACCGTCGCCTGGCCGGCCGGGCCCGTGGAGGAGTGATCCAGCAGGCGGTACGCGGGGACCAGCGACAGGCCCAGCAACGCCACGCCCAGACTCCGGCGGAGCAGGAGCGTGGCGCCGCTCAAACCCACAGATCCACGAGTTGGAAGGCGTCCACGTCGACGAGGCCCCGATCGGTGATCTTGAGCGTGGGGATCACCTCGAGTCCCAGGAACGAGAGGGCCATGAAGGGATCGTGAAGGTCGGAGCCCAGGCCCCGGGCCGCCTCGATCACGGCCTCCAGTCCCAGCCGCACCGCCTCCATCGGTCGATCCGACATGAGACCGCCGACCGGTAGCGGGAGCGCCGAGAGGATAGCGTCACCCCGAGCGACGGCCAGCCCGCCTCCCCCCGAAGCCACGGCGCGGGCGGCCGACAGCATGGAGCGGTCATCCGCGCCCACGACGATCAAGTTGTGGTGGTCGTGGGCCACCGTGCTGGCCAAGGCACCTTCGGTGAGACCCATCCCGTGGACCAGGCCGAGTCCGACCCTACCGCTCCCCGTGTGGCGTTCGATGACCGCGATCTTCATGAGATCTCGCACGGGGTCGGCCGCCACCAAGCCATCGACCACCCTGGGAGGCGTGAGGATCGCGTCCGTCACGATCTGATCGGGCACGACGCGGATCACCCTGACCCGGTCTCCGCGAGCAGGGATGGACAGGTCGACGCGGTCCCACGGGACCTGCATCGACGGCGGCGGCGGCGTCGGTGGGGCCGGGAGGTTCCAGGGCAGGGCCTCCCCCGAGCGGGCAACGGGCTCTCCACCGACGAAGACCTCCTCGGCGGCGAAGGAATGGAGGTCCGATACGACCACGACGTCCGCCCGCCGTCCCGGAGCAATGGCGCCCCTGTCCCGGAGCCCGAAGTACTCGGCCGGGTTCAAGGTGGCCAACCGAAGTGCTTCCAGCGGCTCGATCCCCGATTCCACCAGCACCCGTAGCATGTGATCGATCCCGCCCTCGTCCAGCAGATCGGGCGGCTGGCGGTCGTCCGTACAAAGGGCGACCCGGCGCCGGTTCTGGGGGGTCAACGTGGGAACGAGATCCCGTAGATTCCGAGCGTTCGTGGCCTCTCGCAGGAAGAGCCACAGTCCGCGCCGGAGCTTCTCCAACGCCTCTTCTGGCGTCGTGCATTCATGGTCCGACAGGGGACCGCCCACGATGTAGGCGTTGAGCGGGGCGCCGCGGACACCCGGGGCATGGCCATCTATGGGACGACCCCGGAACGCGTCGATCTTGGCCAACACGTCCGGATGCCCACCGATGACGCCGGGAAAGTTCATGACCTCGGCGAGACCCAGCACGCGGTCGTGCGCCAGGAGTGACGTCAGGTCACCCGCGTCCAGCTGGGCGCCGGCGGTCCCCATTGGCGTGGCGGGCACGCAGGAGCTGGCCATCACCAGAACCGAGAGCGGCAGGCCCTGGCTGGACCTCAACATGTAGTCGATCCCGGCGAGACCGTGCACGTTCGCGATCTCGTGGGGGTCGCAGACCACGGTCGTGGTGCCACGAGGAACGACTGCCCGGGCGAACTCCGGAGGCGTCGCCAGACTCGACTCGATGTGGACATGGGCGTCCAGATAGCCCGGGAGGAGGAACCGTCCCGATACGTCCACGACGTGGGACGCCTCGTAGTCGGTGCCCAACCCGACCACCCGGCCTCCGGCGACGGCCACGTCCACGCGTTCGAGCTCGGCCGTCAGGACGTTGGCCACCATGCCGCCCTGCAACAGGACGTCTGCGGGTCGCTCGCCTCGGGCCGCGGCGAGCAGCGACGACTGGATCATCACGGGTCTCTCTCCTGGGGTTGCCACACCCAATCTGAGCTGCCATCCCCCGTACCGCACCCCCGCGCGCCTGTCTGGCGGGAGGCGGAGCCGGACTCTAGACTTCCCACTCCGGATGCCACGCGCCTCCCATGCAAGTACAGCGGAACCGGGCCCTGCCCGCCGGAGTCGTCGTCGATGCACGCCAGCACCGCGATCACAGCCTTCGTGGCGCCCGTTGAACACGCCGCGCGTGTACGCCCCCGCTTGCCCGAGGGGATCGCGACCTTTCGGTCCGCGGCCGAGCTGCTGAACGCATCCGACGTGCCTGCCGGCCTGGTCCTGGTCGGGCCGGGGGTACCGCTGGCCGATGCGGTAGGGACGAGCCGCGAGCTCAGGGTGCGAGGCGGGCACTGGGGAGTGATCCACCTGGACTGGGCCGAGGACGGTTCCGTGTCGGCACTGCCTCTCTCCGTGGGCTACCTCCAGTCTCTGGAAGACGTGCTGAACGCCACCCGTCCCGATTCGGTGGCCCCAGTCCTGGAGCTGGGCGTGGTTCTCCGGCACGTGGCCCGGGCCCGCCACGACATCAACAATCCACTCACGTCAGCCCTGGCAGAGACGCAACTGCTCCTGATGGACGTCGAGGAGGGGGAGCTGCGTGAGTCGCTCGAGACCATCCAGCGGCAAATCCGCCGCATCCGGGACCTGGTGGCGAACCTCTCGGTGCTACGGCCGCCCGTGCCCTCGTCACGCCAGCCACCGGCCTCCGACTCCCCGCGCTGACGCCTTCCCCAGCCCCGCACGACCCCCCCACCGTTTCCCGAATTGCAAATTGCCAGATACGGCCCTTGCACACTGCAAGAAGCCTCCGTATTGTTACGGAACAAATGTTTTCGGTACCTGCCGCGCCGATTGGCGGCGGACGTGATTGAGTTTGGGGAGGGACGAGCTGAAGATCCAAGCCGCCGGATCTCGCCTGGCGTTCGGCAGACAAGACCTCCTCAGGTGGCTGTTCCTCGGGCGCGCTACCCTGGCCACGGCCCTGCTCCTGGCCGCGACCCTCGGCTGGCTGGGCGGCAGTCCCCCCGTGATCTCCATCCTGCTGGTGGGAGCCTTCGCCGGTGTCATGGGGATGACTGCCCTGTCGGCGTGGTACGCCCGCGCCATGGCCGGCCGGATACCGGTGGGGTTCCTCTACCTGCAGATCCTCTTCGACTCACTGCTAGTCACGCTGCTGGTGCACCACACCGGGGGCGGCGACAGCGTTTTCGCTCCTCTCTACATTCTCGTCATCAGCTTGGGCGCGCTGCTGCTGCCACTTCCCGGCGGAGTGCTGGTGGGGTTTCTGTGCAGCGTGTTGTACTTCGCCGATGCGGTGGTTGGACACGGGGAGCCGTTCTCGGCGCCGATCTTCCTGCAGATGGGCCTGTTCGGCCTGGTGGCCATCATCACCGGCTGGCTGGGCGATCGGGTCCGTCGGGCAGGCATCGCCCTCGGCACGGTCGAGACCCAGCTCCGACGTCTGCGGATCACGACCGACGACATCCTCGCGAACATCCAGACGGGCATTCTGACCGTGGACGGCGCGGGCCAGGTCGTCTACCTGAACCCGGCCGGAGAAGAGCTCCTCGGCATCAAGGCCGAAGACTGGGACGCCCAACCCGTGCTGGAGGCCGTAGCCGAGGTGGCGCCGGACCTGGGCAAAGTGCTCGTCTGGACCGCCGAGGAGCGACGACCGCTCGCACGCTTCAAGACCGTGGCTCGTCGAGGCGGTCGGGAGAGCACGCTGGGCATCAGCACGACAGTGGTCTCCCACGATCCGGAGGAGCGGCCGTCGGTGACAGCCATCTTCCAGGACATCACGGACCAGGAGCAACTGAAGGCTCTCGATCGGAGGGCGGATCGCATCGAGGTCATCGCCGAGCTGGCCGCTTCCCTGGCGCACGAGATCAAGAACCCCCTGGCGTCGATCCGCTCGAGCGTCGAGCAGATCACGAAGCCGACGCTCGATGAAGAGGATCGAGAGGTGCTCGGCAAGCTGGTGCTGACCGAGTCCGATCGACTGAGCCGACTGCTGACCGAGTTCCTCGAGTTCAGCTCCCTCAAGATGGGTCAGCGGGAGGAGGTCGACTTTGCACGGTTGGTTCGAGAGTGCACGGCCGTCGTCGCACAACATCCAGAGGCCAGCGGCGGGGTCCGGCTCGAGTGTTCGGGCCTCGAAGACGAGGTGTGGATCCCGGGAGACGGGGATCTCCTGCATCGTGCCGTCTTCAACCTCCTCCTGAACGCCGTGCAGTTCTCGGGCTCGGAGGGTGTCGTCCGGGTCGAGCTGCAGGAACGACCCGAGGGGGAGCGCGTCGTTCAGGGAGGGGTGGACTCACCCGTCCGATTCAGCGTTCGGGACTCGGGGCCCGGCATCGATCCGAAGCAGGTGTCCAGAATCTTCGATCCGTTCTTCACGACGCGAGACGGAGGGAGTGGCATGGGGCTGGCCGTCGTGCATCGAGCGGTGGAGGCGCATCACGGTGCCGTCTTCGTGGAACGGGCCCCCGAGGGGGGAGCCGAGTTCATCATCTATCTTCCCAGGTCGGCCGACGGCGGCTCGAAGGTGGCGTAGCACGCCGGGGCAAGGTGGCCGAGCACGCGTCAGGAGGCGCGCAGATGAGCGAGGATCCAGTAAGCATACTGATCGTGGATGACGAAACGAGCATCCTCGACTCGCTACGCATTCTGTTCAAGAGCGAAGGGTATCGGGTACGGGTGGCGCAGGGAGGGAAGGAGGCGCTGGCGGCCATGGACGAGGCCCGCCCCGACATCGTCCTTACGGACGTCAAGATGCCGGGCGTGACGGGGCTGGACGTTATGGCAGCGGCTATCGAGCACGATACGGAGGTGCCGGTCATCCTCATGACCGCGCAGGCATCCCTTCAGTCCGCCATGCGCGCGGTGAACGAGGGTGCCTTCTACTACATCCAGAAGCCTTTCGCGAACGACGAGCTCCTGGCCATCTGCAAGCGGGCGGCCGAGTCCCGGCAGCTCAAGGTCGAGAACAAGGAGCTCAAGAAGGAGATCCGGCGCCGAGACCGCACCACGCAGGGTCGGCCCATCGGCAAGGCCCGATCGTTCGTGGACGTCCTCGAGCTGGCCGAGACGGTGGCGCCCAGCGAGTCGACCGTGCTCCTCGGCGGAGAGAGCGGCACCGGAAAAGAGGTGCTCGCCCGCTACATACACTCGCTATCGGACCGGGCCGACGGGCCGTTCTTGTCCATCAACTGCGGGGCCCTACCCGACAGCCTCCTCGAGAGCGAGCTCTTCGGTCACGTCAAGGGCTCGTTCACGGGTGCGGTGAAGGACAAGGAAGGGCTCCTCGTGGCCGCGGCCGGGGGGAGCTTCTTCCTGGACGAGATCGGCGAGATGAGCCCCGCGACCCAGGTGAAGCTCCTGCGCGCACTCCAGGAGCGGGAGGTGATTCCGGTCGGCGCGACGGAGTCCGTTCCCGTGGACACTAGAATCCTCGCCGCTACCAACCGAGACCTGGAAGAGGAGATTCGGAAGGGCACCTTCCGAAGCGACCTGTTCTATCGATTGAACGTCATCGCCCTTCACATCCCGCCCCTGCGCGAGCGGAAGGAAGACATTCCCGTCCTGGCTGAGCACTTCCTGGTGAAGTTCGGCAAGGGGCGGGAAGGCGGGGTCAAGGGTTTGACCGAGGAGAGCATGGAGATCCTGGTCCGGTACGACTGGCCCGGCAACGTGCGTGAGCTCGAGAACGCGTTGGAGCGGGCGGCCGTCGTAACGTCCGCAGATACCATCAAGGCCGATGCCTTGCCGGAGCGCGTTCGGTCCGCCCCCACGCCGCAGCTCGTGAGCGCGAACCTGCCGCCCAATCCCTCGATGGAGGTCATCGAGCGGGCGTACATCCACTGGGTGCTTCACGCCGAGGGTGGCAACAAGACCCGGGCGGCGGAGGTCCTGGGCATCGACCCGTCCACGCTGTACCGCAAGCTGAATCGCTACGGCATCGCCGAGTCCTGAACCCGCACTCCACCGACCGATGCACCGTATCGACGACTCGATTCCCGCCGCCAAGCCAGCGGCGCCGCTTCCGTGGGACCGCGTGGTCCTCTCGGTCGTGATCCCCGCATTCAACGAGCGGAACACCGCCGAGGCCCTGATCCGCCGCGTTCGGGAGGTTCCGCTCAACCTGGAGGTCATCGTCGTGGACGACGGATCTACGGACGGGACCCGGGACATCCTGAGCCGACTGAAGGAAGAGGGTGCCATCGATACCCTGGTCCTCCAACCGCAGAATCAGGGCAAGGGGGCTGCGCTGCGGGAGGGATTCCAACGGGCGACCGGCGACGTGATCGTCGTTCAGGACGCCGACATGGAGTACGACCCTCACGAGCTGCCGATCCTGCTGCAGCCCATCCTCGAGGGGAAGGCCGACGCGGTGTACGGCTCGCGCTTTCTGTCCGGCCCGCATCGGGTGCTGTTCTTCTGGCACATGGTCGGGAACCGGTTGCTGACCCTCCTGTCCAACATGTTGACCGACCTCAACCTCACGGACATGGAGACGTGCTACAAGATGGTGCGGGCGCCTCTCCTGAAGTCCCTCCCGCTGGCGGCGGACCGGTTCGGCATCGAGCCCGAGTTGACCGCCAGGCTGGCGCAATCGGGCGCCAAGATCTACGAGCTCCCGATCAGCTACCACGGGCGCAGCTACGCCGAGGGGAAGAAGATC
This sequence comes from Gemmatimonadota bacterium, assembly GCA_039586035.1. GTDB lineage: Bacteria > Gemmatimonadota > Gemmatimonadetes > Longimicrobiales > Gaopeijiaceae > JBDHHQ01. The sequence goes on along the minus strand of JBDHLD010000019.1, from coordinate 32,098 downwards.
AATTGGCGCGACGGATTCGCCGCGCTCTGGTACATCCTGCGCTCGAACCTGCTGGTTGCGCGGGCCCCCCGCTGGACCCCTCCCGCCATACCTGCATGGGAGCGGCGCGAAGCGCTCCCGCCCGGTGCGGGCCCAGATCGGGCCTCGGCGGTCGGGCCGGGTACCGCCGACTGACCGGCTCGGCGCGGTGACGTCGACTCGCTCGGTTCGCCTCGCCTCCGGGATCGTGGCCGGTATGGCCGCGGTCGTGTTCCTCAACTCCGTCGGCAACGACTTCGCGTTCGACGACCTCCACATCATTCAGGAAAACGAGGCCATCCACGCGCTGGGCACGCTGCCGGGCGCCCTCGCCAGCCCGTATTGGCCCGGGGACCTCGGGCAGGCGTTGGGCCTGTGGCGCCCGCTCTCCACCGGCTTGTATGGGCTGGAGTGGTCGTTGTGGAATGGGCATCCGGCGGGGTACCACGCCCTCAACGTCGGGTTGCACGCCGTGGCGTCGGTCCTCGTGTTCCGCCTTCTTCTGGCGCTGCTGCCGTTCGTCGGGGCCCTGGCCGGCGGGATGATCTTCGCGGTGCATCCCGTGCACACCGAGGCGGTGGCCAACATCGTTGGGCGGGCCGAGGTGCTGTCCACCGTTTTCTACCTCCTGGCGTGCCTCCTGTTCGTACGCTGGCGCGCGCGGATCGGGCCCGGCAGAGCCGCCGGCCTTTGCGCCCTCTACGCAGCGGCCTTTCTGACCAAGGAGAGCGCGGTCACGCTACCGGGGGTGCTCTTCCTGATCGACGGGTTCTTCGAAGACCGATCCCTGCGTGACCTGCCCGCCTACCTGAGGCAGCGGTGGCTCCTCTACGGTTCGATGCTTGGGACCGCCGCCCTGATCCTGGCCGGGCGCAAAGCCGTTCTGGGCAGCCTCGCCCACCCGCTGGCTCCATTCGGTGCGGACATCCTCGAGCAGGTGCCGCGGATCTGGACCGTCGCCGGCATCTGGCCCCACTACGTCCGGCTCCTGGTGTTCCCATACCAGCTGTCGGTCGACTATGCGCCATCGGTGGTTCGGATCTTCCTGGGCTGGAATCTCACCAATCTCCTGGGCGTCGGCTTGGTCCTGGCCGTCCTGGCCGCCGCGCTCTGGAGCTGGCGGGCTCCAGGCCCCCGGCCCGGCGTCGTGCCCCCACGAGCTGCCGGCTTCGGGGTCGTCTGGTTCGTCATCACCATCTCCACCGTGGCGAACGTCGCGTTCCTTTCCGGCGTGCTGCTGGCGGAACGGACGTTCTATCTGCCGTCCGTCGGGTTCGCCGTGATCGTGGGATGGGTCGTCTCATCCGTCCATGGAGGGCGCCCCAGGCTCGCCGCGATATTGGTCGCGAGCGTGGTCGTCCTCATGTCCGTCCGGACCGTGACGCGGAATCCGGTCTGGGAGGACAACCTCACGGTCTTCAACTCGCTCCTACGGGACCACCCGGAGTCCGGCCGGGCCCAGTGGGCCCTCGGAGACGTCTTGTTCGAGCGAGGTCAGGTGAGCGCGGCGCTACGGGCGTACCGGCTGGCGATCAACGTGGCCGGGGCCCACTACTCGCTCACCACGGAGATCGGCCGGAAGCTGGCCGGAGTCGGAAAGCACGAGTCGGCGAGACCGATTCTCGAGATGGCGTGGCGTGACAAGCCGGAGTACGCCGTTGCTCCGGTCCTGCTCACCACGACGTACACGGCGCTGGAGGCATGGCCTGAGGCCGAGAAGGCGGCCAGGGCCGCGCTTGAGATCGATCCAGGGGACCCGTCCATGCTCCACATGCTGGCCTCTGCGCTGGGAGGTCAGGGGCGATGGGTCGAGGCCGTGGAGGCCCGTCGCGCCGTGATCGCCGGTGGAGAGGGAGACCGGTGGCAACAGTGGTACTGGCTGGCCGAAGAGGCATCACGCGCGGGTCTCGCGGACGTGGCCGGCGCGGCGGTGGACTCTGCCCGGGTACGGGCGGAATCGGAGGGTGCACGGGCGCTTGTGGACAGCCTCGCCAGCGATCTCGGTCCCTTCTGAGACGGCGCTCGCCTCCGCGTGGTTTTTTGCAGACCACTGGCAGAATCCAAGAAGAATACCACCGATTTCGGCAGTGTGATGGATGTCAGAAATCCCTATAACTCGTTGTAATATATTGAGATAGCGTCACAGCTATGGGATGGGCTCCCGACTTGCACAGTGCCGATGCCGGGCAACGCCGCATTTCACAGTTTGAAGGAGCGATCCACCATGCGGGACAACAAGGGTTTCACCCTGATCGAGCTACTCATCGTTGTGGTGATCATCGGCATTCTCGCCGCCATCGCCATTCCGAAGTTCAGCTCCACTCGTGAGAAGGCCTACATTTCGGCCATGAAGTCCGACCTGCGGAACCTGTCGAACCAGCAGGAGCTGTACTACGCGGACAACTACACCTACTCAACCAGCCTGACGGACGTCGAGCTCTTCGAGAGTGACCGCGTGACGGTCAGCGTTGGTGTCGGCGCCACGACCGGTTGGTCGGCTACGGCTTCGCACACCAGCACCAGCGTGACCTGCGCCATCTACTACGGGGACGCATCAGCCGTCTCGCCAGCTACCGAGAAGGGCGTGGTCGCCTGCGGTGCGGGCGGCGGCACCTGATCCGCACGTCCGCAGCGAGCAGGTGGGGAGGGCCCGGATGCAGATCCGGGCCCTCTTTCTTTATCTTCCCTTCCGTGATCCAGTTCCATCGGGATACCGTGGTGACCCCATGAGGTCTCCGACGCCGCTCCGGCGAGACCTGCTGCTCTCGTTCGGGATCGTCTTCGCGGGTGCCATTCTCCTGGCGACCGTGGGGGTGTTCCTCGTCCTGCCGCTGCTGGAGACGCCGGCCGAGACGACCATGTTCATCGGCTTCCTGATCCTGGGGAACCTCGTCATCCTCTTCGTCTTCGGGCGTGGGCTCGTCAAGCGGACCCTGCTCGATCCCATCGATCGGCTCGTGGGAGACGCTCGCCAGATGGCGGCGGGCGACTACCAGCACAGGATCGCTGACATGGACAGCCGAGAGTTCCAGGCCGTGAGCGAGAGCGTGAACGCTCTCGCGGACCGGCTCATCGAGGACCGGGCGCTCTTGGCCGAGAACGTAGAGTCCCTCGAGGAGACCAATGAGGAGCTGGTCCGGGTCCGCAACCAGATGGTCCAGGCTGCGCGGCTCGCTTCGGTGGGTACGCTGGCCGCAGGTATCGCCCACGAGGTGGGCAACCCGCTCGGCGCGGTCCTGGCCTACGTTGACGTAGCGCTGTCCCGTGCCCGGCAAAGCGGTGATGACACGGAGGTCTTGGAGGCCGTGCGGTCTGAAGCGCTACGCATCGACCGGATCATTCGAGGCTTGTTGGACTACGCCCGACCGCAAGCCGGCAGCGCCCGGTCGGTGGCCCCGGCCTCCGTCCTCGAGCGAGTGCGGGAGATCCTGGCGTCGCAGGGGCGGCTGGACCGGGTAGAGCACCATTGGCACGTCGACCCTGCCGTTCCGGACCTGGTCATAGACCCCGCCCGGCTGGAGCAGGTGCTGGTCAACCTGATCCTCAACGCGCTGGACGCTCTCAAGGACGGCGTCCGACCGGCCATCGAGGTCGTGGTTGGCGTGGAGTCCGTGGAGCACCTGCAGCGGTGGGAGCGCCGCGAGGGGGATCCCCCCGGCGTCAACTACGCCCACAGAAGGCGCGTGGGGGTGGGGCGGCGCTCGTTCGATCCCCTCGCCGGCGCGCCCGAGGTCGTCGTGATCTCCGTGTCCGACAACGGACCCGGGCTGCCTGCAGGAGACGAGGAGAGAGTGTTCGATCCCTTCTTCACGACCAAGGCCCCCGGCGAGGGAACCGGTCTGGGACTGTCGATCTGCGCCCAACTGGTCGAGAGTATGGGAGGTCGCATACAGGCCGCGAACCGGCCCGAGGGGGGTGCATGCTTCACCGTGAGGCTGACCGGCGCCGCCCGCGCGGAACGAGAACTCCGAATAGAAGAGGCTCGCCAGGTTGAGCGCTGACACGAAGATCCTCGTCGTCGACGACGACGCGGGGCTGAGGAAGTCCCTGTCCCTGATCCTCACGGACGGCGGCTACGAGGTTTTGGCTGCGTCCGACGGGCTCGAGGGCCTCGCCGTGGCGGAACGGGAGGGCCCCGACCTGATCCTCTGCGACGTGCGCATGCCGGGGATGAGCGGGTTGGAGTTCCTGGATGGCTACCGGGAGACGGGTGGCGAGGCCCCCGTTCTGGTCATGACGGCCTACGGCAGCGTCGACCTCGCGGTAGACGCGGTGAGTCGGGGGGCCGCGGACTACCTGTCCAAGCCGTTCTCGGCAGACGAAGTGCTGCTCAGGGTGCGCAAGACCGAGGCGCAGCGCGAGCTGGTCCAGGAGGTTGGCCGGCTCAGAGCAGAGGTCCGAGCCGATCGCAAATTCGGCGAGATCGTGGCTCGGTCTCCCGCAATGATCCGGGCGTTGGAGGTGGCGGGCAAGGTAGCGCAGCACCCGTCTCCCGTCCTCATCACCGGACCGAGCGGCACGGGGAAGGAGCTCGTGGCGAGGCTCATCCATCGGGAGAGCGCCCGCTCGGGGGCTGGGTTCGTTCCCGTGAACTGCGGCGCCATTCCCGAGAACCTGCTGGAGTCCGAGTTCTTCGGCTACGTGAAGGGCGCGTTCTCCGGGGCAGACCGCAACAAGCCTGGCCTCTTCGAGATGGCGGACGCCGGCACGCTCTTCCTGGACGAGGTCGGGGAGCTTCCGCCGCAGCTTCAGGTCAAGCTCTTGCGAGCCCTCCAGGAGGGCGAGATCCGGCGCCTCGGCGACACCGAGACCCGGGATGTCGACGTACGTGTCATCGCGGCCACCAACCGCGATATCCTGGAAGCCGTCGAGAAAGGCGACTTTCGGGAGGACCTCTACTATCGGCTGGCCGTCGTGCCGATCCACCTCCCACCGCTCCGTCAAAGAACCGAGGAGATCCCGGATCTGGCGGCGTTCTTCGTGGAGCGGCACCGCCAACGGCTGGGCATAGAGCTCAAGAGTATCTCCCCCGCCGCCATGGAGGTGCTGCTGGTCTATCCTTGGCCCGGCAACATCCGCGAGCTGGAGAACCTCCTCGAGCAGGCCATGGTCCTCTCCGAGTCACCGGTGATCGACGTCGACGACCTGCCTGACCGGATCCGGAGACCGGGGGCTCACCCAGGGCTTTCCACCCTGTCCGACGACGACCTTTCGGTGAAGCGCCGGACGGCGGAGCTGGAAGCCGGTCTGATCCAGCGAGCGCTCGAGCGGACGGGCGGAAATCGGACCCAGGCGGCCGAGCTCCTGGAGCTCAGCCCCCGGGCCCTGCGCTACAAGATCCAGGACTACGGGTTGGACTGACAACGCCGAGAGTGGACGGTCCTGCCTGAACTGGGGCTCTGCCATCTCGTGATCGGCCTCCCTGTCGCCCTGGGTCGATGCCCCGGCGCGGAGCCGTAGCGCGGCGAATTCCGTCCCCGGTCCCTTCGGGCCATCCTCGCGCCCGCCGCGTGGCCGCATCGTCCTTCCATGCGATTCGGCTACACGCTCATCGAGTTGGTTCTGGTCCTGGTCGTTTCGGCCTTCGGCCTGTCGCTCCTGGTCCCCACGGCCCGGGTCAGAGCCGATCGCCTGGCGGCCGTCGGTGCCCGCGAGGCCCTCATCGGCCTCGTCGCCTCGGCGCGCTCCCGGGCACTGGCACGCGGCGGCTCCGCCCTGATCCTGGACGAGGCCACGGCCAGCGCGTGGTTGGAGGCAGACGGATCCGTGACCGACTCGGTGGCCCTCGGTGGTGACTTCGACGTCGAGGTTTCGCTGCTCGGGTCGCGGACTCGGGCGACGCTCCGCTTCGACGCTCTCGGCATAGGCAGGGTCGCCAGCCAATCCGTCCTGTTTCGTCGAGGGCGGTCGGACGCGCGCGTCGTGGTGTCGTCCTACGGCGGCGTGAGCCGCCGATGACCGTCGGCCAGCGGGGCTTCACTCTCGCCGAAGTCGTGGTCGCGCTCGTCGTGTTCGCGGTGGGCCTGCTCGGCGTGTCGGGCACCTTCTTCTACGCCGCGCAGACCATGACCCGTGCTCGCGATGTGGAGTGGGCCGTGCAGGAGGTGCGGGCCGTCGCCGATTCCCTGGCGCGCTTCGGTGCTGTTGGGGACGGAGGGATCGAGGCGCCCTTCGGCCAGCTCCATTGGACGGTCGAAGGTGAGGCGGTCCCCGTGGCGAGGATCATCGCCGAGAGCCGATCCGGCGGGGTCCTGGTCGACGTGAGCTTCCTGGTGGCCTCTCGCCCGGCGGCGGCCCCGTGAGGTTGAGGAGCCCAGGGGGAGCGAACCGGTGGGTGTGCTCGCCCACGCCGTGCACGGACGCCCCCGGGGCCGCAACGCACGGCGAGCGGGGATACACGTTGGCGGAGGCCCTGATCACGCTGATACTGCTCACCATCCTTCTCCAGGCGGCATGGTCCGTCACGGCTGGCCACACGAGGGGCGCAGCCGAGCTGGTGCGCAGGTCGGAGATGCTGGAGGCGGTCCGAATCTCCGGGTGGACGCTGCGCGAAGAGCTCAAGTCATCCCGTCCTGGCACCGACTGGCTCGCCGATGACGATTCCATCGCCCTGCGGGCGTATCGCGGGTTGGCGGTGCCGTGCCCGGGCGCGTCCGCGCCAGGTGTCGTCGTGGCCGACTGGGTAGGGGTTCGGGAGCCGGAACCAGAGAAGGACTCGCTGCTGCTCCTCGAGCCCGATGGGCAATGGCGGGCGTACGGGCTGAACCGCGTGGCGCGGGTGCCTCCCTGCGCAGGTGGAGGGCCGACGCTCCGCCTCGAGTTGGATGACCCGGAGGCCGGTGGGTACCTGGCCCGGGTCTTCGAGCGCGGCACGTATCACGTGGCCGACGCAGCACTGCGCTACCGGCGCGGCCTCGGCGGCCGGCAGCCCATGACGCCACGCGCGCTGGCCGAGGAAAGCGGGCTGGAGAGGCTGGGAGGGGAGGGAGTCGTGGTTCACCTCCGAGCGAACCGTGAGGCGGGAGCGGCGGCGGCATGGGCCGCATCGATACGGCTGTGGGGCCACGGGCCACCATGAGGAGGCGAGGGTCAAGGGGCGTCGTAGAGGCAGGCGCCGCGCTCGGAACGAGAGGGGCGGCGCTGGCGCTCCTGCTGCTGTTGATTTCCGCCCTCTCGGGCCTCGGCACGGGAGTGCTGACCCTGGCCCGGAGGCAGGCGCTCGCGTCACGCACCAGCGCGCGCGTGTTGCAGGCTAGACTGGCGGCGGAAAGCGGGCTCCTGGGCCTCGTTGGACGGTGGCCGGTCGGCGCTGATTCGCTACCCGTGGGGGGGCAGGTCTCGGGGCCCGCCCACACGTTCGGCGAGCAGGCGACGATCTCGACCAGGGTCAACCGCTTGTCGCCGGAGTTGTTTCTCGTTCACTCGGTCGGACGCCACACACCGAGTCGGGCGATCAGTCGGGTCGCCGCCGCGGTGTGGGTGCTGGAGCCGGCGAGTCGGCTCTCCGCGCAAGGGGCCGTCGTCGTGAGCCGAGAAGGGCTCAGCGTGCTAGGCGGGGGCCGGGTGGACGGCGCCGACACGCACCGGGTGCCCTCCGGGTGGGACAGCGCCTGGTGCGATCCGCTGTGGCCGGTCGTCGACTCGTTGTTCCCCACCGGCGAGATGCGTGCCTTCCGGGCCCCGGGCACAGGCCTGCACCTGCCCACGTGGCAGGGCGACGGGACGCTCCGTCCCTTCGAGGCGACGTCACCGGGCGAGGGCATCGGGTTGGGCATGATTCCGTTGGACACCCTCGCGATCGTTGCGAGGCCCATCGGAGATGCTCCGGGACCCGACGATTCCGGCTGTGCGGTACCCGTCGATGCCTCGGGCCTCGCCTGTGGCCTCGCGCCCGGCATCTGGGGAGGCTCGGGGCACCTCGCGCTGTCCGGCGGGAGTGCCCGGGGGGTGCTGGCCGTCGACGGGGATCTCCAACTGGGGGGTGCTACCCGATTCAGCGGGTGGATCGTGACCTCGGGTGACGTCACGCTCCGCGACGATGCCTTGGTGGAGGGAATCGTCCGTGCCGGTGGGTCAGTGCGCGTCGAGGACCGCGCGGTCGTGGCCGGGGCTCCCTGCGCGGCGCTGGTCGGCATGGAGTCGGCGTGGCTCCGAAACCCTCGCAAAATGCCCGATTTCTCGCACCTCGGACCCCTTCCCGGGCCCTAGTCACATTTATTTGCCACCGACCGGCAAAAATGTTCATGCGAACCGCCAAAGAGCCCCGGATTCGTTGGGACTTTCCGACCCCCCCCCATGGCACGGAACTGGTACTGAACAGGGTCGAAATCATGCGCACGACCCTCAGAACTCGAGTGCTGGTTGCGTCTCATGCGAATCGGAAGAGAAGGGTTCACGATGATCGAGATCGTGATCGTGATGGTGATCGGCATCGCCCTCGCGTCCGTCGCGGTCTCGGCGTTCGCACCGGCCCAGCGAGCCTACAGCATCAGCTCGGCGCGGGAGACCTTCGCGGCCCTACACGCGCGGACCCGGGCCCACGCCATCGAAGCGGGCCAGACCACCGTGCTGAACGTGAACTTCAGCACCGACGTGGCTCAGATCACCCGCAGCGGGACCGTGCTCGAGACGGTGAACTTCCGGGAGTCGATGAACGTCGACCTCAAGAGCGGCTTCACCACGATGCAGCTCTGCATGAACTCCCGAGGCTACGGTGAGGTTTCGTGCAACTCCTTCAGCAGTGGCACGGATATCTACTTCATCATGAACGGAGACTACAAGCGGATGAGGGTGTTTCCGCTTGGCCAGATGATCCTCCCATGAAGATCTCAAGACGGATCCAGAGCGCCCTGCGGGGCGAAGCGGGCTTTTCGCTGGTGGAGCTGATCGTGGCCCTGGTCATCCTGACAGTCGGGATGCTCGGACTGGCCGGGGTGACGGCCTATACGATCCAGAAGGTCAGCGTGGCCGAGCTGGACACCGAGCGCGGGGCCGCCCTGCAGACGGTGGTCGAGCAGCTCCGAGCCATGCCACTGACGAGCGTCACGAACGGAGCGGATACGGTAGGCCTGTTCGAGGTCTCGTGGAGCGTCGTGGACAACGGAGACCACCGCACCGTGGAGATCGTGACCCTCGGGCCCGGCATGGCGCCCGGAACGGGAGACGGCGGCATGCCCAAGATCTCCGCCGCGGTAGCGGACACGTTCAGCTACATCTTCACGGGCTCATGACCATGGCCAAAGACCGGAAGGGCTTCACGCTCGTCGAGCTACTCATCGTCGTGGTGCTCGGTGGACTCGTTCTGGCCTCGACGTATCAGGTCCTCGTGGCCAATCAGAAGACGTACACGGTCCAGGCCGCTCAGATTCGCGGCCAGCAGACCATCCGGGCCGGCGTCGACGTGCTCTTCGGCGAGCTTCGCGAGATCAGCGCGCCCGGTGGGGATCTCGTGAACTTCGACGAGGACAGCCTGAGGATCCGGACCATGCGAGCCCTCGGGCTGGCGTGCGACACCGCGTCGGTGACGACGCCCCAGGTGACCGCAAAGCGTGTAGGCCGGTGGTTCGCGGCGGGTGACTCGGTCTTCGCCCTGATCGACGGCGACCCGGAGCTGGCGAGCGACGACCGTTGGGCCTCGCTCGTGGTGGCGACCACCGATACGACGGTGACTTGTGGAACCGGAACGGAGCCGGCGCAGCTGTTGACCCTCGTCGGGCTCGCCGGCGCTGACACGATCCTTCCGGGCGCTCCGCTCCGGAGCTACGAGCAGTACACGTACGGCCTGTTCGAATTCGAGGGATACCCGTTCTTGGGCCGGCAGGCGCCCGGTGAAGGGCCCCAACCAATGGTAGGGCCCCTGGACCCGAAGGCCAGCGCGCCGCTGGCGTTCCAGTACCTGGACGAAAACGGGACCGTCACGACCGATCCGCTGGAGGTCACCCAGATCGAGGTGAGCCTGCGCACTCGGTCCGCCGTCAACGACTCACGGGGAAATCCTGTGCAGGACTCCATCACCGTGCGGGTCAACGTTCGAAACTGAGACGGACCCCAGTTGGGCCGATTAGGAATGGAAGTAGCCATGAAGACGAAAACCGATCGAGGCTTCGCGCTGCCAGCCGCCGTGCTGGGCCTGGTGGTCATCGGTGTGCTGGTGACGGGTGGTTTCTACATCGCCCGTCAGGAGCACCGGATCGGCCTGGCCAGCGAAAACGGGACGCAGTCGTTCTACCTGGCGGAGCAGGGCGTAGCCGAGGTCATGGTGAACTGGAGCTGGCAGAAGTACAGCGCAGACACCGCGTGGTCTTCCCTGACCGAGAGTGATACCACCGACGATGGCATCTGGACGGTGGAGGTCACGGAGATGAGCGACCGTCTGTTCTTCCTGGAGGGGCAGGGAGACGCCCCACTCGCCGCCGCCCTGGCCGGTGGGAGCATCGGCGAGGAGCGCATGGCCAGCCGGCGGGTGGGCATGATCGCCCGGGTCGTATCGGCAGCCCTCGAGCCGCCGGCCGCACTGACCACCCGGGGCGATGTCCAGGTCCTCGGCACGGCCGAGGTGCACGGCGAGGACGTCGACCCACCCGGGTGGGCGGACGTCTGCTCCGCGTTCGACACCGAGGACAAGCTGGGCATTCTCGTCGACGACAGCAGCACCGTCATGTACGCAGGGAAGGGGAGGGTCACGGGTGTGCCCACACCGGTGGAGTACGATCCCGACCTCGACGACGCCACCTTCACCGAGTTCGGCGAGTGGAACTGGGACGATTTGATCAGCTTGGCGACGCTGACCTTCAGTGGCCGCAACTTCAACGGGATGGCGCCGTCCTACGACGCGGACGGCCGCTGCGACACGACCGACCCGATGAACTGGGGCGATCCCCTCAACCCCGCCGGGGCGTGCGGCACCTACTTCCCGATCATCTACGTCGACGGGCACATGACGGTGCAGTCGGCCAGCATGGGGCAGGGAGTGCTTCTGGTGGAAGGGGACGTCGACCTCCGGGGGGACTTCCTCTGGCACGGCATCATCATCGCTCAAGGCGCGTTCGAGACCCAGGGCTCCGGCAATCGGGTGATGGGAGGGGTCCTGGCTTCGAACGCCAACCTCGACGACGAGCGCACGGTGGGTGGCTCCGTGATCCAGCAGTCCAACTGTGCGGCGATGCGGGCGATCCTCTTCAACGACGCGCTGAGCCGGGCCAAGCCGTTGGGTCAGCGGGGTTGGGTGGATCTCTCCTCGGTCATGCCGTGACGGGGTCGTTTCATGGGCCCCTCGCGGGTCGCCGGGGGCCTGGAGCGGGCCCTTTTGAGGAGATCGGGAGTGGAGTGAATTGGAGTCAAATGTTTACTAATCTTCCGGAATGGCCGATAATGGAGAAAAGTCTTGACATTATTGACATTCTGGCAGTATGCTGCACCCAAGATTTTGCGAAAAATCTGTTTACTTACCACCGTGAGAGCTGAATGGGTCTGTTCGGGCGTAAAAAGACCTCCGTGGGCATCGACATCGGTAGTGGCTTCATCAAGCTGGTAGAGGTCGACCATTCGGGCGACCAGCCCGAGGTGACCCGAGTGGCGATGAGGCCGCTCGAGGCCGACGCGATCGTGGAGGGCGAGGTCATGGACCCCGATGTGGTCGTCCAGACGCTGCGCGCCCTCCTTGGGGATCTCGGGCTCAAGCGGCCCGATCTCGTCACGGCGATCGGCGGCCACGACGTCATCATCAAGAAGATCGAGATGGACCGCATGAAGGAGGCGGACGCTCGCGAGGTCATCCGGTGGGAAGCCGAGCAGCACGTACCATTCGACATCAAGAGCGTGGAGCTGGACTTCCAGATCCTCGACCCCGACTCGGAAGGCCTGCAGATGGCCGTGCTCCTCGTGGCTGCGAAACGGGAGCTGGTCGAGAACAAGGTCTCTCTGCTCCAGACCGCGGGTCTCTCTCCCGGCGTCATCGACGTCGACGCCTTCGCGCTTCACAACGCCTTCGAGCACAACTACCCGGAGGCGATGCAGGGAATCGTCGCCCTCGTCAACGTGGGGCACGAGATCACGAACGTGAACATCCTCGAGGGTGGCGTGCCCATCCTGACGCGGGACATCCCCTTCGGCTCTCGCCGCATACGGGAGGATCTCCAGCGAGAGCGGGGACTGTCGGCCGAGCAGGCCGAGGCGGTCGTCCGGGGCCATGAGCGTATCGAGGGCCTGGAGACGTTCGTCGAATCGAGTGCCGAGGAAGTGGCCGTGGGCATCGAGCGCGCCTCCGCCTTCCTCATGACCCGGCAAGCGGGATCCAACCTCGGCCGCATCCACCTCAGTGGCGGCGGTGCCCGCGTCCCTGGAATGGCGGAAGCACTGGGACGTCGCATGGGCGTCGAAACGCGGGTCGTCAATCCCTTCGAGCGCACGCCGGTCCACCCGGACGCCGCGCTGAATCTGGACCTGGAGGAAGCCGCGCCCATGCTGCTCCTCCCCCTCGGACTTGCCCTCAGGGCAGCCTAAGCCAGAGGACGATCGAGCCTTGATCAAGGTCAACCTGCTACCAGGCGGAAAACGGAGCGCCTCACCCGGCGCCCGTAGGAAGATCCCACTTCCGAAGCTGAAAGGCGTCGGGGGTGATCGCTGGCTCATGGGAACCGTCGTGCTGGCGGCCCTCGGCATCGGATACGCGGCGTCCCTCTTCTTCGGCATCCGTGGCGAGAAGGAGGAGCTGGCGGTAGCCACGGAAGCGGCGGTCGCCGACTCCGCTCGCTATGCCGAGATCGTGCAGCGAAACGAGGCCCTCATCGCCCGGCGGGACTCCATCGCGACGCGCGTGGCCATCATCCAGGGCATCGACCAGGGCCGTTACGTGTGGCCTCACGTGCTGGACGAGGTGGCGCGGGCGCTTCCGGACTACACGTGGCTCAGCGGAATCATCCAGGTCGGTTCGGCCGAGCAGCCCGACTTCCGCGTCCAGGGTCGGAGCGGCAACAACTTCGCGTTGACCCGCTTCATGGAGAACCTCGAGGCCTCGCCGTTCATCCGGGGCGTCGAGCTCGTGACGACGGAGCAGGTCGTCGAGCGCGACCAGGGTCTGTCGGGCGTGACCACCGTTCACGATTTCACGCTGGAAGCCTCCTACGAGATGCCGCCCCCGGAGCTCATCGAGACCGTGCCCCTGCTCGGGCAGGGCGACATGGACACCCTGGCGGGACTGGACTGACCGATGGCGCTGATTCCCGAGAAGCCGACAAAACGAGCGGCCCTGTTGATCTTCGTGATCGTCGGAGCGGGCCTCTACTTCTTCTACGACTCCTGGTACACGCCGCAGCGGGAGGACGCCGACGCCATGCAGGCCCGTCTCGAGCAGCTCGAGAGCGCCAACCGTCGTGCCCAGATCGTCGCGGCTCGGGGGTCTCAGGATCTCATCGAGCGGCTCGCGCTCTATGAGCGCCACGTGGCCACCCTGGAGACGCTGATCCCCCAGAGTCACGAGGTGCCGGCGCTCCTGAACAAGATGGAGGCGCGCCGGTCCGACATCGATCTGGCGCTCATGCGGCCAGAGCCCGCGGAGACCGGGACCTTCTACACGAAGCGAAGCTACGAGATCGGCGTGATCGGCGAGTACCATGACGTGGGCCGCTTCTTGACCTCCGTCGCGTCGCTGCCGCGGATCATCACGCCCGTCGATCTCGACCTCGTGACCTTTGAAGGCGACGAGCAGGCCGTCGACTACGACGCTGCCGTGACGGCCCGCTTCCGCATCCAGACCTATGTCCTGCCCGGACCCGGAGAGGTGCCTCCGGATGTCCCGCAGCCCGAACAGCCGGGAGCAGTCAGCGAATGAGACCGAGCACGATGCGGCGGTTCCTTATCCCCGCCGTCCTGTTGACGGCGCCTGGAGCCGCGGCACAGGAGGAGATCGCTCAACGGGACCAGGTGGCCGACACGGCCGTCCAGCTCTCGTTCGAGCGCGAGACGTTCACGTATCCGCAGTTCGAGCGACGAAACCCCTTCCGCCCTCTGGTTACGGCCGAGGCCGGGGGTCCGCGGTTCGAGCAGCTGCATCTGCTCGGGATCATCATGGCCGATGATCCCACGGACAGCGTGGTCTTGTTCGGGGTCGGCGAAATGCCGGAGGTGGACGAGAACGGCGTGTCCGCGGATGCCGAGGCGGCTGCTGGTCAGAAGATCGAGACGTTCCGGCTACGCCGAGGAGACGTACTGGGCAACACGCGCGTCCTGGAAATCCAGCGCCTACAAATCACCGTCGAAGTCGAGGAGTTCGGCCTGACGGAGCGTCGCATCATGGCGCTGCCGCGACCGAACGAAGGAGGCACTCCATGAGCTCCATCCTGGCGTTGTGGGCCGGCCTGCTGCTGGGCGGCGGCGGCGCGGTCACCGGCATCAGCATCCATCCCACGGCAGACCACGCCGAGGTCGTCATCGCCGTCGACGGCGATGTGATCTATCGGGATTTCACGCTGGAGGCCCCCAATCGTCTCGTCCTGGACCTCATGGGGACGACGCACGATTTGCCTCGGGACAACTTCCTGGGCATCAACCGCGGCGGCGTCCTGGCAGTGCGGACCAGCCAGTACTCCGAAGACGTCGTTCGGGTCGTGTTGGAGCTCGAAGAGATTCGGCCGTATCAGATCCTACGAGGCACCGGCTACATCCGGATCGCCGTGGAAAGCCCGGGTGCCAGCTTCCAGCCGTGGAGCTCGGTGGCGCTCACGTCCGAAGTCCGGGAAGACCGGTCGGACGAGAGCGCGCGCCTCGCCGTGGCCAGCCCCCAGCCGCAGCAGCGGGCGCCGGCCATAACCATCTCGTTCAGCAATACGCCCATTCGGGACGTGCTCTTCGCGTTCGCCGAGTACTCGGGTCGCTCCATCGTGCCGGGGTCCGACGTGACCGGTCTGGTGTCCGCCGACATCCGCACCCAGCCGTGGGACATCGCGCTCCAGACGATCCTCGAGTCCCATGGCCTCGTGGCCAGTGAGCTCGAAACCGGGATCATCCGGGTCGACAACATCCAGAATCTCTCGGTTCGTGAGCAGATCGAGCCGCTGGTGACCCAGACCTACCGAGTCAACTTCGCCACCGCCACCGAGCTGCAGCTGCCCGTATCGGCTCTCCTCTCGGAGCGAGGCCGGGTGTCGGTGAGCGAGGCCAACAACACGCTCGTGGTCACGGATCTACCCCGGGTCGTCGCGTCCGTCGCGGACCTGGTGGACGAGCTGGATATCGAGACGCCGCAGGTGAGCATCGCAGCCAAGATCATCTTCGTGCAGCGCACCGATCTACTCGAGTTCGGGGTCACCTACGACCTCAAGGACTCGCAGGGCAACCAGCTGAACTCCGTCACTCCCGGTGCGGCCGATCTGGACGGCAACGGGCAGATCGACCTGCCCGAGGAGCAGGTTCCAATCGGAACGGACGTGGTCTCCCTCGGAGGCAACTCCATCGCGGCTTTGGGCAACGCCCGGAACCGGGTTCCCAACCCCACGCTCACACTCCTGACCTCGCTTCTGGTCGGTCGGCACACGCTCATCGGCTTCATCGAGGCCCTCGAGGCAGTGAACCTCAGCGACATTCAGGCAGCGCCTTCGCTCACGGTGATGGACAACCAGCAGGCCCGGATTCTCGTGGGTGAGCGCACTCCCATCCGCGTCATCGACCAGGGAACCAGCGTGGTCGGTGGCGGTGGTGGCGGCGGCGGGGGTGGCCAGGCGGCCACCGTGCCTCAGGCGACCGTGCAGATCGAAGAGACCGGTATCATCCTCGAAGTCACGCCTCACGTGACGGCCGGCGACAACATCCTGCTGGAGGTGCGAGCCGAGCGCTCGGCCGCCGAGCTCGCCGACTCCGATGCGGGCGTGATCTTCCGCACGCAGGAGGCCGAGTCGAGGGTCCTGGTGGAGGACGGCGAAACCGTCGTCTTCGCCGGCTTGACCGTCACGGAAGCCACCGAAAACCGGTCCGGAATCCCACTTCTGATGGATCTCCCGATCCTCGGGCCGCTCTTCCGGGTGACCCGGCAGCAGACGATCCAGCGTGATCTCATGATTCTGGTGACTCCGCACATCGTCCAGACGAACTGACGAGGATCCGGGGGGAAGAGAGCTATGTGCCGACTCAGCAAGATCGGCCGGCTTCGTGCCGGCCTGGCGACCGGTGTGGCCGCGTTCGCGGCCGCAGCCTGCGCGGGGGACAACACGTTTTCCAGCGGGACCACCGTCAACACGTCCACGGACGTGACCGTCGACATCGAGGAGCCTTCAGCCGCAGCGAGCACCCAGTCCCTGGGCGACTCGCTGCTCGTGAGCGCCCGCGTTCGCGCGGGCAAGGGGATCACGGAGGTGGTCTACCAGGGCTTCGCGGTGCGGGGAGATCCGGATCTGGGCACCGATGAGGTAGTCCCCCGATTCACGACGAAGATCGCCAACCTCCAGGGGGTGGCATCGGACACCCTGCTCAGTCGCTTCCTGATGCCGACGGCTGACGAGACGCGCGAGCAGGTCTTCGTCGTCGTGAGCGCGAAGGACGTGGACGGGGCCGTTGCCGCCGACACGGCGCAGGTCCTCATCGGGGGCACGAAGGTCGAGGTGCTGGACATCCAGGACGGACAGTCGGTCCAGGCCGGCTTGAGCCTTTCGGTCCGGGTCAGAGGAACGGATCCGGACGGCATCCTCCAGCTTCAGATCGACGTAACCGGCGCCTTCGAGGAAACGATCATCAGGTCGTTCAACCCGCCCGTGGACTCGGCGGCAATGGATACGGTGGTCGTGATCCCGGACGGCACGACCGGGGCGATCAGTCTCGTGGCCTCCGCTCGCAATACGTTGGACCTTCTGGGCTTCGCGGGTCCGTTCACCCTGAACGTAGGCACCGCTGGCGCGGGGGACACCCAGCCGCCGGAGGTCCTGTCGTCGGCGTCGTCCGAGATCCGCATGGAGCTCAAGGACCCGGTCAACGTGACGGTCAGCGGCGTGGACAACAATCCGGGTAGCGGTGTGTCCCGAGCAGGCTATACGGTTCTGGCCATTTCGCCGGTCCGGGGGGACACGCTGATCCAGAGCGACGAGCAGATCTACACGCCGCCGCGCACGGGCAACGTCGTCACGAACTTCCAGTTCACGCCGTTCAACGTGGACTCCCTGTCGCTGCCGGACACGCTGGTGTTCGAGGTCACGGGATACATGGTGGACGGAAACGGGAATTGCGCGGCGTCGGTGGGCGGTGCCTCACCCGAGCGGCTGCCCTGCACGACGCTGCCCGGAGGGCAGGTCGCGGCGCAGGAGCGTTCCGGCGAGCGGCTGGTGCGATCGATCGTAGCGGGTCGGACGGTCTTCCTGCCGGCAGGCGGGTTGATCCTGGACGCCGAGGTGGACACGATCCGCCGCAACCTCTTCCTGTCGAACCACGCCCGGGATCAGATCGAGATCTTCGGACTCCAGAGCGAGGCATTCCTGTCCTCGATTCCCGTGGGCTCCGAGCCGTGGGGACTGGAGCTGAACCGGGGCGAGGACACGCTCCTGGTGGCGAACTCCGGCGGGACCAACATCTCGAACGTCTACCTCGGTCCCCCGGTCAACCTGAACCCGCCGTACGACGACCACGTGGAAGACCCGGGCCGTCGAATCGTCACACCGGACGTGGTGCTGTTCGACGTCGAACGGCGCGTGGACGACATCGGTGCCTTGCGCTACCGTGTGACCTTCCACCCGGACGCCTCGCCGCCGGGCTTCAGCGATCGGCCCCAGTTCATGGCGGTCGACTCCACCGGTCGCGTGCTGTACTCCACCAAGACCACCTTGGCGGGAGACTTCGGCACGATACGGCGGGCGTGGGTGCCCACCGGGCAGAACTTGATCGAGGTCAGGCTCTTCTACGAGCACGGCGAGCTCATCGACGCGCCGGACTTCGTGGCGGTGGCGAACGTGGACAACATCGGGATCACGTCCACGCCCCTCAACGACCTGGCCACGATCTTCGATCACACGCCGGGCACGACCGACGTGATCTCCAACGATCCGCCCGAGTTCATCGAGCTGGCGGCGGCATCGGCCCGGGCGCTGGGCTCGGACGTGGAGATATTCTCCGGCCGCTGGAGCGTGCCCAACATCGGGTTCCACGATACTACGTTCGTGGCGGCGTCCGGGGACCGGGGATGGGTGGTGTTCGGCGAGGGCTCCATCGAGCCCATCGGCCGGGTGATCATGTACGACGCGTCGACCGACCGCCTGAGTGGCGTGATCCCCGTGACTGATCTCCTGACCAACGCCAGCGAGAGCGTCCGGGGCGTGTCCCTGAACCACGACGGCACGCTGGGGGTGGCGCGGGGCTTCCAGGGGTACTTCTTCTCCCGGGATCTGCGGCTCCAGGGCGTGGCCGACCTGCCGGCCGGTGGCGCGGGTGCGGCTCTCCATCCGCTGCACGCGAACTACCCGACACGGAACAACCTGACCGGTCGGTACGATCCGGACACCCACCTGTCCTTCATGGGGACAGGTCAGGGCACGATCGACATCGTAGACGCGTTCCACTTCAACCGCGTGGGTCGACTGTTCATCAAGGACGTCGTGGCCGGGCCGCTCCGGGCTGTGCTGCCCTTCCCGGAGGACAACGCTGCGTTCCAGTGCCAGTCGAAGAACGTGCTCAATGCCAGCGGCCAGGTCATCGGCCAGGCCGTGGACATCTTCGCGGACGAGCAGGGCACGATCCCGTATCCGATGGATGGCGGGCCGACCGACGACCGGTGCGTGGTGATCAAGCTGTTCGGAATCACCTCCAACGGTGGTGTGGTCGTGGTGGACGTCCGCAAGGGCGACATCCTGCGGGAGCATCCTGCGCGCCTGTAGGCGAAAGCTCCGCGCCCGGCGCCCGGATCCGGGCGCCGGGACTCGTTTGCACGAGACCCCGGCGGTGGACGACCGCCGGGGTTCTCGCTATATCCCGACGTCGAGCCCGATCGGGGGCCTTCCGCCGTCCGACGCGAGGACGGGCCGATCCCGGTCCAGCCACGACGCCCGTCCGTATGCCCGATCCAACAACCCGACAAGCGAGAAGGTGGTGTGAACGCCATCACGTTCCACACGGCCGGTGAATCCCACGGGCGCGGTCTGCTCGCCTACATCGAAGGCATCCCCGCCGGCCTGGAGCTCGTCACCGAGCGAGACGTGGATCCTGATCTTCGCCGGCGGCAACACGGCTACGGTCGGGGCCGTCGCATGCAGATCGAAGCTGACCGGGCAGATCTCGTCTCGGGCGTCCGTCTGGGCGAGACGCTGGGCTCGCCCATCGCCATGCTGGTGTGGAACCGGGATTGGGAGAACTGGACCACGGCGATGGATCCCCTGCCCCCGTCCGAAAACGTCAACCCGAAGGCGCTCCGCTCCCTGTACCTGCCGCGCCCGGGTCACGCCGACCTGGTGGGCGTCTTCAAGTACGACCGCCGCGACACGCGAGACATCCTGGAGCGTGCCAGCGCGCGGGAGACGGCGGCTCGGGTCGCCTGCGGCGCCGTCGCCCGAAGACTACTCCACGAGTTCGGCATTCGGATCGGGAGCCACGTCACCTCAATCGGTGACATCGAGGCCGTGCCACCGTCGGAGCTGCCCCCAACGCTGAACGAGGTGGCGGACGCGTCGCCCGTCCGGACGCTGGATCCCGCGGCGGACGAGCGGATCGTGGCGGCCATCGACGCGGCCAAGGAGGCGGGTGACACGCTCGGCGGCACGTTCGAGGTCGTGGTTACCGGTGTGCCCGTTGGCCTGGGCAGCTACGTGACGTGGGACCGGAAGCTGGACGGCCGCCTGGCAGGGGCCGTCATGTCCATCCAGGCCATCAAGGGGGTGGAGTTGGGGATGGGGTTTCGCGGCGCCAGCTCCCCGGGGTCCCATGTCCACGATCCCATCGTGTCGGCGCCCGGGCGGGCCCGAGTCGGTGAGATCGGACGTGCCACCAACCGGGCCGGTGGTCTGGAAGGGGGCGTCACCACGGGGGAGCCGATCGTCGTTCGCGCGGGCATGAAGCCCATCTCCACCCTCCGCAAGCGGTTGCCAAGCGTGGACCTCCGCGACGGCTCGCCCGGAGACGCGGCCGTGGAGCGTAGCGACGTCTGCGCCGTCCCCGCGGCGGCCGTGGTCGCAGAGGCCATGGTGGCTCTGGTGATCGCCGACGCGTTCCTCGCCAAGTTCGGCGGGGATTCCGTCGGGGAAGTGCGCCGGAACTTCGATGCCTACCTCGCGTACCTGACCGAACGCGGATATGGCGAGCGGTGAGGCTGACGGCCCGCGTCGCGTCCTTCTGGTGGGCTTCATGGCCAGCGGGAAGAGCACCGTGGGTCCGTTGCTGGCCGCGCGCCTCGGTTGGTCCTTCCTGGACGTCGACGCGGTCGTATCGGAAGAAGTGGGCCTGCGGGTCCAGGAGATCTTCGAGCTGCGGGGGGAGGCCTTCTTCCGAAAGCATGAGCACGCCGCAACCTGCCGGGCCCTTGCGCGGGATCGATACGTCGTGGCCACGGGCGGCGGTTGGCCCGCGCAGGCGGGCCGGTTGGAGGACCTCGATCCGTCGACGGTCAGCGTCTGGCTGGATGTGCCCGTCGAAGAGCTCCTTCGGCGGATCCGAACCGGCCCCGGAGAGCGGCCCCTGTTGGAGGGGCCAGATCCCGAGATGCGCGTCAGGGAACTGGTCCGGGACCGGGAGCCCTTCTACCGGAGGGCCACCCTGACCGTAGACGGCAGGGGCTTGCCCGAGCAGGTCGCGCAACGTATCGCCCATGGGCTGTTCGGCGCTCGTGGCATCAGAGAAACGCGAACCCCAAACCAAGAACGCATGCCGTGAAGCTCGTTATCGTCGAGTCTCCAGCGAAAGCCAAGACCATCGAACGCTTCCTCGGCCCGGACTACCGGGTCGTGGCAAGCTACGGCCACATCCGGGACCTGCCGGGCTCGGCTCGGGACATCCCGGCGAGATTCAAGAAGAAGGGGTGGGCCCGGCTCGGCGTGAACACCGACGAGGCCTTCCAGCCGGTGTACGTCGTGCCCCGTGAGAGCAAGAAGCACGTAGACGCGTTGAAGAAGCAGCTGCGGGAGGCCGACGAGGTTCTGCTCGCGACGGATGAGGACAGGGAAGGGGAGTCCATCAGCTGGCACCTGCAGGAGGTCCTCAAGCCGGACGTACCCGTGCAGCGGATCACCTTTCACGAGATCACGAGATCGGCGATCCAGGAGGCGCTCGATCACCCACGGAGTGTAGACGAGCAGCTGGTGCGAGCCCAGGAGACGAGGCGAATCGTGGACCGCCTGTATGGCTACTCGCTGTCTCCAGTGCTCTGGAAGAAGGTACGGACCCGTCTGAGCGCTGGGCGCGTGCAGAGCGTGGCCCTTCGCCTGGTCGTGGACCGGGAGCTCGAGCGCAAGGCGTTCAAGTCGACGGAGTTCTGGGACGTGGAAGCCACGATCCTCGCCGATGAGGTCGAGTTCACGGCCGCCCTCGTGGCCATCGGCGATCGGCGCCTGGCCACGAGCCGGGATTTCGATTCCACCACGGGTGCATTCGATCCCGATTCGAAAGCCTTGATCCTCGACCAGAGCGCGGCCGAGCGGATCGCGGCACAGGCCGCCGAGACCATGCCCTGGACCGTGTCTGGCGTCGAGCGCAAGCAAACGCGTCAGCGCCCCGCACCCCCGTTCACCACGTCCACTCTCCAGCAGGCCGCGAGCTCCCAGCTGCGCATGTCTCCCAAGAAGACCATGATCCTCGCGCAGAAGCTGTACGAGGGGATCGACCTGGGCGGTGGGGACCGGGAAGGCCTCATCACCTACATGAGGACGGACTCGGTCACCCTCAGTGACAAGGCGCTCGGCGAAGCGGGCCGATACATCGAGCAGCATTTCGGCGAGCGGTACCACCAGGCCCGTCGATACAAGACCAAGGCAAAGGGCGCGCAGGAAGCCCACGAGGCCATCCGTCCCACCGAGATCTCCCGGACGCCGGATGCCGTAGCTCGCTTCCTGACCTCCGATGCCCTGTCTCTGTATCGGTTGATCTGGAGCCGCACCGTCGCGTGCCAGATGGCGGACGCCGAGCTGGACCGAACCACGGTCGAGCTTACCGTGGCTCTGGAGGGCACGGGTCACCGATTCCGCGCCACGGGATCGATCCTGAGGTTTCCCGGCTTTCTGCGAGTCTACGGCAGCGCGCGTGAGGATACCCTGCTCCCCGACGTCGAAGAGGGCCAGCCCATCGGCGACGCCGCCTCTGCCAGCGCCGTGACCGCGACGACGGCCGAGCGGCACGAGACCAGACCGCCGCCACGCTACACAGAGGCCTCGCTGGTGAAGAAGCTGGAGGAGGAGGGCATCGGTCGGCCGTCCACGTACAACCCGATCCTCACGACCATCCAGGATCGCGGCTACGTGCTGAAGAAGAAGGGAGCGCTCGTGCCCACCTACGTCGGAATGGCGGTGGCCGACCTCCTCAAGGCGCACTTCAACCAGTACGTCGACCTCGACTTCACCGCACGCATGGAGGACGCGCTGGACGACATTGCCCAGGGCGACGAAGACTGGGTCGGCTTTCTTACCCGCTTCTACAAGGGGGAAGGGGCCGGGGACGAGGGCCTGGCCCGCCGCATCGAGAGCCAGCTGCCCGAGATCGACTATCCCCAGATCCCCATCGGCGACGACCCGAAGACGGGTCAGCCCATCTTCGTCCGAATCGGCAAGAGCTCGGCGTACCTCCAGCGAGGTGGGGGAGACAACGGCGATCGCGCCACCGTGCCCGAGGATCTCCTGATCGACGATCTGACGCCGGAACGCGCGGCCGAGCTCTTCGAGGTCAGCGCCAAGGCCGACGAGCCTCTGGGCACCGACGATGCGACCGGGCTCCCCATCTACGTGCGCGTGGGGCGGTTCGGTCCCTACCTGCAACTGGGCGAGGGGGAGGACGGAGAGAAGCCGAAGCGGTCGAGCCTCCCGGTGGGTGTCACCCCGGAGGACGTCGACCTGGAGCTCGCGCGAAAGCTGCTGTCCCTGCCGCGCACGCTGGGGACCGACCCCGCGACCGACCAACCGGTGACCGCTGGCTTGGGCCGCTACGGTCCGTACGTGGAACGAGCCCGCGTCTACCGCAGCGTCCCGGACATCCAGACCGTCTTCGACATCTCTCTCGCGGAGGCGATCGAGCTCATCAACGCGAAGAAGGGTGCGAAGACCGTGTTGAGGGAGATGGGTCCGCATCCCCAGACCGGCAAGAAGCTGCAGGTGCTCTCGGGCCGGTACGGACCCTACGTGACCGATGGCAGCCTCAACGGATCGTTGCCCAAGGACCTGGAGCCCGCGGAGCTGACCATGGAGGAGGCCGTCGGTCTTCTGGAGAAGGCGGCCGAGCGCAAGGCGGCGCGGGGTGGCGGCCGGGGACGGCGGAAGGAGTAGACGAGTGGCGGCCGCGCCCATGACCCCGGTCGTCGTGGTCGGGGGCGGCCTGGCGGGCTGTGAGGCCGCGCTACAGCTCGCGGGGCGGGGGCACCCCGTTCGCCTCGTGGAGATGCGGCCGGTCGGTCGCACGCCGGCCCATCAAACCGAGCTCCTGGGCGAACTGGTTTGCACCAACTCCTTCAAGAGCGAGGACCCGGCCAACGCCCACGGACAGCTCAAGCGGGAGATGGATCGCCTGGGCTCCCTTCTCCTGACATCTGCGCGAGGGGCACGTGTCCCCGCTGGGTCCGCCCTGGCCGTGGATCGGCGACTGTTCGCCTCCGCCATGACGCGGGCCGTGGAACGGCACCCCCTGATCGAACTGTCGCGGGAGGAATGCACCGACCTGCCCGACGGTCCGGCCATCGTCGCGACGGGCCCCCTGACGTCCGACGGGTTGTCTCGCTCCATTCAGGCGCTGCTCGGGGAGGCCAGCCTCGCGTTCTACGACGCCATCGCGCCCATCGTCGAGAGGGAGTCCATCGACGAATCCGTGGCCTTCGAGGCCGGCCGTTTCGGCGAGGACGCCGATTACCTCAACTGTCCGATGAGTCGGGCGGAGTACGACGCATTCCTCGACGCCCTGCTCGAGGCAGACGTCTACCCGGGCCATGATTGGGAGCAGATCCCCTACTTCGAAGGATGCCTCCCCATTGAGGTCATGGCGTCTCGCGGCCGGGACACGCTGCGGTTCGGGCCCATGAAACCCATCGGGCTGGAGGATCCGCGAACGGGAGCGCGCCCGTGGGCCGTCGTACAGCTGAGGCGTGAGGACCACGCCGGACAGATGTGGAACATGGTGGGCTTCCAGACGAGGCTGCGCACCGGGGAGCAAGCTCGTGTCTTCCGACTGATTCCGGGTCTAGCCGAGGCCGACTTCCTGCGCTGGGGGTCGATCCATCGGAACAGCTACCTGAACCACCCGGCCCACCTGTCGGCGTGGGGCTCGCCCCCGGGCCGAGACGATCTGATCTTCGCGGGTCAGCTCACGGGGGTCGAAGGCTACGTCGAGTCCGCGGCCAGCGGCATACTGGCGGGCATTAATCTGCATCGGCTGCTCACGGGTCTCGATCCGGTCACCCCGCCGCCTACGACCATGATGGGCGCGCTGAGCCGCTACCTACGCGAGTGCGATGCGGGCCGCTTCCAGCCCATGAACTCGAACTGGGGATTGGTGGAGCCCCTGGAGCGGCGCGTGCGCGACCGTCGGAAGCGGCGCGAAGCCCTGGCCGAAAGAGCCCACGGAGCTTTCGCCGCGTGGATGTCCCAGGTGGGCCTGGGGGCGGTCGATGCGCCGCCTTCAGCGCAGCCGACGCCCGCGCCATGACGGCGGCCGGGACCCACCGAGAGGGCCCGTCGCGGACCGAAGCGGGGGCGTTCCTTCGACATCTCGCGGATGGTCGCAACCTCTCGACCAACACCGTGGCCGCGTATCGGAAGGACCTCGGCGATTTCGAGACGTTCCTCACGCAGTATTACGGGTCGCCAGATTGGCAGTGGTCGGACGTAGACCGCCTCACGCTCCGCGGCTTCATGGGCTGGTCTCATAGGGCCGGCCTGGCTCGCCGATCCATCGCCCGCAAGCTGTCCGCGATCCGCACGTTCTTCCGGTACCTGCACGCAGAAGGCGTCCTGGCTGCGAACCCGACCCGCGCGCTGCGCGCTCCGCGCCTCGAAAAGAGGCTTCCCGGTCACCTCTCGGTGGCAGACGTGTCGATCGTGCTGCGGCACGCCGAAACCCGTGCCGCGGAGAACACGCTGGCAGCCGCCCGGGGACTGCTGGTGCTGGAGCTGCTCTACGGCAGCGGCCTCCGGCTGGCCGAGGTTCAGGGGCTCGATCTGGTCGACTTCGACGTGGCCGGGTCGCGGGTCAAGGTCCGCGGAAAGGGGCGCAAAGAGCGGATCGTTCCTCTGACCCGGAGCGCCCTCGCGGCCCTGGACCGATACGAGCCACGCCGCCGGGAGGCGGTGACCCAGGCGGTAGGCGAGCCCGACCGGGGTGCCCTGCTCGTGAACCGGACTGGTAGGCGGATCTCTCCCCGCGCCATCCAGATGGCGGTGCGCGACATGCTGGAACAGGCTGCGGAGGGGGAACGGCTCACGCTGCACTCGCTGCGGCACTCCTTCGCCACACATCTCCTCGATGCGGGGGCCGACCTGCTCGCGGTAAAGGAGCTCTTGGGTCACGTGTCGCTCTCCACCACGCAGATCTACACGCACACCTCCAGGGAGAGGTTGAAGCGCGTATACGAGCAGGCCCATCCCCGGGCCTGACGGCGCGCGCGGCGCCATCCGGCCGGCGGGAGCCGGTTCCGGCCAGCCTCCCATGGGCGAGCCACGCGTCCAGGTCCTCCACCGCGCCAGCGCCAGGCCGTACGCGCTTCCGCCGGGTCGGCGGGGCGTCGCTTCGAAGCGGCCACCGCGGGTTGCCGCGTCGCCGCCTTGGAACGGCCAACGGGTCGGGTTATTGTACATCCCCTGCCGCTATGGCAGGACTTTCGGCCTCCACGTCCGGCACGGATCTGGCTACGTGCGAGCCGGACCAAGAACCCACCTCCGAGGATGGTAATGCCACTCAGGGATGTGAAGGCCACGACCGTGCTGGCCGTGCGGCGAGACGGGAAGGTCGCCATGGGAGGGGACGGCCAGGTCACGCTGGGCGACACCGTCATCAAGGCTACGGCACGCAAGGTCCGCAAGCTCCGGGACGGGAGAATCCTCGCTGGGTTCGCCGGAGCCGTCGCGGACGCGTTCGCCTTGTTCGAGAAGCTCGAGGAGAAGCTCGAGCGATACCCCGCCAACCTCACCCGGGCCTGCGTCGAGCTGGCGAAAGACTGGCGCAGGGACCGGTTTCTCAGACGGCTGGAGGCCCTGCTGGTCGTGGCGGACGCCGACCACCTGTTTCTCGTCGGCGGTGACGGCAACGTGATCGAGCCCGACGACGACGTCGTCGCCATTGGCTCCGGCGGCTCGTTCGCTTTGGCCGCGGCCAGGGCGTTGAAGGGCCACTCCGACCTGCCGGCGGCCGAGATCGTCCGGGTGGCCATGGAGATCGCGGGCGACATCTGCATCTACACCAACCGTGAGATCACGGTGATCGAGTTGGACGAATGACGAGCATTCAGATCGAAACGACGGAGCCGGCCGTCCAGGGCGAGCCCGAAGATGGGGAGGGACTCTGGCTGGAAGAGCTGACGCCACGCCAGATCGTGACAGAGCTGGACAAGTACATCGTCGGTCAAAAGGACGCGAAGAAGGCGGTGGCCATCGCGCTCCGGAACCGATGGCGACGGCAACGCGTGGGCGATGAGCTGAGAGACGAGATCCTCCCCAACAACCTCATCCTCATCGGTCCCACGGGCGTCGGGAAGACGGAGATCGCCCGACGCCTCGCAAGGCTCGCGGGTGCACCCTTCGTGAAGGTCGAGGCCTCCAAGTTCACCGAAGTCGGCTACGTGGGGCGGGACGTGGAGTCCATGATCCGCGACCTCGTCGACACGGCAGTGAACATGGTTCGGGGAGAGAGGGAGTACGACGTCCAGGAAGAGGCCGAGCGGCGGGCGGAGGAGAAGCTGCTGGACCTGCTGCTGCCACCTGCTGCGCCACCGAGGCCCGGCCAGCCGGGCCCACCCCGGGGGACGCCGGCGGGTCCGGGCGGCGGCCACATCTTCGTCGCCGGACCGGGCGGAGTCCACACCGTGGATCACCAGCCCGGGAGCGAATCCCCCGTGCCGGAGGAGACCAGCGAGGACCGCAGGGCTCGGACCCGCGACAAGCTCCGCAAGCTCCTGCAGGACGGGAAGCTGGAGGAGCGAGAGGTAGAGCTGGAGGTCCAGCAGTCCCCGTCGTTGGATGGGATGATGGTTCCCATCGGGGGCATGGAGGGCATGGACCACAACTTCACCGAGATGCTCCAGGACATGCTGCCCAAGCGCACCAAGCGCCGCACGCTCACCGTGGGCGAAGCGCGCCGCATCCTGGTGCAGGACGAGCTGGACCGGCTCGTGGACATGGACGAGGTCATCAACGAGGCGCTGGCGAGGGCGGAGGAGATGGGGATCATCTTCCTCGACGAGATCGACAAGGTGGCAGGCGAGCGAGGGGGCTCTGGCCCCGACGTGAGCCGAGAGGGCGTGCAACGCGACCTGCTGCCCATCGTCGAGGGGTCCAACGTCCAGACCAAGTACGGGCTGGTGCGGACGGACCACGTGCTGTTCGTGGCGGCGGGTGCATTCCACGTCGCCAAGCCGAGCGACCTGATCCCGGAGCTACAGGGGCGGTTTCCGATTCGTGTGGAGCTGCACAGTCTCGACGAGGACGACTTCGTGCGCATCCTCCTGGAGCCCAAGAACGCACTCGTGAACCAGTACGCCGCGTTGATGGCTACAGAGGGCACCGAGCTGCTGGTTCACGAGGAGGGCGTTCGGGAAGTGGCCCGCATCGCGGCGCAGCTCAATCAGCGCATGGAAAACATCGGGGCCCGCCGCCTCCAGACGGTCATGACCACGCTCCTCGAAGAGGCCCTGTTCGAGCTGCCGGAGAGCGGCCTCCAGGCCGTGACCGTGAGTCGGGAGTTCGTTCAGGAGCGGCTGGACAAGATTGTCGAAGACGAGGACCTGCGTCGCTACATCCTGTGAATGCCGGGGCGCGGCGCGGGTCGACGGCAGCGCCGTACATCACCAACACACGAGGTGACATGCCGGGCACGTCCAAGCGCGACCTGTTGACGTTGGCCGACCTCTCGGCTCCTGAGCTGGAGGCGTTGATTCGCCGTGCCACCCGCCTGAAGGCGGGGCACGAGGATGCGCGCACCGCCCTGTCCGGGCAGTCGCTCGCCATGATCTTCCGGAAGAGCTCGACGCGAACGCGTGTCTCGTTCGAGGTGGGGATGCATCAGCTCGGCGGACACGCGGTGTTCCTCTCCGACCGGGACAGCCAGCTGGGCCGGGGGGAGCCGATACCCGATACCGCTCGGGTCCTGAGTGGGATGGTCCACGGCGTCATGGTCCGCACCTTCGCCCACGCCGAAGTCGAGGAGTTGGCTCGCCACGCCAGCGTCCCGGTCATCAACGGCCTCACCGACCTCGTCCATCCCTGCCAGCTGCTCGCCGACCTGATGACGGCCGCCGAGACGTTCGGGTTCGACTGGCCGGCCATGACCGTCGCGTGGATCGGTGACGGCAACAACATGGCCAACTCGTGGCTGAACGCCGCGGCCCTCTTGGGTTTCACGCTGCGGCTCGCGTGTCCCGCGGGGTACGATCCCGATGGCGAGATTCTCGAGCGAGCGAGCCGGAGCGCCTCCGTGACCGTGACGCGTTCTCCGGCCGAGGCAGCAGAGGGCGCGGCGGTCGTCACCACCGACGTCTGGGCTTCGATGGGAGACGAAGACGAGGCTGAGGAGCGCCTGCAGGCCTTCCAGGGATACCAGGTCGACGAGGACCTCATGGCTGGGGCTCGCGCCGACGCGATCTTCCTCCACTGCCTGCCCGCCCATCGGGGCGAGGAGGTGACCAGCGGCGTCATCGACGGGCCGGCTTCCCGGGTGTTCCAGGAAGCGGAGAATCGACTCCACGCCCAGAAGGCGCTCCTTCTGGAGCTCATGGGCCAGAAACACCACAAGGGCTGACACCATGTCCGAAGGGCTGCGGAAGACACCGCTACACGCCGAGCACCTGGCCCTCGGGGCCAAGATGGTCCCGTTCGCCGGATACGAAATGCCGGTGCAGTACCCCACTGGTATCACCGCCGAGCATCGACGTGTGCGGGAGTCCGTGGGGCTGTTCGACGTCTCGCACATGGGAGAGGTCGAAGTGAGGGGCCCCCAGGCCCTCGAGCTGGTGCAACGCTTGACCGTCAACGATGCATCCGGGCTCTCGGTCGGTCAGGCCCAATACTCGGCGCTGTGCCGCGAGTCGGGCGGGGTCATCGACGATCTGTTGGTCTACCGCTTCCCACACCACTTCATGCTGGTCATCAACGCCTCCAACCGGACGAAGGACCTGGCGTGGATGGAGGAGCACGCGCGCGACTTCGACGCCGAGCTCACGGACCGTTCCGACGACGTGGCGCTGCTCGCGGTCCAGGGCCCAGGTGCCACACGCGTCCTCTCGCCACTCGTCGACCAGGAGCTGGACACGATCGGCTACTACCGATTCGCCCAGGGACGGGTCGCCGGGGCTCCGGCCCTGGTGAGTCGAACCGGCTATACCGGCGAGGACGGGTTCGAGCTCTACGTGGAGGCCGGAGACGCGGGCAGGCTGTGGCGGGAGCTCCTGGAGCGGGGCGGCGACGACATCGGACCCGCCGGACTGGGCGCTCGGGACTCGCTTCGTCTGGAAATGGGGTACGCGCTGTACGGCAATGACCTCGACGAAGACCACACGCCCCTCGAGTCCGGGTTGGGCTGGATCGTGAAGCTGCAGAAGGGCGACTTCCTCGGACGGGATGCGCTCGCTCGCCAGAAGGAGGAGGGCGTGTCACGGAAGCTCGTGGGCTTCCGGCTGGTGGAGCGAGGCTTTCCCCGGCCGGGGTATGCGCTCACCGATGGCGACACCGCCGTCGGCAGCGTCACGTCAGGCGTGCTCAGCCCGTCACTGGGGTTCGGGGTGGGGATGGGGTACGTGCCCACCGAGCTGGCTGGCGCCGGAACCGAGATCGGCGTGCAAATCCGCAACCGAACGATCCCCGCGGTCGTCCACCGGCCGCCCTTCTATACCGAAGGGTCCATCAAGCGCTGAGGGGAGAGCACCGGTGCGGATCGCGATCCTGACCGTGAGCGATGGCTGCTTCCACGGCGTTCGCCAGGACCGGAGCGGCGACATCGTCGCGGATTGGTGCGGCGATCGCGGGCACGAGCTGGTGGGTCGGGCGACGGTGCCGGACGAGACCCACGCCATCGTGCCGAAGCTGCTGCGCTGGGTCGACGTCGACGACGTGGAGGTCGTGATCACGACCGGCGGCACCGGCTTCGCACCGAGAGACGTGACGCCGGAGGCCACACGAGCCGTCGTCGAACGCGAAGCGGTGGGCCTCGCCGAGGCCATTCGCCGTGCCGGGGAAGCCAAGACGATGCACGCACTCCTGTCCCGAGGTGTCGCCGGAATTCGCGGCGGTGCCCTCATCGTGAATCTGCCCGGCAGCCCCGGAGGGGTGCGCGACGGCCTGGAGGTCCTCGACCGCCTCGCGCCCCACGCCGTAGCTCTCGCCAGGGATCGCGAGACGGAGCACCACCCCAGTGGCTGATACGTCGACGGGAGGTAGGGTTCTCGTCTCCACGGCCGATCTTCGGCTGGCGGGAGCACTCAGGGACCGGTTTTCCTCGGACGGCTACGACGTGGAGCTCGTGACCGGAGGCGAGGACATCTCCGGCGTCGAGGGCTCCGCGTTGCTGGTCCTGACCGGACAGCTCGATCAGGAGTCCGGGAGGCGGCTGGCGTCCCAAGCAGTCTCCGTCCTCCATGTCCCCGTCTTCGGCGTGCTGGATCCGGGTTCGGAGGACTGGCGGAGCGTCACCCGCGACCCGCCGTTGGACGAGGTGTTTCCGGCTCCCGCCGACCCTGACGAAATCGTGGTGCTGGGTCGCACGGTGATCGAACGGCGCCGGCTGCAGAGGCTCACCGGGATCGTCGGTGAGACCGACCCAATCCGGGAGGCTCTGGAGCGGGTGGTACAGATCGCTCCCGTCCACGCGACGGTTCTCGTGACCGGGGAATCTGGAACGGGCAAGGAGCTCGTTGCCCGGGGGATCCGCGCCCTCTCGCCGAGGCGGCACAAGCCGTTCATCGCGGTAAACGTCGCCGCGCTGTCCGACACCCTGCTGGAGAGCGAGCTCTTCGGTCACGAGAAGGGTGCGTTCACGGGGGCCATCGACTCCCGGAAGGGTCTTTTCGAGTTGGCGAACGGAGGAACGATCTTCCTCGACGAGATCGGAGAGATGCCGCTCGCCACGCAGACCAAGCTGCTCCGGGTCCTCGAGACCCGTGAGTTCCTGCGCGTGGGCGGTGAGCGGCCGATCCACGTGGACGTTCGCGTGATCGCCGCGACCAACCAGGACCTGAAGCGGCTCGTGACGATCGGCGATTTCCGCAGGGATCTCTACTATCGGCTGAATGTCCTCCACATCGAGCTACCCCCGCTCCGCCGGCGCAGGGAGGACATCCCGTTGCTGGTCGATGCCTTCGTCGAGGAGGCGAGCACGCGCCACGAGCGTCCGTTCCCTGGCATCTCTCAGCAGGCCATGGCCATCCTCGAGGCGCATCACTGGCCGGGCAACGTACGCGAGCTCAGGAACCTGGTGGAGAGCATGGTCGTTCTCGCGCCGGGTCGTGAGATCCGTCCGGATGACATTCCTGCCGAGGTCCGCTCACCCGGCGTCGGGAGCAACCTGCTGCCAGTGCCGCTGTCGCCACCCGCCGGCGTACCGGCACGGACGGGAGGAGAGGCCACGCTCCGTCCGGAGCTCGAGTTCATATTTCGGACTCTCGTGGAGCTCCGGGTCGACATGGACGAGCTGAAGCGCGAGTTCGAGGCCTACCGGCGAGACCAGCGCCCGTTCGCGGAGGTCGTGGGGCGACTGCCCCGGGGCGGGTTCGCTCCCGAGCGGCAGGTGGGCG
>JBDHLD010000201.1:0-4390 GCA_039586035.1 Gemmatimonadota bacterium | reverse complement strand
GTCTCAGGCTCGGCCACGGACCACCGCATAGCGTAGGCTCACGATCCCGCTGGGGAACGCCTCCGTCCACTGGAGCCTGAACGGTACCGGCCCCGTCAGCACCCGCAGCATGGGGACGCTTCCCGCCTCACCCGTGCCGATCGTGGCTTTCCTCATACTGAACGCGCTCGTGCATGCGGTCCGTGGCGCGGGCGGCGTCCCGCCGCTTCGCCGCTCGCAGGCTCTTCGCCCGCGTCCCTTCGGAGTGCACCCTGGGGAGGGAGATCAGCTTCTCCAGGTCGGCGCCGCCACAGGTGGGACACTTCGGGATCAGGTCGCCCCGCACCAGGAGCTCGAATGCCTTGTCACACGCCCGGCAGGAGTACTCGTAGATGGGCACCAGCGCTCTCCGTGGTCTGAATGGGCGTTCCGCGGCGCTCCCGGGAATCACGGCACCGGGCTTCCGGAGGCGTGCGGCCAACTCGAGTGCTACCGCCCGAGCACGCTCACAACTCTGTCCCTCGTAGCGGCCCGCAGCAAGAGCGCCTGCTGCCGGTCCGGGCGGCTCCATCCGCTTCCGCAAGGACGGATTCGATGAAAGGCGATTTGGCCTCGGTGTACGCCGACCGATTCCCGGCGTGCTCGGATGCGAGCCTGAGCTTCAGCTCGAAATAGGCCTTCGCCAGCTCCGGATCGGCGCGAAGACGATCGCGGAACGCCAGGTGGCGAAGCCAGAACGGCCCGCCCAGCCGCACGCAATGGAGATGATGCGTGCGTGGTCGATGGTGGGGTTTCCGGAAATAACGCCGCTCGGGCAGGGAGGCCTCGTACTCCGGCACGTAGTGGTACCCGCTCTCCTCCAGCGTCGGAATGCGGGCTTCGACCCGTGCCAGCGAGCTCACCCCCACCATGACGTCGAGGATCGGCTTGCCTCCGAGCCCAGGCACTGCCGTGCTGCCGACATGCTCGATCACCACATCCGCCCCAACCAGGGCCCGTTCCAAGCGCCGGCGCTCCTCCTCGTAGGCCCGCGGCCAGCGGGAATCGTAGGGAACGATGACGATCGGGTCGGTCACGCGTGCTCCGCGGCTTCGGCGCTCATCCGAACAGGGAGATCAGCCAGCGCACCATGGTGAAGAGCCCCACCGGGATCGCCCCTGCGAACACCAGTCCCACGGTCCAGCACCCGACGAGCGCCAGGCGATCGGCGACATGCTCGGAATGGGTCGCGGGCTGAAGGGGGTCCCCACGACGCTTCGACGTGGGAAGGTCCAGACCGGCCAGATCGGACATGACCACGGGGGGAAGGGCGTCGAACCCGGCCTGGATGACTCCAGAGGGAAACTGGGCGACCAGATCGTTCAGGTGACCCCGCCCGTGACGGGTGAGGAAGAGCGAGATGGCAGGGTCGACCTCGGGACCCCGTACGCCGGAGAGGAAGAGGTACTTGCCAGCCTCCACGCGATCACCGAGCCGGTCCAGCAGCCGACCGTACCGCTCGAGCACTACGGGGTCGGTGGCGTTCTGCCGGATGGCGCCCTGGAGAATCTCGCGTGCTCTCCACAAGCGGCCTGCCTCGACCTCGCCTTCGACCCTGGCGATGAGCCCACCGGCCGGAGGCGTCTGACGGCGGTCTTCGGTCATCTCGCCACGCGTTGGCCCCTCGGACGCCGACCGCCTGGGACGACGGCGCTGCCGCAGGAGCGTCAGAACGTCGAGAGGCCACCTCGCCGGCGAGCTCGGGTGTCACGGACATGGAACGCGGCACCGGCCGCGAGTCCGAGACGGGACGTCACGATCGGCGCGCCGATCGTCGTCCACCGACCTCTGTCAATCGGCGAAGCAGCCTCTCTGTCTACGGGGTCCTGAGCCACCCCCGTTACCTCTCCGCGTGAGGCTCTGCCCGCGACGGCCGTGAAAGGACGCCGCCGCAGTGCCCCGGCGCGGTCCGGCAGACGCCGGAAGCCGCAGCGGTTGCCCCGGCCGAGGGAGGGTGAAGCTGGCCAGCCCCTCCCCCGGCGTGGGCTCCGCCCAGCGGGCGACTCCGACCCCTACTGACGTGCCCACGAGATCCGTGGGCGAGTCGAACCAACGGCCTCGACTCTCCAGGTCCACCCGCGCGTACGCGCGCGGGTCACCTGAGGGGCTGCGAGTCTAGCCGTCGGCAATCAGGACTCAGTCCGCGACCCGGTCCTTCAGTCCCTTACCGGCCTTGAAGACCGGATAGGTCTTCGCCGCCAACATGATCTGCTGACCGGTGGCAGGGTTGCGACCGGAACGCGCCGCCCGATGCTTTGTGGCGAACGTGCCGAAGCCCGTGATTCCCACCTTGCGCCCGGCATCGAGCTCGATCGCGATGATGCCCTTGCCCGGTGCCGTGTCGAAGATGCAGTTGACCACCTCAACCGCCTTGGCCTTCGACAGGTCGCACTTCTTCGCCAGCTTCTCCGCCATCTCCGTCCTGTTCACCTGGTACCTCCTGAAGGGTTGGGAGCGTCAGCTTCTACCTCGGGTGCAGATCGCGGCCGCTCTCGGAAAGGTAGCGGGCCCTCCGCGGCTCGCCACGACGATCTTCGGATGTGTGACCCTCGCAGTATCGGTGATCCGGCGCGCGTTCGCCACCCGATTCGCCCGTGATTCCTGCCTCATCGACCGATTCTGCTGCGCACCAGTCTGCCGACTCAGAGCCCGCCCTGCAAGGCCGCCGAAAACGAAACATCTGAGGACGGGATGACCACGGATGTTTCCCAGCTCGGCTGCGGGGGTTCGCGGCGCTGCCAGGGGACCTGGCGAGAACGGATCGAGGCACCGACAGAAGCCGCGGTCACCCGTCTCGCTCGCTCCGATCGGCCTTCCCGGCCAGGGCGTGCGCCACCGCTTCTGAGCCCGTCGAGAAACGCTGATACAACCTCCCAAGTAGCTTCCACATCTCCGTTTACACGATCAGCTACCAGCATGGAGGAGCCGTGCGCACCGGGATCCGCCACGTACGTATCGTGACCCTGATCTCGGAAGACCTGCATCTGGGTGGCGACGCCGCCGCGCTCCATCTCGGACGTGGGGCGCAGCACGAGTGCCGGCACCTGGACCTGCTCAGCGAAAGGGGCGGGACGACACCCGTCCATGGGGTCGCCCGACGCCGGTGAGAACGCCAGCAGTCCCCGAACGTCTTCCGGGTAGGCCACCGCCAGCTGGAAGACGAGCGCCGCCGAGTAGCTGCTCCCCCACAGAATGACGCGCCGCTCCGGCTCGAGCTGCCGGGCGAAGACCAGCGCGGCTTCGAGGTCGGGAAGGACGTCGCAGTAGGAGACCTCGTCGGCATCGACCGAAGAGGCGGTCCGGTTGATGCCCCCGAAGCGCTCGCCTCCGCGACGCTGGTCGATGAGCAGCAGATTGAAGCCGGCTTCTCGTAGCCGAGGAATGACGGGCGCGTACTCGGCCATCCCACTGGCGCCGCCCTGGTGGAAGAGCAGGATCACCGGTTCGCCGGCCGTGTCCGGGGAGCGGTACCAGGTCGCGTGCACCCGCACGCCGTCGGCAGCGGTCAGCACCGTGTCGGCGGGCACGTCCTGTGCGGCCGCCGGTGTGAGAACCGGTGTCGCGAGGAGGATCGAGACTGAAAGTCGAGCGACGCGCATGTGCGTTGCCGATGGCCGAATCGTGAAAGGGGGGATGGATGCGACGCCGGCTACGGACCTCCGAGCAGCCGCAGGAGCTCCGCGTTCGACTCGACGGGCAGAAACGTGTCCCACTCCAGGAAGTATCCTTCGGCGTCGTACGCCACGAACACCCGCACGCGGCCGCTTTCCCCGGTCACCTCCGGTGTTCGAAGCTCGATCGGCATGGCCTCGACCCGGTCGAACCACCCGTCCACGTCGTCCGTGAAGAACGAGACGGTGACGCCCTTCTGGTCCGTCGCGTCATGGAGCCCTCGGCTACCGTCCACCAGCCCCACGAATCCCGTGCCCGACGCCTGGTAGACCTTGGCCCAGCCTTGATCCACGAGAAGGTCCACGCCCAATAGCCGCTCGTAGAACTCCTGCATCGAAGCCAGATCACGGTAGTAGAGCCATAGCACCGTAGCCTGTATGGTCAGACTCTCGGGTCGGGCGCCCGGTGCTCCGACGAGTGGCTCGATTCGCTCGAGGATCGGCGACAGGGATCGGTTCTCGGGGTGAGGGTTGAAACGCTCGAACTCCAGGTAGTAGCCCTCGGGGTCCACCG
Source organism: Gemmatimonadota bacterium (assembly GCA_039586035.1). Lineage (GTDB taxonomy): Bacteria > Gemmatimonadota > Gemmatimonadetes > Longimicrobiales > Gaopeijiaceae > JBDHHQ01. The sequence goes on along the minus strand of JBDHLD010000201.1, from coordinate 187 downwards.
CCACGAAGCCGTCGTGGGGCCGACCCTCGGCTGGGGAGAGCTCCGCCCGCATGGGCACGTCTCGCGCCGTCAGGTAGTCGTACCATGCCTCCACCTGCTCTGTGACGATGGCCAGCGTCACGCTTTTCGGCTCGTCGGCCGAATGCATGCCACGCGCGGCGTCCACCAGGGTCAGGTACGAGGCCGG
>JBDHLD010000069.1:0-17602 GCA_039586035.1 Gemmatimonadota bacterium | reverse complement strand
GTACGTGCCTGCCGCGGATCGAACGCCGTCTCCTGCCGGGCGTAGGAGCGTGCCGTGAGCCCGGGCGGTCAGGCTGCGGCAGTACCGAGCGAGGCGGTACCGGCGGGCGAGTTGTCCGTCATCCGCATCGCCCCCTCGGCCGGGTGGGTGGAGCTTCGCCTGGCGGAGCTGTGGTCGTACCGGGAGCTCCTCTACTTCCTCACCTGGCGGGACATCAAGGTCCGGTACAAGCAAACCGTCCTTGGGGCGGCGTGGGCCATCATCCAGCCGTTCATGTCGATGGTGGTGTTCACGCTGTTCTTCGGGAGACTGGCCCGGATCCCGTCCGACGGCGTGCCGTACCCGATCTTCAACTTCTCGGCGATGGTCGTCTGGACGTATTTCGCGAACGCGCTCGCCGCGTCCTCGAACAGCCTTGTCGGTTCGTCCAATCTCCTGAAAAAGATCTACTTCCCCAGGCTCGTGATCCCTATCAGCAGCACGTTGGCAGGGCTGGTGGATTTTTGCCTGGCGTTCCTGATCCTGATCCCGATGATGATGTACTTCGGGATTATGCCGACCACCAACATCGTGTGGTTGCCGTTCTTTCTGCTCCTGGCCTTCACCACGGCCCTCGGAGTTGGACTCTGGTTCAGCGCCCTCAACGTCCAATTCCGGGACGTGCGGCACACCATCCCATTCATCGTCCAGTTCTGGCTGTTCGCCAGCCCGGTCGTCTACTCCAGCAACCTGATCGAGAACGACCTCCTCCGTACGCTCTATGGGATCAACCCCATGGCGAGTGTCGTGGAGGGGTTCCGGTGGGCCCTGCTCGGGGGAGCCTCCGACCAGTTCAGGGGCCCGGGGCCGATGACCCTCGTTTCCGTCTTGGCATCCGTGGTGATCATCGTGAGCGGGCTGTTCTACTTCCGTCGAATGGAGAAGACCTTTGCCGACGTCGTCTGATCCGCGGATGCCGCAGGCGGCGGAGCGCGCCGTCGCTGACGGCGGGAGCGATGTCGCGATCCGTGTCGGCAGCCTCGGCAAGCGGTTCTATATCGGCGCCCGCCGTGCACAGCGCTATCGGACGTTCCGGGAGGCGCTCGTCGAGGCGGTCACGACCCCGCTCCGCCGTGCCGCCAGCCTTCTCAGAGGGCACGCCACCGGAGCGGCCGAGCTCCACGAGGAGATGTGGGCCCTGAAGGACCTGTCCTTCGAGGTGGCGCGGGGCGAGGTGGTGGGTGTCATCGGGAAGAACGGGGCGGGGAAGACGACCCTCCTCAAGGTCATTTCGCGCATCACCGAGCCCACGGAGGGATGGGCGGAGATCCACGGCCGCGTCGGCTCGCTGCTGGAGGTAGGCACCGGGTTCCACCCCGAGCTCACGGGCCGGGAGAACGTCTTCCTGAACGGCGCGATCCTGGGTATGCGCCGGAGCGAGATCGAGCAGAAGTACGACGAAATCGTCGAATTCTCGGAGGTCGGGCGCTTCATCGAGACACCGGTGAAGCACTACTCGAGCGGGATGTACGTTCGCCTCGCCTTTGCGGTCGCAGCACACCTGGAGCCCGAGATCCTGCTGGTGGACGAAGTGCTGTCGGTCGGGGACGCCCGCTTCCAGCGGAAGTGCCTGGGCAAGATGGGCGAGGTGGCGGACGGTGGTCGGACGATCCTCTTCGTTAGCCACAACATGGCGGCCGTGGGGCGCTTGTGCACCCGGGTGATCTGGCTGGACGAGGGCACCGTGCGCATGTCGGGCTCTCCCCGCGACGTCATCGCCGCCTACCTGGCGAGCGACACCAGCGTCGAGGGAGAGCGGGTATTCGACGAGGGCTTCAGCCAAAGGGGCGTGAACGAGTTCAAGCTGGATGCGATCCGGACGCGCAGCACCGCCGGTGTGGTCAGCAGTCAGCTGGCCGTGGACGAGCCCTTCACGGTGGAGCTCGAGTATCGCGCGACGGAGCGGCTCAGGCAGGCCAGGGTCGGCTTCCTGGTCCTGACGGCCGACGGAACGATCGTCTTCGACGCCTACGGTAGTGATGACCCCCGCTACACCGATCCGTTGGAGCCCGGAGACTACCTGTCCCGGTGCACGATCCCTCCCAACCTCCTGAGCCCGGGCCGCTACTTCCTGACGTTCAACGCGGACATCCCCGGTCAGCGAATCCTGGCGACGTTCCAGAACGTGGCCGCCATCGACATCGTGGACACGGGCGCAGTCGGCGCCGAGACGGCCAAGCATCGCTTGGGCTTCATCCGTCCATCACTCGAGTGGGAGTCGGTGAGTCGGGAGCCCGCCACGCGACAATGACCGCACACGAGGTTGCAAACGAACCCCTCGGCGGGAAGGGCTCCGACCCGTGCTGCCGAGAGCCCGGAGGACATTCATGAAGGCGATCATCCTGGCGGGTGGATATGGCACCCGCCTCTCCGAGGAGACGGTCCTCAAGCCCAAGCCAATGGTGGAGGTCGGCGGCAAGCCGATCCTCTGGCACATCATGAACATCTACGCGTGTCAGGGCGTCCGCGAGTTCATCATCGCGCTGGGCTACAAGGGCGAAGCCATCAAGGAGTACTTCCTGAACTTCTATGCCTTCAACAACGACCTGACCGTGGACATGGCCACGGGCTCCACCACGATCCACGATGGCAAGCAACCCGACTGGAAGGTGCACCTGGTCGACACCGGTATCGACACCATGACGGGTGGGCGCCTCAAGCGATTGGCCCATTGGCTCGAGCCGGACGAGGACTTCATGTTCACCTACGGCGATGGCGTTGCGGACATCGACCTCAGGGAGCTGGCTCGCTTCCACCGAGAGGCCGGCAAGCTAGCGACCGTGACCACGGTGCGAGTGCCCGCCCGCTTCGGCCGGCTGCACATGGAAGGCAGTCGGGTCGATCGGTTCAACGAGAAGCCGGCCTCTGCCCAGGGGTGGATCAGCGGCGGCTTCTTCGTGCTCAACCCGAAGGTGTTGGACTACATCGAAGGCGACCACACCACCTTCGAGAAGGAGCCCGTGGAGCGCCTCGTGGCGGAGGATCAGCTCATGGGCTACCAGCACACCCGCTTCTGGTCCTGCATGGACACCCTGAAAGAGAAGAACATGCTGGAGGACATGTGGCGCCATGGCGAGGCCCCCTGGCGCATCTGGGACGGCGCGGGCGCCGAAACGTTCGCCCACAATACGAGTCAGCACGTCTCGCGGGCGGGCTGACGCGGTCGTCTCGGGCAGCACATGAGCTCGGATTCGGCCGAATGGCCGCGCCTGGTACAGGACTCCCCCGACGTGCGGGGCGTGCTGCACGTATCCCGGCTGGCGGATGGGGTCGGTTCCAGGCAGCCGCTGCGCCATGTCTCGCGGTTCGTCAACGGACCCCACTTTCAAGGAACCACGGACAACGACCTCCGCGGGTTTCTCGACGGGGGCTTCGCGTGGGGCTGGAACCAGGCGACCCAGACCCACGTCCGGCTCGGGCGGGTGGGCGGGCATCGCAAGCCGCGCCACGGAGAAGAGGAGCTCTTTCGCATCGCACAGCGGTGGGAAGGCGTTGAGCTGCCCGCGGACGCCACGGTGCACCGCGCCCGCCTCGTCCTCGTCGTGGAGGAGCCCCCACCCACGTCGCTCCGTGTCCTCCTTTATGGGGTGCGCCGCGAGTGGGGCCCCGGCGCCGGTGGGATCGACAGGAACAACGTGAGCGCGCCCGCGCCGGGTGAGGTGTGGTGGAACGCGGCGGCCGAGGGCGAGGACGAGTGGGGCCTGCCGGGTGCGGGCTATGCATCGAACGAAGCCACCGACGCGGACACCGGCGTGGGTCCCCTTGCCGAGGCCACCGTAGGTCCGGCGGGTGGCGCGCTCACCTTCGCGTCGCCCCGGCTCACGGAATACGTGGGGGCGCGTGCGACCCGGGGGGAGCCACTTCGCTTCTTGATCAAGCTCGCGGACGTCCAGGAGGACGTGCCGGGAGCGTTCCTGTCCCTGTACTCCGCGGCTCAAGGCGATCGCATGACCGAGGCCCGGCGGCCGCTTCTGGAGCTTGAATGGGACAGCTCGCGTGAGGTCGCGCGGCGGGAAGATGCCGTACACCTGGAGCACGGCCGTACGCTGGTGCTTCCTCGCATGCCGTCCTTGGAGGATACGTGGGCCGTCTCCTTTCTGCCTGAGCCAGGATCGCTCCGTCCGACCGTTGAACAGCGGTGGGGCAGGGGTGATTGGACGTCTGACTGGCGTCACGGGTCGATCCTGGCGGAGGCGGAAGCCGAGTGGATTCAGGTTCGTCTGCGAGCTCAGGTGAACCCGGTCGCTCTGGGGACCGCGTTCAGGACCGAGCTGTCGGACACGTGGATCCTGACCGGGCCGCCCGAGGCGCAGGAGGTGCTGTTCACCTTCACGTCGCCCACGGGTGCGGGCCACCGATGCCTCGCCGAGTACCGCGGGCAGTGGACGTGGAGCGTGGAGTTCATGCCGGACGAGGTGGGGCCCTGGCGCTACCAGTGGTTCCAGCGGTTTACGGAGGCGCCGTATGAGAGCCCCGCCGGCCGTTTCGACGTATGGGCGGCCGGCATGGGAAGCGTCGTCAGTCACCTGGGGGCGCTGGCCGAGGCTGTGTCCGGGGGCGCGATCGACCGGCTGACCGCGCAGCGTCGCATGTTGGCCTTCGAACGCGAGGGGATGCGGTTGCTCACGCCCACCTCCTTTCGGGGCGAGGCGGGCACGACGCTGCGCGGAGCGCTGCGGGACGTGCGCTCTGCGATCGCCCAACGGCCCGTCCCCGAACCGATCCCCATGGTGTCCCACGAGCTCGTGACAGAGGTGAACGGCGAGGAGGTGCAAGAGCCCTTTCCGAGCGGAACGAGCTACGGCGTGCGGCTGGATCGGTCGGATGGTGGCCCACCGACCGGGGGTTCGAGCCTGGCATCCAGGCTCGGACGGGTCCTACGACGAAGGGCGCGCGGCAATTGAGAGGCGCCGCCTTGACGTATACGAGCTGGCTCGGGCCAGCCAAGGGTGACAGACGCGATGGGTAGACACATCCTCGGCATCTCGGCCTTCTTCCACGACTCGGCTGCGGCGTTGATCCGGGACGGAGAGGTGGTGGCTGCTGCCCAGGAAGAGCGATTCACTCGGCGAAAGCACGACGATCGATTCCCCGCCAAGGCGGTCTCGTACTGCCTGAGGGAGGCGGGGATCGACGCAGGAGATCTCGAAGCCGCCGTGTTCTACGAAAAGCCGCTGGTGAAGTTCGAGCGGCTTCTCGAGACCTACCTGGCGGTTGCGCCAGGCGGCTTCTCGTCGTTTCGGCGGGCGCTGCCGCTCTGGGTGAGAGAGAAGCTCCATATCCCTCGGACCATGCGCGCCCAGCTGGGTGCCAGCTTCTCCGGCAAGGTGTGCTTCACCGACCACCACGAGGCCCACGCGGCCAGCGCGTTCTTTCCCTCACCATTCGACGAGGCGGCGATCCTGACGCTCGACGCCGTCGGTGAGTGGGCCACGAGCTCGATGGGAGTGGGGAAGGGGGATCGCATCGAGCTGACGCACGAGATGCGTTTTCCCCACTCGATCGGCATGCTCTACTCGGCGTTCACCTACTACACGGGCTTCAAGGTGAACTCGGGCGAGTACAAGCTCATGGGGCTGGCCCCCTACGGGGTACCACGGTTTCGCGACCAGATCATGGAGGAGCTGCTCGAGCTACGGGATGACGGGTCGGTATGGCTCGACATGTCGTACTTCGATTACGTGGGCGGCATGACCATGACGTCGGAAAAGTTCCATCGTCGGTTCGGGGGGCCACCGCGGCCGCCTGAGTCGAACATCGGACAAAGGGAGATGGACCTCGCCGCCTCCATTCAGGTCGTGACGGAGGAGATCGTCCTCTCCGCAGCTCGGCACCTGCACCAGCTCACGGAACTGAACAGCCTGGTCATGGCCGGCGGCGTGGCCCTCAACTGCGTGGCCAACGGGAAGCTCCTTCGCGACGGACCCTTCGACAACGTCTGGGTCCAGCCGGCAGCGGGGGATGCCGGCGGAGCGCTCGGGGCGGCGCTGCAATACTGGCACGCCGGTCTCGACCAGCCCCGCCACGTGCATCCCCGCGACGCGCAGAAAGGGTCGCTGCTGGGTCCACGGTTCACGAACGAGGACATCGGGCTCTACCTGGATTCGGTCGGAGCCGTGTATCACCGCCACACGGATGAGGACGATCTGCTCGAGCAGGTGGCCGCGATCCTGGACGAGGAGAAGGTTGTGGGGTGGTTCCACGGCCGGATGGAATTCGGCCCCCGTGCGCTCGGCGCTCGCAGCATCATCGGAGACCCGCGATCGCCGAAGATGCAGCAGACCATGAACCTCAAGATCAAGTTCCGCGAATCGTTCCGTCCCTTCGCTCCCTGTGTGCTCAGGGAGCACGTTCACGACGTGTTCGATGCTCGGCCCGAAGAGGACAGTCCCTACATGTTGTTCGTGGCCGATGTGCGTGACAGCTGGCGGCGGGAACTGAGCCCCGAGGAGCGGGAAAGGATGCGAGACCCGGACCTGCGGGTCCGTGTGTCCGTGCCTCGGTCGCGTCTCCCCGCCATCACTCACGTCGACTACTCGGCGCGCATCCAGACCGTGGACCCGGAGCGGCACGGACGGTATGCGCGGCTCATGACGAGGTTCTACGAGAGAACGGGTTGCCCGGTCATCGTGAACACGAGCTTCAACATCCGTGGCGAGCCCATCGTCGGCACGCCCGAGGACGCCTTCCGGTGCTTCATGGCCACGCACATGGATTGCCTGGTTCTGGAGGACCACGTGCTTCTCAAAGCCGAGCAGCCCGGGGGCATTCTCCTGGATGCCGAAGCGTACCGGGATCAATACGAGCTGGACTGACACGCGGACGAGACCGACGAGCCCACAGCCATGCTGATCACCACGAAACGACGAAGTCACGCCACCCTCAGGGCCTTCTCTCTGGTCATGGGACTGTGCCTGGGTCTCTTGACCGCGGGCGTTGCGTTCGCCCTGGGTGGCGTCATGTGGCCCGCCTGGGGCGTGGCGGCAATGTTCGGGGCGGCTGCCGTCGGCTGGTGGAACCGCGGCGTAGCCGAGCGGGGGCTCGAGACGTGGAATACCCTGGCTCGCGCCGTCGCCCGCCTCGCCCGTCTCGCTCTCACCGGGGCGGCGTTCCTGGTCATCGTCTTGGCGGGCGCTGCCGGAAGCGAGCTGCCGTGGCGGCCCGCACGACCAGGCGCCTCCGGGTGGCTGCCCCGGGGCGACGAGGGCAAGCGCGCGTTCGAGAGCCAGTCGAACCTCGCCTCCCGCGGGGGCAACTGGGTCCGGACCGTGGCAGCTTGGGCGCGCGGGTCGCGCAACGTCTGGGTGTGGGCGCTGATCCCACCCCTGCTCCTCCTCAGCCGCATCCAGCTCTCGAACCAGCGGAGTCTGGGTGGAGCGACCTACACGCTCTACTGACGAACAGCGACCGATTCACATGCTCAGAACCACACTGGCCCTGCTGGGGGGCGTACTGGCCCTCGCCGCGACGCTCGTCGTGGCGGTGGTGACGCTGCCTTTCTGGCTCGTCTCCTCCCTGACGGCTCGCCTGTCGGTACTGCTGGAGCCGGCCTCAGTGAGCCAAGGTGACATCATTGAATACGACCCTGAGCTCGGGTGGAGGGTCAAGGCACATCAGCGATGCCATGTGCGGGACCTGGCCGAGGATCCGCACCAGGTGACCACCGACGCCCATGGATGGCGCGGACCGACCGGGGTGGCGGAAGCCGACGTGGTGGCGTTCGGCGACTCCTTCGCGTTCGGAGATGGAATCGGCGACGACGGCTTCTTCGCGAACCACGGCGGCGCCGTCACGCTCAAAGGGGTGGGCGCCCCCGGGTATAACATGGTCCAGGGGTTGCTTCTGATGCGGCGGTTGGCCCCCGAGCTCAAGGGCAAGACGGTGGTCTGGCTCGTGTACCTCGGCAACGACCTGGCCGACAATCTGCGCCCCGAGATGGACGGGTACCGCACGCCGTTCCTTCGCCAGGAGGTCGACACGGGCCGGTGGCGCATTCACACCGATCACCTGGGACCCCAGCCGTGGACGTTCCCGACCCGGCTCCGCGCCCACGAGCTGTTCATGGAGATCGCTACGGGGGCCCACCTCGGGCGCCGGGCCTTCGACGCGGCCCAGCACCTCATCGGTGAAGCGCGGGACGTCCTGGATGCGGTGGGGGCTCGCCTGGTGGTCGTGAGCGTGCCGGACCTTTCGCGACTCAGCCAGCGATGGATGGAGGACGCGGTGGCCGCCCGACCGGATCTCGCCGACTGGGACTCGGCGCTTCCCGATCGCGAACTGGCCGACATCTGCCACCGGCTCGCCGTGCCGTTCCTGCCGCTGGCGAGTCGTTTGAGCGAGTCCGACTACCGCGACTTCGACGTCCACTGGAACGAGGAAGGCAGTCGCAAGGTGGGTGCGATCCTCGCTCGGCTGCATGCGGATCCGTCGCCGGAGCCCACGGAGAAGCAGTCCGGCTCTCCAGCTACGAGGATCGCGAGTTGAGCGCGTCGTCCGGGGCGCCGCAGTTCGGCCAGGTGATTCGGGTGACTCAGGTCAGCCACGATGACATCACGGGTGGCGCCGCGCGGGCCGCCAAGCGACTCCACGACGGCCTCCGGCGGATCGGCCACGAGTCGACCATGTACGTGGCCCGAAAACGGGGCGTGGATCCGTCGGTCCTGTCGTTCCAGCCCGGATCGGAGCCCATGGCACGCGTCGCGAGGAAGCTCCGGCGGCGTCGAATCGAGCGCGACTATCGACCCTACCGGGCGACGCGAGTGGTCGGAAGCGGGAAGTTCACCGACGATCGCACACCCTACGGGGCTGAGCCCGCGACCCAACTTCCGGCCTCGGACGTCGTCAACCTGCATTGGACCGCGGACTTCATCGACGTCGGCGAGTTCCTGTCTGCGCTCCCGGGCTCGCTACCGGTGTTCTGGACGCTCCACGACATGAACCTGTTCACGGGCGGATGTCACTACGATCGAGAGTGTGGTCGTCACCGGAGCGGTTGTGGTCGCTGTCCGAACCTGGGCTCGGCGAAGGAGAAGGATCTCTCACGGGAGATCTGGGAACGCAAGGAGCGGGTGTTCAGCCGCCTGGCCCAAGATCGACTCCACGTCGTGACCCCCAGCCGTTGGCTTGCCACGGAAGCCGAGGAGAGCGCCGTCTTCCGGGGTCGTTTCCCCGTCACCGTGATTCCGTACGGGCTCGACACGGACCTCTTCAGGCCGCGGGACTACCGAGCTGCCCGGGAGATGTTGGGGCTCCCGGCCGACGCCCGGGTCGTCCTGTTCGTGGCCCATTCTGTGGGGTGGGAGCGAAAGGGCTTCCCCCTGTTGCTGGAGTCACTCGAGCTTCTCGGCGACCTTCAGGGACTCCACCTCATGGCCCTGGGAACCGGTGGGGCGAGCCACGAAGCGTCGGTCCCCGTCCTGAGCCTGGGGTTCGTGGAGAACGAGCGACTCGTCTCCATGATCTACAGCGCGGCCGACGTGTTCGTGATTCCCTCGCTGCAGGACAACCTGCCCAACACCGTGCAGGAGGCCATGGCGTGCGGCACACCGGTCGTGGGCTTCGACGCTGGTGGCGTGCCGGACATGGTGCGGGAAGGGGTAACCGGTCGCTTGGCCCGGGTCGGTGACCCGCGGGACCTGGCACGTGCCCTGCAAGCGGTGCTCGAGGACCGAGAGGCTGCTCGACGCATGGGCGTGGAAGCCAGACGCGTGGCGGTGGAGGAGTACGCCATGGAGGTGCAGGCGCGTACATACGCGACACTCTACGCGGAGACGCTGGAGCGTCGCCGGAGCGCTGCAACGTTGGTGTCGTCGTGAACGCCGAAAGAGAAGCGACGGTGGCCGAGCGAGACCTGCCGACGCCGATCACACCGCCGAGCTCGGAAGCCCTGGCGGCCGGAGTGGCGGGCCCTCCGCCCGGGCCGTGCCCGTCACTCACGGACCTTCCTCCACCTCCCGAGGGCCGGGAGGGGTGGCCGTGGACCGAGTCGTCGCCGGAGGCGCCGGCCACCACGCACGACGGGCACGCGTGGCCTCGCATCACCGTGGTCACGCCGTCCTATAATCAGGCATCGTTTCTGGAGGCCACGATCCGTTCGGTGCTGCTCCAGGGCTATCCCGATCTCGAGTACATGGTCATGGATGGCGGCAGCACGGACGGAAGCGTGGAGATCGTGGAGCGCTACGCGCCATGGATCACCTTCTGGCGAAGCGGAGCCGACAAGGGGCAGAGCGACGCCATCAACCGGGGATTCGCCCGGGCGAGCGGAGCCGTCATCGGGTGGCTGAACTCCGACGATGTCTACTACCCCGGCGCGCTGGCGACAGCCGGAGCGGCGTTGGCGGACGGGGCAGCGGACATCTTCGTGGGGGCGATGGACAAAGTGCTGGTTCAGGGTGAGGCAGTCGAGTTCGTGAGACGAGCCTCTCCCCACGAGGGCTCCGCCTTCCATCATTTTCCGATCTACGCCGACGGACGGCGGCACGACTTCCACTTCACCCAGCCCCCCTCGCTGTGGACGCGAGAGCTGTGGGAGCGGACCGGCGGATTGGACGAGCGATACCACTATCAGATGGATCGCGAATGGCTCAACCGCGCGCTCGCGGCCGGGGCGCGCGTACGGACGGACGATTCGGTGCTGGCCCGCTTCACCCTGCATCCGGGCTCGAAGAGCAAGGACTTCGTACACCGGTTTCAGCGCGAGCGGATCCAGCTCTACCTGCGGCTGGCGCGGGAGCCCGGATTCCGGACCATTCCCTGCCTGCTGCATGCCTTGCACCCTCTCCAACAGGTCCTCGGGCACCGGGCGACCGAGGCCCGGGAGCAGGGGCAGCCCGTGCGGTCGGCGACGTTTCGCGCGACGGCCCGCGCCCTCGCCGCCCTGCGCCGGACCGTGCCCGGGCTTCGCGGTGAGACGAGGGTTCGCGCAGTGGAGAACGTGGACGAGAGCGTTGGGAAGGAGTGACAGCCCGTTGGGAAAGAGTGACAGCCCCATGACCGAAGCGGTCGGAGAGGGTCATCCGGTGGAGGCCAACCCACAGCGTGGGGATGGCCCATACGAGCTACCGCCTTACGAAGGTCCCCGAGTGGACCTGATCGGCATCGGGGTGCAGAAGGCCGCGACGACGTGGCTGTTCAGCAACCTGACCGATCACCCCGACGTGGGCATGGCGATCGCGGGTCGACCGACCCGGAAAGAGCAGAACTTCTTCAACCGCCACTATGAACGGGGCTTTCGGTGGTACGACGAGAACTTCGAGGCCGGCCGCCTGAACTCCGAGTTCTCGGTGCTCTATTTCCACGACGCCAACGTGCCGGGGCGGCTCCATCGGTACAACCCTGACGCGCGTCTGTTGCTGTGCCTGCGCGAGCCGGCCGCACGGGCCTACTCGCATCATCGTCACGAGTTTCGTCGGGGCCGACTCACGGCGGACCGCTATGACTTCTGGTCCGCTCTACCGGCGAATCCGAGCTACCTGGAGCAAGGGTTGTACGCCACGCACCTGCGGCGCTGGCTGGAGCTCTTTCCGCTGGAGCAGATTCATGTCGTGCTCCACGACGACGTCATCGAACAGCCGGAGGAGGTCATCGCGGGCGTCTACGCTTTCGCTGGCGTAGAGACGACGTTCCGGTCCCCGAGCTTGAGAGCCAAGGTGAACGGTCCTGTGAAGGTGCGAAGCGAGTTGGCGGCCAAGGCGCTGAGCGCCTCGTCGTCCGTCGTGAAGACGCTGCTCGGCCCCACGATTCACGAGGCGGTGAAGGGCACTGGAATCTCGGGTGTCGTCCGGCGTGCCAATGTCGAAGTGGTCGATCAGGTAGAGATCCCACCGCTGGATCCCGAGGGGCGGGTCCGTCTGCGGGCGATGTTCGCCGGCGAGGTCGAGAGACTCGAGGAGATGATCGGACGGGACCTCTCCACGTGGAAGTGACGCCCCGCCGGATTCTCTACGTACAGCGTCCGCTGGGCGGAGGCTCGGCCGTGAGCCTGTTCGAGGCGACCCGTCGGCTCGACCGCGAGCGGTTCTCCCCCGTCGTCGTCCTTCCCGCTGAGTCACCGTGGGTAGAGCGCTTCGGGGCGATCGGGGTCCCTACCAGACACGTGGACGCGGATGGCCCCAGGAGGGAGCGGCCCAGGGTCCCCGGACCCGTCCGCCGGATCTTACGGTCGCTGGGTGACGACGCCGAGATCGCCGTGCGACTGGCGGACCTGATCCGTCGTGAGCGGATCGACCTGGTCCATCACAACAACAACCTCGCCGCCAACCGGGCCTCCATCGCCGCGGCCATCCTCACGGGCCGGCCCCAGATCTGTCACGTCCGCTTCTTCGCGCGTTACCGAACCCGGGTGGACCGCAGGCTGTCGCAGTGGGTGGATCGCTTCGTGTACATCTCCCGGGCCGTGGAGCGTCACTGTCGAGAGGCACTCGATCTGGCCGCCGACCGGGGGATCATCCTGGACAACGTGTTCGACCTGTCCGGCCCGGTGGACGCGGACCGCCGCGCTGTGCGGGCCTCTCTGGGGATCCCGGCCGACGCCCCCGTCGTGACGAGCGTCGGGCGCCTGGTGGCCTGGAAGGGGCAAGACGTCGTCCTACGCGCCGCAGCCGAGGCCTCCCTGCGGCACCCCGAGCTCCGGTGCGTGATCGTCGGCGGCCCGAACCCCGACGATGCCAGCCGGGCGTTCGCTTTCGGACTCCAGAGGCTGGCCGAAGCGGTGGGAATCGGTGACCGCGTCGTCTTCGCGGGCCACCGAGACGATGCCGATGAGCTGATGGCCGCATCTGATGTCGTCGTGCACAGCTCGACTCGGCCCGAGCCCTTCGGCAGGACGGTGGTCGAGGCCATGGCGTCAGGCACTCCGGTGGTGGCGAGCGGTGCCGGAGGAGTCCTGGAGATCGTGCAGCACCCCGAGACGGGCCTGCTCGTACCGCCCGGCAACCCGACCGCGATGGCGGACGCGATCTCAAGACTCCTCGCCGAGCCGGCGATGGCCGCCGCCATGGGGCAGGCCGCTTCGAAGGCGGTCCGAGGCCGGTTCGGGAGCGCGGCATCGGTTCGGGCTCTCGAGAGCCTCTACGCGAACGTGATGGCGAGCAGAGACGCGGCGTAGGTTCTCTACGCCCCGAGATGGGTTCACCACGTCCCACACCAAGGAGGTAACGCGTGCGCAGAGTCGCGGGCGTCCTGATAGCGGCGCTCCTCATGCTGCCCGGGCTGATCGAAGCCCAGGCGCCGACCGGCCAGCCGTCCCTGTCGACCGAGGTGATCCTCCGGCCCGGGGACGCTCTCCTGATCACGGTCTGGCCCAACACCGACTTGGGTGGGCAATTCCCGATCGAGGAGACCGGGATGGTGTATCTCCCCTATCTGGGCAGCGTCCGCGCCGCCGGGGTGCCCATTCAGGACCTCCGCGATCGGCTGCGAGAGGGCTACGCAACCGCCGTTCAGAATCCGGTCGTGACGGTCACGCCACTATTCCAGGTGAGCATTCTCGGCGAGGTTCGAGTCCCCGGGAACTACACGGCCAGCCCGACCAACAACTTCTTCGACGTGTTGGGCATGGCCGGTGGGTTCACGGCGGCTTCGGACCTGGAGAAGGTGCGCCTCGTGCGGGCGGGACAGGTCGTGGAGCTGGATGCATTGCGAGCGATCGAGACCGGCAGCGGGCTCGAAGGGCTCACGTTGAACTCCGGCGATCAGCTCATCGTCCCGGCACGCGGCGGCATCAACTGGAGGACGGTGCTCACGGTGTTTCAATCGCTCCTTACGCTGGGGTTGTTGGCCGAGCGCCTCGTACGGAATTGACCGAAGCAGAGGTGGGCGCATGTGGTGCGTGATCCCTGCCGCCGGCGAGGGGAGCCGTATGGCGTCCGTTTCGGGGGGCGTGCCGAAAGCGCTGTTGGAGATCGACGGCACGCCGTTGATCTGCCGACTCCTGCAGCAGTTGGGCCCGCGAGTGCACAAGGCCTGCGTCGTCATTTCGCCCACGGATGATCTGCTTCCCCGCCGAATCGGCCAGCTCGCGGGCTCGATCGAGGTTACCTACGCCCGTCAGCCCGAACGCAGAGGTGTGGGCCACGCGGTGCTCCAGGCGGAGCCGCACGTCGAGGGCCCGTTCATCGTCGTCATGGGCGACGCGTTCTACGCCGAGCCCCTCGGGCCCTTTGTCGAGGCGTGGCTCGAGTCGGGCGCTGACGGCGCTCTTCTGGTCGAACCGCATGCCGGGCTGGACCAACCGATGGGCCGAGTGCGCGTGGCCGACGGTCGCGCCGTCGCGCTCAACAAGACCCCTGCGACGGACGGTTTCACGCATACCCTGGCCGGCAGCCTGATCCTTCCCGAGGCGGCGTTCTCGGCGTTGGCCAGTACGACGACGGCGGCCAGCGGCGAAATCGAGCTGGAGACGGCGGTCGGACAGATGATCGCCGCCGGCCACGAATTCGCCGCAGTGCCCTACTGGAGCTGGCGAACGAACGTGAATCGGCCCCGAGACATTCGGGCCCTGGAAGCCCGGTTGCCCGCCGCCGGCCCGCTCCGGGCCGAAGCACTGGAACTCGATGGCCTCCCGTGCGAGGGGCCCGTGGAGATCGAATGAGAAGATTCCTGAACCGTCTGGCGACACGAGCCGGAGTCGTGGAGCGGGGTGAGCAGGTCGTTGTCGTCTCCGGGCTGCCTCGCTCCGGCACGTCCATGATGATGAAGATGCTCGAGGCCGGTGGTCTCGAGGTGTTCGTCGACGGAATCCGTGAAGCCGACGTCGACAACCCCGGTGGGTACTACGAGCTCGAACGAGTGAAGAAGCTGCGCGAGGGGGACATCGAATGGGTCAAGCAGGCCCGGGGGAAGGTGGTGAAGGTCATCTCCGAGCTCCTCAGGTGGCTGCCGCCGGACTGTGACTACCGGATCATCTTCATGCAGCGCCACATGCCGGAGATCCTGCGCTCGCAGCAGAAGATGTTGGCCAACCGCATGGAGTCGCGGACCGGGCCTTCCGACGAGGAGATGACCGAGCTGTTTCAGGCTCACCTCGAGCAGGTCGACGCGTGGCTCGCCGAGCAGGACAACATGGATGTCCTGCGTGTCCACTACGCCGATCTCCTGGAGAACCCGAGGGAGCCGCTGGCGCTCGTCAACCGCCTGCTGGGCGGCGTGCTCGACGTCGACGCCATGGCTGCGGTCGTGGATCCGGATCTGTACCGGTCACGCTCGTGAAGCCCAAGGTCCTCTGGGTCTCCCATACCGGAACGTGGGTCGGGCCGACCAACAGCCTCTCGCTGCTGCTCGAGCACCTTGAGCAACGGTTCGACTCGACGGTGCTGCTCACCGACGACGGCGCCTTCAACGCCCTGTTGCAGGAACGAGGCGTGCCCTTCGTCTCGCTGCCTTCGCTGGGAAAACGGGCCATACCGCGCATGGCGCGGCTGATTCGGCAAGGGGCCTTCGACCTCGTCTACGCGAACAACACGAGCGGGGCCACCGCGAACGCGTTGGTGGCGGCCAAGCTCGTCGGCAAGCCGGTGATCTGCCACATCCGGTCCAAATGGCTCGGTCCCCGCTGGTGGAGGGACACCGCCTTTCGGCGCTCGGATGCCCAGGTGGCGGTTTCCCACGCGGTCGCCGAGGCCTTCCGCCGCTTCCTGCCGGCAACGGGTCCGATTGTGGTCTACAACGGGGTTCCTGCGCCGACCTCCACTCTCGACAGGGCGACCGTGAGGAGGCGTCTTCTCGACGAACTGGCCATCGCACCGGACGCCGTGCTGGCCCTGAGCGTCGGGCACGTGATGTCGAGGAAGGGACAGGCCGATGCCGTGTCCGCCATGATCCGAGCCGCGCGGGATGCGCCGAAGCTGGTGCTCGTCCTCGTCGGTCGCCTGGACCGCGAGCCCGAATATGTGAACCGAGTGCGCCGAATGATCGATGAAGCGGGGTTGGCCGACCAAGTCCGACTGTTGGGGTTTCGGCGTGACGTCGAGAGCCTGTGCGCGGCCTCGGACATGCTGGTCCACACCGCTCATGTCGACCCGCACCCTCGGGCCGTGATCGAGGGCATGGTCGCTGCCCTCCCGACGGTGGCGTTCGCGGTGGACGGGGTGGGGGAGACCGTGATCGACGACGTCACCGGTTTCCTCTTCGAGGCCACCGACATCGAAGGTATGGCCTCGGGAATGGTGCGGCTCGCGCACGATGCTGCTCTCCGCAACAGCATGGGGCAGGCCGCCCGCGAACGCGCCCTCGACGTGTTCACGGCCGAAGAGACCGCTCGCAAGGTCGGTGACATCATCGAGGCTACCGTTCGTGGCACGCAGACTCCGGAGCGTACCCCTGACCCCATGCCCCGCACCAACGTCGGTCTCTGACCGAAGCACGAGCCATGCAACCCAACATCGTTCTGATCGTCCTGGATTCGGTTCGCCGGGATCATCTCTCGTGTTACGGACATTCCCGTCCGACCACGCCAAGCATCGATCGTCTCGCCGAAGAGGGTGTCCGCTTCGACGCGGCCTACGCCACGTCGTGCTGGACCGTGCCCTCCCATGCCTCGCTGTTTACGGGCTTGCTCCCGAGCGCTCATCGCGCGGATCTCGACACGCAGCAGCTCGATCCCGCGATCCCCACGCTGGCGGGCCTCCTCACGGCCAGGGGGTATCGAACCGCGTCGATATCATGCAACGGCTTCGTGGCCCCGTACACGAACCTCACGCAAGGCTTCCAGCTCGCCGTGGACGTCCACGGCAGCAAGGGAAGCTCCGACGGAGTCCTGGGGAGGCTGCGGCAGGGGATCCGAAGGCGCGTTCGGAGGTTGACGGAACGTGATCGGGGTGCGGCCAGGGCCACCCGACTCGCCCGTAGGTGGTTGAGAGAGAGGAGCGGCAGCGACCCCTTCCTGCTCTTTCTGAACTACATGGACTGCCATCTGCCCTACGCGTTGAAAGGGCCGGCGCGCTACCGATTTGTCGAGCCGGAGGCACGCTCACGGGTCGATGCCCTGCCCATGGATCCTTTCGCCCACATGGCGGGAGTCCGGACCTATTCAGACCAGGAGGTAGGAGACCTCAAGAGTCTCTATGACGGAGCCCTCCGCTATCTAGACGATCAGATCGCATCGATTCGCGCCGGCCTCGAGGAGGCGGGCATGCTGGAACGGACCTTGCTCATCGTCACCTCGGATCACGGCGAGAGCTTCGGGGAGCACGGGTTGTTCGATCACCAATACGGCCTTCTGGAGAACCTGATTCGGGTCCCGTTGGTGATGAGAGGACCGGGGGTCCGGACGGGGGAGGTCGACGCGGACCTGGTACAGCTCACCGACGTGCTACCGACGCTGCTCGACGCGGCGGCGGGGGCGCCGGACGACAGGCCGGAGATCGAGCTCCCCGGGTTCTCCATGTTCGGCCCCGAGCGGCGGAAGTGGGTGTTCGCCGAGTACCTCGTGCCCAACGTGAAGGCCATCGAGCGGCGCTTCCCCGATGTCGATACGGCTCGGCTGAACCGGCCGCTGCGGGCCGCCTCCGACGGTCGGCACAAGCTGGTGATGGATCGATCCGGCAACACATGGTTGTACGAC
>JBDHLD010000200.1:0-4405 GCA_039586035.1 Gemmatimonadota bacterium | reverse complement strand
CCGCGTCCGTGGCGGCGCGGTTGGAGCGGGTGTCGGGCGCCGGCTCGGGCGCCCCTCCCGAGCTCCCGGGCCTCGAGCAGGTCCAGGCCATGATGGGGGTGAACCGGTAGGAGGTGGGGCCTGGTCCCCCGGCTC
The DNA here is from genome assembly GCA_039586035.1 of Gemmatimonadota bacterium. Classification (GTDB taxonomy): domain Bacteria; phylum Gemmatimonadota; class Gemmatimonadetes; order Longimicrobiales; family Gaopeijiaceae; genus JBDHHQ01. The sequence continues at coordinate 4,270 of JBDHLD010000200.1, read as the reverse complement.
ACCCCGCCTCTTCCGCCAACACCTCCCGCGCCTGAGCCAGGCGCTCCGGGTTGCCGATCTCCAGCCACCGGCTGCCGTGGACGTCGAACGGCGCGACGCGCGCCCCTTCGGACACCATGCGCAGGTAGGCGTCGAGGATGCCGAAGGGCGGGGTCTCCGTGAAGAGGTCGAAGATGTCGGGCGAGACGGCGTGGGCACCCGCGAAAGACCACCGCCGGACGGGGCCCTCGGGCTCTCGCACCGTCCGGCTCCACCCCTCGATCTGATTGTCCCGGCCCATGAGGCCGCCGTCGTCGAAGAGGACGCAGCGGGACGAGCCACGGTCGTGGACCGCGAGCGTGGCCAGGTCGCCGCTCCGCTCCTGTTCGGCGTACAGGCCCGCGAGGTCGAGCTCGCTGATCACGTCGCCCACGTGAAGGAGGAACGGCGCGTCGCGTCGGAAGAGGGGCGCCGCGTGGAGGAGGCCGCCCCCGGTGCCCAGAGGGCGCTCCGGCTCGTTGGACAGGACCAGCTCGGCGTCCAGCGTCCAGCGCTCCCGGGCGAAGCGTTCGACCTGGTCGGCCAAGTGGTGGGTGTTGACGATGATGCGATCCGCCCCGGCCCGGATCAGCCGCCGGGCGATGTGCTCCAGCACCGTGGCCCCGGCCACCTGGACCAGGGCCTTGGGCGTGTGGTCGGTCAGGGGCCGCAGGCGCTTACCGTAGCCGGCGGCCAGGATCATGGCGTCCATGAAAGACGGCGGCGTCAGGCCGTCGGGGCGCCCGTCTCGACGGCCCGATCGGGCCAGCGCGACGCCTCCCTGTGGGCCACAGTGACGGTCACGTCCGGAAAGCGCTCCCGGAGGTGAGCGGCGATGCGCTCGGCGAAGTACACGGACCTGTGCTGCCCTCCCGTGCACCCGAACGCAACCGTCAGGCTCCAGAATCCCCGGGCCCGGTAGGCTTCGACCTGAGCGTCGGTCAGGGCTTGTACGCCCTCCCAGAACTGCTGCCCTTCAGGCAGTTCCTCGATGAACCGGGCCACTTCGGAATCGAGTCCCGTCATCGTCTCGTAGCGGGCTTGCCGCCCGGGGTTCGGGACCGCCCGACAGTCGAAGACGAAGCCGCCGCCATGGCCCGAGTCGTCGTCGGGGTAGCCCTGCCGATAGCTGAAGCTGTTGACCTTCACGTGGAGCCCTTCGGCCCGGTCTGGCTCGTCGCTCGCGCCGGACCAGCGATCCACGATGTGGCGGAAGACCGCCTCCACTTCGGGCAGCTCCAGGGGCAGGCCCCGTTCCAGGATGCGGCCGATGTTCCTGGCGGCGTAGGGGACGCTCCGGAGGAATCGGGCCTTCTGCTCGAAGAAGCCACGGTAGCCATAGGCTCCCATGGCCTGAAGGATGCGGACCAGCACATAGCCCGGATAGCGCGACAGGAAGGCGTCACGGTCGACGTCGGTTCGCTCGGCCAGGGCGTCCAGGTAGTGATGGAGCAGCTCGGTCCGGATCGACTCGGGGAGGTCGGCCTTGGCGTCGTAGAGGAGCGACGCCACGTCGTACTGGAGGGCTCCCCGCCGGCCTCCCTGGTAGTCGATGAACCAGGGCTCTCCGTCCCGCAGCATGATGTTGCGCGACTGGAAATCCCGGTAGAGGAAGTGGTCCGTACTGGCTTCCAGGAGAAAGTCGATGAGAGCCTGGAAGTCCCGCTCCAGGGGCGCCTCGCGGAAGGGCACGTGAGCCAGCTTGAGGAAGTGGTACTTGAAGTAGTTGAGGTCCCAAAGGATGGACTGGCGGTCGAAGGCTTCCCGGGGATACGCCACCGAGTAGTCCACCACCGCGTGCCCTTCCACCTGGAACCGGGGCAGCACCTCCACCACCTGCCGGTACGGCTCGAGCATCTCGGCCGGAAATCCGCCGCCTCCGGTCTTCCGGGCCCGATCGAGAGCCGAGAACAGGGTCGTATCGCCCAGGTCCTCGAGGAGCCACACGCCGGCTTCCGGGTCCGTAGCGAAGATCTGGGGCACGTTGAGGCCGATGCCCCGAAAAGCCAGCGAATAGGACCAGAAGGCCCGGTTCTCTTCGGGCTCGGGACCCACGGCGCCGATGACCGTCTGGCCGTCCGATCCTTCGAGGCGGTGGTACGATCGGGCCGACCCGTCGGCCGTGAGCCGACGCACGTCGGTGGGCTCGGCGCCGAAGACGTCCTGATAGAGGCGGAGTATGCGGGCGTACATGGCGGCAGCAAGCTAGTGGGGCGTGGGTTCCGTTGACAGTGGTACGCTGGGGACGGGTCGAGGTGCCCCGGGGCCTCTTCCACAAAGGAGTTGCGGCCCGACGCCCGAAGCGCGTCCGCGCCCTACCCAAACGATCATGTCCGCGCCCTGCTGATGGCTCCTATCCCCTGAGCACCGTCAGCAAGTCGGTCCTGGCCGCCCGCGTCGCCGGTATGAACCCGGACAGCGCGGACACGACCAACAGGACCGCAATCATGCCGACGAACGTCATGGGGTCGGTGGGCGTGACTCCGAACAGCATCGACGTGATCAGACCCGAGCCGGCGATAGCCACGGCCATGCCGATCGCGATGCCCAGGCCCGCCAGCACCAGGGTCCGACCCACGACTCGCCGTCGCACCTCCGCGCCAGACGCGCCCAGGGCCATGCGGATCCCGATCTCCGGGATGCGCTCGGCCACGGAGTACGACAGCACGCCGTAGATGCCCAGGGCCGCGAGGAGCAGCGCCGTCCCCGCGAACGTGGTCAGGAGCATCAGCGTGAACCGCCGCGACGACACGGCCTGATCGACGGTCGACTCGAGCGTCCAGAAGTTGTCCGTGGGCATCCCGGGGTCGAGGCGGTTCAGCACGGCCGAGACCGGCCCCGTGATCGATGCGACGGGCAGGGACGACCGAACCACGAAGTCCAGCGTGTTGTAGCTCCACATCTGGGCGGTGGGGAAGTAGATCTGCGTGCCGGAGCCCGCCTCCAGCGAGCGGTGCTTCACGTCTCCGACCACGCCCACGATTCGCCAGGGCTCCTCGCGGCCGGCCACGAGCTCCTGACCGATGGCGTCTCCGTTCGGGAAGAGCTGCTTCGCGCCGCTTTCGTTGATCAACACGACCTGCTCGGTGCCTTGCACGTCGTCCCGCGTGAAGTTCCGGCCCTCCAGCAGCGGGATCTTCATGACCTCGAGGTAGCCCGGATCGATCATGTGTGGGAACAGGCTGAAGCCCTGTTCGGCCTCGCTCTGCTCGCGGCCCACGATCCGGAAGCCCCACGTTCGGTTCCGGCCGAGCGGAAGGGCGTCGTTCATGCCGACCGCCTCCACGCCGGGCACGGCCAACACGGCGGTCCGGGCTTCCTCGAAGAACGCCGTCATCTCGGCGACGTTCTCGAAGTCGGCGCTCGGATCGAGCTGCCACGCGACCGCGCCCTCGGCGGTGAACCCCAGCTGAACGTCGAGCACCTGCTGGAAGCTCCTGAGGAAGAGCCCGCCGAAGACCAGGAGCACGCAGGCCAGCGCGACCTCCGACACCACCAGCATCTCTCGCAGTCGCGCGGCGCCCTTTCCGGTCCGGGACGCACCCGTGGCCGTCTTCATGGCAGCGGCTTCGCCGCCCTCCGAGACCTGGAGCGCCGGGACGATGCCCACGACCAACCCCGCGATCAGCGCCAGGATCAGCGTGAAGCCGAGCGCTGAGCCGTCGACGCTTACCTCGTTGAGCATGGGAATCGTGACGCCGCTCGCGCTCGCGACGAGTCGTGTGGCAAGGACCGCGATCCCAACCCCGACCACCGCTCCGCTCCCGGCAAGGAGGACGCTTTCGATCGTCAGCTGGCGCACCAGCCGGAGCCGCGTCGCGCCCATGGTACGGCGTACGGCGATCTCACGCGTTCGCTTCGGGCTCCGGGCCAACAGCATGTTGGACAGGTTCACGCAGACGATCAGCATCACGGTGCCGGCGGCACCGGCCAGCAACAGGAGGGCCGAGCGGAAGGGTCCGGCGATGTAGGCCTGGAGCGGAGAAATCCAGCCTCCCAGACCCCAGCGCTCCGGGTCCGCCTCTTCCATCGCCCGGTTCACCTCGTCGTACTCGGCCTGCGCCGCGGCCACGGAAACCCCCGGCGCAAGGCGCGCGACGATGGAGATCGTGTTGCCCCAGCGGTTGGTTTCGTCTCCGATGGGGAACGGTCGAATGAAGTCGACGGGCACCGAAGGGAAGAACACAGAGGAGAAGTCGAACGACGGCGGCAGCACCCCGACGATCTCGCGCGGTGCGTCCCCGATCCGGAC
>JBDHLD010000199.1:0-8397 GCA_039586035.1 Gemmatimonadota bacterium | reverse complement strand
CTTCCCCTGGGTCCCCGCCTGCATGTCGCGGGTCCACGTAGGGCACGTCGCACTGACGCACGGCCGTCGGATGACGCCTACGCGCCGAGCTCCAGGACCAGGACCAGCCCGCCCACGGCCAGGAACAGCACACCGAGCACGCGCTCGAGCATCGGCCCCGGGAGGTACTTCGCGACCCTACTCCCGATCCAGCTGCCGACCAGGACTCCGGGGATGCTCCACTGGACCACGTGCCAGGCGGGCTCGGCGGCGAGGGCGTGGACGGCCGCTCCGGCCACCGCCGTGACGGCCAGCGTGAAGACGCTCGTGGCTACGGCGATGCGAGCCGGCGTCCGGCACCGGAGGATCATCTGGGTGGTGTTGAGCTCGGGGAGGCCGGCGCTGATCACGCCGGTGAGCGCTCCGCCGAAGCCGGCGAGCAGGATGCCTGGGGCCCGGGAGCAGCGCGGTAGCCGGTACTCGGTGCCGTCGGCCGCGACGAGTAGGGAGTCCTCGTGCTGGCGCGGTCTGGTCTGGGACCCCGTGCCTCTGCGCGCGATGGCCGGTCCGGCGAGAATCAACACGCTGAGTGCGATGAGCCCTCCGCCGAAGACCAGCTTCAAGGTGCGTCCAGGCATTGCATGGGCGATGAGTGCCCCCGCCACCACGGCTGGCACGGCCGCGATCAGCAGGCCTCTGGCCGTCCGGTAGTCGACGACCTTCTGACGCACGTAGAGCCTGAGGCCGTTCCCCATCCCGAAGACCTCGGTCAGCAGACCCGCGCCCACGGCCTGGGCCGGACTCAATCCCACCACGAGCATGAAGAACGGAGAGAAGAAGAGGGCGCCCGAGATTCCCGAGGAGATGGCCACGGTGCTGAAGACGATGGCAGCCGGGAAGACCCACCAGAGATCGATCAGGGTGCCTCCGAGTCGAGGTGAATTCGGCGGATGCCCGACGACACCGTCGCCGGCGCTGCCCGCCTGGGACTCGTTCAGGGCGGACGCTGGTGACTCAATCGGTGCTTGCGCGCCACCGGTTCCACAGGGCCCTACCCGGCGCCCCCCTCACGGGTCTCCGCGTCCCGCAGCCGCGCCAGCTCGTCGAACTCCGTCACAAGGCGGCGACGCTCGGCGGCGAGTCGGTCTCGACTCTTTCGGCGGCCGAGGACGCGCAAGAACAGGCGCACGTCCTCGCGAGCGTCGTCCCACCGGAGCTTCCACCACCAGGCAACGAGCCCGCAGATCGCGGCCCCGATGCCCACGCCCAGGGCCCACCAGGTGCCGCCAAACCACCATGCGACCGCGCTGTACCCGGCCAGGAATGCCGGGAAGGCGAGCATCACCGTGGCCAGCTTCATGGTGGATATGGCCTCGTAGGCTGGGCGCAGCCGCCCCACGGTCAGTCGAGGAAGGTGGTACGGGATCCACCACAGCACGATGCCGGCCAACGCTACCGGCATCGTAAGACCGAGGACGATCCCCTTGGTCACGATGTACCAGAGGACCTTGCGCGTGCGGTAGCGCCGGGGAATCTCGGCGTCGCCGGCGCCCAGAACCCCGAGCAGCTTCGCGTAGCGGCGGACCGAGTCGATCACGCGTCGGTGCCGCTCCGGATCGTGTACCCGAAGCCAGGCCAGCCCGCGAGCGAATTCCCGGAGCCGCGGCAGTCGGTCGCCCAGGGACTGCCGGGCGCGCCACGCCGTGAGCCCCTTCTCCCGGGCGTACATGCGCTCTGCGACCTCGACCAGCTCCCTGTCCTCGGTCTCGGCGAAGTTCAGGGTGAGCTTCTCCAGCGCCTGGCCGATCTGGTCGGTCAGCCGGCGTACGGCTTCCTGGGGATCGGCTTCGTAGAGCGTCCGTAGCCCCGCCGGGACCAGGGGTCGCCCCGTTTGGGCGACGACGCTGCCGCCGGCCACCGCCTTGCGGCGGTACGTGAGACCCACGGGAACGATCCGGAGCCCGAGGTCCCAGCCCGCCTCTTCCTCGGCGCGGAGTGCGATGCGGGCCGCTCCGGTCCGTATGGGTGCCAGCGCGGGATCCGAGTGCGTCTTGCCCTCCGGGAAGATCTGGACGGCCTCGCCCGCCCTAAGCGCCGCCACGGCGGCGTCGAACGTGCCCTCGTTCTTGTTCATCTGGGAGGGGTCGTCCTGCCGGCGGTAGACGGGCAGCCCCCCCAGCGCCCGGAGGACCGGTCCCAACAGCGCGTGGTCGAAGAGCGGCGCCTTGGCCATAGGGCGCGACACTCTGCCGCCGATGCGGAACACGACGAGGGGGTCCACGAGGCTGTTGGGGTGGTTGGCCACAACCAGCACGGGCCCCGATGGGAGCGGGTCGCCCCGACGCTCCACGCGAAAGAACACGCCGGTCGCCCAGGCCACGAGCCTGGTGATCAGGCGCGACCACCTCGGAGAGCGTTGCGATAGAGGGGCCCTCGCGGCGCCCTCGCCTTGGTCCTGCGCAGGCTGGGTCACGGTGGAAGTGTACGCCTCCGGCGACTATGTTCAAACTCGGTGGGCGCTCGGGCCACGGAGCCACCTTCCTGGCCGCCTCCCCTGCCACGAACGCCCGGAGCCCTTCCCTTTCACCCGTGCATACGTTCGCCATGGTCGAGACACGAACACGGGAGTCCCGCAGGCACGAAGCGGCTCGCACGAGGCGAACGCCACGGCCGGAGCCGCATCACTCCGGACGGAATCCCGGTCTGCCGCTCGACCTGGACTGGATCAGAACCGTCAGCGTCAACCGCAGCGCGGTGGAACGGCGGGCCGCCACGTTGGGCACGCGGCGCAGCGTCAAAAAGGACTGGCAAGCCGCGTGGCTGCTCCGGGCCATCAGCTGCATCGACCTCACGACGCTGGCGGGCGACGACACGCCCGGGCGGGTCCGGCGGCTCTGCGCCAAGGCCCGCCGCCCCGTTCGTCCGGACATCCTCGAGGGCCTCGGTGCCGCGGAGCTCGGCCTCACGACCGCCGCCGTCTGCGTGTACCACGCCATGGTGGAGCCCGCCGTGGCGGCGCTGAGGGGATCGACGATCCCGGTCGCAGCGGTCTCGACGGGCTTTCCGGCGGGCCTGAACCCCTTCGAGCAGCGGCTGGCCGAGATCAGGGCATCGGTCGAGGCGGGCGCCCGCGAGATCGACATCGTCATCACGCGCGCCCACGTGCTCCTGGGCGATTGGCAGGCGCTCTACGACGAGGTACGCGCCTTCCGGGACGCCTGCGGCGACGCCCACATCAAGACCATCCTCGCCACCGGTGAGCTCGGACGCCTCCGAAACGTCTACCAGGCCAGCCTGGTCTGCATGATGGCCGGCGCCGATTTCGTGAAGACGTCCACCGGCAAGGAGTCCGTCAACGCCACGCTCCCCGTCGGGATCACCATGGTCCGGGCCATCCGGGCCTACGGGGAGCGCACTGGCGTGAAGGTGGGCTTCAAGCCCGCCGGCGGCATTCGCACCGCCAAGGACGCCCTCACCTGGCTGATCCTCATGAAGGAGGAGCTGGGGCGGCCCTGGATGGACGCGGCCCTGTTCAGATTCGGGGCCAGCTCGCTTCTGGGAGACATCGAGCGGCAGCTCGAGCACCAGCTCACCGGGCGCTACTCCGCCGCCCCGCTACTCCGCCGCCCACCGCCACCCGATGGCATGAGCCGAATCGCCGAGATCTACGAGACGCTGGAGTACGGTCCCGCTCCCGAGAGCGCGGATCACGCCGAGGCCTGGCTGGACGGGCACGAGCGGCGCTTCGGCCTGTTCATCGGCGGCGACTGGCACGACGGCTCGTCCGGCGAGACGTTCGAGACCGTGAGCCCGCGTGACGCAGGGCAGCACGGAGGACGTGGACCGGGCGGTGGCGGCCGCACGGGCGGCCTTCCCCGAATGGCGTGCGTTGGACGGCCACGCCCGAGCCCGCCATCTGTACGCGGTAGCCCGGCGGCTGCAAAAACACGCGCGCCTGTTCGCCGTGCTGGAGAGCTGAGTCCCGCGATCTGGACATCCCTCTGGTGGCCCGGCACTTCTACCACCACGCCGGATGGGCCCAGCTGATGAGCGAGGAGCTTCCCCGCTACGCTCCGGTGGGAGTCGTGGGGCAGATCATCCCGTGGAACTTCCCCCTGCTCATGCTCGCGTGGAAGATCGCGCCGGCGCTGGCCATGGGGAACACGGTGGTGCTCAAGCCCGCCGAGTTCACGCCGCTCACGGCCCTCCTCTTCGCCGAGCTGTGCGCCGACGCGGGCCTTCCGCCCGGTGTGGTCAACGTGGTGACAGGTGACGGAAGCGCCGGGGCCGCACTGGTCGCCCACCCCGACGTCGACAAGATCGCATTCACGGGGTCCACCGAGGTGGGGCGGATCATCCGGGCTGCCACGGCCGGCACCGGGAAGCGTCTCTCGCTCGAGCTGGGCGGGAAGTCTCCCTTCGTCGTGTACGAGGACGCGGATCTGGACAGCGTGGTCGAGGGGGTCGTGGACGCCATCTGGTTCAACCAGGGCCAGGTGTGCTGCGCCGGATCACGCATCCTCGTGCAGGAGGGGGTCGCCGCCGAGCTCGAGCGGAAGCTCCGGGCCCGGATGGAGACGCTGCGGATGGGCGATCCGCTGGACAAGGGGGTGGACATGGGGGCCATCGTGGCCCCGGTCCAGCTCGAGAAGATCCGCTCGCTGGTGGCGCAGGGTCAGGAAGAGGGCGCCCGGATCTGGCAGCCGTCGTGGAGCGCCCCCGAGGAGGGCTGGTTCTATCCGCCCACGCTGTGCACCGACGTCTCTCCCTCGTCGACGATCGCGCAGGTCGAGATCTTCGGGCCGGTGGTGGTCATGATGACCTTCCGCACGCCGTACGAAGCGGTGGCGCTGGCCAACGACACCCGCTATGGCCTGGCCGCCAGCGTGTGGACCGAGAACGTGAACCTGGCTCTGGACGTGGCGCCGCGCATCAAGGCCGGCACCGTGTGGGTCAACTGCACCAACCTGTTCGATGCCGCAGCCGGCTTCGGCGGTTACCGCGAAAGCGGGTACGGCCGTGAGGGTGGCCGTGAGGGTCTCTTCGAGTACGTCAAGCCCGCCTGGCAGGAGGGGGCACGCGCGGGCGCGTCCGACGGGGGCGGCAGCGGCGGGGCGATTGCCTCGGCGGGTGCGGCGAACGGCCACGGCGCCACCGGATCCGCGGCCGCCTCGGACGGGCAGGTCGACGGCCCCTCGGCGGAGCCCCGAGCGACAGCCCAGCAGACCGCCGGCGCATCGCTCCCCGGTGTCGACCGAACCGCCAAGCTGTACGTGGGAGGCCGCCAGGTCCGCCCGGACGGCGACTACAGCATCCCGGTCCTGGCTCACGACGGGAGCGTGATGGCCGAGGTGCCGCGCGGGAACCGGAAGGACGTCCGCAACGCCGTCGAGGCGGCCCACAAGGCGGCCCGTGGCTGGGTGCCACGGACGGCCCACAACCGAGCGCAGATTCTCTACTTCCTGGCGGAAAACCTGTCGGCGCGCGCCACCGAGCTGGCCGATCGGTTGACGACGCTGACGGGTGACGCCTCCCGGGCGGCCCTGGAGGTGGACCTGACGGTCCGACGTCTGTTCACCTACGCCGCGTGGGCCGACAAGTGGGACGGCCGGGTCCACCACACGCCGTTCCGGAACGTCACGCTGGCCATGCCCGAACCCATCGGGGTGATGGCGATCGTCTGCCCGGACGAGGCCCCCCTCCTCGGGTTCGTCTCCACCGTTGCGCCTGCCGTTGCCATGGGGAACGCCGTGGTGGTCGTCCCGTCACGACAGGGACCGATCCTTGCTACCGACTTCTACCAGATTCTCGACACCTCGGACGTGCCGGCGGGCGTCGTGAACATCGTCACGGGTTTGGACGAGGAGCTCTGTCCCGTGCTGGCGAGTCACGACGATGTGGACGGGATGTGGTACTTCGGGTCCCCAGAGGGTGGTGCCGACGTGGAGCGCCTATCGACCGGAAACATGAAGCGTACGTGGGTCGACGGCCACGGCCTTGAAAGGGACTGGTTCTCGGCCGAGCAGGGCGAGGGCGAGGACTTCCTCTGGGAGGCCACCCAGATCAAGAACATCTGGGTCCCCTACGGAGAGTAGGGGCCGCGACCGTAGCGACGAGCTCGACGCGCTGCGCCGTCGGTCCAGGGGTGCGGGTGGGTCGGACGAGGAGGCGGCGGCCGGGGCTGACGAGGCGGAGCGCCCCCAAAAGCCGGCCGGCCCGGCCGGGAGCTACCGGGTCAGCTGCGAGCGGCTGAGCACCGTCTCGATGGTGAGCCCGATCCGATCGCCCGGGGCCGCGCTGATGGGCAGCGTGGTGTAGTTGTCACCGGCCAGGAGATCGATCTGGATCCGCAGATCTCTGGGGCTCTGCCATGAGATCCGGAATCGGCCCGAGGATTTCCCGCCTACGGTACCGAGCCTGGTCCTTCCGCCCTCGTGAAAGGCCAGCAGGGTCGCGTCGGCGAAATTCAGGTTGTTGACCAGAATCTCGATCTCACCGCCCCGCGGCTCGAAGGCTCCGGGGCGGAAGGGGTTGTCCTCGTCGGAAACCTGTCCACCGGAGCAGGCCGCGAGAAGGGCCATTGCCAGCGCCAGGGCGGATCGCATCGTCGTTCTCATCCTGAGGGAGATGCCTGCGCAGGGGCGGGCCTACCAGGGGCGGGTGGCGCGCTCCGAGGCGAGCGGCTGAACTGTAGTCGTAGTCTGCCGGAGACTTGGGCGGGCCGCAAGACGTGAGCGGCGTGATCGGTCATCCCGGCGCCGTCGACAGGGGATCCTGCATCGGGCGTGATCTCGCCCGGTGTGCCCAGAAGAGACCGAAGGGGAGGAAGCAGTAAACTCCCTCCCCTTCGGTCCCGGCGCGATCGCGCCTACGACGGGCGTCGGCTTCCCTGCCGCGTCAGTCGTCGCTCACCAGCGGATCGGAGTTGATGGGAGGCAGATCCTCCGAGCGGAGAAGCTCGTTCAGCCGTGACAGGTCCGTCTGGATGATCACGTCCATCTTGTCCAGCTCCTCCTGCAGGAGCGTCGACAGATACCGGTATACCTCTCGCGAGCTCTCCGTGGGCTCGGCCTCGGCAGCCTCCATCAGCCCCATGAGGGACGCGAGCTTGTTGTTCAGCATCACCGGGTAGTTGAGGGGGTCCTGCCGCGCCTCGTTGCGGACCTGGTAGATCTGCTCCTCGACGTCGCTGAGCTTGACCTTCACCTCGCCGCCGACCTGGTGGATCTCCTGCGTCTCGGTGCGGTCGAGTCTGTCGTCGACCTGGCCTTTGATGTCGCGGATGTTGACGACGGCGTCGTTTGCCACCGAGACCCGATCCCGCACGTTCATGGCGAAGTCGAACCGGTCCTGCAGCTGGGCGACCGTCACCTCCCCCTCCAGCCTCGGGTCCATCTTGACGTCTACGTGCTGGGTCTGGGTCTCACCGTGGGCGGTGAGCCGGACGTGGTAGGTGCCCGGCACCGCTCGGGGCCCGATGTTGCCGGCGGCCCAGAAGATCATGCCGTCGAACTCGGTGAAGCCCGGGTACCGCATGTTCCAGGTGAACTTGTGCGATCCCGCCTCCACGGCCGGCTTGGAGTCCCCGCCTCCGCCGAAGAAGCGGGTGAAGTCGTCGGCTTCCTCTTCCTCGTCATCCTCCTCGGGCGTGCCGGTGTAGCTCGCGACCAGGTCGCCGTCGGCTTCGAGGAACTCGATCGTGACTTCCTCGGCGTCTTCGGCCAGGTAGTAGTAGACCGTCATGCCCTGATCGATGCCGCGGACCGGGTCCACCGGGGCGAACAGGTGCGCCTGCGACGACGCCACCATGTCGTGCATCTGGCGGATGGGCTCGATGTAGGGCAGCACCCAGAATGACCGGCCGTGCGTCCCGATGACCAGGTCGTGGTCCTCGACGACCAGGTCGCTCACCTGGAGCACCGGCAGGTTGAGCCCGAGGGAGGTCCAGCTCTCGCCGTCGTCCCAGGAGACGTATACGGTTCGCTCGGACCCTGCGTAGAGCAGCCCGGGCCGCTGCGGGTCTTCTCGCGTGGCCCGAATGAAGTCGTCGGCCGGAATGCCGTTGACGATCTTGCTCCACGTGGCGCCGTAGTCCTCGGTCTTCCAGATGTAGGGCGACCGGTCGTTGTCGACGAGGTAGCGGATGCCGGACACGTAGGCTTTGCCCGGGGTCGTCGGCGAGGCTTCGATCGTGTTGATGCGGACGAAGTCGGGAGCGTCCGGAGGCGTCACGTTGGTCCAGCTCGCTCCGCCGTCCCGTGTCACGTGGACCAGGCCGTCGTCCGAGCCTGCCCAGATCACGTTGGGATCGTGATACGACGGAGCCACGGCGAACACGGTGCCGTACGTCTCGACGCCGGTCTGATCCTTTGTGATGGGCCCGCCCGACGCGCCCATGGTCTCGGCCGCGGCCCGGGT
>JBDHLD010000198.1:0-4847 GCA_039586035.1 Gemmatimonadota bacterium | reverse complement strand
AGCTGACAGCCACCTCTTCCAGGTAGCTCGGGCTCTCGATGAACGCATGGGCGATGCCGCGGTCGGATCCCGTCTTGCTGGGCGTGATGGGGCTGACCAAAGAGATCGCCACAAAAGCGGCCTCGAACATCAGCATCAGTTGTAGCCGGGTCCCGGGGGGCTCTTTCGACTCCACGTGCTCCTCCGATCGTGCGTGCGCGTGGGGCGCAGACTCCGTTTCCCTGACTACGTTTGCGCCGCCGCGAGCCTTCTCTCGGCTGTTCCCAGTGATCGGACGAGAGCGTCGTCCATCCAAGTCCGCGGAGCGGCGATCGGCGCCGGTCATTCCGCCGGCGATTGGGAGACCGCTGTTCGGCGGCGGGTCCGCGCCCTCCGGCCCTACGCGCCGCCAAGGCTGGCGAGCATCTGGATTTGTCCGGCGTGATACGTGTCGTGCAGAACGATGCCCATGAAGAGATCGGCGTACGTGTAGCCGGCCCGGCCCCCGGACGGCTCGTCCAGGCGGGCCGGGTCCAACGTCTGCATGGCGTCCCGTAGCGATCTGTGGTACTGGCGGAGCAGCGCCCGGTCTTCCTTCCACGCGTCGGCTGTGACCGTCTTGGGCGGAGCGGGCCAGTTCGACGGCGAGCGGGGGAAACCGCCGCGCGCTTCCCCGGTCACTCTGCGCCAGATCGCGTAATTCCAGTACGCCACGTGCAGGGTCAGAGCCCAGATGCTGTGCCGGTCCGGCGCTGGTCGCCACGCCGCCGCCTCGGGCTCCACGCCCCGGATCGCGCCAAGCGCGCTGGCGCCACCGTGCCACAGCTTCGTCCCAGCGGGAGGATCGAAGTGGGCCAAGGCCATCTCGAGTCTACGATCGTTCATGTCGCATCGTGCCTTGGAGGGGCTCCTCTATGACCCCGACGAGTCCGACCACACGCCTCGAATCTCGGCAGGCCGGAGGACCAGACCACTCACAGCCGTGATCGTCCCTCACAACGGATTCCGGATCAGCTCCTGGATCCGCGCGCGGTACGTCTCGCCCGTAGTCACCTCGTGACCCGATTCCGTGAGCATCACGAAGTCGCCGTTGAACCAGGGCTGGATCTCTTTGACCCGGTCCAGGTTGACGATGGCGGAACGATGGACCCGGAGGAACCGCCGCGGATCCAGGGACTCCTCCATCCTTTTCATGGTGCCCCGGATGAGGTGTGAGTCCGCGCCCACGTGGAGCGCCACGTAGTTGCCCTCCGCCTCGATCCACTCCACGTCCTCGGCCATGACGAAGCGGATGCGGCCCTGACTCCGCGAGACGAAGCGCCGGAGCGGCTTTGTGCCGCCCTGGGACCTCAACTCTTCCAGGATGTCCAGGAGCTGCGTCCTGGCGTCGAGTCCTCGGGCTGCCGTCAAACGGCTCACCGCGCGGTCCACCGATTCCGAGAACCGGGCACGATCGAACGGTTTCAGCAGGTAGTCGAGTGCGTGGACCTCGAACGCCTTCAACGCGTACCGGTCGAATGCGGTTACGAAGATCACCGCCGGGACATGCTCCTCGTCGAGGGCGGCCAGCACCTCGAAGCCGTCCATCTCGGGCATCTGAACGTCCAGAAAGACCAGGTCCGGCCCGTGGACCTGAATCGCCTCCACGGCCTCCATCCCGTCAGCGGCCTCCCCCACCACCTCGACGTCCCCGCGGTCCCGCAAGAGCGACCGGATACGCTCGCGCGCCAACGCCTCGTCGTCGACGATGAGGGCTCTGACCACGTCAGGCACCGTCGGCGCCAGCGTCGGCGGCCGCTGAATCGGGGCCGATGTCGAACGGCAGGGACATGCGAGCGAGCACCCCACCTTCGGGGCGATTCACCAGCTCGAGCCGATGGTCCGCCCCGTAGAGCCGCTCGAGGCGCTCCCGCACGTTGGCGAGCCCCAGGCCGTCGCATTCCGCTGCGACCCAGCCTTCCGGCAAACCCGGGCCCTCGTCCTGGACCGACAGCTCGAGGACGCCGTTTCGCCGCGTGGCCGAAACATGGATGCAGCCGGGCGTGGACCGCTGTTCCACCCCGTGCCGGATCGAGTTCTCGACGAGCGGTTGAAGGATCAGGTGGGGCACGCGCGCGTCCAGCGCCTCAGGGTCGACCTGCAGGGATACAGTGAGGCGGTCGGGGAAGCGTGTCTCCTCGATCTCGAGGTAGCTACGGAGAAACTCCAGCTCCTCCCGGACGGAGACGTCCTGAACGCCGATCTTCTCGATGGTGAGCCGCAGAAGGTCGCTGAGTCGGACGAGCATGCGCTCCGCCGCGTCCACGTCGCGGTGCATGAGGGCGGTCACGGCATTCAGCGTGTTGAACAGGAAGTGGGGCTGGAGCTGCATGCGCAGCACCTGGAGCTGCACCTGGGCCAGCGTGGCCTCCAGCTGGCTGGCGCGAAGGTCCCGGTCCCGAACGCGTCGTCCGTACTCCACCGCGTGCACGGCGACGACGAGCACCGCATAGGTCAGGACGTTCGGGTAGAAGTCGAACAGAAACGCCGTCCGCGTGAATCCGCGCCCGGGCATCCAGGGCAAGACACCCCCCGCCCCGACGTCGATGGCGTACTTCGCCACGGCCACGACGACCCCGAACATCACGTGTGCGGCTACCGCGCGCCGCCACGTCGCGGCCTCCACCGGGAACCGCCGGGCCGTCCACACCACCGCCGGCAACAGCAGGGCCCACAGGTACCAGTCCGTGAGGGACGGTAGCATGGCAGCACCCAGCGAGATGCTGTTGTCGGGGTAGGCATTGTACAGCAGGTAGGTGCGGCTCCCGAACAGGATGCCGAGCCCCGTGGCACCCGCCACCACGACGCCTGCCTTCCATGCCCATCCTCTTGGGCGCGAATCACCGTCCATGGCGTGAAGATGCCCGCTGCTCGAGGAACGGTCCAGGCGGCGCCGGGCGCGGGGCCTGGCTTCTTCCGGGGATCATGGGAGCCGTCCCGGGTCCAGCCACCGCCTGGCCCGCCGGTGAATGGAGACGTGGGCTCCGCCCGACTGAAAGGTAGCTGAACGTGACCGCCGATCCCCTCGACCTGGGGTGAACCCACTACTGGCTGGGACAAATCCGGGATGTCGCACGGGCCGACTCCGGCGCCGCGCCGGACGTGCCCGTCCCACATTGCGCCTCCAAACCGCGAGCGCCCCGCTTGGTCCCGCTTCCGATCGGGTTCGCCCCAAACCACGTCGCTTCAGACCAGAACAGTCGTATCATGCTACGGTGGCAGTGTGTTCCTCGCGACGCGGAGTGGCGGCAGTGTACGGGAAATCTGGTACTTCGTTTGCACCCATCCTCCTGGCTCTCACGCTCCTGTTGGCGGCCCCCTCATGGGTCGCGGGTCAGGCGCGGATCCCCGAGGAGTTCACCAACCTGCAGGTCCTCCCCGACGACATCGAGCGGCGCGAGCTCATCGGCCTGATGCGGAACTTCACCATGGGAGTCGGCGCGGGCCGGTGCAGCTACTGCCACACCGTTTCCGACGGGCTGGACCAGCCCGACGACGACTTCGCGTCGGACGACAAGCCCACCAAGCAGAAGGCCCGCGCCATGCTCCGCATGGTCCAGGCAATCAACGACGAACACCTGGCGCAGCTCCCGGATCGCAGCGAGCCGGCCCTGGAGGTGTCGTGCCTCACGTGTCACGCCGGCAAGAGCCGGCCCACGACCCTCGCGCAGGAGGTCAGCTGGGCCATGGAGGAGGGAGGCCCGGACGCCATGAGGGCACGATACGACGAGCTCCGTCAGGAGTATTTCGGACGCGGAGCGTTCGACTTCGGCCCCGGGTCTCTGGAGTCGGTGGCGCAGCAGAGGGGAAGAACGGATCCGGCGGGAGCGCTGGCAGCGATCGAGCTGAACCTCGAATACCACCCGGAATCCGTGGCGTCGTGGCTGATCAAGGGCCAGATCCACGACCTCAACGGCGAGACGGAGCAGGCCATCGAGGCGTTCGAACGGTCACTCGAGATCTTCCCGGGCAATCCGGTCGCGACCGAGCAGCTGCAGCGGCTCCGGGGGAGCGGGAGCTGAGCCGACAGGGGCGGGCACGTCGGCGGCGCGCGTCGAGCCCCGGGCGGTAGCGGCCCGCGCTGCTCGCCCTCTCGGGCGGACGCCGCCCACGGATTCGAAAGGGCCCCTCGGGAAGCCACACCTGCGTGAACGCTTCCCGAGGGGCCCTCAGCGTACCTGATTCGACCGACCGGTCGAGAGGCAGCCGACCTGACTGTCATGCAGCTCCGGGTCTGGAGCTCGAGGCTACATCATGCCGGGTCCGTGCATCGGGATCTCGACCCGGGTGTTCTCCCACTCCAGGACGATATGGCCCATCCCCTCGCCATGCGTCTCCCAGGTGTAGGTCAATGTCTCGACCATCGACTCCGTCACGCTCACGGGGCGGGTAATGGAGCCCACGTTCTGGGCCATGACCTCTTCGTTGATGGGGATTCCCCAGCGCTCAGCGTTGCCGTTGATGACGATCTCCCACTCGGTCTCGCCAGGAACCGCGTAGAGCGAATAGGAGCCCGGCTCGAGGTCCACGCCGCCGATCTCGGCGGCGAAGGGGAGGTGGAGACCGGTGGCCTCGTTGGCACCCATGCGCCACGGGCTACCGAACGGAACCAGCTCACCCATGACCGTGCGCTGTCGTGCAGACGGACGCCCGTAGCAGAGCTTGGCGGCCTGGTCACCGAACGTGAGCGTCAGCTGGCCCAGGGGGCTGGATCGTCCGGCGGCCTCTTCCAGCGAAGCTCCGCGGAGGAAGCAGGTCAGGTCTTCGGCTGATGCCGACTGGGCGACCTCGGCCTCGGCCATCTCCGCCTCGGCCTCAACCTGGTCGGC
>JBDHLD010000068.1:0-18527 GCA_039586035.1 Gemmatimonadota bacterium | reverse complement strand
GCCCGTACAGTACGTGGCCGGCATCGAGAACCCCACCGAGGGTTCGCAGAACATCGTGCGGTGGCTCGTGAAGGCCGGATACTCGGACGAAGACATCGTCAAAGTCATGGGTGGCAATGCCTTGCGGATCATGGCCGCGGTTTGGCAATAGCGAGGCGCCGGACTCGCGTGGCCGCGAGCGCGAGCCAGCCGTCGGGTCTCGCCGCGGGCGCGATTCCCGGAGCGCCGGCGGCCGCTGACGCCGCCGAGCTACCGGTTTGGCGAGGTCGAGGTGGAGCGCTCGCTGTGCCGCGCGTGGGAAAGGGAGAGTCGGTAGTGGCGTGGACGTGGAGGGCCGCCGTCGTGGGAGTGGGGCTGGTGGTTGCCTTGCCCGTGGCAGGGCAGCAGTCGACCGCTGCTGCGACGCCGGTGGCGGGGACCCTCGGGCGGGCAGCCATGACCGTGGACCTGGGCCCGCACCCCGACCCGGATCCTGGAGGTGGATCTTCCCGGATCCGAGACCGCACAACGGCGGGGCGTGGTCCGCTTTCCCGGAGCGCCGCCGTCGGGTGCGCTCACGCTCATCGTCGAGTACGCCGTGGAGCGGTCTGTCCGCCCCGCCGGGGTGTCCGTGGAAGCGCTGGTACCCGTGGTGGCAGTCGATTGGCCCCCAGGCGATCCGCGTCCCGGAACGTTCACGGCACGGTTGGCCGTCCCCGGCGACGTCGCGCTGTACGAGTCGTTTCCCACCACGCTGGCGGGCCCGCGGCCCGACGGCGAGCGGGGCCTCTGGGATCTGGAGCTTTCGGTGCTGCCGGCCTACCTGACCGTTCGCGGCCGGGTGGGGACGGCGCCGTTGCTCAGCCTGAACCGGGTGGTCGACGGCGGAGTGTTGGCGCTGCTCCTGGTCCTCGGCGTGGTTGGTTGGCGCCGCCTGCGGGAGGCCGTTTGATGCCCGGATTCGTCTTCTGGGGGCTGTTCGTCGTGTTCGGGGTCATCGTGGGGGCGTACGTAGCCTGGATGAAGTGGGTGGAACGGTGACGTCGTCCAGCCCTTCACGCTGGTGTCGGGGGGCGGCGTGAGCATACCCGTCCTCGTCTTCCTGACCTATTTCGCCGTCGTCTTCGCCATCGGCTGGGCGGCGCTCCGACTGACCCGCGACGAGACGGACTACTGGATCGCCGGCGGCAACCTGGGATGGCTTCTGGGCGGAGGGACGCTCGCCGCGACCCACACCAGCGCCGGCACCTTCATCGGCACGATCGGCGTCATGTACACGGCCGGCTGGTCCTTCGGATGGCTCGTCCTGAGCATCCCGTTGGCCTACTGGTTCGTGGCGGCCGTGCTGGCGCCGCGCTTCACGCGGGTGAAGGAGCTCACGCTCCCGGCGTTCATCCAGACCCGGTACTACAGCAAGAAGGTGCGGGCGCTCGCCGCCGTGATCATCCTCGTTGCGACCACCGTATACATCCAGGCCCAGATCGTGGCGGGCGGCCTCATCGCGAACACGGTATTCGGCGTTCCCACGCGATGGGGCATGATCGGATTCACGGCCATCCTGCTGATCTATACCGTCGTCGGCGGCATGATCGCCGTGGTGTACACGGACCTGGTCCAGATGGTGATCATGATCGTGGGCACGGTCATCGCCGTACCCCTTGCCATCCGCCAGGTCGGTGGGGTGCGCCCCATGTTCGAGTACGTGCAGGCGGTGAACCCCGCGGAGTTCACCTGGGGAGCGCTTCCGCCGATCCTGCTTTTCACCATGTCGCTCAGCTTCCTGCTCGGGTCGGTGGCCACACCCGAGAAGCTGATCCGCCTCTACGCCATGAAGGACATGCACACCATCCGGCGCGGCATCCTGCTGGCCATCGTCGTTGCCACCGGCCTCAACCTCCTGGTCTTCATCCTGTCGCTGGTCGCCGTGATCGCGTTCCCGGCGCTGCCCACAGGCGACCTCGCCATGCCCATGGTCGCCCGGGCCGTATTGCCGGCGGCCCTGGGCGCCGTCCTGCTGGCGGCGGTCACGGCCGCCATGATGTCGACGGTGGACTCCCTGCTCATCGTGGCCGGATCGGCGCTCTCGTACGACATCTACCAGACGCTGGTGGATCCCGAGGCCTCACCCGGCCGCCGGATGTGGGTCGATCGCCTGGGGATTCTGATCGTGGGGACGGTCCCCGTGGCGCTGCTGCTGAGCGGCGTGGGGGAGGGCGAGCTGGTCCAGTTCATCGTGTTGCTGTTTACGGCCCTCATGGCGGCCGCCTTCTTCATGCCGGTCGTAGGGGGCGTGCTGTGGCGGCGGGCGACGCGTGAGGGGGCGGCAGCCGCCATGATCGGCGGCGTGGCGGCGACCTTCCTCTGGAAGGCGTTCGGCTGGGCCGACATCGATCCGGTGGTGCCCGGATTCCTGACGTCGGCTTTCCTGCTCGTCTTCGTGAGCCTGATCACGCCGGCACCGCCGAAGGAGGCGATCCAGCCGTACTTCGGGGTGGTCGGGGACGGCGCCTGAGGGATGCCTCTTGTCCAAACGTTTTCGGAGGTTCCATGACGATTCGCGCTTCTTTCGTCCTCGCGCTGGGCGTGGCAGGGGCCGTGGCCCCGACGAGCTCGCTCGCCCAGAGTGACGTCGCGTTCCCGCCGGACGTCTATGAGGGTCGACGCGCTCGGCTGTTTCAGGAAGGAGGCGGTGCACCCATCATCGTGCCCGGGGAGTACATGATCCGACACGGCGGAGCGTTGAAGCAGGACCCCGACTTCTTCTACCTGACGGGCGTCGAGTCGCCGTGGGCGCTGCTGGTCATCGCACCAGGCCCCGACGGCACCCGCCGCGACGTGCTCTTCCTCCCGGACACATACCAGTTCGCCGGTGCCCAGTATCCGGTCGAGGACCCCCGCTTCCGGGAAGCGGCGTGGAACCGGCCCATCCGGAGGTTGGAGCCCGGTCCGGAGGCCGAAGCCTCGACGGGGATCGGTGAGACGTATCCGGTGGACGAGCTCGCGGAGCGACTGCCCGGGCTCGTGCAGGGCGCGAGCCGCATTCACTTCGCCGCCCAAGGTGGAGCCCTCTACGTGCCGCCCGGGATGGGAGAGGCCCTGACCTATCGCCAACACCTCGAGGCTTCGGTGCGAGAGCTCGTCGGGGCCTCCCGCCTCGAGAACATCACGCCGTTGATCCGCCGCATGAGGCTGATCAAGGACGAGCACGAGATCGCCGCGCTGCGGAGAGCCGCAGAGATCTCCGCGCTGAGCCTGGTGGAGGCCATGCGGGCGATCCGGCCCGGTATGAACGACCTGGAGCTCGCCGGCTACATGGAGTACGTGTGGCGGCGGGAAGGCTCACCCCGGAATTCCTTCGGCCCCATCGTGGCGTCGGGTCCGCCGGCGGTGTCCCTCTACACGCTGCGCTCCGAGAACTACCGGCCGGTGCATCGCGTCATGGACGACGGCGAGCTGATCTTCATCGACTACGGCGCGGCGGAGTGGGACATGTACACGTCCGACCTGTGCCGCACGTTTCCCGTGTCCGGCCGATTCACCCCGGCGCAGCGAGCGCACTACGAGGTGGTGCTGGAAGCGTTGCACGCCGCGCTCGAGACGATCCGCCCGGGGGTCATGATGCGAGACGTGATCCGTGCCGCCGCCGGCGTCTTCATGGACCACGGGTACCACGAGAACGAGGACATCGACGCCATGGGCGCCGACCGCGTTTGGGGGCTGATGCCGTCCCCCACCCACTGGATCATCCAGGACGGCGACCACACCGACTATTCGGGCGCCCGCGGAACGGGTGTTCGTGATCTGGGGCATCACGTGGGGCTCGATGCGCTGGACAGCCGGGACTACTCGATGCCCCTCGAGCCGGGCATGGTCTTCACGGTGGAGCCCAAGATCTACATTCCGGAAGAAGGCATCGCCATCATGATCGAAGAAGAGATCCTGGTCACCGAGGACGGATACGAGAACCTGTCGGCGATGGCGCCCACGTCGGTGGAGGAGATCGAGCGCATCATGGCGGAGCCGAGCCCGCTGCGCCGGTGAGGGGGCATCGGGAGCGTTGGCCCGTTTGGGGCATCCGGAACGTCACCTGCTACCCGTCCCTCGAGTGCCTCGTGAGCAGGGAGGCGGACGTCGACGGCGTCCACGCTTGGTGCATGAACCGGCCGGACGGCAGTTGAGCTCGGCACGCGGCGCGTGGGGCGCCTTCGCGAGGCGCCGCTCTCGGGGGTGGGGACCGGCGACCTGCAGGCGTGCAGCCGTCGCGGCGTTGTGGGCAGTGGCCGCGTCCGTATCCGTGCTCGCGCCGGTCGACGGCCTGGGGCAGACGCCCCCTGACGGCCTGGGTGAAACCTATCTGTCGGCTGTCGAAGGGGTGCTGCGCCAGAGCGCCACGTCGGAGGACATCGAGCGCTTGACCTTCCTCTACTCGGTGGACGTCGTCTACGAGCATCCGCGGGTCGGCGTCCGGATCCGGGGGCGCGACCAGATCGCCGAAGCCATGGCCGAGTTCCTGGGCAAGACGCGGAACCCCGACACCGACGTGCACGGATCCACCCAGGGCGAGGGCGTGGTCGTGCTGGACTTCACGCTGCAGATGGAGATGGACACCGAGCTCGGGTGGCGCCCCCTCGAGCGGCGACAGATCACCGTTCTCGAGGTGAACGCCCAGGGGCGGATCAGTCGGATCCTGGAGTACTGGTAGGGTCAGACGAGGACCTGGGCGAGCAGCTCTGCCAGGTGGACGGCCTCGCGTCCCGCCCCGTCCAGGATCTGGCGGCGACAGCTCGTGCCGTTGGCCACGAGCGTAGCGCTCGTCGGCGTAGCCCGCACCGCCGGCAGGAGGTCCAGCTCACCCATGGCCAGCGACAGCTCGGCATGCTCGGCCTCGTAGCCGAACGAGCCGGCCAGCCCACAGCACCCGGACGCGATCACGTCCACCGTCGCGCCGGGAATGCGTCCGAGCACTCGCTCCAGCGCGCCCATGGCGGCGAACGCCTTTTCGTGGCAGTGGCCATGGACCCGCACCTCTCCGCCGTCGAGAGCCCCCAGAGCCAGGCCGTCGTCGGCACGAGCGGGATCCAGCAGCTCCTCCAGCAGCAGGGACGCATCGGCGAGTCGGTCGCTGGCCGGATCGGGCAGCAAGGCGGGCGCCTCGTCCCGGAGCGTGAGCAGGCAGGAAGGCTCCAGGCCCACGACTTTGGCACCTGCATCGACAGCGGGTAGGAGAGCCTCCCGCAGGCGGAGCATCTCTTCACGCGCCTCGGGCACGAGTCCCGCGTTCAGGAACGTCCGCCCGCAACAGACGGGACGGCCACCGTCCGGCCACGGTACCGTCGACACCGAGTAGCCGGCGGCGGCCAACACGCGAAGAGCGGCCCGGGCGATCTCGGGCTCGAACCACGTGGCGAAGGTGTCCACCAGCAAGACCACGGGCGGTCCGTCGCCCCGTTTGGAGCCACGCCTCTCCACGTACGGCGTGGCGGACCACTCGGGCAGGGGCCGGCGACTGCTGAAGCCCAGCATCCGCTCCCCCAGCGCAGCCAGTGGCTTCGCGCGATTGGGAAGGCTGAGCAACGGTCGGAGACGTCGGACCCTCGGGGCGTAGCGGGGGAGGTAGGAGACGAGGCGGTCCCGGAGAGGCAGGCCGTGCCGACCGCGATACGCGTGGAGGAATTCGACCTTCATTCGGGCCATGTCCACACCCGTGGGGCACTCCCGCTTGCAGCCCTTGCAGCCCACGCAGAGGTCCATGGCGTCGTACAGGGCGTCCGACGACAGGGCCTCCGGCCCCAGCTGTCCCGTCACCGCCAGACGAAGGGCGTTGGCCCTGCCGCGGGTGGTGTGCACCTCGTCCTGGGTGACACGGTACGACGGGCACATGACGCCGGGATCGGTCTTCCGACACGTGCCGTTGTTGTTGCACATCTCGATCGCACCGGCCAGGCCGCCCCATTCGGACCAGTCCATCACCGTGGGCAAGGCCCGCGGCGCGTAGTCCGGTCCGTAGCGGAACAGGTCGCGGTCGTCCATGCGCGGCGGCCGGACGACGCTTCCGGGGTTGAACAGGCCGGTCGGGTCGAACGCGTCCTTCACGTCTTCGAAAGCCCGCACCAGTCGAGAGCCCAGCATCCGCTCGTGGAACTCCGAGCGGATCCGTCCGTCCCCGTGCTCGCCAGAGTGGGAGCCCCCCAGGTCCCGGACGATCTCGAAACACTCCTCGACGATGGCTCGCATCCGGCCAACGTCTTCGGCAGCCTTCAGGTTCAGCGCCGGACGCACGTGCAGGAGGCCCACGGAGGCGTGCGCGTACCAGATGGCCTCGGTGCCGTGGCTCGCGAAGACCCGGTTGGCCCGCTCTTCCCACTCCGCCAGGCGGGGCAGGGGAATCGCGCAGTCTTCCATGAAGGCGATGGGCTTACGGTCGCCCTTCATGGACATGGCGATGTTGAGACCCGCCTTCCGCACCTCCCAGACCCGAGCCTGACCGGCGGGCTCGACGACGGGCACGACGACGTCGGGATGACCCAGGTCTCCCAGCAGCCGTGACAAGTCGTCCAGCCGTCGCGCCAGCGCGGCCCTGTCGGGCCCCGCGAACTCCACCACCAGCAGCGCTCCGGGATCGCCCTTCACGAAGGTGTCCAGCGCGGCGGCGAAGTCGGGATTGCCTCGGGCGAGGCGGAGCATGGCGGCGTCCACGAGCTCCACGGCCGAGGGATCGAGCGTGACAATGTGCTGCACCGTATCGAGGGCGCCGCCCAGGGAGGCGAAGTGGCAGATTCCCAGGACCCGGGCGCCCGGAAGCGGGGCGAGGCTCAGCTCCAGACGGGTGAAGAACGCCAGCGTGCCTTCCGAGCCCACCAGGATGTCGGCCAGGTTCGGCGACGGCCCGCCCATGCGCTGGAGGTTGTATCCCGCCACGTGCCGCGGCACCTGGGGGATACGCCGCTCCAGCTCATCGGACTCCCGGGCGTGGAGGGCGTTCATGGTGGCCAGCAGACCGGCTACGCGCCCCTGGCCGTCGAGCGCCAGGCTGGCGCGGGGCGAACCGATGGCGGTCGCCGCGGCGCCGCCGGGTCCTCTCCCTGGCTCCCCGACGAGGGCCGGGGGCGGTCCGTCTCCCTCGCTGAAACGCGCGGCCGTGCCGTCGGCCAGGACCGCTTCGATGGCCCGCACGTGCCCCACGGTATGTCCGTAGCGGATCGAGCGCGCGCCTGCGCTGTTGTTGCCCGCCATG
This sequence comes from Gemmatimonadota bacterium, assembly GCA_039586035.1. Taxonomy (GTDB): domain Bacteria; phylum Gemmatimonadota; class Gemmatimonadetes; order Longimicrobiales; family Gaopeijiaceae; genus JBDHHQ01. The sequence continues at coordinate 11,314 of JBDHLD010000068.1, read as the reverse complement.
CCCCCCAGGGTGGCCCGGCTCGCGGTTGCCACGTCCACGGGGAAGAAGAGGCCGGTGGGCGCCAGGTGGGCGTTCAGGTGGTCCAGGACCAGGCCGGGTTGCACCGTGACGGTGCGCGCTTCCGTGTCCAGGGCCTCGACCGTCCGCAGGTACTTGCTGGTGTCCACGATCAGGCCGCGGCCGATGGTCTGGCCCGCCTGTCCGGTGCCGCCACCCCGCGGGATGACCGGGACACCGGCCTCGGCCGCGATCTGGACGGCGCGGCGGACGTCCTCGGCATTGCGGGGGACCACTACGCCCACGGGCTCGATCTGGTAGATGGAGGCGTCGGTGCTGTAGATGCCCCGGGTCAGGAGGTCGAAGAGGACTTCTCCTTCGATCTCGCGTCGGAGCCGGGCCGCGAGGGCCGAGTCGCCGGGGGGGGGAGTCACGGGGCCTGTAGCACTCCAGGTGTGGGCACGGACGTTCGGGGCTCGGTGTCGGATCGGGCCTGGGCCCGCTGCCGCCGTCGGTTGGCTGACGCCGCCTCGCGGAAGAAGCTTTCCGTTCGCCAGCGGCGGCGCAATTCCCCAACCGGTTCGCCACGCGTTGCGCCGCGCCCCCGGCCCGTCTAATCCTGTCGTCTCCCGCAACGCGGCGCGAGGCCGCGGGGCGGTCCCGTCCTCGAGCAGAACGGGGTGCTCAGTTGACCTATCGAGCCGGTCGGCATTTCCTACAGCTTCCCGGGCCCACCAACGTGCCCGACCGGATCCTCCGCGCCATGGACCGGGCGGTCATCGATCACCGCGGACCGGAGTTCGGGCGGATGACCTTGGAGGTCCTCGAGGGCCTGCGCCCGGTGTTCGGGACGTCTGCACCGGTGTTCGTATTCGCGTCTTCCGGTAGCGGCGCCTGGGAGGCGGCGTTGGTGAACACGCTATCGCCTGGCGACCGGGTATGCGTTTTCGACCAGGGGTTCTTCGCCGACCGTTGGGCCGGCGTAGCGCAACGCATGGGGCTCGAGGTGGAGCGCCTGCCGGGCGATTGGAGGCGGGGGGCGGATCCGGCCGCGCTGGAGGCGCATCTGACCGCAGACCGTGAGCGCCAGGTCTCCGCGGTTCTCGTAGTTCACAACGAGACGTCGACCGGCGTGACCAGCGACATCGCCGCGCTCCGGGACACGATGGATCGATGTGACCATCCCGCCCTGCTCATGGTGGACGCCGTATCGTCTCTGGCCGCCATGGCCGTCGCGCGGGACGCGTGGCGTGCCGACGTCGTCATAGCCGGCTCGCAGAAGGGGCTCATGCTTCCGCCGGGGCTGTCGTTCAACGCCGTGAGTGACCTGGCGCTGGCCGCGAACGAGACGGCGGCGTTGCCGCGGGCCTACTGGGATTGGACCGAGATGGCTCGATTCAACGAGGCGGGGTACTTCCCGTCGACACCGGCAACCACGTTGCTGTATGGGCTCGCCGAGTCCTTGACCATGCTGGAGGAGGAAGGGCTGGAGGCCGTCTTCCGCCGCCACGCCCGCCACGCGCACGCCACACGCTTGGCGCTGGACGCGTGGGACCTGGTGAACCACTGTGCCGATCCCGAACGCTACAGCAGCGCCGGCACCACCGTCCTGGTGCCCGAGGGAACGGATGCCAACCGGTTGCGGCGCGTCATCCTCGAGCGCTTCGACATGTCGCTGGGTGGCGGCCTCGGCCCCCTCAAGGGTCGCGTCTTCCGGATCGGTCACCTCGGCGACTTCAACGACCTCATGCTCGCGGGAACGCTGAGCGGCGTGGAGATGGGTCTGGAGGTGGCCGGTGTGCCCCATAGGCCCGGGGGCGTTCATGCCGCGCTGACGTATCTGGCCCACGAGGCCGGCGCGGAGGGACGGCCCGCTCGCGGCTGACCGAGCGATGGTCGGTGCCCGGGCGCACGCGACCGAGGGGTGCTCAAGGCACCCTCAACCAGGGAGACCGATGATCGGTACACGAAAGCGCAGGCGGCGGGGCCTACTTCCCGTTCGCGCGCGGAAAGCTCTCGGCTTCGGGCGACGGACGCTGACGGTAGGAGTCACGGTGGCTCTGACGCTCGGGGGGATCGCCTGCGGCGGCGGAGCGACCGACGACGGCGTGCTCGAACTGAAGTTCGGCCACGTGGGCGCGCCGGGCTCGCTCTACGACGTCATCGCCAACGAGTTCGCCCGGCGCGTGAACGAGCGGCTCGCTGGCCGCGTGGAGATGACGGTCTTCGGCTCGAGCCAGCTGGGCAGCGACGAGGTCATGTTGCAGAAGCTGCTCCTGGGTACGCTTGACCTGGGTCTCCCTTCGACCGTCATGTCCTCCACCATCGATGCCTTCGGCCTGTTCGAGATGCCGTACCTGGTCCAGGACAGGGAGCACATGAGGCGCATCGAGGAGGCCGTTGTCTGGCCGGACCTGGCGCCCCTGGCCGAAGCGGACGGCTACAGGGTCCTGGCCGTCTGGGAGAACGGCTTTCGCCACCTCACGAACAACAGGGGGCCGATCGTCACGCCGGCCGACCTCCAGGGCATCAAGCTCCGGACGCCGCGTGGGATCTGGCGCGTGAAGCTGTTCCAGGCCCTCGGGGCCAATCCCACGCCCATGCCCTTCTCCGAGGTGTTCATCGCGCTGCAGACGGGCGTGATGGACGGTCAGGAGAATCCGCTGGCTCAGATCGTGAGCGCCAAGCTCCACGAGGTCCAGTCGCACCTCTCGGTGAGCGGTCACGTGTACACGCCCGCCTTCGTGACCGTTGGGGTCAATCGATGGGATCGCCTCCCGGCAGACGTGACCGGGCCCATTGCCCAGATCGCCCGCGAGATGCAGCCGTTCGTGTACGAGAACGCGGTACGGATGGACCAGGAGCTCCTGGCCCAGCTCGCCGAGGCGGGTCTCGAGATCAACGACGTGGACAAGGATGCCTTTCGGGCCGCGAGCCAGGCCATCTACGACGAATTCGCCTCCACGGTCGACGGGGGACAGGCTCTGCTGGACAAGGCGATTCCCCTTGCGCAGAGATAGGTCGGAGGCCCGGCGGCGCGCGACGGTCGTACGCACCGGGCGAGCCGAATAGCCACGGTGTCGGGGGACCGGGGGCGCAGCCACGGCCGCGGATGGGCTCGGGACACGCTCGAGGGTGGCCTCGAAGTCGTGGTCCTGACCCTCATGGCCGCCCTGGCGGTGATCGTGGTCCTGGGGGTCGGCTTCCGTAAGTTTGGCGCCGCCCTCGTCTGGTACGACGAGGTGGCGTCGATCCTGCTCGCCTGGCTCACGTACTATGGCGCGTCGCTCGCCGCGCTCAAGCGCGCGCACATCGGGGTGCCGACCGTGGTCAAGGCGCTGACGGGACGGACCCGTGTCTTGACCATCGCCGTCTCCGAGGCCGTCGTGCTCGCGTTCTTCGCACTGGTCGCCTGGGCGGGGTGGCGCGTCATGGCGGTCCTGGGAGGGACGTCCCTGATCAGCCTCCCCTGGGTGCCGGCCCGCGTCGCCCAGTCGGTGATTCCCATCGGCGCCGTGCTGTACATCGTGGCTCAGCTCCTGAGCATCCCCGACGCGTTGGCAGACGACGGGCTCAGCGAGCTGCGGGAGTCCGAGCCGTGACCCTGCTACTCATGTTCGTAGGGCTCCTGGCTCTGGTGACGATCAACGTGCCCATCGCGGTGGCGCTGGGCGTCGTGGCGGTGGCGGCCATGGTCGCCGCCTCGGGCCCGGCGGTGCTGCCGAATGCCGGGCTCGTGCTGTTCAGCGGGGCCACGTCCTTTCCCCTCATCGCCATCCCGCTGTTCATTCTGGCGGGGGCGATCATGAACGCGTCGGGCATCTCCCGCCGCCTCATCGCCTTCGCCTCGGCCCTGTTCGGCTTCATCCGGGGCGGGCTCGCCATGGTGAGCATCTCGGCATCGCTGTTCTTCGCCGAAATCAGCGGCTCGGCCGTCGCGGACGTGGCCGCCCTCGGATCGATCCTCATCCCGGCCATGAAGAAGCGGGGGTACGCGGTGCCGTTCGCGGCGGCGGTCACGTCGTCCTCCGCCACGCTGGCCGTCATCATCCCGCCGTCGATTCCCATGATCATCTACGGAGTCATGTCGGGGAGCTCCATCGTGGAGCTGTTCGTGGCGGGGATCGTGCCGGGGGTCATCGGCGGGCTCCTCATGATGTTCGTTGCGTGGTTGGTGGCCCGGAAGCAGGACTTCCCGGTGGAAGAAGCGTTCCAGCTGGGTCGGGTGTGGCGAACGTTCAAGGAGGCGGGCTGGGCGCTCCTCCTGCCGGTCATCATCCTCGGAGGCATCTTCACCGGCTGGGTCACCGCTACCGAAGGGGCCGGCCTGGCCGTGTTCGCGGCGCTGATCATCGGTGGGCTGGTGTACAAGGAGCTGGACGGGGCCCACCTGCGCACGGCCATGCTGGAGGGCGGGGTGCAGACCGCGGTGGTGATGCTCCTCGTGGCCACGTCCGCGCTGCTGGGTGACTACCTCACCGAGATGCAAGTTCCCCAGCAGGTGGCGGCCGGCATCATCGGCCTTACGGACTCGCGCTGGGTAATCCTGGCCCTGCTCAACGTCTTCTTCCTGGTGATCGGCCTCTTCCTGCACTCGGCGGCGGCCATCATTCTGGTGGTGCCCATCGTCATGCCGCTGGTACACGCCGCCGGCATCGACCCCGTTCACTTCGGCCTGATCGTCACGCTCAACCTGGGGATCGGTCAGCAAACGCCGCCGGTGGCCAGCGTGCTGGTGACGGCGTGCTCGGTCGCCAAGGCCGACATCTGGGAGGTCAGCAAGGCGAACCTGCGCTTCATCGCCGTGCTCGTGGGCGTGCTGCTGCTGGTGACCTACGTGCCCGCCATCCCCATGAGCCTCGTGCGGCTCTTCTACGGTTGACGCTCGTCACTACCCGCGGCTCGTTCGACTAACGCGCGTCGGAGCCCACCAGGGGGGGCGCGAAGACGGGCGTGCCCCGCTCCTCGTCCGCCAACGCGCCATGATAGAGAGCGGCGTTGAACAGGACCCGGAACGTTCCGTGTGGCTGCCCGCGCCACTGAGGGCGGAAGCCGATCAGGATCACCCGGCCCTCGCCGTGGTCGACCTCCAGGGCGGCAGCCCTTCCGTGCAGGTGCTCCTCACCCAGGAGGTAGCCGGACATGAGGGGCGAGCCCGCGTCCTGGTACCGCGCGAGCACCCGCCCCTGGAATCCGGGCAGGACCTCGAACACCGGACTCCGCTGGACGAAGACGGCCGCCCGGTCCGGCATGCCCGCCATGATGGGGTGGGTCGGGTCGGTGTGGACCTCCATGAGGGACCCTCCGGTGAAGAAGTCGCCCCGGTCGAGATCGGCCACGGCGTTCTCGACGGCGAGCCCCAAGCCGTCGATGGCGAGATCGCTGCTCTGGTTCAGGGCGACCAGGGTCCCCCCGTCCCGAACGAAACCGTCGAGGGCCCGAACGCCCTCGGACCCCAGGCCGCCCGCGTATTCGGGGGGGATCGTTCCCGGCTCGAAGCCGTCCGTGAGCGACTGGGGTCGCTCCGACGGGAGAATGATCACGTCGAAACGGTCCCGGAGCCCCCCCGCCACTACCTCCGGGTCCCGCAAATTCGTGAACTCGAACCCGTACCGCCCGAGCAGCCACCGGGTCCACCCCTCGTCCATGCTGGGCCGCCACGGCCGGAACAGCCCGACACGGGGGCGGGGCAGGGGCGTTCCTGCCTCCTCGGCACGCCGGGCCTGGAGGGCCAGCTCCGTGACCCAGGCTTCGAGCTCGCCGCTGTCAGCACCTGTGATCACGTACCGGCCAAACTCGTCGAACCCGACCTGGGCACCCGCCGCCCAAGCCGCGTTGAGGGCACGAAATGCGTTGTTCTGGGCCGGGTCGACGGCGAGCGCGGGGCCCGCGCCGGTGATCCTCCCAGGCGGGGGCACGATGCCGGCCGCGGTCGCGTCCGTGTCGAAGCCCGGACCCGGCACCGCGTCGAAGGCGGCCCCGTCGGTGCCAGCGTTGCTCCACGGGACGGTGGGTCCGGACACGGGCGTCATGGCCTCCCGCACGTCCTGGGGAAGGGGCGAGGGTGCCTCGATGACGCGAACACCCATCTGGTACCCCAGGGTCCAGCCAGCGGCGTCGTACGGCTGCTCGGGCGGACCCTCCGGGAACTCACGCAGATCCGGGTAGACCTGTACCTCCAGTAGCTGACGCGCCAGCTCGCCGAACTCCTGATCCATGGGGATCACCCACGTGCCCGCCTCGAGGTAGTGCGCTCCGTACACGACGTCGCGCTCGAGCTGGTGGATGCGAAGACCGTTGAAGGCGAGCCGCCGCAGCATCTCGACCGGCGCCACCGGGTCGTGCTGCTCCTGAGGCACGAAGTACGCGTAGGGGCGCTCGGAGCGGTACTTGGCGATCGTGTTCCGCCCCGCCTGATAGCGGTTATAGAGCAACGTCTCCTTGTACTTCGCCGCGTATTCGAGCACCGAGATGGACGCCACGCGCATGTAGTCGACGGCGTCTCGCAGCCTCCACCAGCCGCCCTCCCAGGGCGAGGTGTACAGGGCCTCCACGCGCAGGGCCCGCTTGTCTTCCGGGAACTCGTCGGCCTGGTAGTACCGGGGGGTGGCGTACCGGTACAGGGCGGTCTCGGTCCAAAACGCGGCCTGATGCTGCAGGGCCGGCATGTAATCGATGTAGCCTGGATACCACGCGTCGAAACCGGTGCCCATGTGGGTCGTGCCGGGCATGCCGCGTGACTCCAGGCCCTGGGCGATGGCCATGCCCAACGCGTTCAGCGTTCGCGTCACCAGAGGGGGCGAGCGGGCCGCGATGGGCTCGGCGAACGGCGGGACCCAGATGCGCGTGGGGAAGGGGGCCGACTGATGGTGAACGTAGATGATCTGCGGCTCCCAGTGGCGCCACGTGCGCGCCACCTCCCGCGACTCGATCTGGTTCAGCATGTACGCGTCGCGGTTGTTGTCGTGGCCAATGTACTTCTGGTACAGCGCCGGGAGCGGGGCCACCTCGTACGGCGTGCCCACGTTGGAGGCGTACCACTCCCCCACCATGGTCTGGCCGTCGGGGTTCAGGGACGGCCACAGCATGACAACCACGTTCTCCAGGATCTCGTCCACGACGGGGTCGGCGCCGGCGCCGACCACGAGGTCGTACGCCAGCTGGATCGTGTGCTGCGCGCCCGCGACCTCGGTGGCGTGGAGTCCCCCGCTGATATCCACGAACGCCTTGCCCACGCGGGCGAGCTCCTGCGCGGCGTCGTCGGTGAGCCCGTCGGGGTGGGCCAGCCGCTGCGCGATCTCCCGGTACCGCTCCACCCGGGCGAGGTTCTCGGGCGTTGACACCAGGGCCATGTACCAGTCCCGCCCCTCCGACGTGCGGCCGACCCTCAGGAGGGTCAGGTGGTCACTGGCTTCGTCGAGCTGGCGGAAGTAGTCCATCGACTGCTCGTAGGTTGCGAGCTCGAAGTCGGCCCCGGGCTCGAAGCCCAAAGACGACGCAGGCGTTGGCACGGCCTGGCCGCCGGCCTGGCCCACCACCGTCAGCGCCAGGCCCAGCGCGGCCCACACGCCGGTGGTGGGGAGGGTGCGCTTCATTCTCACGTCGGTCATGCTCGTTCCATCGGTGCCGGAGGAGCCTCGAGGGCGGCGGGCCACGACGCGCGGATCACGCTACGACCGAACCCGGTAGCCGTTCGCGATGTCAGCCACGGCCCTGTCCAACACTTCGAGGTAGTGTTCCAGGTCTGCCGCGGCGATGGGGTTTCCGTGGATCGGCGCCACGAAGCTCACGGGCTGTTCGGTGAAGAGTCGCCGCAGGACCCGGCTCATGAGGTCCGGGTCGACGTAGCGCAGCCACGTGAGCGTCTCCCGATGGAAGTCACCGATCCCCTCGCTTCGACCCTCCTCGGGGAGCGCCGGCGAGAGCAAGTGGCATTGGCCCGGATCGTGATAGTTGCCGAAGCCGTCCGCCACGAACATGACCCGGGAGGGAAGGTCGTAGATCCACGTCGTGTGGGAACGGTCGGCCAGCGGAGGATCCAGGAACGTGAAGGGTCGTCCCAAGACCTCCAGGGTCTCGCCGATGGAGCTGGGGCGCGCGTAGGGCAGTCCCTGGATTCCCGGATCCCCGCAGGAGGCGACGATCTCGAAATCCCCCCACTCGCGTCGGAACGCTCCGATGTTGGCGGAGTGGGGATAGTCGGAGTGAGAGAGGATCAGCGCCCGGATGCCCTCCCCCTGCGTGGCTTCGGTAATGCGCCTATGGATGCTGTCTCGGTGGTAGAAGGAGCCGGAGTCGACGACGATGTTGCCCTCGTCGGTGCGGATCAGGTACACCGACACGTGCTCGTGCCGTTCGCCCAGGTCGTAGCACTCGTGGATCCACTCGACGTCCTGGGTCACCGGCACCGACGGGGGCCCGCTCGGCTCTCTCTCCGCGGGGACCGGGGCCGACCGCGGCTCGCTCACAGGACCCCCACCCGCCCCGTCTCCGCCACGCGTCGGACCACGTCCTTCATCATGCCGAAGTATCGTGCGGGGTCCCTGCGGACGACGAGGCCGTGGGACGGAGCCAGGATCCGCGGCCGGAATTCACGAGCGAGCCGGTCGATCTCGGCCTGTACCTTCGGCACGTCGACGTACTGAAACCAGAACATGACCCGGCTGTGGAACTCGGCCAGTCGGTCCGGGCCGATCTCCACCTCCAGCTCGTCGGTGAAGCGGAGGCACTCTCCCTCCATATGGGGGAAGCCGAGCCAATCCACCGGGAGGAGGGTCCCGGTCGTCAGCTCGGTCATCCACACGGACATGGCCGCGTCGAGAAAGGTGGCCTCGTGGAACCGAACGACCGGTCCGCCCAGGTCGATCTCGTCTCCAGGCGAGACCTTGAGTGAGTCGTCGAGGTGGTAGAGCTCGTGGATGTCGCCCACGGCCGGTGCCACCAGGGTGCACGAGGGGTAGCGCTCCAGGATCCGGTGGGTGTTGCCCGCGTGCGGTACGTCAGGGTGGGAGACGACCAGATAATCCAGGGGGATGCCGTCCAGCGCATCCTCCAGGTCGGCGACGACCTGCTGGCCCGCCGAGGGGGACAGCGTGTCGAAGAGGAGGCTGCGCTCGCCACGGAAGAGGTAGGCGTTCTGCGGAACGTGGAGCGGGCGGCCTCGCTCGTACCAGGCTTGCCCCCTGGCGATCAGCGAAGCGGCGATGTCCTTCCGGTCCGGACCGCACTCCTGGATCCAGACAATACCTGGCGAAATTTCCCTGTGCATGGGCCCCTGATTCGGCGGTGTGTGCGGGCCGCGCCGCCGACACGTCGGCTTGGTCGGCCACCCGAGGCCGGAGAACCTACTGCTGAGCCATCGGAGTCCGCGAGTCGGGCCGGAAGGCGGGGCGACGCCGCGTGTCGAGGGGTGTCGAGAGGTCGGGGAGACCTATCGAGCCATGACGAACATACGCACCAGCACCTCCCGTTCGCCGAAGTCGACGACAGGCTCCATGGCCTTGCCGATCACGGCACCCACGGCTTTCCCGCGATCTGTGGCTCGCATGGCCACGCCGGGTGTGCCGGACGCGACGAGCAGGTCGCCAACCTCGATGGGACCGCCCTCGCCACTCGTGCGGACATACACCTGGCCGCTCAGGGCGACGGGCAGGTCCCGCGACCCGTCGGCCCGCGAGCCGATCGTCATGCCGGGGCGTAGACCCCCCGCACCGCTCACCACGCCGATGACGGTGTGGTCGTACGGGCCGCGCGAAGGTCCGAGTCGGCCGTTGGTCCCGGCCACGGACAGTACCGTGCCCGGCACCACGCCATCGCGATCGCCGAGCTCGAACACCTCCGCGAAGTCGTGGATGCTCATGCCGTTCACGGCGATGGAGCCGAAGCCGCCCTGGGAGCGTAGCACGACGCCACCGTCCCCCGAGCGATTCGCAACGCCCATTTCCGCGAACGCTCCGTTCTCGGCCCGCACGAACGCCTGCTGTCCCCGTGGCGTGGACACCGAGACGCTGCCCGTCTCCCTGCCGGCGCGCACCGACACCTCGCTGGATCCAGACGTGTCGCTCACCCGCATCATGCCCTCGGATCCGTTGTCGGTGCCCAGGTACGCGACGGCGGCCCCGGATTGCCCGAAGATCTGCGCGTGTCCGCGGCCCGTCTGGTCCTGACCCATGACCGCTACCGTGGCGCCCGAGCTGTTCTGGAACGAGAAGCGGCCGGGGGCCATGGCCACGCGTTCCGGCCGGCCGACAGGCCCCCGGGGTCCTTGTGGCCCGGTGGTGGCCGCCACGAAAGCGGGACTGGCAGTGAGGTCCTCGACAATGTCTGCGCGCACCGCACGGGCGTTGGCATGGTCCCGGATCTCGGCGGCGGCCGCTCCGATGTCGCGGAACAGCTCGTCGGCGCGTTCGGATCGGTCCAACATGAGGGCCGACTGGGATTCCGTCTGCTCCTGAAGCTCGACGAGACGCTCGTGTCGGTCCCGCAACAGCCCATCGACCCGGGCGGATAGCGCCATCCACCCGGCGGCCAGCAGCACGGCGAAGAGCGAGACGACGGCCACGGCAAGGCGACGAGGTACGGCGAAACCCGGTCCGGCGGCGTCTGCGGATCTGGCCTTCGCGGACGCGGCCTCGGTATGCGAGGCCCGCTCGTCGAGTCGCTCCCGGACCCACTCCTGCAGGTCCCGCAGGTCGTCTGGCGAAACGCCGGTTCCCGGATGAGCATGGCGGGCCGCGACCTGATCGAGTCTGGCGCGGACCCAGTCTTCCATGGCACGGAGGTCGGCTGCGATGACCACGTCCTCGGGTAGCTCCAGGGCGGAGGGCTCCGAGTCCCGCCCGAAGGCGCGACTCCGCCTTGTCCAGCACGGCGTCGGTCAGGAGCTCCTCGAGGAACTGGACCTGTTCCTGCGAGAGCTGCCATCCGGTTGCAGGTGACTCACTCATTCGCGTGCAGCCTTCGGGTTGGACGAGCGCGCACGGCCAGGGCGCACGATATGACGCAGCGGGGCTCCCCAGGCGCCGGGGACCCCTCCATGATGTCGACCGATTCTGCCCGGAAGCGAAGCGTCGCCCTCCCCCTGTCGGCGTCGGCCGACGGGGGGCATCTTCCAGGTGAGCTGCGCCGACGGATCGGCCACTGGAGCCCGATGCGACCCCCTGTCCGGATCTTTCTACTGTCTCCCGCGCACTGTACGGGACGTCGGGCCACCCGCCTCCTGGCGGGAGGCTCGGGCTGGCGGGGCGGGGCGTCCTTTGCCGCGGGGGGAGCACCGCTCGGTGAGCTCTTCTCGTTCCTGAGCGGATTGTACTTTCGC
>JBDHLD010000197.1:0-4457 GCA_039586035.1 Gemmatimonadota bacterium | reverse complement strand
CGCCCAAGCGGCCGGAAGCTTCAACACGCTGGTGGGAGCGCTCGAGACCACGGGCCTCGTCGAGACCTTGAAGGGCGACGGTCCCTTCACGGTGTTCGCGCCGACGGACGCGGCTTTCGGCGCGTTCACGGACATCGAGCTGGAGGCGATCACCAGCGACGTGGACCTCCTCACGCGAATCTTGACGTACCACGTCGTCCCTGGTGACGTACGTGCGGCGGACGTGGTCAACCTTAGCAGCGCGCCGACCGTGAACGGCAAGGATCTTTCCATCACGGTCGAGGGAGGAGAGGTCTTCGTGGACGGCAGGCGTGTGGCTCAGACCGACCTCGTCGTCGAGAACGGAGTGATCCACGTGCTGGACGGCGTTCTCCTGCCGGAGCCGATCCTCGGCATCGTCGAAACCGCGCGGAACGCAGGGAGCTTCAACACCCTGCTCACCGCGCTGGACGTCGCAGGCCTGACCGACGTTCTCGAGGGGGAGGGACCATTCACCGTCCTCGCTCCCACCGACGACGCGTTCGCGAAGATCCCTGCAGACGTGCTGAACGGCCTCCTCGCAGACGTCGATGCTCTTATGGATGTGCTGACCTACCACGTCATCGACGGGGAGGCTCCGGCCTCCGCGGTGGTCCAGCTGGACGCCGCGACCACCCTTCAGGGCAGCGACGTGGCCATCAGCGTGGCCGCGGACGGCACGGTGCGTATCAACGACTCGACGGTGCTGATCACCGACATCTTCACCACCAACGGCATCATCCACGTGATCGACACGGTCTTGCTGCCGTAGCGGTTCTTGCTCCTCCGTGGGGAGACGTAGTGGACGAAAAGGGGGCCGGGCGATCACATCGCTCGGCCCCTTTCACATGCCATTCGCCAGGTGCGGGGTCCGCTTGCCGCCTGGCCCGCCGGGGACGCGAGCGACTCCCTGGACCTCGCCGACGCCCAGCCGTAACGTGATATCGATCAGACCGCTGGCCCTCCGTGGCGGATCGTCGGGTGGTTCGCGGTGCGATCCTCGTCCCCCGGACCGGACGACTCGATCACCGGTGCCAGACCTCAGCGATCGTCTTCCCCTGAAGATCACCCTCGCCTTCGTCCTCCTCGGCCTGTCCGCCGCCGCCGCCACGGCTCAGTCCGTCGAGTGGTTGGCCCGGGACGTACCGGTGCAGACCACCGGCTCCAGGCTCCCTGCGGTCGAGCCGGTGGTCCACGCGGACCCGGCGGACGCAGCCCATCTCGTGGGAGGGGTGATCCTCGCGGCGCCGACCCCAGACGGCCCCTGGTACTGCGCGGCCCTCGCCTCGTTCGACGGCGGTGCGAGCTGGACGCGCACCGAATTCCCGGACATGGAGCGGTGCATCGATCCCACGGTTACCACGCTACCGGGTGGTGGGGCGCTCTTCGCCGGCCTGGAGATACGCTCCGACACGACCGGGCACGAGCGCTTCCGCCTGGTGACGTTCAGGTCGGAGGACGGCGGCAGGACGTGGCTGACGCCGGCCGATACCACCCTGGGTCGGGGTTGGGAGAAGCCCATGCTCTCGCGGCAGGACGATGTTCTCTGGCTCGTCGCCCGGCGCATGTGGCTGGACGACGAAGGCCGCGAGGTGCACGGCGTATGGGTGGGTCGCTCGCCTGACGGGCGCGCGTTCAGCCAGTACGATGTGCTCGTTCCCGGGCGCGTGGCGCTGAATCCGACGGGCTTCGCACCCGACGTCATGGGTCGACCGGTGGTGACCTGGTGGGCGTTCGAGCGCTGGCTCAACGGCTTCACGGGCCGAGGCATGCTCGCGCGGGGTCAGGCCTGGGCGGCACGGGGCGGGGAGCAGGACCGGCGATTCGGTGTCCCCTGGTTGATCACGGACGACTGCGCGAGCGGCGGTCCCGAGGAGTCCTTTCCCGGCTACCCGGTGTCCCAGGGGCGCGGCGGGCGCATCCATCACGCCTGCGTGCGTCCGGGGCTCGACGGGATCTCCGCGTCCACGTCGACGGACGGGGGGGCGACCTGGGCCACGCCCGTGCGGGCCGACCTCGCGTCGGGCACGGGCACCCCCCATGCCAGAACACCCATGTTGGCCGTGGCACCGAACGGGGCCGTGGCCGTGGCGTGGTACGACCGTCGCCATGATCCGGACGAGGCCTGCCAGGACGTCTACGTCTCGGCGTCGGTGGACGGTGGGGTGAGCTTCTCGGACGCCCAACGCGTAACCACCGAGACGTCCTGCCCCCTCACGACGGAAAACGGCCGGGTGGCGCGCTCGTGGGAGGCGGGTGGCGACTATTCATCCTTGGCGGCGGGTCCGGACGGCGTGTTCCACCTGCTCTGGGCGGACGCCCGCAGCGGACGATTCAGCTTGAGGAGAGCCGCCTTTCGGGTGCGGTAGGTCTGGTGCGGGAAGCGGCTGAAAGCCTGCTCAGGCGGCGCGCCGCCTGATTGCCGTTTGGATCTCCGCGAGAACCTCGTGCGCCGTGGTGCGCCCGCGGTCCTTCGCGTACCAACGTCGTACCTCTCGGTAGCGGTCCTTCGAGGGCATCTGGAGTCCGCTGCCCAGGACCCACGATTGCAGCTCGGTCGGACGAGGGCCCCAGTAGCCGAGCTCCTGGAAGGTCTCGTCGTACACGATCACCACCGGAATGGATCTGCTCCCGTTGGTGAGGTGTGCGTCCATCAGATCGGGGTTCGCATCGCGGTCGAGGACCCGGAAGTCCAGGTACGGCACCTCCTCCGCCATGCGCGAGATGATCGGCAGCGTGTTGATGGCGTCGCCACACCAGTCCTCCGATAGGGCAAGCAGCCGAAGGGGCGGGAGCTCTCGCAGCTGTTGCAGTACGTCATCGCCGACCCGCGCTCGATCCGCGAGGGCACGCCACATGTCTCGGTTCTTCTCCACCGACTCGACGTACTCCGCGAACCGGGGCGCGGCCAGATAGCGGTCCTTCGTCATGCTTGCTCTCGGCTCTTGCAGTGGGTGGAATCAGGGCTCGAGGCCCGGGGTCAGCGGGAGTAACGCGCATCGGGGGCTCCTGGTTCCAAGGATCCGCCGCTGCGGGAGCCCGGGGGGAACGCCCCGGCGGCGATCAGGGAGTGATGGAAGAGGCGCTGGGCGGGGAAACATAGGTGCGACCCTTCCACGAGATGCGGCTGCCCCGGATCCAGCTGCGGAGCAGGATGAAGGCCGCGACGATCGCACCCAGCGGGTAGAGCGGACCGTAGCGGAACGGGGCGCCCATGGCCCACGAGACGGCGCTCCAGAGGATGGCGGACATGGCCACCACGCTCGCGCCCCAGAGGACCCATGCGTTCGGCCCGCCCAACCAGAGGGTGCCCATGAGGATCAGGGGTGGCGCGATCCACAGGACCGCCATCACCACCACGGCCAGGGGCAGAGCGACCCGACCGAGCACGGGGCCGAAGGTTTGGCGGGCGGCGGTTGCCGTGTTCTTCGACCAGCCCGCGACGATCTCGCGGAGTGACGTATACATGCGGGTCCTCAATCGACCTGGCGCCTCCCGCAGACTGAGCCGTTTCCCGGCTGCCACCAGGATCTGAGCGAGCCGGAGGTCCTCGACGACCTCGCCCTGGACGGCACCGTGACCGTCGATCTGGTCGTACGTGGTGCGTCGAATGAGGATGTACTGGCCGTTCGCGATCGCGTCGCGAGACCGGCTCGGCGGCAGGGGCTGCCGCGGATCGCGAAAGCGGAGCGCGAGCGAAAAGAAGAAATGTGGCTGGACCAGGCGCTCCCAGAAGGAGCTCAGGATCTGGCTCCCCACCAGGGTCACCGCGTCCGCCTCGTCGTCGTCGAGGGCCTCGACCGCCGCGCTCAGCAGGTCGGGCGCGTGTACCGTGTCCGCGTCCGTGAACAAGAGAAGCTCGTTCCTGGCCTCTCGTGCGCCCTGCGCGCAGGCCCACGGCTTTCCGAACCAGCCGGGCGGAAGCGGCTCGCCCTCGATCACCCGAACGGCCTTCGCGTTGAGGCGCGGCACACGTCGGGCGAGCTGGGCTGTCTGATCCTCGCTCCGATCGTCCACCACGAGGATCTCGAAGTCCGGGTACTCAAGCGCCGTGAGGGACTCGAGGCAGGTCTCGATGTTCCGCGCCTCGTTCCTGGCAGGGACGACGATGGAGACCGGCAGGGCACGGTGCCCGCTGCCGCCTACCTGGGACCCAGTCGCATCGGGGTCAGGGGGGGTGAGGCGCCGCGGTCTATGGACGAGCACTGCCGCGTATAGGGCGAAGAGGGCCCACGGCAGGGAGAACACCGCAGCCGGGAAGAGGTCGCTCCCGCTCATCGCCGGCCCCACCTCCGCTCTGCATCCTCTCCGTGCTCGTCGGTGAACTCGCGGATCCGATCCAACAGGCCGGTGACGCGCTCCTCCAGCTCGCCTGCGTCCAGCGAGCTGCCATCCCCCGGCAAGGGGTCCCCGATCGCCACGTACGCGATGGAGCGCGG
>JBDHLD010000196.1:0-5410 GCA_039586035.1 Gemmatimonadota bacterium | reverse complement strand
TGGATAATGAAGTCCCGCGACGACGACCCTGGCTCCCCGGGTACCGAGGAATCGATCATGAGCACCCGCCACGTCGTCCTCCTGGGCGACTCCACTTTCGACAACGCCGCCTATACGGACGGCGGTCCTGACGTAGCGTCCCAGCTGAGGCAGCGGCTCGAAGACCGAGTCACGCTTCTGGCCGTCGACGGCGCGGTCACGTGGGACGTTCCGCGGCAGCTCGAGGGCCTTCCCGAAGACGCCACCCACTTGGCCCTGAGCGTCGGCGGCAACGACGCGCTCATGCGGCAGTCCATCCTCGGGGCCCGGGTCCGACGCATGGACAGGGCGCTGAACACGATGATGGACGTGATCGAGGAGTTCGAAGCGTCCTACCGCAGCGCGCTCGAGGCAGTAGTCGAGGCGTGCCGGCCGTCCGGCGGTGTCGATTCTTCGCGGCGAGGCATCGAGCCTTCGGCAGAAGCCGGCGCCAATCCCGCCGGCACTGGGCTCACGAACGCCAACAGGGGGCTTCCGTTGGTGGTGTGCACCATCTACGGCGGCGCCTTCCCCACGGACATGCAGCGCCTGGTCGACGCCGCCCTCCGCATGTTCAACGACTCCATCTTCCAGGCCGCCTTCGACGTGGGTGCTCCGGTGATCGACCTGCGCCGGATCTGTAACGAGCCCTCCGACTACGTTCTGGAGATCGAACCGAACGAGGCGGGCGGAGCCAAGATCGCGAACGCAGTGGCAGCGGCGGTCGAAGCGGAAAGCTGGGAGCGGTCGTGGGTGCATCCGTCAGGAGTCGACCGGAACTGATCTCGCTTGATCCGCATACATGACGCCCGCGCGTTGGCGAACCGCTCCTCCCAGAAAGAGGTCGAAGAGCCGGCTAGTCGAGCACCTCGGCATCGACCTCGAATTGGAGGGGCTGTGACGGCGCTTGCGTCCGCGCCGTTCTGACCGCGCTTGCGTCCGCGCCGTTCTGACCGGGATCTTTCGCTTCGGACCCCGCCGGCTCCACGACCCGACCCGACTCGACTCGCACGCGTGAGGCCCATGGACGGCTGGCTCAGAGACCTGAAGCAGGGCTTCCGGATGCTCGTCCGGACGCCGCTCCTTTCGCTCGTATCGATCCTCACCATCGGACTCGGCGTCGGGGGTGTGACGTTCGGCTTCAGCGTCCTGTACGGTACTCTCCTGCGCCCGCTCCCCGTTCGGGACGCCGAGCGGCTGATCACGATGTACGAGAACCGCACCGAAGAGGGCATCGACCAGATGGGGGTGCCGCTCCACGACCTGATCGACATACGGGATCAGCAGACCAGCTTCGAATACTTGAACGGCATGACCTCTGGCACCATGAACCTGGCCGGGGACGAGGGGCCTCCGGAGCGCTTCCAGGGGTCGTGGGTCACCTCGAGCACGCTGGCCATGCTGGGCGTGCCTCCCATTCTGGGGCGCACGTTCGTCGACGAGGATGACGACCCCGCAGCCGCGCCCACCGTGGTGATCGGCTACACCGTCTGGCGGGACCGCTTCGGCTCCGATCCAGACCTGGTGGGGCGCACCGTGCGGCTGAACGGCGAGACCACCACGATCGTGGGGGTGATGCCCGAGGGCTTCCACTTCCCCTTCGAGGACGACCTGTGGATGCCGCTCCGAGACGATCCAGCGACGCTGCCCCGACGCGGACGCCCGTTGCAGGTGATCGGGTACGTGCGGGAGGGCACCTCCATACCGGTCGCCGAACAGGAGGTGCAGCGGATCCTGGCACGGGTCGCGGCCCAGTATCCTGACGAGAACGAGGGCGTGAGCGGCCGGGTCCAGCTGTTCCAGGAGGCGAACATGCCATCCCAGATCCGCCTCATGATGCTCATGATGATGGGGATGGTGTCCGGCGTTCTGCTGATCGCATGCGCCAACGTGGCCAACGTCCTCATGGCCCGGGCGGCCGTGCGGGACCGGGAGGTGGCGATTCGGAGCGCCATGGGAGCGGACCGCTGGCGGGTGATTCGTCAGCTCCTGGCCGAGGCGGTGGCCCTGGGCATCGTGGGCGGGGTGGTGGGGATCTTCGTGGCGAGCATCGGCCTGCGCTTCTTCGACGCTTCGGTGCAGGACGTGGGCAAGCCGTACTGGATCTACTTCAGCCTGGATGGGGTGGCGCTCCTGTTCACCACGGGCGTGACGCTGCTGGCGGCGGTGGCGGCGGGCACGCTTCCGGCGTTCCGTGCGTCCGGGACCCGGATCAGCACAGTGCTCCGGGACGAGAGCCGGGGTTCGTCGAGCATCCGGCTCAGCCGGTTCAGCTCCGGCCTGGTGGTGGCGGAGCTGGCCATCTCCTGCGCCCTCATGGTGGCCTCCGGTCTCCTGGTCCGGGCGCTGGTCGACCTCAACCGTGCCGAAATGGGCTTTCGAGGCGAGCAGGTCATGACCTTCCGCCTCGGGCTCTTCGAGACGGACTATCCCGACGAGGACTCCCGGAATCGCTTCTTCCACGATCTGCTGGAGCGCCTGTCCGCCGAGCCGGGGATCGCGTCGGCCACGCTGGCCCAGAGCCTGCCGGCAAGCGGTGGGGGCAGGCGCCGGGTGGAGGTCGAGGGCGAGGCCTACGCGACGGATCGCGACGTGCCCACGGCCATGGCCGGCCTCATCACTCCCGGCTTCTTCGAGACGTTCCAGGTGCCGCTCCGTGACGGCCGCGATTTCCGGCTCTCCGAGACGCGCCGGGACGGCGATCCGGTGGTGATCGTGAACCGGAGCTTCGTGGACCGGCACTTGTCCGACGGTGGAGCCGTGGGCCGCCAGATCCGGCTGTGGAACGATGCCGAGGAGGAGCCGGCGCCGTGGCTGCGGGTCGTGGGGGTCGTGGACGACGTGGACGGCGGCGTGAACCCCTTCGCGGGCGGTGACCCCCTGTCCGAGGGCATCTACCTGCCGCTGGGGCAGGGCGACGCCCGCTTCATGAGCGTGGCCGTCCGCACCGTCGGACCACCGACCCAGATCACCGCCGTCGTGCGCCGCGCGGTGGGCGACGTGGATCCCAACCTCCCCCTCTACTGGGTGCGGACGATGGATGAGGTGGTCGATCAGTCCATCTTCTTCCACAAGATCTTCGGGATCATGTTCGCCATCTTCGGCGCCACCGCGCTGTTCCTGGCCGCGGTGGGCCTGTACGGCGTGATCGACTTCTCGGTGTCCAGCCGCATCCGGGAGCTGGGCGTGCGCATGGCCATGGGTGCACAGGGGCGGGACGTCCTGCGCCTCGTGCTTCGGCGCGTCCTGATTCAGCTGGGTGTGGGGATGGTGGTGGGGTTGGGATTGGGAGCCGCGCTGAGCGTCCCGCTGGCGGCCGCGCTGTACGGCGTCGAGTCATGGGACGCCATCGTCTACGGCCTGATCGTCGGCACGCTGGTCCTGACGGCGCTGACGGCGGCGCTGGGGCCGGCGCTCAAGGCGATCCGCGTGGATCCGGTGGTGGCGCTGCAGGCCTAGGGGCTCACCGGACCGGCCCGAGAAACCGGTCCAGCCAACCCAGCGTCTCCTGAGCCATGACCAGGTATGGGACGAAGTGCGCCTGGTCGACGACCACGTGCTTCTTCTGGTCAGCCGGAACAGCCCACAGGTCGAACATCGGCCGGGCGGCGGATTCGAGGGGGTGGATCATGTCGAACTCCCCGCTCAGCATGAGCACGGGCTGGGTGGTGCGGGTCACGAAGTTGAACGCGTCCACCTCCGGCTGGGTCGGGAGCGGACTCAAGCCGGGAACGCCCAGCACGGCGACCCGGAGACGAGACTCCGCTGTCAGCATGATCGGCGCCACCATCCCGCCCCAGCTGAAGCCAAGGTATGCCAGCTTGTCCGTGTCGATGTCTCCGCGCGTCTCCAGATAGTCGAGGGTCCGGCCCAGATCCTTCGCCCAATGAACGACGTGGTCCCGGTACGTGTTGGTTTCGTCCTGCCGGCGGTACACGAAGCCGTCGTCCCGGTCGAACGTGCTTTGGTACACGGGAAACGCGAACGCCCGGCCCCCACGGACGATCATGTTCGCGTGATCCGTGGAGTACTGATCGAACGACCGCATCCACAGCGCATTGGACCCCGGGAAATACACCACGGTCTGCAGGGGACGGACCTGTTCGCGCGGCAGATACAGATGGAGGCCGACCCGCTCGTTTCCATACGCGGCGTCGAAGGTCACGTACTCCCGGATCCAGACGTCGGTGGTGTCGGCGGAATGCGCCTCGGCGTTGAGCGGGGCGCGATCGTACGCGTACAGGCGCTTGTAGACCTCGAACAGCTCGTCCGATACCGGCGTCTCGCGGGTGAAATCCCGTACGGCATGCTCGAGCGGACGCTTCGTGACCTCGAGGTCCTCGGCCTGGCTCGAGTAGCTCGCCAATCGGAAGCCGTTCATGGGCGATCGATCGAAGGGCGGCGCCCCGTTGGCCACCGTGAACACGTACGGATCGTCCTGCCAGCCACCTCCGAGGATGTACCGTCCGTCCCCTGACGCGTTGAACACCCACTCCCGGGCGTTGCCGGCCATGTCGTAGATGCCGAACTGGCTCATGCCCGGGCTCGTTCCCACCGCGAGCGGCCCCTCCCCCTGCATGTTGCTGGCTGGGATCATCCAGTGGCTGAGCCAGGTGGACGCGGCTCGGAACCAATGGTAAACGGTCGGCAGCTCCTTGCCCGCGTAGCGGGCGTACGCGGCACTCTCGTACCAGCTGACGCCGGTGACCGGGTGGTCCGCCCGGCCGTCACGGTATGATCCGAATTGCCACGTGCTGGGGCCCGGTCGACCGGTGCTGTCGGTGAACGCGAGCATCGCGTCCTCCCAGGTCACCGACTCGCCGTCCCGTTCGAACGGATGCTCCCAGAACGAACGATCTTCGTATCCGCCGGCATCCACGAACTGCTTGTACTCGGCGTTCGTGACTTCGTACCGGCCGATCTGGAAATCCTGCAATCGGACCGGAGGCGCGAGTGACAGATTGGGTGCCACGTATCGGAATGCGAACTCCGGCCCTCCCACGTAGCCCGGCAGCGCACCAGGGACGTGACGCCACCCCTCGGGGACGGTGGCTGCCGGGTCGAGAACGATCGTATCCGTGAGCAGGGGCATGTAGCTGGCAAGGGCCGACCGGTAGCCCTCGGCTTCGAGCCGCAGCACCGAGGGGCTGAGCGGGAAGCGCTCGATCGACAGCGGGGTGGTGCCCAACGCGACCCACTCTGCCCGAGGGTCGTCGTACGGGCGGCGATGTACCATCGCGCCCGGCGGGTCCGACACGATCGCGGCCGGTCCGGTGAAGAGGGACCACAGGCTGTCCGGGAGATCGTCCGCCGCCATTTCCGACGTCATCTGATAAGCCTGCTCCAAATCTCCGGCGGCGACCACGGTGCGGACCTCTTCCAACGCCACGCC
>JBDHLD010000195.1:0-5432 GCA_039586035.1 Gemmatimonadota bacterium | reverse complement strand
GCCCGATGCCGGGGACCGGACAGTCGGCGGGGGCCGGAGGACCATGTTCGGCCTGACGCCGGACGACGCTCGACAGCTGAAGCTGTTCGGGTGGTTCCTGCTCATCACGAACGGGCTCATCGTCGGGATGGGGCTCTTGTTCGGTCGAGCGCTGGAGGAACGCTCCGGGGCGGTCGCGCTCATCCTCGCCGTGGCCGTCCTGGTGAACGGCTGCTTCTTCCTCATCGTCGCGGGCAACATCGCCGCGGTGGCGCTCGGACATCTGGCGCGCCGGGCCCGCGCGCGCCGGCCACCGCCAGACGCTGGAGACCGGACCGTATGACGCACGAGCCATCCCGCTTCGCGGCTCGATGTGTCCACCGGCCATCGGAGCGCCGTCTTCCACCCCCCGGCATCGGGACAGGGCCCTCGGGGCGGGTTCTCAGATCCGTTTCGTGGGAGGTCCATCTCGACTTGGGCGGCTCCGCGACGTGCGGCAGCGACTCCTCCGGACGCGTGACAGTAGCGTTGCACGGGGAGACCCTGGGCGCGACCCGTGCCGGTCCGGCCTTCATCGCCGAGGGCATCCGTAGCGAAGGCTCCGGGTTCGTCGAGCGACTGACCGGTTCCTTCGCTCTCCTCGTCCTGGACGAGGACGCCGACCGGCTCTACGCGGTGACGGATCGGGTGCGGTCGAGGCGTGTGTTTGCCAGCGGCGAAGACGGGACGTACTGGCTGAGCTCCGATCTGGCCGGGCAGCCCACGGGCCCGCACGCCCTCGATCCGGTGGGCGTGGCCTGGTTCGTCGCCAATAAGGCCTACTTCCTGGGCCGTACGATGTTCGACGGCATCCGGATCCTCGACCGGAGTCGCGTGCACGAGCTGACCGAACGCGGGATCCAGGGTCGAGAGTACTGGGTCTACCAGCCCGGGGACGCCTCGGCAGAGGGTGACGAGGTGGAGCTGTCCCTGGAGTTGGAGCGCCTGTTGGTGGGGGGAGTCGAGAGGGCGGTCCAGGGGGGCCCGGAGCTGTTCCTTTCTTTGAGCGCGGGTTTCGACTCTCGAGCGATCGCCGGAGTGTTGGCCCGGCGGGTCGACGCGCCCCGGGTCCGCTGCTTCAGCTACGGGCCGGGCTCGGCTCCATCGGGTCCCGAGACTGACATCGCGCGCTGGACGGCAGGACTGCTCGGGTACCCTCACCGGACGCTCACTGCATATCGGGGAAGCCTGCCGGATCACCTGAGAACCAACGCCCAGTGGACCGAGGGCATGACCCGTCCTGCCGACGAGCTGGACGCTTGGCGGGCATTGTCGACCGAGCTCGACCTCGCAGCGCATCCGGTGATCCTGGCCGGTGACATCAATTCCGGGCTCGATGGCAAACCGCCGCGGAGTGAGGAGGCTCTCAGGCGAGCTCTCCGATTCCGCGCGCTCCGGCTACCGACAGCCGTCGAGGAGGTTCTGACCGTCGGCTTCAGGGACACGGTCCACGCAGGGATGGCGACCGATTTCCAGGAGATGATGACTCGGGCAGCGCCCCATGCGGATGGCTACGAGAGCATGAGGCAGTACATCACGTTCGACCAGAAGATGATCAACCAGGTCCTCCCGTGGAGAGAGCGTTTCGCCGGTCGCTTCGCCACCGTTCGGAGTCCTTGGCTGGACAGGGATGTGCTCGACTTCATGACCCGCGTGCCGCGCTACCTCCGCGCTGACCGGAAGCTGTTCAAGGACACCGTGACGCGCATGTTCCCGGACGTGTTCGAGAAGGAGCGCGTACAGAGCCTGAACAGGCCCGATCTGCGAGCGGAGCTCATCCGTCACGCAGAAGAGCTTCGGCGATGGATGGCGACCACGTCCAGTCGATTGGACGAGCTGATGCCACCGGACTTCGGACGGCGACTTCTGGACCTGGAGGCCACGGCCGCCGGGCGGCTGCAGCAGAGGGGTGCTCGGCTCAGAAGGCGGGGGCGCAACCGACTGTCGAGGCTCTTCGGTCCGGCAGCGACCCCGGAGGCCAAGCCTCTCCCGCCGTCCGAGGTGTTTCGGAGGTGGGCGATCCTTCGTATCGCGCTCGAGACCGCCTGAGGACGTCGCGCGGGGGAACCCGATCGCGAGACAGATCCGGGATGGTCAGTGCATGGTGGCTGCCAGGTCCCGAAGCGTCGTTGCGAGGAGGCGCTGGCGGCGGGCGTCACCCAGCTGGTCGCCCATGTCCACCATCGCGGCGTTTTCCTCCAGTGAAGAGGCCACCTCTTCCAGCTCGGCCCCGACGGCTGCGCTTTCCGTCATGTCCGCCCTTTCCAGGACGTCGGTGACGCGCTCGGCCAACCTCGGTTGGATGCCCCGCCCGCGCTCGAGTTGATCCATGTACGCCCGGGCCACCACGACGCTGGCGGGCCAGACGAACCTGGGCTGCATCTGAGCGTTGAACGCCTCCACCTGCACCAGGCCCGCCGCGTCGATCTCGTTCTGGGACAGGAACTCGCTCGGCGTGAGCCGGAAGACGTCGATGCCCCGGGAGATCTCGGCGCCGTAGATGTGCCCGTTGTTCCAGTACGTGGACCAATAGCCTCCCGTGTGCATCACGGTGTCGCTCAGGGGACCCCTGTCGAAGAAGCCGATCTCGATGGGGTTGCTGGCGTCGGTGAAGTCCAGCATGGACAGCCCGCCCTGGTACCAGGCCTGGACGAAGATGTCGCGGCCCGGCACGGGGATCAGCGAGCCGTTGTGGGCCACGCAGTTCTCCATCTCGGTCTGGGGCACGGGCAGCTTGTAGTAGCCCGCCAGCTCCATCATCCCGTCTTCGATCTCGAAGATCGCGTTGGCGCCCCAGTCCTTGGGATCACTGGCGCGGCACCGGGCTGCGCCGCCACCGCCCCACTCGTCGGTGAAGAGGATCTTTGTGCCGTCGTTGTTGAATGTGGCCGAGTGCCAGTAGGCGAAGTTGGGATCGACCACCTCGTCGATCCGAACCGGGTTCACCGGGTCGGAGATGTCCAAAAGGAGGCCGTTGCCGGAGCAGGCGCCCCCCGCCAGGCCCAGCTCCGGATACACCGTGATATCGTGGCACCGGTTGGTCTCGCTGGTTTGCTGGGTGCCCTCACCATGGTCGCCACCCTCCCACAGCCCGGCGATGTTGCCCGTCGCGGGGTCGGCGAAGAGTCGTGGCATGCTGACGATCCGGGCTTCTTCCGGAGCGGCCAGGGGCACCTGGATGACCTCGATCCGGAAGAGGGCCGTATTCGGGTCTTCGTCGGGCGAGAGGCCTGAGCACCCTTCGAGCTCCTCGCCGGGCCGAACGTCGGACGTGCCCTGGATGTAGACGTAGAGGTTCTCGTCGTCGTCCGGGTCCTTTACGAGCGTATGCGTGTGCGAGCCTCTGCACGACTGGACGGCCGCCAGCTGGCGAACGTCGTCCAGGTTGGAGATGTCGAAGATACGCACGCCTCTGAACCGTTCCACGCTCACCGTGTCCTGCACGCCCTGTGTGCCACAGTCGAGGCGGCCCCGGGTCTCCTGGGCCGACATGAAGAGGAGGTCGCCGTACACCGACACGTCGCCCTGGCCCCCTGGACAGACCACGGCGACGCGCAGTCTGGGATCGGTGGGATCGGAGATGTCGTAGATCTGGAAGCCGTTGTAGTTGCCCTGGAAGAAGAGGTCGCCCTGGAAGGCCAGGTCGGTGTTCGAGAAGGCACCGTCACCAGGCGTGTCGGGATTGAAGAAGCCCTCTGCGCGGGGGAGACTCGCGACGTGCGCGAGATTCCAGATGGCCGACTCGGCATCCATCCAGCCGGCCTTCAGCCCGATCCGTGGATCGAGCACGTTGAAGTCGAAGGCGGGCCGCGGAGGCTCCTCGTACGCGGCCTCCGCCGGCTGCTCGGGGAGCTCCTCGGCGCGCGGCGGTTGCTCGGGCAGCTCTTGCGCCGCCATCGAGGTGGCCGACCCGGCGTGCACCAGGAGGGCGAGCAGCGCCGGGGCGAGCCTGGCTCCAGCCGTCTTGTACGGGAGGACCCGCCGGTCGATTGGCGTCGCCGCGCTGAACCGGTCACCGATCACGAGTGGCTTCGTGCTGCAAAGAGTGGTCAACCTGCTCCTGCCCATCTCGAATCCTCGTTCCGTGTTTGTACGCGAAGTGACTGAGGGCGGCCCATGGTGGCCCGACAGCTGCCCGGCTCGTCCGTTGGGGGGCTCGACGTCATCCCGAAATCAGCGCAGCTCGTCCAGCATCTGCCGCATGCGCCGGATCTCCATCTCCTGGTCGGCATCGACGTCGGAGGCGAATTGATACGTCCATGACTCCTGACCTCCGCCAGGCGTCGAGAGCTCCAGGAAGAGGCGGTCGAACGCCACGCCTTCGGCGGCGGCCAATTGATCCATCTGCTCCGGCGTGAGCATCCCGGGCATGAGAACGCCGTGCATGCCAGCGTGGTCCCCGCCCGCCATGTCGTGGCCGGCCGTGCCAGCCTGATCCGGGACGGACTCACCCCGGTCCTGGAGCCACCGCTTCATCAACGCGATCTCGTCCCGCTGCGAGATCTCGATGCGCCCCCCCAGGCGCAGAAGGCGGTCGTTGGTGGTCCGCCCCGGCATGAGGGCCACCATCTCGATCGCCTGGGCGTGATGCGGGATCATGCCTTGCATGAACCGGACGTCCGCTTCCGAGTGTCCGGGCACGCCCAGGCTCGCCACCTCTGTGGCCGTGAGCTCACGGCCCTCCTCGCCGGGAGCACCGGCCTGTACGTAGCGCGGCTCCGTAGCTGGTCGGGCGGTCGACTCTGTCTGTCGGGCTCCGTCACCGGCCGTGGGTGCGGCCGCCTCTCCCGGGGCGGGAACGGCGGTCCCGGGCTCGGGCTCGGGAGTCGCCGTCGCGCAGGCGGCGGCGACGGCGGTCAGGAGCAGGAAGGGCAGCCTCATGGGACGTCTCGCTCTACTGGTGGTCGACGGGCGGAATATCCTACAGGTCCGAGACCGATCACACCACCTGGTCGGCTTATCGCCGCGGGCGCTCGGTCCGTCGACAACGGTCCGCGATGGGGGGCGACCCGGGATATCTCGCTGTCACGCAATGTGTTGAGTCGCTGCGACACTTGCGGGGACGCACGGGGGGCCCGAACGTTCCCATGCCCCCCGTGCGCTCCACCGCCGACCCCTTGGCGGCCCGGGGCGGACGAAGGCCCCCGGTCACGAAGCGCATCGAGTGGGCGTGAAGGGAGCTGCGCGTCATGACCGTCAAGAGCATTCTGCCGATACTCACCGCCTTCGGGCTGGTCCTCACGTCGTGCACGGCCGACGCCGATCCGTCGACCCTGCCAACCGGCATGGACGAATTCGCAGCGGCTGTGGCGGCCACCTGCTCGGCACCGGCCTGGGATGCCCTCACCGCCTACGCCCGCGGCGACATCGTGTCCCACGGCGGCCATGAGTGGCGAGCCAAGAAGCCAAGCCAG
>JBDHLD010000194.1:0-8156 GCA_039586035.1 Gemmatimonadota bacterium | reverse complement strand
CCCGGTCCCAGCAACATGCACCCCCGTGTCTTCCAGGCCATGGCCAGCCCGGTCCTGGGATACGTCGACCCCGACTTCCTGGTCGTCATGGACGAGACCATGTCGCTCCTGCGGCACGTTTTCCAGACCGGGAACGAGATGACGATCAGCTTGCCGGGCACGGGGATGGCTGCCATGGAGGCGGCCATCAGCAACGTGGTCGAGCCCGGCGACGAGGTGATCGTCGGGATCCACGGCTTCTTCGGGCAGCGGATGGCCGAGATCGTGGAGCGCCACAGGGGGAAGGCGATCCGGGTGGAGGTCGACTTCGGTCAGGTCGTGGAGGCAGGCCAGATCGAGGCCGCGCTCCAGGCCCACCCCGACGCCAAGATGGTGGGGGTCATTCACGGCGAGACGTCGTCCGGCATCGGTCAGCCTCTGGAGGAGATCGGCAGCGTCGTGCGTCGGCACGACAAGCTCTTCCTCGTGGACACCGTGTGCTCTCTCGGCGGATCCGACATCAGGGTCGACGACTTCCTCATCGACATCTGCTACAGCGGTGGGCAGAAGTGCATCGGCGGCCCCGCCGGCATCTCCTGCATCACCCTGAACGACCGGGCCATGAGGGCGATCGAGTCCCGGAGCGCTGCGCCGGACACCTGGTACCTGGACCTCCAGCTCATTCGCCAGTACTGGTTCGCGGATCGGAAGTACCACCACACGGCTCCCGGCCCCCTGGTGTTCGCCCTTCGGGAGGCGCTACGACTGATCGAGGAAGAGGGTCTGCAGAACCGGGTGGCCCGACATCAGAGGTGTGGCGACCTGCTGAAGGAGCAGCTCACCGGGCTCGGTCTCGAGCTGTTCGGCGACCCCGACAACCGTCTGCCCATGCTCACCTGCGTCATGATCCCGGA
The DNA here is from genome assembly GCA_039586035.1 of Gemmatimonadota bacterium. Lineage (GTDB taxonomy): Bacteria > Gemmatimonadota > Gemmatimonadetes > Longimicrobiales > Gaopeijiaceae > JBDHHQ01. The sequence continues at coordinate 7,263 of JBDHLD010000194.1, read as the reverse complement.
CGGTGTCGACGACGCCTCGGTGCGGAATCGCCTGCTGCGGGAGTACGGCATCGAGATCGTGGGCGGCTTCGGGCCCCTGAAGGGCAAGGCGTGGCGCATCGGGCTGATGGGTCACAGCTGCAGCGAGCGCAACGTCCGCTATCTGATTGCAGCACTCGGGGAGATACTGGGGCGGTGAGGATCGCCGGCCACCGGCGAGCGCGCCAATCCTCGAAGACGGCATCCCGGCTTCGGCCGCCAGGACCTGCTCGCGCTCCGTGACCAACTTGGACGCCGACACCGGACGCCGACCGGAGCGGCCTCCGCCGACGACCCACCAGCATACCGCCGTGGTTGCGGCGGCAAGCTACGCCCCGCGAATTTGACGGCCTTCCCCCGACTCCGCGCGTCCCAGGAGATCCGCCATGCGGCCGTTCCACACCCCGAACCTCCGCTCGATCGATGCAGCCGGCCTCCTGCGGGAGGCGCAGGCGCCCACGCGTGCCCTGTCGCGGACCCTGGTCCTGGCGCCCACGCTCGCCCTGTGGGCGATCCTCACCGTGGCGTCGCCTCCGGCGTCCGCCCAGGAAGCTCCCCACCCCAACGAGGTCTTCGGCTTCGAGCTGGGGGCGGACTACCACCTGGGCGACTACGACGCCGTGGTCGAGTACTTCCGCGCCCTGGACCAGGCCTCGGACCGCGTGGACGTCGAGCAGATCGGCACCACCACGCTGGGCCGACCCATGCTGCTGGCGTTCATCTCCTCGCCCGACAACCTGGCGCGGCGCGAGCGGATCCGGGAGATCAACCGGCGGCTGTCGAACGCGCGCGACCTGTCGGACGAGGAAGCGCGCGCCCTGGTCCGGGAGGGCCTCCCCACGGTGTGGATCGATGGCGGGCTCCACGCCACGGAGGTCGCCCACACGCTGCACACGCCCGAGCTAGCGCACTGGCTGGCCACCGGCGAAGACGACGAAGCCCGGCGCATCCGGGACAACGTCATGGTGCTCCTCATGCCGAACATCAATCCGGACGGCATGGACATCGTCACGGGGTGGTACCGCAGCAACCTCGGCACCCCCTTCGAGACCGCCGACCTGCCGGGGCTCTACCACCACTACATCGGGCACGACAACAACCGCGACTGGTACATGTTCACCCAGGCCGAGACCCAGGTCGCGTCCAGGATCTTCTACGAGGAGTGGTTCCCCCAGCTGATCTACAACCACCATCAGACCGGCCCCTTCCCCGGCCGCATCTGGGTTCCGCCACCGGCCGATCCGCTGAGCCCGACGGTGGACCCGGTCATCCCCGCGGGGCTCTCGACGATCGGTCAGTACATGCTCAAGCGTTTCATGACCGAGGGGAAGCCGGGCGTGAGCACCGGCATCGGCTACCGCGTTTCCTGGGGCGGCGGATTCATGGTGACCGTCCCGCAACTGCACAACATGTACGGCTTCTTCACCGAGACGGCGCTGTACAAGTACGCCACACCCCACTGCTACGACGAGGACGAGATCGGGGAGATGTTCACCCGGAACATCCCCATGAAGACCATGGAGCCGAGCATGAAGTACCCGGTCCCGTGGGAGGGCGGATGCTGGCACATCCGCGACGCCATGGACTACATGATGACCGGGTCCAAGGCCGTCCTGGATCTCGCCTCCCGGGTGGGCGACCAGTTCCTGTACGACACCTACTTCCTGGGGCGGCGGCAGATCGAGAAGGGCCAGGCGGCCGAGGACGGACCGTTCGCCTGGGTGATCGACGCATCCGACCAGCACGATCCAGGTGCGGCTCTTCGACTCCTCCGCGTCCTGCGCCACGGGGGCGTCGAGGTCCGACGCGCGGAGAGCTCCTTCCGGGTGAACGACACGGTGTTCCCCGAGGGCGCGTACGTCATCGGGCCGCAGGCGTACCGGCCGTTCGTCATCGACCTCATGGAGACGCGCCGCTACCCCGACCGCTTCGACTATCCCGGGGGGCCGCCGGAGACACCCTACGACTTCACGGGATACAACCTCCCGGATCAGCTCGGCGTGACCGTCGCTCGGGTGTACGCGCCGTTCGACCTACCCGAAGCCGTCATCGAAGACGTGCGCCCCGATCCCGGTCAGGTCACCACCGGCAGCTACGGCCACGTGCTGACCGCATCGTCCAACGAGTCGTACCGGGCGGTCAACCGGCTGCTGGCGGGTGGGGCCCGGGTCGCCCGGCTCACCGAGGGCGTCCAGCTGGACGGGGCCGAGCTCGGCGCCGGAGCGTTCCTGATCCGTGATGTCGACCGAGCCGATCTGGACCGACTCGCCGGCGAGCTGGGCCTGGACTTCCATGGTATCGACGGCGCACCCCAGGTGTCCGCCCACAGCATCCGGGCGCCCCGGATCGGCTTGTACAAGAGCTGGGTCACCACCATGCCCGAAGGTTGGACTCGCTGGGTTCTGGATACCTACGAATTCCAGGCCGACACCCTGCACGACGCCGACCTGACGTCCCGTCGCCTGGCGGACTACGACATCCTGATCTTCCCCGATCAGACGGTGGAGGGCATCCGCCAGGGCCACGCCGACCTCGCGCTACCCGAGCGGTACACCGGTGGCGTCGGTGCGTCCGGCACGGCCACCCTCGACGCGTGGGTCCGAGACGGCGGCTGGATCTTGGGAGCGCACCAGTCCGTGGAGTTCGTGGCCTCTGCCCTTGGGCTACCGGTGCGAAACAAGATCGCCGGCATAGACGCGCGGGACTTCTACGTCCCCGGCTCGCTCATGCGCGTAGAAGTGGACCCCTCCGATCCCATGGCCTGGGGCATGCAGGAGCGAGCCAGCGCCCTCTTCTGGCGGCACGCCCACGTGATGCGCGTCCTGCCCGCCGCCTCCGAAGAGGCGGCCTCCGGTGGGGACCAGACGCTGAAGCGGCCGATCCGGACGTTCGCGTCCTTTCCGGACTCGGACCTCCTGGCCGACGGCTGGGCCATCGGCGCGGAAGAGCACCTCGCCGGCGCGCCGGCCGGCCTGCTCGTGCCCCACGGGCAGGGCCGCGCTGTGCTCCTGGGATTTCGGCCCAATACCCGGGGCCAACCCGGCAACACGTTCAAGCTGCTGTTCAACCCGCTGTACGCGTCCACCATGGAGGAGGTGCCGCCCAGAGCGGACGGCGGCGGCTGAGTCGGGCGCGCGAGCAGCGGGCGATCTGGGCGCGAGAGACAACGGGCGAGTCCTCGGACAGCGGCGCGTCACCGATCCGACGGAGACGCACGCGAGCCCTCGCAAATTGGGGCGTCCCGGCCGGACCGGGACGCCCCGTCCGCGCCACGGGCGAGCCGTTCAGCCGGGATCCACGCTCCGATACGCCTCGATCACGGCGAGCTCGCCGGGGGCCCCCTCCATTGCGTTGCCGTGCTCCATCCCCAGAACGCCGTCGAATCCCCGTTCGCGGATGTGCGCGAAGACGTTGGCGTAGTTGATCTCCCGGGTTGTCCCCGATCTGGAAGTACGCGATCTCGTCCCAGGCGGCGTCCATGTTGGGGATCAGATTGCCCTCGGTGATCTGCTGATGGTAGAGATCGTCCAGGATCTTGCAGGCAGGGCTGTCCACGGCGCGACAGATCTGGAATGCCTGGGGGATCCGCCTCAGGAACATGCCCGGATGATCCCGAGGATTCAGCGGCTCCAGGACCATGATCAGACCGTGCGGCTCGAGCACCGCTGATGCCTGCTTGAGTGCTTCCACCACGTTCGCGGTCTGGTAGTCGGGATGGAGGGCCAGATCCACGTGACCGGGCACGACGGTCATCCAGGTGGCGTTGACCCGTTTCGCCACTTCGGTGGCCGCCGCGATCTCGTCGACGAACTCGGCCCGCTTCCCTTCGTCTCCCGACGCCAGGCTGGCCTCGGTCCAGTGGATCGTGTGAGCGACGAACACCCCCATCCTCATTTCGAGACGACTCATCTCGGCCGCGATCCGTCGCTGCTCCGCCTCGGAGCGTCGCGCCATGCCGTTGTCCTCGAGTGACCGAAACCCCTGATCGGCCATGAACTGGAGCTCGCCGATGGGGTCATCGCCGCCGTGGGCCCTGAACATGCCGAAGTGGGGGGCATAGTCCAGATGGAAGGGCTCCTGGGTCTGCCGTGCGCTCGCATTGGCCTCCCACTCGACGGTCGGTCCCCGGTCACGTGACGCGGGCTCGCCCGCCGCGCCGTCCCTGGGCCACACCCCTGCTACGGCCCCAGCCGCGAGGCCGGCTCGCATGAACTCTCGGCGCTTCATCGCGGTCTCCCCTCGAGGATATTCGTCAGGCTCATCCGGCCACGCGTCGGCCCGGAGGTCAATTCGCGCTTCGGCGAATGACTCGACCCGGCCGGCGCTCGGTGACCCCGGCCTCGCCGTACACGTGCTGCCCATTCACCCACACGCCCGCGACGCCTTCCGAGGTGGCGGTGGGCTCTTCGGGCGTGGCCCGATCGCCCACGGTCGTCGGGTCGAAGAGCACCAGGTCGGCGAACGCGCCCACCCGGATGTGGCCACGGTCCGAGATCCCCATGTGTTGGGCGGCCAGGCTCGTCATCTTGTGCACGGCTTCCTCCAACTCCAGGTCTCCCCGCTCTCGGACGTGCTCCCGCAGGACGCGCGTAAATGCACCGAACCCCCTGGGGTGTCGTCCATTCAAGCTCCCGTCGCTGGACACGTTGGTGTGGGGCCAGGCCAGCAGCGTGCCGATGTCATCCGGGGACATGCTGCGGGAGATGATGCTCTCGTCCCCCTCTGTGGCCCGGGCGCGCTCGATCAGCTCCAGGTAGACCGTCACCGGGTCCTTGCCCAACGACGAGGCGATGTCGGCCAGGGTCCGGCCCACGTACGCTGGCTCGGGCTCGAAGCGAGCGATGAGCATTCCGTCGGGGGGAGCCAGCTCGGCCAGAGCGAAGGTGGCCGCTTCGCGGGTGTAGGCCCGATCCGGGAAGAGGACCGTCATTGTCGACTGCCAGAACTCGTAGGGGTAGACGTCGGCCGTGACATCGATGCCCTCGGCACGGGCGGCGTCCAGTCGTGCGAGAGCCTCGTCGGCTCGTCCCCACAGGCTCTTCATGGCGAGCTTCATGTGCGATACCTGGACGGGCATGCCGGTATCACGCCCGATCTCGATCAGCTCGTCCAGCGCGTCGAAGAACGCCCGGTCCTCGCTGCGCAGGTGGCTGACATACCGCCCCCCGACCGCCGCCGCGTCCTGGGCCAGGCGAACCACCTCGTCCGTGGACGAGTAGATCCCGGGATCGTACTCGAGGCCGGTGGAGAGCCCCAGCGCTCCCGCCTCCAGCTCCGCCGCCAGGACCGTGCGCATGGCTGCCACCTCCTGGGCGGTTGCCTCGCGCCTGAAGTCGTCTCCCATGACCAGGGACCGGATCGAGTTGTGGCCGGCGTACGCGGCCACGTTGATCGACGCGGGTCCGCGTTCGAGCGCTTCGAAGAAGTCGGCCAGCGGCAGCGGAGATCCGCCGTCCTGTCCCACTACGACAGTGGTGACGCCCTGGCTGATCACCGCGAGCGCGCCGGGTGTCTCCAAGAGCCCCCGGTCGTGGTGACTGTGCGTGTCGATGAAGCCGGGCGCGAGGGCCAGCCCGGCGCCGTCGATCACCGCGTCGGCCGATGTGGGCTCCAGATCTCCCACGTCGACGATTCGGTCGCCGTGGACCCGGACATCGGCGATTCGTGCTGCGGTGCCGGAGCCGTCGATGACCAGCGCATCGTCGAAGAAGATCGCGTCGGCGGGCCCCGAGGGCGCACAGGCCACCAATCCGGGGATCAGCGCGAGCGCACGGGACAGGCGCACGTGAACGGGGGTCGCCGGCATCGACACGGTGCTTCTTCCGGTTCCGAAGGGTAGCGCTGGACAGTCGGAAAAGCAGCGTGGGCCGGGACCGCGTGGTTGGCAAGGCGACGTGCGAACCCCCAGCACGGCGCCGCTACCGGCATCAGGGAGGGTTTCTCCCCACCGTTGATCGGTCAAGACACCGGACAGCCGCGCGCCACGGAGGAGGGCATCCTCTTGGTGCAAGGCGCGTGGGACCTGGCCGAGCGTGCTGCAGCCCCGTGCTGGGTGGTCATGCGTCGCCGGTCGTGTCGCTGGTCCAATGACGACCCCGAGACCTCATGCGAATCGATCCGAAGAAGTGCGTGGCCTGCGCGAACTGCGTGGCCGTCTGCCCCATGGGCGCGATTCGGATCGACCCGGTACTGAGCCGCGCCGTGGTCGATCGTGACCAATGCGTGGAGTGCTTCACGTGCTACCGCGGCATGAGCCACCGAGACGCTGAACCCGGTCCTGCTGCGGGCCACCCGTCGGCTCCTGGGTCTGTTCCGCCTCCGCTTCGACCCCGAGCCCGATGTCTGCCCGACCTCGGCCATCGTCCCCGACGAGCTCACCTGGCCGCGGACCGTCCGCCGTGCCTTCTCCGACGTCCAGGCGACCCACGAGAGCACCGGGATCCTGGGCCGCGGCACCGAAGAGGTGAAGACGAACGACGTGACGGGGCGCGTCGACGTGGGCGAGGTGGGGTTCACGGTCGAGCTGGGTCGGCCGGGCGTAGGTGCGTGGTTCGGAGACATCGAGCAGGTGACGCGTGCCCTGGCGCGGATGGGACTCGCCTTCGAGGAAGCCAATCCCATCACCCACCTGATGAGCGATCGAGATGCCGGCACGCTGGATCCGGACGTGATGGGAGAGCGGGTCATGTCGGCCATCGTCGAGTTCCGGAGCGAGCCCGCCCGGGTCCCGGCGATCCTCGATGCGCTGGACGGCGTCGCGGAGCGGATCGACACGGTGATGGCCATCGGCGTGTACGCGCGATGCGACGACGCCGGTCGGACGGAGCTGGACGGGATCCTCGCCGACGCGGGTCGACCCGTGGTCCGGGCCAAGACCAACCTGGGTCTCGGGCGAGCCCTGGACGCGGTCGTGGCCGAGGTTGGAGCAGGGGGGACGCCATGACCCATTCGCTCCACCGATTCGGTGAACCGGAGGACCTCCGGGACGACTACATCGTGTTCGCCATGCCGGCGCGCGGACTCAACGATCATGACGCCGTGCAGCTGCAGCGGAGGTTCCTGCGGATGGCACTCAGGCATGGGCCCGTCAACCTGGGTGATGGGAAGAAGGGAGGCTGGCATCACCCCGAGCGAGGTCTCACGCCGCTGGTCCATTGGACGAGGGACACCACGCCCGACGCCGAGGCGGTGATCCGTGGGGTGTCGGAGGCCAGCCTGGTCACCGCGGTGTTCGATCGGCTCGAG